>DATLOU010000092.1:0-2839 GCA_035536115.1 Rhizomicrobium sp.
CTTCGGCCCGCTTCTCGCCGCGCTGGTCAGCGACCGGATCGAGCGCAAATGGATGATCGCAGGATCGGCGCTGCTGGTCGCGGCGTTCGGACTCGTGTTTGCCGGCATGAGCGAGGCCGTGCCGCTGATCCTGTTCGGCGCGTTGATCACGCTTGCCAACAACGTCATGTCGTTCTCGTTCCATGCCTATCAGGCCGAACTTTATCCGACCCGCATCCGCGCGCTCGCCGTCGGCTTCGTCTATTCCTTCAGCCGCCTCTCGACCGTGTTCAGCGCCTTCGTCATCGCCTTCTTTCTCGACCGCTTCGGCGTCGCCGGCGTGTTTTTGCTAATCGCGGCGAGCATGGGCGTGGTGGCGCTGGCGATCGGCGTCTTTGGACCGAGGACCCGCAATCTGTCGCTGGAAGCGATCTCGGAGTGAATTTGCGGGTCAATTCAATAACTTAATTATATAATTGATAAAATCAACTTTTGGACCTTGAAATATCAATTATCTTGATATATCTCCGCCCGGTAACGGAAACGGGCCCGGGCATGGCGAAGGTGAGGGATTGGCAGGAACTGAGCCAGCTGACGCGCGGCTCGCCCCTGATTGTCGAACGGGTGCGCCTGGCCGACAGCGATATCGTCATCGAGGGCGCCTTCGAGCTGCCGCAGCTCGCGCGCCTCGCGCTGGAAGATCAGATCTTCATCGCCGCCTTCGTGAAGAGCCATGGCTCGATCAAGGAGATGGAGCAGGTCTTCGGCGTCAGTTACCCGACGATCAAGGCGCGGCTCAACCGTCTTGCCGGAGCGCTCGAATTCGTCGAGACCGATCCCACACCGTCGCGCAACGAAATCCTCGATCGCCTCAGTCGTGGCGAAATCACGGCCGGCGAGGCGATCGCCGAACTGGAGAGAAAGTCATGAGGCCGCCGCTTCTCGCCGTCGTGCATATCCTGCCGAATGAGGTGCGCCGCGGCATTCGTCTGTGGGTCCCCTTGTTCCTGATCTGGCTGCTCCTCTTGCCGTTTCTCCTCGTCCTGTTGCCGGTTTATTTCGTCGTCTGCACGGTGGTCGACATCGATCCGTTCAAAACGCTGGGCGCGTTCGTCGCCGTTCTCGGCAACCTCACCGGCACGCATGTGGAGGTCGAAAGTCCGCAGGCCTCCGTCTTCATCCATGTCTATTGAAAGGCAAGCACCATGAGCGAGAACCGCCGACAAATCCTGGAGATGCTGTCGCAGGGAAAGATCACGGCCGCGGAGGCGGAAAGGTTGATCGCCGCGCTCGAGCGCGAGCCTTCCGCCGCCGGGTCATCCGGCGAGGCACGCCGCAACGACCCGCTCAAGTATCTGCGCGTCGTGGTCGATGCGGTCGACGAACACGAAGGACCGACCAAGGTGAATGTCCGCGTGCCCATTCAGCTGCTGCGCGCGGGCGTCAAACTCACCAGCATCATCCCGCCTCGGGCGCGCAGCGAGGTGAACGAGGCGCTGCGCAAGGAGGGCATCGATGTCGATATCGGCAAGCTGACGCCGGAGAGCCTCGAGGAGGTCGTGGAGCAGCTCCGCGATCTGCAGGTCGATGTCGATCACGAAAGGGCGAAGGTGCGGATTTTCTGCGAATAGCCATGAACTATCGTCACGCCTATCACGCGGGAAACTTTGCCGACGTGGTGAAGCATCTGGCGCTGATCAGCATTCTCCTGCATTTGTGCGAAAAGGACTCCGCCTTCGCGGTGATCGACACCCATGCGGGGCGCGGCGTCTACGATCTCGAGAGCGAGGCGGCGAAGCGCACCGGCGAAGCCGCGAACGGCATCGGCCGCATTCTCGGGCTTCGCGATCGCAAGGAAGAGCTTCCGGCCGCATTGCAGCGCTATCTCGAGATCGTGAGGCAGACCGCGGACGGGATGTATCCCGGCTCTCCGGTCATCGCCGCTTTCATGCTGCGATTGCAAGACAGGTTGGTCGCCATCGAAAAGCATGCGGACGATGCGGCGGCCTTGAAGTCGGCGTTGGCCTGGTTTCGCCGAAGAACCCTGCAAAGCGAGTGCGCTGACGGCTATGCGCGCTTGAATGCATTGCTGCCGCCCCCGGAGCGGCGCGGCATGGTGTTGATCGATCCGCCGTTCGAGTCGCCCGACGAGTTTCGCAATGAAGCGCGCGCCTTGGCGCGGGCCCTGAAAAGGTTCGCGACTGGAATCTACCTCCTGTGGTTTCCGCTCAAGTCGGCCGGCGAGGCCCATGCCTTCGGCGGCGCGGTACTTTCTGCGGGCGCGAACAAAGTGCTGCGCATCGACGTCGACATCGGCGCCGATGCCGGCGGAGGCGCTAAGGAACGGCTGACGGCCGCGGGGTTGATGATCGTCAACCCGCCATTCGGTTTCGCCCGCGCGATGCAGGCTTCGCTGGCCATCCTCGCACCGCTGCTGTCATCGGATGCGCAATTCGACATTCGCTGGCTTGCGGGCGGCGAGGACTGAACCGCACCGCACGAAGGCCGAAAATGCAGGTTCTTGCCATCCGGGTTGAGGTTCAGTAATGGAGCCGCGACGCGGACAGGTGGTCGAGTGGTTGATGGCACCGCACTCGAAATGCGGAGTACCTTGACGGGTATCGTGGGTTCGAATCCCACCCTGTCCGCCAAGAATAGTACGTAAATATCTGATTTACCTACATAATGGTGCAACATTGTTTCTTCTCCCACGAATTATCCCACATTTCGCTCAGGAACTCTGGCGAATACGCGCGAATTGACTCTGTAGGATATTTATCCTATAATCTCCCGAAAATGGGGACAAAGTCATGGAAGGGAAGATTGGTCAGCGGGGCGCCTGGCTTCGCCGTAGATACAT
>DATLOU010000093.1:0-32949 GCA_035536115.1 Rhizomicrobium sp.
ACCTGCTTCCTCGTCCCGATGAGCGATCCCGGCGTGAAGATCGAGGAATATATGTGGACCTTCAACATGCCGACCGATCACGCGCGCGTGTCCTTCACCAACGTCTGGGTGCCGGATTCCGCGATGTTCGGCCCGCTCGACAACGGCCTCGTCCTGGCGCGCCACTTCGTGCACGAGAACCGCATCCGCCAGGCGGCATCCGGCGTCGGCGCGGCGCAATACTGCATCAACGAGAGCATCGACTATGCCAATACGAGGAAGCCGTTCGGCAAGCCGCTGTCGCACAACCAGGCCATCCAGTGGCCGCTGGTCGAGCTCAACACCGAAGCCGAGATGGTGCGCTGGCTGATCCGCAAGACGGCGTGGGAGATGGACCGCATGACGGGGCCGGAGATCCAGCTCTATCTCTCCGACAAGGTCTCGATGTGCAACTATCGGGGCAATCGTCTGGTCTGCGACGCCGCCGATTGGGCGATGCAGGTGCATGGCGGCTGGGGTTATTCGCGCCACAAGCAGTTCGAGCACATCTATCGCCACCATCGCCGCTACCGCATCACCGAAGGTTCCGAGGAAATCCAGATCCGCAACGTCGCCGGACACATGTTCGGCTTCATCGGCAAGAACCGCCGCCCGGAGTAGCGTGGTCGACCATGTCCCGCGCGCTCTCCGACCCGCACATCATGCCGGACGAAGCGATCGCGTCGGTGCGCGACAAGGGTCATGCCGTCGTGCGCGGCCTCGCAAGTGCCGAGGAGGTGGAGGCGTTTCGTCCGGCGATCGAGGCTGCGGTCATGCGCCATGCCGACAGGCAAGCGCCGCTTGAAGAGCGCGGCACCTATGGCAAGGCGTTCCTGCAGGTGACCAACATCTGGCAGGTCGACGATGTCGTGAAAGCGTTCGTCTTCGCGCCGCGCTTCGCCAAGGCGGCGGCCGATCTGCTCGGCGTTGCGGGCGTGCGGCTCTACCACGATCAGGCGTTGTGCAAGGAGCCGGGCGGCGGCCACACACCCTGGCATCAGGATCAGAATTATTGGCCGCTCGATACCGACGACACGATCACGATGTGGATGCCCTTGGTCAACGTTCCGCCAGAAGTCGGTTCGATGACCTTCGCATCCGGCCTGCACAAGCGCGGCGAGATCGGCAAATGGTTCATCGGCGACGACTCCGAAGCGAACTTCGCCGAGCTCGTCGCGCGCGAGAACCTGCCGACCGAGACGCATGGCGCGTTGAAAGCGGGTGACGCGACGTTCCACAAAGGCTGGACTCCGCATCGCGCGCCCGCCAACCGCACGGCGCTGCTGCGCTCGGTGATGACGATCATCTACTTCGCCGACGGCGCGCGCGTCGGCGCGATCGATTCCAAGGCGCGCCGGCTCGATCAGAAATTCTGGCTCGGCGATATTCCGAGCGGCGAACTTGCGGCCGGCCCGCTCAACCCGCGCCTCTGGCCTCCTCACCCTACGACAAGCTCAGCGTGAGGAAATTGTGCTAACCCTCATCCTGAGCTTGTCGAAGGATGAGGACGACGAAAGACAGCATGCCGACTTTGAACTTCGCCCATCGCGGCGGCGCCGGGCTTTATCCCGAGAACACGCTCGCAGCCTTTCGCGATGCGGTCGCACGCGGCTGCGACGGTGCCGAGCTCGACGTCCAGCTTTCGAAGGACGGCGAGGTCGTCGTCTTTCACGACTTCCGGCTCAAGCCCGAGATTTGCCGGCTCGAAAGCAAATGGATTGAGAAGCCGACGCCGCTCATCAAGGAGCTGACGCTCGCGGAACTGCGCACCTACGACGTCGGCCGCCACGATCCGGCAAGCGACTACGCCAAGGCGCGGCCGCATGCGATGCCGATCGACGGCGAAAAGATTCCGACGCTCGCGGAAGTTCTCGAGATCACCGGTCGGGCGAAGAAGCCGTTCGTGCTGCAGGTCGAGCTCAAGACGTCGTTCTTCGATCGCAACGTCTCTTCCGATCCCATCGCTCTGGCCGAGGCAAGCGTTGCCGTATTGCGCCGGGCGAACTATCTCGAGCGCACGATTTTCGTCGGCTTCGACTGGGCCGGCCTCTTGCATGCGAAAAAGATCGCGCCCGAAGCCGCGTGCTGGTTTACGACGCTGGAACTCGACTTCCTGCGCGATCCGCCGGCAAAGAACGACACGGCGACGAAACAGATGCTGCGCCATTGGGCGACGACCGGAACGTCGCCCTGGGCCGCAGGGTTCGATCCGATCAACTATGGCGGCTCGATTCAACGCGCGATTCATGCGGCGGGCGGCGACGGCTGGTTTCCATATTTTCCCGACGCGACCGAGGAAGCGGTCGCCGAGGCGAAGTCGCTTGGGCTCAAGGTCGGTGCCTGGACGGTGAACGAACTCTCGGACATGAAAATGCTGATCGCGCGTGGCCTCGACGGGCTCTGCACCGACCGCCCCGATCTGTTGGCGAAGGCGCTGAAGCAGGCGAATGGGTGACGCCTCTTCCACCCCCGTTTACGGATAGCAAATCTCTCTTGACTCTAAAGAACAAATAGGGAACATATCTCCCCCGCCAAAAAAGAGAGGCCGCATGAAACCCAAGATCAGCGTCGTCACGCTCGGCGTGCGCGATTTTGCGAAGTCGCTCGCCTTCTATCGCGACGGCCTCGGATTTACTGCGCCCAACTACAAGGACGGCGGCGACCACGTCCTGTTTCACCTCGAGGGCACATGGCTGTCGCTCTATCCGCGCGACAAGCTGGCCGAGGACGCGACGGTGCCTGACGACGGCCGTGGCTTTTGCGGCATCACGCTGGCGCACAACGTAAAATCGAAGGCCGATGCCGATGCAGTGTTCGCGCATGCCGTGACGGCCGGCGCCAAGCCGGTCAAGAAGCCGCAGGATGTGTTTTGGGGCGGCTATTCCGGCTACTTCGCCGATCTCGACGGCTATCTCTGGGAAGTGGCGTACAATCCTTTCGACGACCTCAGCTGATCAAAAAAACTCGACACAATTATGTTGTCGAATAAAAGCAGGTTAGTTTCGTAAACTAACACAGGCGCCTGATTGACGACGTCACACTGGAATTGATCCCAAATTTCGAGAGAAAAAATGCACACGAAGGACATCACCTACAAAAGCGCGGACAAGACTCTGACCGGGTATCTCGCCGACGGCTCCAAAGGCGGGAAGGCGCCCGGCATTCTCGTCTGCCACCAGGGCGGGGGCTTGCGTGACCATGAAAAGGAACGCGCCCGCATGCTGGCGGAGCTCGGCTATGTCGCGTTCGCGCTCGACATGTACGGCACCGTCGTCACCAAAATGGAAGAGGCAATGCCGTTGATGAACGCCTTGCTGGCCGATCCGAATGAGTTGCGCGCCCGCGCCAGGGCCGGGCTCGACGTTCTCAAGGCGCAGCCGAATGTCGACACGAAGCGGCTCGCGGCCATCGGCTTCTGCTTCGGCGGCGGCCTCGTGCTCGAATTGTCGCGCGCCATGCCGGAGCTGTCCTGTGTCGTCGCCTTCCATCCCGGCATGTCGGGTCCGACAGCCTTGGCTCAGAAGGATGAACGTCCCGTGAAGGCGAAAGTCATGGTCTGCGCCGGACAGCTCGATCCGCTCATTCCACCCGAGGCGCGCGAGCACTTTCTTTCGCTGATGAAGGATGCCGGCGCCGATTGCCAGTTCATCACTTATGCGCTCGCCGGCCACAGCTTCAGCGACAAGTCGGTGGATGCGCTCAACATGCCGCACTTCAAATATCACGCGCCGACCGATCGCCGCTCCTGGGCCGCGATGCGCGATCTCTTCGAAGAGACATTGGGCAAGCCGTGAAGAAGGCTCTCGACCTGCGGATTTCCTTCGAGCCGCACAATGACGGACCGAAGCAATTCGTCATCAACGGCGTCGACAACTACAACATCGCGACGACGGGCCTGCCGGCCTATTACCCCGTGCAGTATTATCTGCGCTCGGCGGACGACGAAGTGCTGGGCGGCGTCCTCGGCCAGATCTGGGGCGGGTGGCTGCACATCAGCATCGTGTGGATTGCCGAGCCGGCGCGCGGCCGGGGTCATGCGCGCGCGATGGTGAGCGCGGCGGAGGCGTATGCGAAGTCGCGAGGCTGTCGTGGTTCCTATCTTGAAACCTTCAGCTTCCAGGCGCGTCCGCTTTACGAAAAGCTCGGCTATTCGCTGGTCGGCGAGATTGCAGAGTTTCCGCCGGGGCACCGGTTTTTCTTCATGAAGAAGGAGTTTTGAGACGAGCGCAGCACTAGTCGCGTGACTGGCGTAGCGCCGCGCAACTCACCGACCCGATGGCGCCTTCGACGTCATAGAGAAAGCTCTCGCCGATCGCGACGCCGTCGCTCGCATGATGGTTGATTGCTTCGAAGCCTAACCATTCGCCGACCGGCAGGCGATGGAGATAGACCGTGACGTCGGTGTTGATGTAGCCGAGGCCGGTTTCGCTGCGGTTGGCGAGCGGGCTGGTGAAGTCGGCGGCGACCGCGACGCGGGTGAACGGCGTGAGCGGCGAGCCTTTGACCAGCTCGCGGATCTCGCTCATCCAGGCGCGGCGCCGCGTCGCCCTGCCATCGAAGGGATCGTCGATGTTGCGCATCTTCCACATGCGCTCGCCGAACTGACCACGCGGCGGTTCCGGGAGCGCGTCGGGTCTCGGCACGTTCCAGTCGGGCGGACTCCAGGTGACACCCGGTGCATTCTCCGAGCGCAACAGGAACTGGCACGTCCCACGTCCGACGCTCTTGCCGCCGCTCATCAGTTCGCAGTCCACGACCTTGATGCGCCGCCCGCCGCGCACGACGCGAGTCACGGCCGTGATCGGCGAGAAGTCGGGCAGGCGATACATGTCGACCGTCAATCTGACCGGCATCCACGCTTCGCCGCCGTGCTGCCGTTCGAGCTCGAAGCCGATCAGCCCGATGATGACGCGGCCATGCAGCGAGTTCGGATTCCACGGCCCGCGACAGGGCGGTCCGGGAATGTAGCTCTCGCCCTCCCGCGTGAAGAACGCGTCCTTCGTCATCGTGCGCGGTCAGAGCCCTTCGAACAGGGCGGTCGACAGATAGCGCTCGGCGAAAGAGGGAATGATCGCGACGATCATCTTGCCCGCCATGTCCGCTCGCGCGCCGACTTCGAGAGCCGCGGCAATTGCCGCGCCGGAGGAAATGCCGACCGGGATTCCTTCCAGCCGCGCCGTCTTGCGCGCCGTCTCGAAGGCGGTCTCGTTCGAGATGGTGATGACTTCGTCGATGACCTTGCGGTCCAGGATCGCCGGCACGAAGCCCGCGCCGATACCTTGGATCTTGTGCGGTCCCGGTTGGCCGCCGGAGAGGATCGGCGAATCCTCCGGCTCCAGCGCGATCATCTTCACGCTTGGTTTCTTCGCCTTCAGCACCTGGCCGACACCGGTGATCGTGCCGCCAGTGCCGACACCCGAGATCACCACGTCGACTCCGCCCTTGGTGTCGTTCCAGATCTCCTCGGCCGTGGTGCGGCGATGGATATCGGGGTTGGCGGGATTTTCGAACTGCTGCGGACTGATCGCGCCAGGTGTCGAGGCCACGATCTCCTGCGCTTTGGCGATCGCGCCCTTCATGCCTTTCGCCGCCTCGGTCAGGACGACTTCGGCGCCCATGATCAGGAGCATCTTGCGCCGTTCGATCGACATCGACTCCGGCATGACGAGGATGAGCTTGTAACCCTTCGCGGCCGCGACGAAGGCGAGCGCGATGCCCGTATTACCGCTCGTCGGCTCGACCAGCGTCGATTTTCCTGGCGCAATGATGCCCTGCTTCTCGAGCGCTTCGATCATCGAAACACCGATGCGGTCCTTCACACTCGCGATCGGATTGAAGAATTCGAGCTTCAGGAGGATGTCGGCCTTGACGCCCGCCTCCTTGGGAAGGCGCACCAACCGCACCAATGGCGTGTCGCCGATGGTCTCGGTAATGGAGTCATAGATGCGTCCACGTCCTGGCTTGCCTACTTCCATACTTGCCTCCTAGATCGTGAAGTCGGCGGTGCTGCCGCCGCCGCAGTCGACGCCTTGCGCGCGCGCCCGTTGACAAAGATCTTCTATCGAAATCGCGTCCAGCCGCGCCATCACTTCGTCCTGAAGCGACTGGATCAGCGGGGACACGATGCGGATGCCGAGATCGGAACGCGGATCGATCACCTCGGTCTCTTCATCCTCGAGACTCTCGGCCACGCGCACGACATCGCCTACGGAAATCCGCCGCCGCTCCTTGGCCAGGCGATACCCTCCGCGCGGACCGCGCACGCCCTTGAGCACGCCGGCGCGCACAAGCTGCTGCATGACCTGCTCGAGATAGCGTTGCGGCACACCCTGGCGGGCGGTGATTTCCTTGGCCTGCACCGGTTCGGGTCGTGCATTGAAGGCGATATCGATGACCGCCTCGAGCGCCAAGAGTGTTTTGCGCGAAAGTTTCAGCATGGTTCAGGCTTGTTTCAGCGCGTGGAGCCCGGTGGAACCGTGTCCACCGCTGCCGCGTGCGGTTTGCGAAAGAGCGGGGCGCTCGACGAGTTCGGCGCGTTCGTGGCGCGCGATGATCATCTGCGCGATGCGCATTCCGCGCGTGACCACGAAAGGCGCGTCGCCCAGATTGATCAGGATGATCTTCACCTCGCCGCGATAATCCGAATCGATCGTACCAGGCGTATTCAGGACTGTGATGCCGTGATTGGCCGCAAGGCCGGAACGCGGCCGCACCTGCGCTTCGAAGCCGTTCGGCAGTTCGAGCGAAAAGCCGGTCGGCACGACGGCACGCTTTCCCGGCAGAAGTTCGATGTCCGTTTCGACGGCTGCAACGAGATCCATCCCAGCGGAGCCTTCGGTTGCATAGGCGGGGAGGGCGATTCCCAAAGCATGCGGCAGACGCTGAACCGAGACCTTCATGCCGCCTTGCCCTTCAGGCTCTGGGCGATGCGTGCGCTCAGGCGTTCTCCGACTTCCGTTTTGGCAAGCTCGGGCCAGCTTTCTGTGCCGTCTGCTGTAATGAGATGAACGGTGTTGCGGTCCCCGCCCATGATGCCGGTATGCGGGCTCACATCATTCGCGACAATCCAGTCGCAGCCTTTGCGCAAACGCTTCGCCGTCGCATGGGTGACGACATTCTCTGTTTCCGCTGCGAAACCGATCAACAGGTGCGGCCGCTGCTGGTGTCTCGCAAGCGTTGCCAGGATATCGGGATTTTCGACGAGGCGGATTTTCGGCGCTGCGGCTTCCTTGTCCTTCTTGATCTTGTTGTTGGCCGCAACGTCCGGCCGCCAATCGGAGACAGCAGCGGTGCAGACCGCGACATCGGCGGGCAGCGAGGCTTCGCATGCCGCCAGCATTTCGCGCGCGGTCGTGACCTTGAGAAGCCGCACCCCCGGCGGCGGCGCAAGCTCGACTGGACCGGAAACGAGCACGGTGCTCGCGCCCGCACGGGCGAGCGCGCCCGCGATGGCGTAACCTTGCTTTCCCGACGAGCGATTGGCGATGAAACGCACCGGATCGAGCGGTTCCTGCGTCGGACCAGCGGTGACGAGCGCCTTGACGCCGTCGAGCGCATGTTCGTCCGTGCTGAAATAGGACTCGACGGCGTCCGCGATTTCGTCCGGTTCGGCCATGCGGCCAGAACCGAATTCGCCGCAGGCCATGTCGCCTTCATTCGGTCCGACAAACATCACGCCGTCGGCTTTGAGGGTCTTGAGATTTCGCTGGTTGGCGGGATGGTTCCACATGCGCACATTCATCGCCGGCGCCATCAACACGCGCTTGTCCGTCGCGAGAAGCGTCGTCGAGGCCAGATCGTTGGCGTGCCCGCTGGCAAGCTTGGCCATGAGATCGGCGGTGGCCGGCGCCACCACGACAAGATCCGCCGAACGGGACAATTGAATGTGTCCCATCTCGGATTCATCGGTGAGGCTGAAGAGGTCCTGGAAGACTTTTTCGCCCGAGAGTGAAGCCGCGGAAAGCGGCGTGACGAATTGCGTGGCCGCATGTGTCAGGATGACTCGGACCGCCGCGCCTCGCTCCTTGAGCCTTCGAATGAGCTCGAGGGACTTGTACGCCGCGATGCCGCCGCCGATGATGAGCAACACGGTCTTGCCGCGCATGCCACGAACCCTCGCTGAGAGTCAGCAATTATACCGGAACATGCGGGGAAATATAATGAATAACGGCGATGAAGTGTAGTTCGTCGTCCGAAGGAGCAAGCCTATGAATTTGCAAGTGAAAGGCACCGAACTGCCGCCCTTTCGGCCGTTGCCGCAAAAGGCGCCTTCGCTGGAGTTGCGCAAAAAAGCCGACGGCACCGTGTACATCGACTCCACGCACGCCTTGGGGCCGATGCATCGCTCCATCGCCCATCTTTTCCAGGACCGCGCCCTCAAGCATCCCGAGCGCAATTTCATCGCCGAACGCACTCCGCTTGAGGGCGGCAAGACAGGCGACTGGCGGTTCATCACCTATGGCGAGGCCTATGCAAGAGCCAATGCCATCGCCCAGGCGCTGTTATCGCGCGGCATGAATGGCGAAACGCCTTTGATGATCCTGTCGGGCAACGCCATCACGCACGCGACAATGGCGCTCGGCGCGATGCTGGCCGGAATCCCGATTGCGCCTGTCTCGGTCGCCTATTCGCTGATGTCCGGCGATCATTCCAAGCTGAAGCACGTGTTTTCGGTCACCGAACCCAAGATGATCTTCGCCGATCAAGGACCGCTCTTCGCGCGTGCTCTTGCCGCACTTCCGCTCGACGGGGTCGAGGTCGTGACGGTAACGCCCATCGCGGATCGCCCCACGACGCCTTATAGCGATCTCATCCGCACGAATGCTGGGCCGGATGTCGCCACCGCGTTGGAAAAGATCGACCACACCACAACGGCGAAGTTTTTGTTTACCTCCGGCTCGACCGGCATGCCCAAGGGCGTGGTGCAGACGCACGGCATGATGTGCGCGGTGATCGCGGCGCAAGAAGCGCTTCGCACCGAAGTGTCGGATCCCAACGAAGTTCCGCAGAGCCTCGAATGGATGCCTTGGAACCACATCTCGGCCGGCAATATCGGCTTCAATGGCGCGATGAACGCAGGCGGCACGATCTATCTCGACGCCGGCAAGCCTCTGCCCGGCCTGTTCGATGAGACGATCCGCAATCTGCGCGACATCACGCCGCTCGCGATCGGCACCGCGCCCATCGCGTTCGGCTGGCTTTGCGACGCCATGGAAAGAGACGACAGCTTGCGCGATCACTTCTTTGCCAAGCTGCGCATGGCAGGATATGGCGGCGCGACGCTGAGCCAGGATATTTACGAGCGGTTTCAAGCCCTCGCGATCGCCGCCGTCGGCCAGCGCATCCCGATGACGACGATGTACGGCGCAACGGAAACGCAAGGCGTGACCGTGGTTCATTGGATCACCGAGCGCGTTGGGCTCATCGGACTGCCGTTGCCGGGCATCACGCTGAAGCTTGTGCCCAACGGCACCAAACTCGAAGTACGCGTCAAAGGTCCGACGGTGACACCCGGCTATCACAAACGTCCCGATCTCACCAAGGCGGCGTTCGACGAAGAGGGATTCTATTCGCTCGGCGATGCTGCCAAGTTCCTCGACGAGAACGATCCCATGCAAGGGCTCGTCTTCGACGGCCGCGTGACGGAGGATTTCAAGCTTGACAGCGGCACCTGGGTCTCCGCCGGTACGTTGCGGGCGCAAGCGGTCGCCGCGGCATCGCCGCTCTTTTTCGACTGCGTCGTCTGCGGACAGGACAAGCCCTTTGTCGGACTTCTCGCCTGGCCCGTCGCTGCGGCGGCAAAGGCGATCTGCGGCAAGTCCTATCCTGCCGAATGGGTCAATGATCCTGCGATTCGCGCTTTCGTGCAGGAGAAGTTTTCTGCCTACAACAAGGCCCAAAGCGGTTCGTCGACCCGCGTGAAACGCATTCTCCTCATGGCCGAGCCGCCATCAGTGGATGGTCACGAGATCACGGACAAGGGCTACGTTAATCAACGCGCGACGATGGATCGTCGAAGGACGCTGGTCGACAAGTTGTTTTCCTCAGCGCCCCAGCCGGAGGTGATCGAAATACCATGACGGGAAAACTCATCGGCATCGCCAAGGTCGCCGAACTTCGTGCACCATTGCAGAAGATGGAGTCTTCGAACATCACGGTCGAGGCCGGCATCGACGGCGATGCACGCGGCCGCAAACTCAATCGCCAGGTCACAGTGCTTTTTCGCGAGAGCTGGGAGGATGCTTGCCGCGAACTCGACGTTGAGCTGCCATGGACCACGCGACGCGCCAACCTCTTGGTAGCGGGTGTGGACGCACCTCAAAGCGTCGGCGGCAAAATCCGCATCGGCGACGTCACGCTCGAAATCATGCAAGAGACCGAGCCGTGCATGCTGATGGAGCAGGCTCACACAGGACTGAAGGCGGCATTGACGCCGAAGTGGCGTGGAGGGGTGTGTTGCAAGGTTCTATCCGGCGGCCGGATAGCGGTGGGTGACGCTGTTTCCATTGGGTAAATCAGGGTTTAGTGCGCGTTAACCCGGCGATTACCAGAACGTGGTCGTATTGCACGTTCGGGGATCCGCTCATGCACCTTAGCGCAGACGACCTGTACCGCATCGCCTCCGATCTTGCCGAAGAGCATGGCGCGGCGGCCATGGACTATGCGCGCCGCGCGGTCGTCTCCTTTGAGGCGGAAGGGGCCATCGATCGCGCGCGGTTCTGGCTGACCGTGTGCGTATTCCTCGACGACATCGTCGAACGCCGCCTCGATCCCTCCCGGCAGATCACCCTTCACTGAGCTTGCACTCGCTTGGCGGTTCTGGCCAAACTCGCATTCGATTATGCGAGGAATTTGAAGCTTTATGCCGCTCGATCCATTGGTGAAGGGTTTTCTCGATCAGATGGCCGCTGTACCCGGACCCAAGATGTCCGAGGCCGGTCCGGTCGCCGCGCGAGAAATCTTCGTTGGCCTGATGCAGCTCGTCGGCCCGAAGGACGTTCCTGTCGGCAAAACAGAGAATCTGGCGGTTCCTGGACCTGGTGGGCCCATTCCCATCCGCATCTACACGCCTGTCGCCGCCGGGCGCGATCCGATGCCCGCTCTGATCTACTATCACGGCGGCGGGTTCGTGATCGGCAACATCGAGACCCATGACGGCCTGTGCCGCATCATGGCGAACGAAGGCGGATTTCGCGTTATCTCCGTCGACTATCGTCTCGCGCCGGAGAACAAATATCCCGCGGCCATCGACGACGCGTTCGCAACGCTCGCTTGGGTCTGCGCCAACGCGGCGCATATCGGTGTCGACGCCAACCGGATTGCGGTCGGCGGCGATTCCGCCGGGGGCGCGCTTGCCGCTCAGGTCACGCATCTTGCAAAGGCAAAGGGTGGCCTGACGCTGGCTTGTCAGATGCTGCTCTTTCCGGTCACCCAGATCGGCGAGATCACAAAGTCCTTGCGCGAGTTCGAGGCTGGCTATTTCCTGGAGAAGGAAACGCTGGATTGGTTCTACGACTCCTATTTGCCGAGCGACGCCGACAAGTCCGATCCAAAAATCTCGCCGCTGCGTGCGAAGGACTTTTCCGGCCTGCCGCCCGCCTATGTGATGCTCGGTGGTTACGACCCGTTGCACGACGAAGGTGTCGAATATGCCGACAAGTTGAAAGCGGCGGGCGTGAAGGTCACCGTCGAAGACCATGACAGCATGGTCCATTGCTTCATCTACATGCAGTCGTTTCTGCCTCAGGCACATGCTGCGCTGACAAGCGCGGCGAAAGCCATCGGCGCGATCCTGAACGCGAAGTAGTTCGGAGCCCGACGATGTCGTTGGATAAAAACGTCAGAGCGCTTCTCGACCAGATGGCGGCCCTGAAACTTCCCAAGAGCTGGGAAATCGGACCGCAAGCTGCCCGTGCGACGATGAAGCTCTCTATCTTCCGCAAGAACGATACGCCCATCGGCAAAGTCGAGGATCGCACTATCCCAGGCCCAGGCGGCAATCTTGGCGTGCGGATCTATACGCCGGTCGCGACGAGCAGTTCGGTGCTTTCGGGCCTGGTCTTCTTTCACGGCGGCGGTTTTGTCCTTGGCGATCTGGACACACATGACGATCTCTGTCGCGTTCTGTGCAACCAGAGCGGTTTTCGCGTCGTCTCCGTCGATTATCGCCTGGCGCCGGAACATCCGTTTCCCGCTGCGGTCGATGATTGCTTTGCGGCGACCCTATGGGTCGCGGCAAATGCAGCCGAGCTTGGCATCGATGCCAGCCGTCTCGCGGTCGGCGGCGATTCCGCCGGCGGAAATCTCGCTGCGGTGGTTGCGCAACTCGCCCGCGCAGGCGGTCCCGCAATCGCCTTCCAGCTTCTGATCTATCCCGTGGCGCAGCTCGGCGCACCCGACACGCCCTCCATGCGGGAGAACGCCAAGGGGTACTTCCTGGAAAAGGAGGGAATGGACTGGTTCACGCGGCTTTATGCGCCGGACAAGGATCACCGCAACGATCCGAGGCTCTCGCCGCTGCGTTGTCCGGACCTGTCGGGTCTTCCGCCGGCTTATGTGATCACCGCAGGCTTCGATCCGTTGCGCGACGAAGGCAAGGCCTATGCCGACGCGCTGGACAAGTGTGCGGTGCCCGTCACCTATGTGAACTATCCCGGCATGGTGCACGGTTTCTTCAGCATGCGCAGTTTCATCCCGAAGGCGCGGGAAGCCATCGCCGCCGCGGCCGCCGCGATGCGCGAAGGCGTCAACCCGGTATAAGTTTTCCCGGGTTCATGATGCCTTTGGGATCGAGCGCCATTTTTATGGCGCGCAGAATGTCGATCCCGAGCGAACCTTTCTCCGCCGCGAGCCAGGGCAGGTGGTCCTCGCCGATCCCGTGATGATGGCTGATCGTGCCGCCATTCCTGATGATGGCATCGCTTGCGGCCTTCTTGATGGTGCGCCACTGACCGAGCTCGTCATCGAGCTGGCGGGGAAAGATGCAGGTGAAATAAAGGCTCGCACCATCGATGTAGGAATGGCTTACGTGACAACCGACGATGCCGCGCCCTCCGGCGCGGGGCGCAGTCTCCCGGACCGCGCTTTCGAGCGCATCGCGCACTGAGACATGGAGCGTGTCCAGTCTGGACCAACTGGCCGCCGTTTCGAGCGTATCGACTCCGACACCGCGGTCCATCATCGGATCGCGAAGATAGGGTCCATTAAAGCGTCCCTCTTTCCAGCGTTGCCCTTGTGTCTCGCCCAGCGCCATCGCGCCATGCTTCCTGGCGAGGGCGTCGAACTTAAGGCGCGCGTCGGCGACGGCCGTCGTCTCGCCTTCGAAGCCGGCAATCAGCGCGCAGGCTTTCTCATCGAAGCCGCGATTGTCGAGGTAGAGTTGCGCAAATCGCTCGCGAAACGAGCGCTTTTTCCCAAGCGTTCCGAAGGCGCGATAGAATCTCGTCTCGGCTTGGTCCGACAGCCGCAACATCGTGGCGCCCACGCCACTCGCCTCGGCCTGGCGGATTGCGGCAATGCCGCTGGCAAAATCCTTGAAGAGATAGCCGTAGTATTCGCTTGCCGCCGGTGCCGCGTGAAGGCGAACCGTGGCCTCCGTGATGATTCCGAAGACGCCTTCGGATCCGAGCACGAGATCGTTGAGGCGTGGACCGGTGGCGGATGCGGGAAAACCGCCCGTTTGTAGAATCCCACGCGGGGTCACCAGCTTCGCGGCCACGAGCCAATCCTCGGCACGTCCATACCGATTGGATCCTTGTCCGGCGCCGCGATGCGCGATCCAGCCGCCAAGCGTGGAAAACTCGAACGATTGCGGATGATGGCCGAGCGTGAGGCCCTTTACCTGCAACGCCTTCTCGAGCGCGGGACCATAAATCCCACTCTCGAATGTTGCCGTCATGGCTTGCGGATCGATGTCGACGATGCGGTCCATGACCGACATGTCGAGTGTCACGACGGATTTGAATCGGCCCCGGATGGCGCTGACGCCGCCGACAACGCTTGTCCCCCCGCCATAGGGAACGATTGCGATGCCGGTTTCGCCGGCCATTGCCAGGATCGCTTGAACCTCTTCGGTGGTGCGTGGATAGAGAACCGCATCGGGAACCGTCGAAAGGTCACCCGCGCGCACTCGAATGAGATCGTGATAGCTTCGACCGCGCGCATGGAACGCGCGTTCGAACGTGTCATCGCGTACGCGCTCGGCTCCGAGAATCTCGACCAGTCTGGCACGTTCGGCGGCTGTCAGTCGCGACGGCACGACAGCGATGCTCTCCAACGGACGCGCCGGCGTGGCCAGAAGCGCGGGCATTCCGAGTTCCGCGGCAAGCCATGTCCAAAGGCCGTCCTGCTCTGCGAGCTTGTCTTTGTGCGCAGTCCAGCCCCAGCCGTTCCAGCGGATGTTGCTGTGGTCGATACTCATCTCAACGCGTCCCCCGCCCGGCTCAGCATCGCAGATTGAGTGCGCGCGGCAAAATCTCGAACGTGGCGGGCAGTCTTCCGGCGGCCTCGCCATCCGTCTCGATCAGGACTGCCTGTCCTCTGGTTTCCGCGACCGGGGCGACCACCACGTGCTGTCCTTGGAGCACCCGAACGTACGGCTTTTTGATGTGTTCGCCCGTGTAGATGAGCTTCAGATCGGAGAGAGACTGCCCCTTGGGTGCACCACCCATGATGACGACGTCGAAGCGGCCGTCGTCGATGACGGCGCCCGGAGCCACGCGCATGCCGCCCCCGAAATATTGCCCGTTCGCGACAGCCACCGTCGAGACCGAAGCGATTTCATCTTCGAGTCCGTCGACGATGATTCGTACAGTACGGATGCGATGGCGCACCATCGCGAGGCTGCTGTGGAAGCCAAAGGCAAACGAGCCGCCGAACAATTTCGCAATACGCGCGCGGTTGACGGAATCCACGATCACACCGGAAAGGCCGAACGAAGCGATATTGACGAAGTAGCGCGCGGTCGGCTCGCCGGTCTTGCTCAGACAACCAACCCGCCCGGCGTCGATCCGTCGGATACGCCCATGCTTGAGCCGCTCGATGGCGGCTTCGGTGCCGGGCTCGATGCCGAAGGTCTTGCGAAAGTCGCCTCCAGTGCCGCTGGTGACGAAGGCAAAGACGCTGTCCTGCGGGGCTGTGCCGCTGGCATCGAACATGCCGTTGACCGCTTCGTTGATCGTGCCGTCGCCGCCTACCGCGACGATCTCCTGGTGCCCTTCGCGCAGGGCGTAGCGGACGAGCGCGGTCGCTTCGCCCCGCTTCCTCGTGAAGCCGACCGACATGGCGGGATAGACCGCGCCCAGTGCGTGCTCGATCGACTTCCATTCGCGGCCGGTGCGGCCGTTGCCTGAGCGCGGATTGACGACGACGAATGCGCTCATGCCGCTTGCCGCGTCTTGAACCATGGCGCGAGTGCGGCGATCTCGGTATTGCGGCGTTCCTCGCTCCATCCAAGTTCAGCCGCCATGATCCGCGACGCCGAGTCCAATGCCGTGCTTGGAGGCGTGCCCACCTGGCCCATGCAGGTACGGCGCATCACGACATCGCTCAGATGCAGAGCCATTTCCTCGCGGATAGCGAACACGACTTGCGCAGCGATGTCGCCCGCGGCGCCGAGCGGCAAGCGCAACTCGGGACGATTGTTCGCCTCCGCCAGCATATCGGGCAATCGCGAACCATAGAGGCGCGACAGGTGGTCGACGGAAGCAAGATCGGCGTGCTCCGCGCGTTGCTCCGCCAGAAAGTCCGAAACACGACCGATGTCGCCGCCAGCCGTTGGATCCTCGTCAGTCTCGCAGTCCGCCGCGGACACGTTCAGTTTTTCGACGATGGCGTCGACGACGGTCTGCGCCAACGCGCGCGACGTCGTCCATTTTCCGCCGATGGCGGAAAGCAATCCGGTGAGACCATCGGACTGGCCGTGATCGACGAGTTCTGCCCTTCGGCTTGCGCCATAGGTGTCGCCAGAACCGTCATCCACCAGCGGCCTGAGACCGGCATAGAAGAATTCAACCGTGTCGCGCGCCAGTTTCGCAGCCGGCAGATGTTTGTTGATGAAGGCCAGAAAGTCCCGGATGTCGCCTTCGCTCACTCCGACATCGTCCGGATCGTTCTTGAATTCGGTGTCGGTGGTGCCGAGCAGCGTGTGTCCGTGCCAGGGAAGCACGAAGAAATGGCTGCCCTCTGCCGCGATGGTCAAGGCGGACGTCCGTGTGACAGCGGGGACAAGCAAATGAATGCCCTTTGAGCGCATCAGCTTGTGCGACGACGGTTTGCCGAGCGCGCGTTCCAGAAAAATGTCCGCCCAAGGACCCGCCGCGACGAGTGTCAGTCTGGCGCGCACATCAAAAGTACTGTCGGTCTCGAGATCGCGAACGTGGCAGCCTTCGACGGTATCGTTGCGACGAAGCAACGTCCGGCCTTCGACATAGTTCGCGATCGCGGCACCGTTTTCATCGGCATCGAGCAGGCACTCCAGCGCCAGACGCTCGGGGGAATACATCTGCGCGTCGTAATATTGCAGCGCGCCGTCGAATCCTGACCTTTCGAGGACCGGCTCCTGCGCCAGGGCGGCGTCGCGGTTCAGCCAGGAATGGTTGGGAAGTCTTTGGTCAGGATCATCGAGCCAGCCCTTGTCGAAGGACAACAGGTCATAGAGTGAGAGGCCCGCTTGCAGGACCGCTCGCCCTTTCCAGCCGGCGCCGTAGCTCGGCACCAGAAAGGGCAGCGGGTGGACGAGATGCGGTGCGATGCGCTGCCAGATGCGTCGCTCCTTGAGCGACTCCCGAACCAGGCCGAGCTCGAAATTGCGCAGATAGCGCAACCCGCCATGCACGAGCTTGGAATTGTGCGCACTCGTGGCGCCGGCAAAATCATTGCGTTCGATCAGCGCGACCTTGAGCCCGCGCATGCTGGCGTCCCGCGCCACGCAGGCACCCGTCACGCCGCCTCCGATGACGAGCAGGTCGAACACTTCGTTGGCAAGACGGTCGATGGCGCGGCGCATGGAATCCAGCGAAAGAGGAAGCGTAAGCTCCGGTCGGCCCGCCATCTTGTCAAGGAAGCATCAACCGTTAAGCTTTCCGCAGCAAAGGGGAGACTTCAGATGACGAAGATCCGGGCCAACGGCATAGAACTCGAGTATGACGAGACGGGCCCGGCGAGCGGCATTCCGTTTTTGATGATCAACGGGTTCGGAAGCCAGATGACCTCCTGGTCCGACGAGTTTCGCCAAAGCCTTTCCGGGGCGGGCTTGCGCTTCATCCGCTTCGACAACCGTGATGTCGGCCTCTCCCAGAAGTGGCATGGCATTGTTCCCGACATGCGCGCAGTCCTGCAGGCGGTGCGCGAAGGGCGCAAGCCCGACATTCCCTATACGCTGAACGACATGGCTGCCGATGCGGCGGGCCTGCTCGACGCGCTCAACATCAAGAGCGCGCATATCGCCGGTGCGTCCATGGGCGGCATGATCGCGCAGCTTGTTGCCCTCGATCATCCGGCGAAAACCCGTTCGCTGATTTCGATCTTCTCCACGACCAGCGACCCGTCATTGCCGCCATCCAGTCCCGAGGCGCTCGCGGCTCTGACGACCCCGCCGCCGGCCCAGGATCGCGCGTCGGTGATTGCGCATGGCGTGAAGGGCAGGCGAACTTATGCGACGACCCGCTTTCCTTTTGACGAGCAGCGCGCGGCCGCATTGGCCGGCGCGGCCTACGACCGGAGCTACTATCCGGAGGGAACCAGCAGGCAGTACGCCGCGATTTCGGCCGGACCGCCGCGCACGGAACGTCTCAAATCGCTCAAGGTGCCGGCGCTGGTGCTGCACGGATCGGCGGATACGCTGCTTCGTCCCGAGTGCGGTCGACACACGGCTCAGTGCATTTCCGGCGCGGAGTATCACGAGATCGAGGGCTGGGGACACGACATGCCCCCGCAGATGGTCCCGCTGGTGAGCGCGTTCATCGTGCCGTTTGTGCAGCGGGTCGAAGCGGCACGAAAGACGGCTGCGGTCGCGGCGCGGTAGGCCAGATTATTTAATCTTGCCTTCCTTGAAGACGACATGTTTGCGCAGCACCGGATCATATTTCTTGATGGTCATCTTTTCAGTCATGGTGCGCGTGTTCTTCTTGGTGACGTAATAGAAGCCGGTGCCGCCTTCGCTATTGAGCTTGATTTTGGCCGTGGTCGGTTTCGCCATGGGCGGACTCCTGAAGGCTTTATGAGAAGGGCCGGGAATTTAGCCGCCGAGCATTCATTGTCAAGTTTGCGCGGCCTCTAGGCCATCAGATGTGGATGAGGCCGGCTTTGCCGCGCGAAAAGCGATAGAACGGGATGGGACGGGACGGATCCGCGCCTTCTCTGACGCGGGCTTCGACCTCGTCCAGAACCGTTCGCGTGATGCTGGGAAGATCGAGTGCGCGCGCTTCGTCCAATGTGAGCCAGGCCGGGGTAAGGAGCTCCTCGTTGTCCAGTTCCTCGAGCTCATGCACGATGGCGCTGGCGTCCACCATGAAAAACCGCGCATCGAAGCGCCGCGTCCGGTTCGGCGGCGTCACGGCGCGGGCGATGATCTCCAACGTGTCGAGCCGCGGTAAGACCTTATGCTCGAAGAATTTCTTCCAGGCCGGAGCACGCGTGCGCGGCAGATGGTCCGCGCGTTCGCCGATGAGGATTCCGGTTTCCTCGAACGTCTCGCGAATGGCGGCGAGCGCAAGTCCGCGTGCCCTGGCGGGCGTGCTGCCGTGGCCTGCGCGCGCGGCGACGTGTGGACGCAATTGGCTTGTCACGGAAAGACGCATGTCGCCGGGATCGATTCGGCCGCCGGGAAAGACATATTTGTTGGCCATGAACGCCATGTTGCCGTGCCGTTGACCCATCAACACGCGCGGCACGCCGCCGTCGCGCTTCACGATCACCAGCGTCGCAGCATCTTTCGGGCGGAGCGCGCCGCCGACAATCTGCTCATTGTCTGAATCGAAGGTGGCCATCTCGCGAACTCTAGCGTCTTCGTTGGTGCGATTGCGAGCGCGCCTTGAGAGTCGGTCGCCTGCCAGCCCGCCGCACGGGCGCTGACGCTTCGGCAAGATCGAACCGCAAGCCTCCCGTCAGAGGCGCAGCTTCGACAAGTCGTACTGCCACCACGTCGCCAAGCTTGTAGGTTGTGCCTGTCCTGTCTCCGACCATGGCGTGTTTGCGCTCGTCGTGGCGGAAATATTCGGAGCCGAGCGCGCGGGCGGGGAGCAACCCCTCGGCACCGGTCTCGCGCAAGCGTACAAAGAGTCCGAAGCGCGTGACGCCTGTGATGCGGGCATCGAATGTCGCGCCGATGCGGTCCTCCATGAAGGCCGCGACATAACGGTCGGTCGAATCGCGTTCCGCCGCCATGGCGCGCCGCTCCGTCATCGAAATGTGCTCGGCGATTTCGCCGAGCCGTCCCTGCTCGCGGTCTGAAAGGCCATCTGCACCGAAGCCGTGCGCGCGGATGAGCGCCCGGTGCACGATGAGGTCTGCATAGCGACGGATTGGCGAGGTGAAGTGGGCATAGCGCTGGAGGTTCAATCCGAAGTGGCCGACATTGGCCGGCGCATAGACTGCCTGCGCCTGCGTGCGCAGCACGACGTCATTCATGACGTTCTCGTGCGGCCCGCCTTTGGCTTGGGCGAGGATTCTGTTGAACACGCTGGGCTTCAGCACCTGTCCCTTGGCGAAGTTGATGCCGATGGTGCGCAGATAGTCGGAAAAGCCGAACAGCTTTTCCTTCGAAGGATGCTCATGGATGCGATAGACGAGCGGTGACTTCTTTTGTTCCAGCGTTTCGGCCGCCGCGACATTGGCCAGCACCATGAACTCTTCGATGAGTTTCATGGATTCCAACCGCTCGCGAAAAGCAATGGACTCGACCTTGCCGTCGCTGCCGAGAATCACGCGTCGCTCCGGCAAGTCGAGATCGAGCGGATCGCGCTGTTTCCGTTCGATCATGAGGATTTGGTAGCACTTCCAGAGGTCGCCGAGAGTCTTCCTCGCACTATCGGACATTGCGCTATCCGGCTTGCCGTCGAATGCCGCTTGCGCGCGGGCATAGGTGAGCCGCGCGGCCGACCGCATCGTCGCGCGCAGAAATTCGTGGCGTCGTTTGCGACCGTTCCGGTCGAACACCATGCGCACTGCGAGGCAGGCGCGATCGACGCCTTCTTTCAGCGAGCAGAGATCGGCGGAGAGATGTTCCGGGAGCATCGGCACGACCCGGTCTGGGAAGTAGGCGGAGTTGCCGCGCTTGTAAGCTTCGCGGTCCAACGCTGAGCCCGGCGTCACGTAATGTGCGACGTCGGCGATGGCGACGAGTGCGATGGTGCCGCCGGGATTCTTCGGATCGTCATCCGGCCCGGCCCATACCGCGTCGTCATGGTCGCGCGCATCTTCGGGATCGATGGTCACAAACGGTATGGCGCGCAAGTCCGTGCGCTTGCGCGGGTCTGGCGGCTCGGCCCCTTTCGCCTCGGCGAGGACCTCGGTGGGAAAGTCGGTCGGAATGCCGTGCGCGTGAATGGCGATGAGGCTGATCGTTTTCGGCGTGTTCATGCTGCCGAGCTTTTCGACCACACGCGCACGCGGAAATCCGGCGGCGCGTCCAGCGATTGGCTCGGCCAGGACGAGTTCGTTGTGCGCGGCCCCGCCGCGGTCGCGGTGGTCGACGCTGAACTCGGTTCGGCTCTTGCGGTCGATCGGCGCGATGCGCAACCCGTTCGCGCTCTCATGCAGAACGCCAAGAACTTTGTGCGCGCTTGCCCCCAAGTGCTTGATGACGCGTGCTTCGTAGCCATCATCGGTCTTGCTCAGGCGTGCGAGCACCCGTTCGCCGCGGCCCAAGGCTCGGACATCGGTCGTCCCCGGCACGACGGTGATCGGCGGCGGCTCTTCGTTCGATTCCCATTTCTGCGGCCGTGCAAGCAACTCGCCGTCCGTATCCTGGCCGGTGATTTCCAATACGGCGACGTCCGGCAGTTCGTCCTGTCTCGCGTATCCGCGCCTGCGATTGCCGGCGATTTCGCCGTCGTCGGCCAACTCCTTGAGGATGCGTTTGAGTGCGATGCGATCGGAACCCTTCACGCCCAATTGGCGCGAGAGATCGCGCTTCGTCGCGTGAGGCGTTTCAGCCAGAAGCTCGAGGACGCGCGCTTTGTCGATCGACGGTGCGTGACCCGCCTGCTTTCTTCGCGCCAACGTCTACTCGCCTGCCACCGGCTCGGGCTTCTTCTTCGCCGCCTTCACCGGTTTCGCCTTCGCCGCCACCGCTTCGGCGGCCGTGACCTTAGCTTCCTTGCGAGCCTTCGGAGCACGCTTTTTCTTTCCGCCATTCTTGGCCGCGCGCTCGGCAAGCAATGTACTTGCTTGCTCGAGCGTGATGGCGAGCGGATCATCGCTATCAGGCACCGTCGCGTTGTTCGTTCCGTCCGTGACATAAGGGCCGTAGCGACCCTTCATCAACTTGATCGCCGTTCCGTTCGCGTCGTTGCCGAGTTCCTTCAGGGCATGCGAGCCGCGACGGCGAGGATTAGCCTTCTTCTCGGCGATCACCGTGACCGCACGATTGAGGCCGACCGTGAAGACTTCTTCCGGTGAATCGAGCGAAGCATATTTGCCGTCATGCGCAACATAGGGCCCAAAACGGCCGAAATTCGCCGTGATCATTTTGCCGGTTTCGGGATGGAGGCCGACATCGCGCGGCAATGACAAAAGCTTGCGTGCGAGTGCGAGGTCGACGCTCGCGGCATCGGTTCCCTTGGGAATCCCGGCGCGCTTGGGCGTGCCGCCTTCGCCAAGCTGGACATAAGGCCCGAAGCGGCCGCTGCGCAGCGAGATTTTCTCTCCCGTCTCGGGATCGACTCCCAGTTCTCGCGGCTGACTGGCGGCGGCGTCGTCGTTGCTCTGACCGAGCTGCCGCGTGAAGCGGCATTCCGGATAGTTCGAGCAGCCCACGAACGAGCCGAAGCGGCCGAGCTTCAAACTCAGCTCGCCGGTGCCGCAATTGGGACAGACGCGCGGGTTCGAGCCATCCGCGTTCGGCGGAAAAATGTGCGGGCCGAGGATTTCGTTCAATTCGTCGATGACATGCGAGATCTTCAAATTCTTGGTCTCGCCGACGGCCGCGGAAAAGTCTCGCCAGAAATCGCGCAACAGCTGCTTCCACTTGAGCGTTCCTTCCGCCACCTCATCGAGCTTCTCTTCGAGGTCGGCGGTGAAGCCGTATTCGACATAGCGATGGAAGAAGGTCGTCAGAAATGCCGTGACGAGCCGTCCTTTATCGTCCGGCACGAAGCGGCCGCGATCCATCTTCACATAGGCGCGGTCGCGCAACACCGAGAGGATGGAGGCATACGTCGAAGGCCGCCCGATGCCGAGTTCTTCCAGTTTTCGAACCAGGCTCGCCTCCGAATAGCGCGGCGGCGGTTCGGTGAAATGCTGCGCCGAATTGATTTTCTCGACGTCGGTCGTTTCGCCTGCGACCAGGCGAGGAAGTTGCGAGCCGTTTTCGTCGTTCTCGTCGTCCTTGCCTTCCTGATAGAGCGTCAGGAAGCCGTCGAACAGCGTGACTGTTCCGGTCGCGCGAAAGGTGATCTGCCGGTTGGCCGATGCGACATCGACGGTGGTGCGTTCGAGTTCGGCGCTCTCCATCTGGCTTGCGACCGCGCGTTTCCAGATCAGCTCGTAAAGTTTTGCCTGATCGTCGTCGAGCGAACGTGCGGCGATTTCCGGTGTGCGTTCGAAGCTCGTCGGACGGACGGCTTCGTGCGCCTCCTGGGCGTTCTTCGTCTTGCTCGTATAGGCGCGCGGCGCGCCTGGGACATAGTTCTTGCCGTAGCGCGAGCCGATGACCTTGCGCGCCTCGTTGATCGCCTCGCCGTCCATGGTGACGCCGTCGGTGCGCATATAGGTGATCAGTCCGACGGTCTCGCCGTCGACGTCGACGCCCTCATAGAGCTGCTGTGCGATCTGCATCGTGCGCTTGGCGCCGAAACCGAGCTTGCGCGAGGCTTCCTGCTGCAACGTCGAGGTGATGAAGGGCGGCGCCGGATGACGCTTCTGCGGTTTGCTCTCGACGGTGTCGATCTTGAAAGTTTGGGCCTTGATCGCGCTGACCGCGGCATTCGCCTCGGCCTCGGTCTTGAGCGAAAGCTTGTCGAGCTTCTCGCCGCCAAGATGCGTGAGCCGGGCATTGAAGCCGCCGCTCGGTGCGACCATGTCCGCATCGATCGACCAATATTCCTGCGCCTTGAAGGCCTCGATTTCCTGCTCGCGCTCGCAGACGAGCCGAAGCGCCACCGACTGGACCCGGCCGGCCGAACGGGCGCCGGGGAGTTTGCGCCACAAGACCGGCGACAACGTAAAGCCGACGAGGTAGTCGAGCGCCCGCCTGGCCATATAGGCATCGACCAGCTCTTCGTTGATCTCGCGGGGATGCGCGATGGCATCGAGGATGGCCGTCTTGGTCACGGCGTTGAACGCGACGCGCTCGATCTTCGTTTTGCCAAGCGCCTTTTTCTGGCGGAGCACTTCTAGGACATGCCAGGAAATCGCCTCGCCCTCGCGGTCCGGGTCGGTGGCCAGGATGAGCTTGTCGGCGCCCTTGACCGCCTCGACGATGTCCTTCACCCGCTTCTGGGCCCGTTCGTCGACGTGCCAAGTCATGGCGAAGTCCTCGTCCGGCTTCACCGAGCCATCCTTCGAGGGCAGGTCGCGGATATGGCCGAAACTGGCCAGGACTTTGTAGCCAGAGCCGAGATACTTATTGATCGATTTGACCTTGCCAGGCGATTCTACGACGACAACTTTCATGAGGACTTTGGGCGCTCTACAGGTTAGGGGCGCGGCGTCTTAACCCTGAGAGCCTTAAAAAAAGCCGCCGAATCCGGGATTCGCTCTCAGGAGGGCGGGACACTGATAGCAGCAGACGAGACGTGTCAACCGCGAGGGAACGACAGCAATAAAACTGTAAGTTGAAATTGTGGTAATTTTACCGACGTAATATAACCTAAGGTTGAATAGTGGGTAGCCGCAGATTACGTTGGGCATGTCGCCTATCTGATTTGGTCCATGACTTCATTCGATCCGGCATCTGCCAGTCTGCGAGCGCTTGAGGGGACCAAGCTCGCCCCGGCCGAGACCGCCCGCTACTCGAAGGATCTCCTTGATTCGCTACGGAAAATCGCCTTGCAGCAGGGTCAATCCCTATTGGCGCACTTGCTGAGCCTGGCCGCACAGGAGGCAAAAGCGCTGTCCGAGTCGGGCTATGCCCAGGAAACGCGGTTGCCGGAGTGACGCGCGAGCCTGCCCGCCAATTCCATCTCCAACAGCACGGAAAGCAGGGCGGACGCTGACGCATTGCAGCCGCGTATCAATTCATCGACCTCTACCGGGGCAGGTCCGAGTGCCTGTTCAACGCAGGCGCGAATCCGGTCTGATTCCTCATCGCTCAGGCGAAAATCCGAAGGCATGTGCAGTTGCGGGCCGCCGGGTTCGGCGAAATCGCGACCGAGGATCGGCCTCAGACCCGCCAGAACGTCTTCCGCTGTCTCGACCAGGGTGGCGCCTTCGCGAATAAGCCGGTTCGTGCCCTTGGCGCGCGGATCGAGCGGCGAGCCGGGCACGGCGAAGACTTCGCGACCCTGTTCGAGCGCGTAATTGGCCGTAATCAGCGAACCCGATCCTTCGGCGGCCTCGACGACGACAACGCCGCGCGACAGTCCCGAGATGATGCGATTGCGCCGTGGAAAATGGCGGGCCTGCGGCGACTGGCCCAGCGGCATTTCCGAAACGATGCAGCCTTCGCTGCGAATGCGTTCGTAGAGCGGTGCATTCTCTGGCGGATAGATATTATCGACGCCGCCGGCCACGACCGCACAGGTGCCGCCGGCCAAAGCGCCCTCATGCGCGGCCGTATCGATGCCGCGCGCCAATCCCGATGCGACGACCAGACCTTCGCCTGACAAATCTCTTGCGAGCGCGCCCGCCAATTTGCGGCCAAGCGCCGAGGCGTTGCGTGCGCCCACGATGGCGACGATTTCGCGTTGCAGGATCGTGACGTGGCCAAGAACCGAGATGATCGGTGGCGGCGGATCTGCCGCGGCGAGACCGCGCGGAAACTCCGGCTCGCAGGACGCGAGCATGCGTCCGCCGAGCTTGTGCAACGCCGCGATCTCGCGATCGATTTCGTCGTTCGACGGGATGCGGACACGCTCGCCGCCGCCGCGCCTGACGAGGCTTGGTAGGGCTTCCAGTGCGGCGTCGGCCGATCCGAAACGGGCGATCAATTGGGCAAACGTCACCGCGCCGACATTCTGCGTGCGCGACAGACGCAGCCATGCACGGCGCTGCGCCTCCGAAAGCGTCGCACTCACGCGGGCGTGCTTTTTGCGCCAATACGCGGCTCTTCGCCGCGCAACAGGCGACGAATGTTCTGACGGTGCGCGAAGAAGACTAGCAGCGCGAGGATGACCGCCAGGAAGGCCTCGTGACTCTTTCCGAACGCCAGGAAATACAACGGCGTCAGCACGGCCGCGACCAGCGCCGACAGCGACGAGATGCGAAAATACGCCACAACGGCGCCCCACGTTGCCAAGGCCAACAATGCAACCGGCCAATAAAGTGAGCTCAGGATGCCCAGCGAGACGGCGACACCTTTGCCGCCCTTGAATTTCAACCAGACGGGATAGAGGTGTCCGAGAAACGCGGCCAATCCGGCAAAGAGAGCCGCATCGGGTCCGAGGAATTGCCGCGTGAAGGCGACGGCCGCCGCGCCCTTGAGGGCGTCGAACAACAAGGTCAGCGCCGCGGCCGTATAGCTACCCGTTCGAAGCACATTGGTCGCGCCGATGCTGCCGGAGCCGATCTTTCGCACATCGCCCTCGCCGAATGCGTAGGCGAAGAGAAGGCCGAACGGGATCGAGCCCAACAGGTAGCCGATGACAAAGCCGGATAGCGCGTCCGGCGACACGGAGACGATCGAAGAGAAGAGCATGGCGTACTGCGATTCAGACTCACGGTTTAGAGCGTCTTGCGTACGCGATGCGGCGCGTCGGCATCGACATTAGCGCAGTTCGCGACGAGCGTGAACCTCAACGTGCTTTCTTACGATCGAAAACACACTCGCCGCCGACATAGGTCTGCTGCGCACGGCCATGAAACTTGCGGCCTTCGAACGGCGTATTGCGAGCCCGCGATCGCAACTCGTCTTCGCGGACACTGAACGGTTCGTCCGGATCGATCAGAACGAGATCGGCTGGCGCGCCTTTGGCGAGCGTGCCTGCGTTCAGTCCGAGTATGCGGGCAGGGGCGGATGTGAGCGTGCGCAATGCCAGGCTGAGGCTGGTGCGGCCGTCATGGTGCAGACCGAGAACGACCGGTAGAAGTGTTTCAAGACCGACAGCGCCGAACGCGGCCTGCGCAAAGGGTTGGCGCTTGGTGTCTGCCGCTTGCGGATCATGGCCCGAGACGATCGCATCGATGAGGCCGGAGGCCACGCCCTCCAACATGGCGGCTCGATCTTCCTCGGAACGCAGGGGCGGCTTCACCTTCATGAAGGTGAAATAAGAGCCGACATCGAGTTCGTTGAGCGCCAGGTTGTGCGCGGCCACGCTGCAGGTGATCGGAAGCCCGCGCTTCTTCGCTGCCGCGATGGCGTCAAGCGATGCGCGGGTGGAGATCTGTCCGAAGTGGTAGCGCGCGCCTGTCATCTCGACGAGGCGAATGTCGCGTTCGACGATGATGGCCTCGGCGGCAGCGGGTGCGGCGGGGAGGCCAAGTCGCATGGCATACTCACCTTCGGTGACCGATGCGCCTTCCGAAAGATCGGGATCTTCGGCGTGACCGACGACCAGCGCGCCGAAGGTCGAGGCATAGGCGAGCGCCCGCCGGAGGACGCGCGTGTTGGAAATCGTGCGATCGCCGTCGGTGAAGGCGACAGCACCGGCTTCGGTGAGAAGGCCGATCTCGGTCATCACTTCGCCGGCGAGCCCTTTGGTCAACGCCGCGGTGGGAACGACGCGCACCTTGGCGGTCGCCGCGGCGCGGCGTCGGATGAAATCGACCAGCGAGGGCTCGTCGATGACCGGATCGGTATTCGGCATCACCACGATCGTGGTGACGCCGCCCGCCGCCGCGGCAAGGCTGGCCGATTCCAAGGTCTCGCGATGCTCGCTGCCCGGCTCACCCGTAAAGACACGCATGTCGATCAGGCCTGGGGCAAGGACCAGGCCTTTGCAGTCGACGATTTCGGGATCGTTCGCTTCGGCGTCGTTGAAAAGCCGGGGGCCGACATCCGCGATGCGACCATTTTCGACCAGCAATCCGCCCTTGGCGTCGAGCTTGGCCGCGGGATCGATCAGCCGTGCGTTGCGGAACGCGATGCGGCCCGTTCTGTTCGAACCGGTCATGGGGCGTTGCGCCCCTCGCGCGCAAGTCCGCGGGATAACGCATCCAGCACCGCCATGCGGATGGCGACGCCCATCTCGACCTGCTCCTGGATGACGCTGACCTCGATGTCGTCGGCGACGGCGGAGTCGATCTCGACGCCGCGATTCATCGGACCGGGGTGCATTACGAGCGCGCCAGGTTTCGCGCATTTCAATTTTTCTGCGTCGAGACCGTAAAAGCGGAAATATTCGCGCGTCGAAGGAACGAACGCGCCTGCCATACGCTCGAGCTGCAGGCGCAGCATCATGACGACATCGACGCCTTCCAGGCCTTTCTTCATGTCGTGGAAAATCTCGACCCCGAAGCGCTCCGCGTCGGCAGGCAAGAGCGTGCGCGGTGCGACGAGGCGCACGCGGGCACCCATCTTGAGCAGGAGCTGGATGTTGGAGCGGGCAACGCGGCTGTGCAGCACGTCGCCGCAGATCGCAACGATCAGGCCTTCGAATTTTCGTCCCCGCCGTCGCATCGTCAGGGCGTCCAGTAGCGCCTGGGTGGGATGTTCGTGGCTGCCGTCGCCGGCGTTGATCACCGAGCAATCGAGCTTGCGCGACAGGAGCTCGGCCGCACCGGAATCCGGATGGCGGACGACCAGAATGTCGGGCCGCATCGCGTTCAGAGTCGTCGCCGTGTCGATCAACGTCTCGCCCTTCGAGACTGACGACGTCTTCACCGCCATGTTCAGGACATCGGCGCCCAGGCGTTTTCCTGCGAGTTCGAACGAGCTTTGTGTGCGCGTCGAGGCTTCGAAGAATAGATTGATGAGCGTGCGGCCTTTGAGCAGCTCCGTCTTCTTCTTGGCGCTCCGGTTGAGCGCGACATAGCTGTCGGCAAGGTCCAGAAGCGACGTAATTTCGCCCACCGAAAGCGCTTCGATGCCGAGAAGATGGCTGGATTTCAGGATTGTTTCGGCGTTGGCCGCTGTCATCAAAGTCTGGCTTATAGGCAAGGGCGCCCTCGCGGGCAAGGGATCATCGCGGCGTGCGCAAAATAGTTGTGGAGATTGGTGAATTACATGTTGTGCCGGAGCCGGTCGAGCAGACCTTGGAGGATGTAGCCTGCCGCCATCTTGTCGACAACCTCGGCGCGGCGCTTTCGCGAGGCGTCGGAGTCGATCAGCGTGCGCGTGACGGCCGCGGTTGAGAGCCGCTCGTCCCACATCAGGATCGGCAACGGCGAGCGCGCCGCGAAGTTGCGCGCGAAAGCACGCGCCGACTGCGCCGAGGGGCCTTCGCTGCCATCCATGTTCAAGGGCAGGCCGATCACCAGGCCAGCGACATTGTTGTCAGCGATGATGGCGTCGAGCCTGGCCGCATCGGCGGAGAACTTCCCTCGCTTCAGCGCCTCCATCGGCGTCGCCACGGTGAGAAGCGTGTCCGAGAGTGCTAGGCCGATCCTCTTCTCGCCGAGATCGAGGCCAAGCAAGCGCGCGTTCGGCGCGACGGCGGAGCGAAAGTCGGAAACGTCGGAAAAAATCACGAGGCCTTATCTCTGCCCGATCTCGATGCGGTTGCCGGCCGGATCGCGGATGAAAAAGCGCGCCAGTCCTTCCGCGACGCTTTCCTCCTCGATCGTGACGCCCTGTTCGACGACGACCGCCCTTGCGCGCGCGAGATCGCCAGTCAGAAAACAAATGTGTCTTTTGCTTTTCGGGCTTGCGTCGGGATCAACGCCGATATGCATTTGCAGCGCTCCGACCTGGAACCAGGCGCCACCGCGGGCCCTGAGTTCGACGGGCTTTACGATCTCCGGAAACGCAAAAATCTCGCGGTAGAATTTCAGGCATTGGCCCTCGAGAGCGCGTGGAACGGCGATCTGGATATGATCGATGCCGAGAATATCGAGTGTCATGGCGCCTCCGCGCGGGCCGACTTGCTGCGCTTGCCAGCTTGGCCTCTGGTTGCTAGCAAGGCCGTCGATTTCAAAGCCTATAGGCCGCTCCATGTCCGTCGACAAGGACACCGTTCGACGCATCGCAAAACTCAGCAGAATTGCGCTCGACGAGGCGCGCGTGGGCCCGATGGTCGACGAGCTGAATGGCATCTTCGCGTGGGTCCAGCAGTTGAACGAAGTGAATGTCGAAGACGTTCCGCCGCTGACGAGCGTGGTCGCACAGCGCCTGAAGATGCGCGACGACAAGATCACCGAGGGAGGAAATGCGAACGCCCTGATGGCGAACGCGCCTGAAGGCGAAGATCACTTTTTCGTCGTGCCCAAGGTCGTCGAATAATGTCGCTTCCCGCCATCCTGACCGACTTCACGCTCGCCGACGCGCGGGATGCGGTGCATGCGAAAAAGGTGTCGTCCAAGGAACTGACGGCCGCCTTCATCAAGGCCGTCGCAGCAGCGCGGCCATTGAACGCCTTCGTGACCGAAACGCCCGAGCGGGCACTCGAGATGGCCGTTGCATCCGATGTGCGCATCGCACACGGCGAGGCGCGGCCACTCGAAGGCCTGCCGCTTGCGATCAAGGATCTTTTCTGCACCAAGGGCGTGAAGACGACCGCCGGCAGCAACATTCTCTCGAACTTCATTCCGCCATACGAGTCCACGGTGTCGCAGAATTTGTGGGACGCTGGCGCCGTGATGCTCGGCAAGACCAATATGGACGAATTCGCGATGGGCTCGTCGAACGAGACCAGTCATTTCGGACCTGTGTTCAATCCCTGGCGGGCGCGTAACTCGAACGCCAACCTGGTTCCCGGCGGTTCGTCCGGCGGCTCGGCTGCGGCGGTCTCGGGAAATCTCTGTCTTGCCGCAACCGGAACCGACACAGGCGGCTCGATCCGCCAGCCGGCCGCGGTCACCGGCATCGTCGGACTGAAGCCGACCTACGGCCGCTGCTCGCGCTGGGGCATCGTGGCGTTTGCCTCGTCGCTCGATCAGGCGGGGCCGATGACCCGCACGGTGCGCGATGCCGCGATCCTGCTGAAGCATATGGCCAGCGTCGATCCCAAGGATTCCACGAGCGTCGATATGCCCGTGCCGGACTACGAAGCCGGACTGGAGGCGGGTGTGAAAGGTCTCAGGGTGGGGATTCCCAGGGAATACCTCATCGATGGCGCTCCGCCCGAGATCGAGGCGCTTTGGAGCAAGGGCGCGGACTGGCTGAAGGCGCTGGGCGCCGAAATCGTCGATGTTTCGCTGCCACACACCAAATACGCGCTGCCCACTTATTATATTGTCGCTCCGGCCGAGGCATCCTCGAACCTGGCCCGGTATGACGGGGTGCGCTTCGGGCGTCGGGCCGCCTCGGTGGGCGATGTCGTCGAGCTCTATGAGAAGAGCCGCGCCGAGGGCTTCGGCAAGGAAGTACAGCGCCGCATCCTGATCGGAACCTACGTGCTTTCGTCCGGCTACTATGACGCCTACTACGCCCGCGCCCAGAAGTTGCGCACGCTCATCGCGCGCGATTTCAATGAAGCCTTCAAAAAGTGCGATGTCCTTCTGACCCCGGCGACGCCGGGTCCTGCGTTCGGTGTTGGCGAGAAGACCGCCGATCCGGTCTCGATGTACCTGAATGACGTCTTCACCGTGACGGTGAACCTTGCGGGCCTTCCCGGCATCTCGGTTCCCGCGGGCTTGACCGCGAGCGGGTTGCCGCTCGGCCTTCAGTTCATCGGCAAAGCGTTCGACGAAGCGACCGTCCTGCGCGCCGCACGGGCGGTCGAACTCGCTTCGGGCTTCGACGCGAAGCCCACGCAGTGGTGGAGGGCGGCATGAGCGAGCGTTCCGCCAAACTGATCAAGGGCACGACCGGTGACTGGGAGATCGTCGTCGGCATGGAAGTGCATGCGCAGATCCTGTCCCAGTCGAAATTGTTCTCCGGCGCATCCACTGCCTTCGGGGGCGAACCCAATGCGCAGGTGTCGTTTGTCGATGCGGCCATGCCCGGCATGCTGCCGGTGATCAATCGCAAGTGCGTCGAGCAGGCGGTCAGAACCGGTCTCGGCCTCAAGGCGAAGATCAATCTCGTCTCGGTGTTCGACCGGAAGAACTATTTCTATCCCGATCTCCCGGCCGGCTATCAGATCTCGCAGTACAAGAACCCGATCGTGGGCGAGGGCGAAGTCCTGATCGACCTCAAGGACGGCGAAACCGTGCGCGTCGGTATCGAGCGGCTGCACATGGAGCAGGATGCCGCCAAGAGCCTGCACGACCAGCATCCCGATCACTCCTATGTCGATCTCAACCGCTCCGGCGTCGCGCTGATGGAGATCGTCACCAAGCCGGACATGCGTTCGAGCGAGGAAGCCGCGGCTTTCTTGCGGAAATTGCGCGCCATCGTGCGTTATTTGGGCACCTGCGACGGCAATCTGGACGAAGGTTCCATGCGGGCCGACGTGAACGTGTCGGTGCGCAAACCTGCCGGTCCGCTCGGTACGCGCTGCGAGATCAAGAATGTCAACTCGATGAAGTTCATCGCCCAGGCGGTCGAATTTGAAGCCCGCCGCCAGGTCGATCTCATCGAGGAGGGCGGCACCGTCAAGCAGGAGACACGTCTCTTCGATTCCCGCGCCGGCGAGACCAGGTCCATGCGCTCCAAGGAAGAAGCGCACGATTATCGCTATTTTCCCGACCCCGATCTTCTGCCGCTGGTGCTCGACGAAGCCTGGGTCAAGGAGATCGAGAAGTCGCTGCCGGAGCTGCCGGACGAGAAGAAGGCGCGGCTGATCAAGCTTGGACTCTCGCCTTATGACGCCTCCGTGCTCGTGGCCGAAAAGGAGAGTGCCGATTATTTCGAAGCGATGCTCGGCGCCGGGGCCGAGCCCAAGGCGGCCGCGAACTGGCTGAACAACGAATATTTTGGCCGGCTCAACAAGGCGGGTCTGGGAATCGCCGATGGTCCGGTCTCGGCGAAGGCGAACGCCGCCATCGTCGCGATGATCTCCTCGGATGTGATCTCGGGAAAGATCGCCAAGGACGTGCTCGACATCGTCTGGAACGAAGGCGGCGATCCCAACGCCATCGTCGAGAGCCGAGGGTTGAAGCAAATGACGGATACGTCGGCGATCGAGAAGGCGATCGATGCGGTCATCGCCGCCAATCCCGACAAGGTCGAAGAGGTGAAACAGAAACCGAAACTGGCAGCGTGGTTCGTCGGTCAGGTGATGAGACAGACCGGCGGAAAAGCGAACCCCGGCGTCGTCAACGCGTTGCTCAAGGCGCGACTCGGTTTGCCCGAACAGGGGTGATTCGCACAAATTTCAGTTTTTGGACTTGACATCCGTTTTTTCCGCCTGTGACGCTCCGTGTACGGATCGATCGTTCTAAGGCCTGATTTTATTGGCTTAGATGAATGTTTTGTAAAAGAGCGAATGCACTCAACCCCCATGGATATTGCATTCCTGATTGCAACCCACTCATATTGTTCACGTTTTGGGGGGCGTCGATTCGCCCGACCCGGACGAAACGTTAGAGGAGTTACCACTCATGCCGAAGGCAAAGAAGAAGGCCATGAAGAAA
>DATLOU010000094.1:0-2437 GCA_035536115.1 Rhizomicrobium sp.
CGCATCGGAAAGCCCTGCACGCAGATCGCGGCCGAGCGAGAGCGCAAGGTCGCTCGGCCCGACATAGATCATGTCGAGACTTTTGACCGCCGCAATCTCGGCGACGTTCTTGAGCGCCAGCGCCGATTCCACCTGAACAGCGGCGAGCACGGTTTCGTTGGCCTTGGCGAGATAGTCGGTCCCGCCATAGAGAACCGCGCGCCTTGGCCCGACGCTGCGATAACCCATGGGCGCATAGCGGCAGGCGCCGACAAAGCGCTCGCACTGTTCGCGCGTGTCGACGTTGGGGCAGATGATGCCATAAGCGCCCGCGTCCAAGGCGCGCATCACGTCGCCAGGCTCGTTCCACGGCACGCGCACCAAAGGCACCGTCGTGGTCGTCGAGATGGCGGTCAACATCGCCACCATCGCGCCGAAATCGACATGGCCATGCTGCATGTCGACGGTGATGCTGTCCCAACCCTGATGCGCTATGCTCTCGGCGGCCAGCATGCTCGGCAGGCCGAGCCAGATATTGGTCGCCTGTTTTCCGTTGGCCCAGATTTCCCGCAAGCGATTGATGCGCATCGTCGGCTCTCTTCGATTGTGACCGTTGGACGACTCTATACCATGCGGCCGGCGTTTGCGACGCGCACGTCCGCGGCTAAGCTCGCATCGTGGACAAACTCTCGACCCAATGCGTGATCGCCGGCGGCGGGCCTGCCGGGCTCATCTGCGGCTATATTCTGGCGCGCGCCGGCGTGGATGTGATCGTGCTGGAAAAGCACAAGGACTTCCTGCGCGACTTTCGCGGCGACACCATCCATCCCTCGACGCTCGCCTTGATCGGCGAACTCGGCCTGCTCGAGAGATTCCTCGCGCGCCCGCACGACGAAGTGCGCGAGGTCAGCGTCGAGATCGGCGACAACCGCTTCGTCGCCGGCGATTTCACGCAGCTTCACGCGCGCTGCAACTTCATGGTGCTGATGCCGCAATGGGATTTTTTGGATTTCATCGCAGAGGAGGCGAAAGAGCTTGCGACCTTTCATCTCTTCATGGAAGCCGAGGTCACCGAGCTTCTGGCCCGCGGAAGCCGCATCATGGGCGTGCGCGTCAAGACACCGGACGATGAAGGCGACATCAGCGCCAATCTCGTGATCGGCGCCGACGGGCGCCATTCGACGGTGCGCGCCAAGGCCAGGCTTCCCATCGAGGACATCGGCGCGCCGTTCGACGTGCTCTGGATGCGACTGCCGCGCGAAAGCGTCGATCCGAACGAGCCGGTGGCGCGCATCACGGCCGGCGGCTTGTTCATCATGCTCAATCGACACGATTATTGGCAGTGCGCCATGGTCATTCCCAAGGGCGGTTACGACGCGCTGAAAGCGCAAGGGCTCAAGGGCTTTCAGGACAAGCTCCGCGCCTCGGCCGGGTTTGCCCGCGACCGCGTCGAGACGATCAGAAGCTTCGACGATGTGAGGCTCTTGACCGTCGCCATCGACCGACTGACGCGCTGGTCGCGGCCCGGGCTCTTGTGCATCGGCGACGCGGCGCATGCGATGTCGCCGGTCGGCGGTATCGGGATCAACCTCGCCATCCAGGATGCCGTCGCGGCGGCCAACATCCTGGCGCCTATTCTGAAGACGCGCATCGCCACGCCGGAGGAACTTCAGCGCGTGCAACGGCGCCGCGAATTTCCCACCAAGCTCACGCAATGGGTTCAGGTTCAGATCCAGAACCGCTTGCTGGCGCCGGCGCTCCGTTCGCGGCAGGCGCCAAAACCGCCGACCATCCTCGTCCTGCTCAATCGCTGGCGTTGGCTAAGACGTTGGCCGGCACGCTTCGTCGGCATCGGCGTCAGGCCGGAACATGTCAGCCAAGACATTCTCAAGCGAGGCGGTAGCGCGCCCAGTTGACGCCCTCCAAGTCGCTGCCGAAATCCTCAGGACCGGTCATGCGCGTCCACCCGGTCGCTTCGTAGAAGGCGATCGCGTTAAAGTTCGGCGTGTCGAGCTTCAGCGTCAGCGGCTTTCCGGTTTCTCTGCGGACATGGGCGACGAGCGCGCGTCCGACGCCAAGGCGCTGCGCGTCGGGATCGACATAGAGACAATGGACAAAATTGTCGGCGCGAAAGAGCGAGAGAATGCCGACCAGCGCATCGCCCGCCAGCGCCAGAAAGACGTCCTCTTCCTCGGCGAAGCGCTTGAAGTCGTCGGCCTGGAAATAGCCGGGCGGACGCCAGGTGAAAGCTGCCGCGCCCGAGCGTTGATAAAGCGCGGCGGCGTCCGCGATGTCCAGCGCATTACCCGCGGTTCGAATCGTCAGTGTCAGAGAATTGCACAGCGCACGGGACACGGCATCACATCTGCATGGTCCAGCCCTCGACCGCCATCGCGGATTGGCGAACGGCTTCGCTCAGCGTGGGATGGGCGTGGCTGGTGCGTGCAATGTCTTCGGA
>DATLOU010000095.1:0-54774 GCA_035536115.1 Rhizomicrobium sp.
ATCATCGCCTCCTGCATTGCGAAGCGCATGCCGATGCAAATGCGCGGACCCGCACCGAACGGCAGATAGGCGAAGCGCGGGATGCTGTCTCTCTGGGGTGCGAGGAACCGCGCCGGGTCGAACTCGTCCGCCCTTTCCCACAAGAGCCGATGGCGATGCAGGATCCAGGTCGAAATCAGGACCGAGGTGCGCGGCCTGATCGCGACGTGGCCTACGACATCTGCCGCAACCGCTTCACGGCTGATGAAGGGCGCCGGCGGATAGAGCCGCATCGCTTCCTCGAGCACAGCCGAGGTGAACGGCAACTCGGGCAACGCACCGGCCGCCAGCGCCGCCTCGTCGACGCCGACCGCTTCGCTGGCCAGCCGCGCGTCCGCATCGCGGAATTGCGACAGGAGATAGAGCGTCCAGGCGAGCGCGTTGGCGGTCGTCTCATGGCCGGCGAAGACGAAGGTCATGACATTGTCGAAGACCTCGCGCGCACTGAACAGCGTGCCGCCCTCGGGATCGTGGGCCGTGAGCAAAAGCGTCAGGAGATCGTTCGGCGCGGACGCCGCATCGCGTTCCAGGAGGGCTTTGCGCCGTTCGATCAACGCCTCCATCTCGCGGCGGAAATAGCGCAGCGCCGGCTGGGCTCTCAGCCGGTCGGGCGTCGGCACCCATCGGGGCAAACCCAGCAATCCCAGCATGTCGATGCGCCCGAGCGTCTCCAGATAGGTGAGGAGCGCCTTCGACATGCGCGCATAATCCATCGTCACGTCGCCGGAAAAGACCGTGCGGCTGATGATGTCGTAGGCGAGGCGCATCATTTCGTCGGCGACGTCGATGGTCGCGCCGTCGCATAACGTGTCCCAGCGCGACAGCATGCCTGCGGCGGCCGCCGACATGGCGGGTGCGAAACTCTCCACATGGCGCAGCTGAAACATGGGAGCGGCGGTGCGGCGCTGAAAGCGCCAGCTGGCGCCCTCCGCATTGAGCAAGCCGTTGCCGAGCGCAGGGCGCGTCAGCCGCTGCACCTGATCGCTCTTGATGTAGTTCGCGGCATTGTCGAGCAGCACATGGCGGATGGCGCCCGGTTCGTTGACCAGGAGAAAATCGCGGATGCGCGAGGTGAGATGGACGAGCGGCAGGCGATAAGCGCCCTCGCCGAATGCCGCGATCGGATTTTGCCGCAATTCCCACAAGACGCGCAGGAACGAGACCGGCCTTGCGCGCGGAACCGGCGCGGCTGGACGTTTCGCACTGAGCGTTTCCGTCATGCCCGCTGTCCTGGTCCGACGAAAACGATCATCGCACAGCTCGTCGCGGTCGCAAATTCATGTGAAAGGAAGCATTTTAAATATCCCCAATGGCTGGCGGGATTCAAGGATCGACGCGCCGGCCGCATTGACTCCGAAGGTGCCGCGCTTAGTCTCAAGCGGTCTTCATGGATCGTGCATGGCAAAGGATTTCATCGGTTATCAGGCATTGACGGACGCGGCCCTGCGCGGCGTTGTGCGCGATGCACTGAGAAGGATCGAGAAGCAGGGCCTGATCGGCTCGCATCATTTCTACCTCACCTTCAAGACGAAGTTTCGCGGCGTCGACATTCCCGAATTCCTGCGCGAGCAATATCCCGACGAGATGACGATCATCCTCCAGCACCAATTCTGGGGGCTGAAGATCACCGACGACCGCTTCGAAGTGACGCTGACTTTCAAGAAGCTGCCGGCGACGCTCGTCATTCCCTTCGCCGCCTTGACGGCCTTCTTCGATCCGGGCGTGCAGTTCGGATTGCAGTTCCGCGGGCCCGAAGGCGACGCCAAGAGCGGCACGACGACGCAAATGACGCCGCCCTTGCCTGCACCCGAACAGAATCGCGAGAAGGCGAGTGACGTGGTGCCGGCGAAAATCCCCGAGCCGACAGCTGAGAAGCCCGGCGCCCCGCAGGCCGGCGAAGTCGTCAGTCTCGACTCGTTCCGGAAGAAATAGCCCTGTTGCCATCAATGCAATCATTGATTACATTGATGGCATGGCCAGCATCACCGTCCGCAAGCTTGATGAAAACGTCAAACGGCGCCTGCGCCGCCAGGCGGCGGAGCATGGCCGTTCGCTCGAGGCAGAGGTTAGGGAGATTTTGCGCGCTGGAGTTTCTTACGACGAAAATCGACGCGAAAACGGCGCCGACTTGTTTCGCCGTATCCATGCCAGACTTGCCCCGCTGGGCGGCGTCGATCTCAAACTCCCGGAGCGAGGAATCCATCGTAAGAGCCGCATTCCCGACTTTACCCGTGACGATCTTGGTTGGCCTGAAGACGAATGATCATTCTGGACACCAATGTCCTCTCAGAGCAGTTGAGGCCCAATCCTTCGCAGACCGTGATGGCGTGGGCCGCGACAGTCCCATCGAGCGAACTATTCACGACGACCATCAGCGAAGCCGAAATGCTGATCGGCCTAAAACTCATGCCGGCCGGCCGCAGGCGCAATCTGCTGGCGACACAGATTGCGAATATATTTTACCGTGACTTTGAAGACAGGGTACTGATGTTCGACAGCCGGGCCGCGCAGGCGATTTCGTCTATGCCGCTGCAATTGGGCCGCCAGGGACGGCCCATCGTCGATACCGACGCGATGATCGCTGCTATTGCAAATGCTCATGGCGCGACTGTGTCCACGCGCAACGTCAGGGATTTTCAGCGGCTGAGAGTGCCGGTCGTCAACCCCTGGACGGTTGTCGTAAAGTCCTGACCCAATCCAGGTCGAATCGCATGACCAAGACCCGCATCGAAACCGACTCCTTCGGACCCATCAAGGTCGCGGCCGACCGCTACTGGGGCGCGCAAGCCGAGCGCAGCCGCGCCAATTTCAGAATAGGCTGGGAGAAGCAGCCGCTGCCGATCATCCGCGCACTCGGCATCGTCAAGCGCGCCGCGGCCGAAACCAACATGGAGCTCGGCCATCTCGACAAGACGCTCGGCAAGAAGATCGTCGCTGCCGCGCAGGACGTCATCGACGGCAAGCTCAACGATCATTTCCCGCTCGTGGTGTGGCAGACCGGTTCCGGCACGCAATCAAACATGAACGCGAACGAGGTGATCTCGAACCGCGCCATCGAAATGCTGGGCGGGACACTCGGCTCGAAAAAGCCGGTCCATCCCAACGACCACGTCAATATGAGCCAGTCGTCCAACGACACCTATCCGACGGCGATGCACATTGCCTGCGCCGAACAGATCGCGCGCGACCTGTTGCCCGCGCTGAAAAAGCTGCATCGCGCGCTGGTGAAAAAGCAAACCGAGTTCAAGGACATCATCAAGATCGGCCGCACCCACACGCAGGATGCAACGCCGCTCACGCTCGGCCAGGAATTCTCCGGCTACGCCACGCAGGTGGCGAACGGCATCGCACGGATCGAGCTGACGCTCCCCAAGCTGATGGAACTGGCGCAAGGTGGCACCGCCGTCGGCACGGGCCTCAACGCGCCGGTCGGCTTTGCGGAAAAAGTCGCCGACCGGATTGCCAAGATCACCGGCCTCCCTTTCACGTCGGCGCCCAACAAGTTCGAGGCGCTGGCGGCGCATGACGCGATGATCTTCAGCCACGGCGCGATCAACACGGTTGCCGCGTCGCTGTTCAAGATCGCCAACGACATCCGGTTGCTGGGCAGCGGCCCGCGCAGCGGCTTGGGCGAACTCTCGCTGCCGGAGAACGAGCCGGGCTCCTCCATCATGCCCGGCAAGGTCAACCCGACGCAGTGCGAAGCAGTAACGCAAGTCTGTGTCCAGATTTTCGGCAATCACACGACGCTCACCGTCGCCGGCAGCCAGGGCCATTTCGAACTCAACGTCTACAATCCGGTGATGGCCTACAACTTCCTGCAATCCGTGCGCCTGATGGCGGATGTGGCGGTCAGCTTCACCGATCATTGCGTCATGGGCATCAAGGCGCGGCGCGACAACATCCAGGCGGGACTCGAGCGTTCGCTGATGCTCGTCACCGCGCTCACGCCCAAGATCGGCTACGACGCGGCTGCCAAGATCGCCAAGAGCGCGCACAAGAACGGCACCACGCTGAAGCACGAAGCAGTCAAGAGCGGCCTCGTGACCGCGAAGGAATTCGACAAGATCGTCCGGCCCAAGGACATGATCGGCCCGAAGTGACAGCTTTGGCTGTCATCTGTGTTCGCCAATCTAGCAGCGCCGACTGATGCTCAAAAAGCGCTCCTTTTCGCTTTCCGGCCACCGCACCTCGGTGGCGCTGGAGCCCGAATTTTGGGCGGTGATCGAAGGCGAGGCGCGGCGCAACGCACAAAGCCTTGCCGCGTTCGTCGCAGGCATCGATGCGGCACGCGGCGAACGCCCGCTGGCGAGTGCCTTGCGCGTTCACGCACTTGCGGCACGACAGGCTCCTGACAGGAGCTGACAGCAGCCGGCATTCACGCAGGTGTCGCAAATGCGTAATAGTTCGCTTCAAGCCTGAAGGAGAACCCGCATGATCACGCTCTATCACGCACCGCGCTCGCGTTCGTCGCGCATCATCTGGCTCCTGGAGGAACTCGGCGCGGACTACAAAATCGAGCTCGTGCCGATCGTGCGCGGCGATGGCACCGGATCGCCCGCGCCCGACCGCTATCGCGCGATCCATCCCTTGCGCAAAGTGCCGGCGATCAAGATCTTCGACGAGGTCGTCTATGAATCCGGCGCCATCTGCCTCTATCTCACCGACTCCCATCCCAAGCGCGAGATCGGACCGCTCCCCGGACACAACGACCGCGCCGAGTATGTGCGCTGGCTCTTCTTCTATGCCGGCATTCTGGAGCCGGCGGCCACGGCACGCTTCCAAGGCTGGGACAAGGACAAGCCGACCGGCTTCGGCACGTTCGAGGACATCGAAGCCGCGATTTCAAACCAGCTTGAAAAGACGCCCTACATCACGGGCCAGACCTTCACCGCCGCCGACATTCTCTTCGGCTCCGCGGTGCAGTTCTTCAAGGGCTCGCTCTTTCCCGAGCGCAAGCACTATGCCGACTATACCGCGCGTCTTACGTCACGCCCCGCCTACATTCGCGCCCAGGCAAAGGACAATGGCTGATCACCGCTGAATCCATTTGACCAGGGGCGTGAAGGTGAGCCCTTGCACGGTGATCGAGAAAGCGACCACGGCATAGGTGATCGAAAGGATCAGCGCGCGTTCCGCGCCTTGCGGCAATGTCAGCGCCAGCGCCAGCGACAAGGCGCCATGCAAACCGCCCCAACCCAGGATCAGCGTCGGGCGTTTCTCGCTCTGGCGGAAACGGTAATAGGCGCCCCACGGTAGCACCACCGCAAAGCGCGCGATCAGCACCAGCGGAATGGCGGCGAGGAGAAGCCCCGTCTGATGCGCATAGAACGGCACCGCGATCATCTCCACACCCAGCAGCAGAAAGAGCAGCGCATTCAGGATCTCGTCGACCAGCGTCCAAAATCCCATCAGATAGGCTTCGGTGTTACCGCGCATCGCCTCCTTGGCGCGCGCGCCACCGAACAGCATGCCCGCGCCGACCACTGCGATCGCGCCGCTCAGATGCAGCGCCTGGGCCGCGGCATAGCTCGCCATGGCGAGCGCGATCGACATGCTGACCTCGACGGCGAAATCGTCGAGCGTGCCCATGAGGCGGATGACGAGGAAGCTCGCCGCCATGCCGAAGACGAGGCCGCCCAGTGCCTCGACGACGACATCGATCACCGCGAGGGAAGGACTGATGCCGCCGGTCCCGGTAGCGAGCGCCAACAGCGCGGTGAAGGCGACGATGCCGACGCCGTCGTTGAACAAGGCCTCGCCTTGCAGCACGACCTGCAAGGTCTTCGACAGCTTGACGAGCCTGACCGTCGCGAGCACGGCGACCGGATCGGTTGGACTGATGAGCGCGCCGAAAACGAGTGCCCAGGAGAGCGGCAGCGGCAGGCCGAGCTGCGCAGCGATGAACCACAGCCCGATGCCGACGATGATGATCGAGCCAGCGACGCCCAGCGTCGCGAGCGCGGCGACCGAGGCCCAGCGGCGGCGCATCTCGCTGAGATCGACCTGCATCGCGCCCGCGAACAACAGGAACGCCAGCATGTAGCCGGTGACCGTGGTGACGAAATCGATGTGGTTGATGTAGTCGGAAATCTGGCGACCGACTTCGAATTGCGGAAAGAGCCATTGCAGGACAAAGAGCGCACTCGCCCCCACGAGGCCGGCGATCAGCATCGCCACGCCGTGCGGCAGGTGCAGCGTCTTGACATTGAGCCAGCCTGCCAGGGCGACCACCGTCATGAGGGCAGCGACGAGTTCGAAGGGATTCATGGCGACTCGCAAAAATGCACTTCATCTTTTGCGCGCTGTGCTAGGAAGGTAAAGCCGGAAAGACGGTCGAAAGCATGGCGGACATCATCAATCTGCGCCGCGCCCGCAAGGCCAAGGTACGCGCGCAGGAAGTCGAAAAGGCCGAAGCCAATCGGGTCAAGCACGGCACGTCAAAGCCGCTGCGCGAACTTGCCAAGGCGCGGCGCGACAAGGATGCGCGCGTGGTTGACGGCCATCGTCTCGAGCCCGAAAAATAGCACGTCATCGCAGGTCACAAACCATGCCCGGCCCCCTCAGTGGAATCCTCGTCGTCGATCTGACGCGCGTCCTGGCCGGCCCGTTCGCCACGCTGATGCTGAACGAGCTCGGCGCGCGCATTGTCAAGGTCGAGCAGCCCGTGAGTGGCGACGACAGCCGCCATGTCGGTCCTTTCGTCAAGACGCCGGCAGGCAAGACCAAGTCGGGCTATTTCATGAGCGTCAACCGCGCCAAGGAATCCATCGCGCTCGATCTCAAGGCTGAGCCCGATCGCAAGATCTTCGAAGCCTTGCTCGCCAGGGCCGACGTGCTCGTCGAAAACTATCGCGGCGGAACGATGGAGAAGCTCGGCTACGGCTACGAGACGTTAAAGGAGAAATATCCGCGTCTGATCTATTGCGCCGTGTCGGGCTTCGGCCACACCGGGCCTTATTCCAAGCGGCCTGCCTACGACATGGTGGTGCAGGCGATGGGCGGCGTGATGAGCCTGACGGGACACCCGGATGCGCCGCCGACACGCGTCGGCACCTCGATGGGCGATCTCGGTGCCGGCCTCTTCGCGACGATCGGCATCGTGACGGCGCTCTATGAGCGCAAGACGACAGGACTGGGCCAGAAGATCGACATCTCCATGCTCGACAGCCAGGTGGCACTGCTCGAAAACGCGATCTCGCGCTATGTCGCGACGGGCGAGGTGCCGGGCAGGCTCGGCTCGCGCCATCCCTCGATCGCGCCCTTCGCCGCCTTCGCGACCAAAGACGGACATATCGCCATCGCCGCCGGCAACGACGAGATTTTCGCGCGCGTCGCCCGCGTGCTCGGACGCGACGACTTGATCGGCGACGAGCGCTTCCAGACCAATCGCAAGCGCGTCGTCAATCACGAGCCGCTGCACGAGGAGATGGAGCTCGCGCTCTCGGCGAAACCTTCGAAGGAGTGGCTTGCCCTTCTCGATGCGGCGGGCGTGCCGTCAGGTCCGCTCAACAGCGTCGCCGAAGTGATGGCCGATCCGCAGGTTCTTCACCGCAACATGATCATCACCGCACAGGATCGCGAGCTCGGCCCGATCCGCATGCAGGGAAATCCGATCAAGCTCTCGGCGCATGACGATCCCAAGACGCGCGCGCCGGCGCCCGAACTCGACGAGCATCGCGCGGCAATCCTGCGCGAACTCGGCCTTTCGACCGAATGAAGGAGACGAACCGTCATGCTCGAACTGCGTCCCAACTGCGAATGCTGCGACAAGGACCTGCCGCCGGAATCGAACGAGGCCCGCATCTGCACGTATGAATGCACCTTCTGCGCCGACTGCGCCGAGCACACGCTGAAGGGCATCTGCCCGAACTGCGGTGGCAATCTCGTGCCAAGGCCCATTCGTCCCGCCGCGATGCTGAAGCGCCATCCCGCCTCGACCAAGCGCGTGCTCAAGCCCGAGGGTTGCACCAAGGCGGCTTAGCTTCGTGCGATCCTCATCCTGAGCCTGTGGCCCCTCGACAAGCTCGGGGTGAGGTCCAATAAACGACCTCATCGTGAGCTTGTCGAAGGATGAGGTTTTTTCGCTGGTGCGCTAAAGTCGGTTCGGTCCGAGGAGACTTCGCCATGCTGAAACGTTTTGCAGGGAGAGCGCCCGTTGCGCACATGCTCGATGCGCTTGCCGAAGACGGCGGCGTTATCGTGGAAGGCATGTTTGCGACTTCGACGATCCGTGCGATGGCGGACGCCGTCGAGACGGCTAGCGTGCGCTTCGCGCCGGGCGGTGCGACGCAAGGCCTTGGTCAGGCGGGTAAACCCTTCGTCGGCGCCAACACGATCCGTTTTTCCAGTCTCGGAAAGATGTCGCCCGCCTTCTTCGAGATGCTCGACAACGACGTCTATCGCGCCTTGGCGGACGCCATCCTGTTGCCCAATTGCGGCTCCTATTGGGTGAATTCCGGCCAGGCGATGCTGATCGGCCCGGGCTCACCGGCGCAGATGCTGCATCGCGACTGCATGAACTGGTCGCAATATTGCATGCCGCTATGGCCGAACTGTCCCGAAGTCACGCTGAGCGCGATGATCGCGCTCGAGGATGTGACCGAAGAACTCGGCGCCACGCGCGTCATTCCGGGAAGCCACAAAGGAGAGAAATACGGCGAGAGCTGGGACCAGGCTGAGACGGTGCCGGCCGAACTGAAGATCGGCGACGCCCTGATCTATTCCGGCAAGGTGGTGCATGGCGGCGGGGCCAATCGGACCAAGGATCGCTGGCGCAAGGCGATGCATCTGAGCTTCCTCGTCGGCTGGCTGACGCCCGAGGAATCGAGTCCGATCGACTACACCGATGAAGAGCTCGCCCACTGCTCGCCACGCGTTCAGCGCGTACTCGGCCATCGCTCCTATGATCCGCGTCCGCTGTTCGGCGGCGGGCTCTGGTTGCGTCACGCCAACAAGATCGAAGACCAGACCGGCGTCAGTTGAACTTCAGCAGGCTCAGGGTGAGGTTTGAGTGTGGCAGCCGCGTGAGCTTTCCGTTCAGGTCACTCGAATAGCAACTGCCGCGTTCGCTCGACTTTCAATTCATGGTCGATCAAGGGCTCCATCTGCTCGATGAATCGGACCGTGTGCGCCAACCCGGCATGGATTTCGAACGCGGCTTCGTCCTTCCAGCGCGAGTGGATGTAGAAGAGCCGCGGGTCACGCGTCGAACGGTAGTAGCCGATGAAGACGCAGCCCGGTTCGGCGCGCACCGGGTCGCTCGCTTCGCGCATGACGGCCGCGACGGCGTCTTCGCGTCCTTCCTTCGCGTGAAATCTGACGATGGTATCGAGTTCCATGGCTCGCCTCCGGCTTTGCGGCACTATGGCGGGCGACGCGGCACAATTCTGTCAGCAATCCCTCGCGACCACCGTCCCAAAGCCGCTGCCTAGTTCTTGACCTGCGCCCATGCCGCCTGGGCGCGGGGCGGAAGCTTGTCCATGTGTTTCAAGAACAGGGCCAAAGACCAAATCTGCTGATCGGTGAGTGCGCTCGACCAGGCCGGCATGCCTGTCAGGCGAATGCCGTGTTTGATTTTCCAGAATGAGACACCTTCGGGATCGTCTTCGACTCCATCCGTCGCCAATTGCGGCGGCCTAGGATATTCGCCTTTCGCAAGCGGCGTCGCCGACGGATCACCGGCGGCCGTGCCATGACAGAACGCGCAATGCTGGGCATAGAGCTTGATCCCGGCCAGCAAGTGATCGTCCGTGAGAGAAACCGGGTTCGGACCGCTTGGTGCCTCGCGCCGAAGGGTTGCCCCGAGTGACGTATTGGCTGCCCAAAGCTCCAGCCCGCCAGGTTCGGCATCCGCATTGGCGGGAAGGTAACCGCTCTGCAACAGCAAATAGGCAACAACCAGCGCGACAACGATGGCGGACAAAATGCCTGCGATAAATCCTCGTGCCATATCGCATTCTCCTCGACAGTCGCACCATTAAACGCCTTAAGAAGGATTCAGGCCAACCGGACAGAAATCAAATAATAACGCCACTCCTGGCGCCCGGATCGCCGGACCGCTTGAACCGGAGTGCCATCGTACCGATATTGGGAATGGTTCTTTGGGCTTTCCTGCATGAGCGAAGTCTTGATTCCCGCTGCCGAGGAAGGCATCGACGCGAGCCGACAGGCGTTCAACCCGAAGGCCGCCTTCCGCTCCGTCGCCATCAGCATCGTCATCAACGGCGTGCTCCCGTTCGCGCTCTATAAACTCCTTGTCCCGTATTTCCCGTCCGGCAGCATCATGCCTCTGCTCTACGCCAGCGCCTTCCCGGTCCTGGGACTGGCGGTCGGGTTCGTCCGCACCCGCGTCATCGACACGATTGCCTGCTTCGCGCTCTTCGGCATCTTCTATTCGGTCATCTCCACGTTGTTGGCCGGCGAAATCCGGCTGGCCATGATCGTCGCCTCGACGCAGGCCTTCGTGATCGCCGGCTTCTTCGCCATCTCGGCGCTGATCAAAAAGCCGATCATCTTCTTCATCGTCCGCCAGTTCGCCGCCGGCAACGACGTTGAACGCCGCGCGCAATTCACCGCCGTCAACGTCTTCGACAACTGGCGCACATGCACCGTCGCATCGCTGGTCTGGGCCGCGGGGATCCTCGGTTTGGGCGTGGTGGGCGTGACGCTGGCGCTGACGGTCGCGCCTGCGACGTATCTGCTCGTGAACAACATCGTCAACACGGCGGTCAACGTGCTTCTCGTCCTCTGGACGATCCGCTACGTGCGCTCGCACCTGATGGCGGTCGGCGCGCGCATGGCCAAGGCCTGACCAACGGTCGAAGCGTGGTAGAACGCTTGCCCATGGTCGAATACCAAAATCCAAATTATCCGGCCGACACCTTTTCGGGTACCGCGGGTTATTACGCGCGGTTTCGCCTGCCCTACCCTGACGCGTTGATCGAACAGCTGCTGGCTGAGCGGCGAGGCGCATCGCGAGAAGAGACGCTGCTCGACCTTGCCTGCGGGCCAGGGCGGCTCGCGATTCCGCTCGCACCTTTCTTCCACGATGTCACAGCCGTCGATCTCGAACCGGAAATGATCGAGCAGGCACGTCAGGACGCGCTTCGGCAGGGCGTGACGAATGTGCTGTGGCGTGTGGGTAAAGTCGAAGACCTCGAAATACCTCCGCAGTCCTTGGCCATGATCACCATCGGCGAAGCTTTCCACCGCGTCGACCAAAAGCGCGTTCTCGAGAACGGGCGGCGGTGGCTTCGATCTGGCGGCACGTTCGTGGTCCTCGGCGGCACGGGCAACTTCGAACAAGCTCTTCCCTGGCAACGTGCGGCGGCAGACGTGGTGCGAAAATGGACCGGACTTCAGAACGGTCCTTACGTTTCGACGAGCTTCATCGCCGGAACCGTCAAGCAATGCGAAGACCAAATGAACGACCGCGGATTCGAGAACGTTGCCAGCCACCGCTTTCCTATCCGCCACACGTGGACCAAAGAGGCGCTCGTCGGATATCTCTTCTCGACATCCTTTTGTTCGCGACGGGCTCTCGGCGACAACGCCGATGCGTTTGCCGCAGACATGGTGGACAGCCTTTCCAAGTTCGGTTCGTCCTTCGAGGAGGAATGGGTCTTCGGCTGCACGATCGGGTCGAAACCCCGGTCCTAGCCAGGAGTCGTGACGGGGCTCTTGGCGAACCGGTCGGTGAACCGCACCCGGATCATCCAGAAGATCAGCAACACCAGCGGCACGAATTGGGGCAGGAAGAATGCCAGCGGCACGTGATAGTGGCCGGGCAGCAGGCGGGCGAAGCCATTGGTGAAGGCCGAGCCGGCTGCGAGCGTCAGGCCGACGCAACTGCGCCACAAGTGTCGCGCAATGCGCGGTGCACCGGAAATGCCTCCCGTCACGAGAACCTTGGCGTCCGAAAGGACCGCGACCAGGAGCACGCTGGTGAAGCCATAAATGGCGATCAGAACCGGGCCTTCCAGAGGAACGGTGCTCTTGAAGAGAGGCGGCAAACCGGCCGCCAGCTGAATGCTCAAGATCACGAAGGGTGCGCACAAGAGGAGCGCGACGAGAAAGCCGATCCGTTCGCCAAGTCCGATGGTGCCTTCCTTTCGGCGCACCGTCAGCCACGCGGTCGCAATCAGGTAGGTGGCGAATGCGGCGATGAAGATGTTCACCCGATCGGGAACCACGATTCCGAGGTAGATGGCGAACGTGGCCATGACGAGCATGGCGATGAAGAACAATTTGCCCGCGCGGCGGTGAGTAGGCCCCCCCTTGGAAGCAAATATCGCGATGGTCCCGGCTATCAGTGCGACGAATCCACCGCCGATATGAAGGGCAAACGCCAGAACCGTCAGCGCGTGAAGGGCGGGAAATTGTTCCGGCTGAGGGATCATCACTGAAAGCAATTGGTGCTTTGGGCCAAAGGTTCAAGATCAACGCTGTCCCAATCAGGGGATGAAATGCGCGGCTGCCCTCTCTACAATGCCTTCATGCCGTCTGAATCGAGACATTTTTCGTGAGCGGTTACCGCGATCCGCTGGATGAGGCGTTCGGCGAGGAGCCCTCGCCGCCGCAATCCGCGCCGGTGCCGCGCGAGCCGCCCTATCTCGCCGGCTTGAACGAGGCGCAGCGCGAAGCCGTGCTCGCGACGGATGGACCCGTCCTGGTGCTGGCCGGCGCCGGCACCGGCAAGACGCGCGTGTTGACGACGCGGCTTGCCCATATCCTGGCCACGCGCAAGGCCTGGCCCGGCCAGATCCTCTGCGTCACCTTCACCAACAAGGCGGCGCGCGAGATGAAGGAGCGCATCGGCGCGCTCATCGGCGGCGTGGTCGAGGGCATGCAATGGCTCGGCACCTTCCACTCGATCGGTGCCAGGATGCTGCGGCGTCATGCCGAACTCGTCGGCCTCAAGTCGAACTTCACCATCCTCGATGCCGACGATCAGCTTCGCCTGATGAAGCAGTTGGTCGAGGCGGCCGGCATCGACGAGAAGCGCTGGCCGGCGCGCAACCTTGCCGCGATGATCGACGAGTGGAAGAACCGCGGTCTCTCGCCCCAAGACGTGCCGCAAGGCGAAGGCCATGGCTTTGCCTTCGGCAAGGGGCGCGAGCTTTATGCGCAATACCAGCAGCGGCTGAAGGACCTGAACGCGGCGGACTTCGGCGATCTCCTGCTGCACGTCCTGAACATCCTGAAAGGTCATCCCGACATCCTGGCGGATTATCGCGAACGCTTCCGCTACTGCCTGGTCGACGAATATCAGGACACCAACGTCGCGCAATATCTCTGGCTGAAGCTGCTCGCGACGTCGTCGGGCAATGTCTGCGTCGTCGGCGACGACGATCAGTCGATCTATGGCTGGCGCGGCGCCGAAGTGGAGAACATCCTGCGCTTCGAGCGCGACTTTCCCGGCGCCAAGGTGATCCGGTTGGAGCGCAACTACCGTTCGACGCCGGCGATCCTCGGCGCGGCGTCCGGCCTCATCGCCGCCAACAAGGGCCGCCTCGGCAAGACGCTGTGGACCGACGGCGATCAGGGCGAGAAAATTCGTGTTCAGGGCGTATGGGACGCGGAAGAAGAAGCGCGCAACATCGCGAGCGATGCCGAAGACCTTCACCGTCAGGGCGAACCGTTCTCGCAGATGGCGATTTTGGTGCGCGCCGCGTTTCAGATGCGCGAGTTCGAAGACCGCTTCATCGCGCTCGGCCTGCCCTATCGCGTGATCGGCGGTCCGCGCTTTTATGAACGCGCCGAGGTGCGCGACGCGATGGCGTATCTGCGCCTGATCGCGCAAGGCGATGACGATCTCGCCTTCGAGCGCATCGTCAACAAGCCGAAGCGCGGCATCGGCGATGCGAGCGTGCAGGCGCTGCACAAATTCGCGCGGAGCGAGCAGATCCCGCTGCTGGCCGCGGCGCAGAGGATCGCCGAGACCGACGAGGTGCCGCCGAAGGCGCGCAAGGCCTTCGCCGAACTCGCTGCCAATTTCGCGCGCTGGACAGAGACGGCGCGGCATATTCCGCACGCCGAACTCGCCGAGATGGTGATCGACGAGAGCGGCTATACAGACATGCTCAAGGCCGACAAATCCGCGGAGGCGCCGGGACGGCTCGAGAACCTGAAGGAATTTGTGCGCTCGATGGAATCGTTCGAGTCGCTCACCGCCTTCCTCGAACACGTTTCGCTCGTCATGGAGATCGCGCAGGACGAAAGCGGCGACCGCATCAATCTGATGACGCTGCACGCGGCGAAAGGGCTCGAGTTCAACGTCGTGTTCCTGCCGGGCTGGGAAGAAGGCTTGTTCCCCTCGCAACGCACGATGGACGAGAACGGTCTTGCGGGTCTCGAAGAAGAGCGCCGCCTCGCCTATGTCGGGCTCACCCGCGCGCGCCAGCGCATCCGCGTCAGCTTCGCCGCCAACCGGCGCATGCGCGGCAGCTGGCAAAGCGCGCTGCCGTCGCGCTTCATCACCGAATTGCCGGAGGAACATGTCGATGCCGTGGTCGACGAGGGCTTCTATGGCGGCTCGGTCGGCTTTCGCGACAATGCCAACGCCGGCGGTTTCGCCAGCACTTATGAATCGCCCGGTTGGAAACGCGCCCAGGCCAATCGCGCGGCGTCAGGCGGCGTGCGCGCGCGCCCGCCCCTGATCGAAGGCCACGCCCACACGGTCCAGACAAGTGATCCGCAAAGCTCGATTTATGCGCGCGGCGATCGCGTCTTTCACCAGAAGTTCGGCTACGGCCATGTCGCGGCGGTCGAAGGCAACAAGCTCAGCGTCGACTTCGACAAGGCTGGCGAGAAAAAGGTGATCGATACCTTCGTCGAGCGGGCGTAGCCAAGATTGTCATTCCCGGCCGAGTGCCGCGTCAGCGACACGAGGGGAAGGAAACCGGGGAAGGCCCATGCAAAACAGTGTAAATTATAGTTACAGATTCATGGTCGGGCGCGCGGCGTCGCCCCGGCAAAATCACTGAATCGCCCGCTTTCCAATTTTGGCACAGATGATGCTTCTCGATTCCTGTCGCGAAGTTAACGAGGGGATTCAGCCATGAATCATCTTCCTCTGCGCGTCATGGCGTTCAGCGCCACGCTGTTGGCCGCCGGACATGCGAATGCTGCCGTGATCTATGACAATGGCGGTCCCAACCAAACCGTCATTCAGTTTGCGGATGCCAGCTACTTCTTCACCGAAGCTGCCGATGAGTTCACCCTTGCGGGCGGGAGGAACGTTGTCAGCGACGTCCATTGGTTCGGCGGCTGCGTTGTCAACAGCGAGGGCACTCTGACGACGGGCACGAATTGCCCCACGGGAGATTTTACTCTGCACATCTATGGCGACAGCGGGAGTAATTCGCCGGGCGCCCTGCTCGCGACATACAATGTGGGAAACGCGAACCAGACCTTGACGGGACTTACGATCGCCGCACGTGGCGGAATTCCCGAGTATTCTTACGCCACGACTATCCCCGATCTGACGCTGACGCCGGGAACCGAATACTGGCTCGGCATCAGCAACTCGACCTCGACGGACCTCGTTTGGGGTTGGGAAGTCACGACGCAGGGCACCGGCGACGCTTTCCAGTTCGGCGGCGGCATCTGGAACGCACGCACGAATGAACTCGCCTTCACTCTGACCGGCGTACCGGAGCCCGGCACCCTTGCCGTTTTCGCGGCTGGCGCACTCGGGCTAGTGAGACTTCGCCGGCGGCGCAAGGTTCGTTAGTGCCGCGCGCCTGCGGCAGCCGCGAGCGATGGCGAATTTGTACTTTACCTCTCCCGCTCGCGGGAGAGGTCGATGCTGCGTAAGCAGCGTCGAGTGAGGGGCGTTGACACCTTCGCTCCCTCGCGCCATCTTCGGCCCATCGTTCACCGCGCCTCGCGGTGGGCCGCGCGTTAACACCGCGCGGTAGATCGAACGCCCCGGACTTCGGTCCGGAGTGGAAGATCTGCCGCGTGGCGCCGTCAAATGGAGACGGCCATGACGCAGCACTTTTCTCTTTCCTCCGAACAGCGCGACGAATTCGAGCGTCGCGGCGTTCTATGCCTCAAGGGACTCTTGTCCGCCGGCGCAGTCGGCCGCGCCCGCGCGCGCATCGTTCATCAGCTCGAACGGATGGGCGTCAGCGAGGCGGGCGGCTGGCGCCTTCCCGATGGGTCGCGCCCGCGCTATCCGGCGACCGGCCTCAAGACCTCGCGCGTCGTCGGCAACAAGCACCCGGAAATCCTGGCTCTGATGGAAGAGCCGGCGCTCGGCGCGACGGTCGATGAGCTCCTCGACGCGCGTGCCTTCGACCGCGCGATCTTCAAGCAGCCGCAAGTGCTTTTCACATTGCCGAATGCCGAGACGTGGACGGTGCCGGACGGCTGGCACTGCGATATCCCGCGGCTCGCCGGCGGCGGAGCGCCGGGCGTACAGCTCTTCGCCTGTCTGGATCGCGTGGCGCCGGGCGGCGGCGGCACGCTCGTCATCGCCGGCTCGCATCGCTTGCTGAACGAGCGACGGTCCATGCGCATGAAGGAGATGAAGCGCCACCTCATTGCCCATGATTACTTCCGCCGCCTTTATTCGCCGCAGGCCGAGGAGCGCGCCGGCGTGTTGCATGAAACCTCAGTCATCGGCGACGTCGCGGTGACGCTCGTCGAGCTCGCCGGCGAGCCGGGCGATGCCTATTTCGTCGATCTGCGCGTGCTCCATTCCGGCGCGCCCAACGCGGCGCCACGTCCGCGCATGATGCTCACCTATCGCTTTGCGCGGGCCGACCTCATGCGGGACATGGCCGAGGCCTTTGGCTGGCGGGAAGAGTCTGTTTGAATGGAGCTGGGAGACACGATGAAGCTCGATCAAATCGATCTGGTGTGCGCCGACATGGACAAGACGCTGGCCTTCTATCGGCTGCTCGGCGTCGCCATGCCGAGGGTCTGGCGCACCAAGTCCGGCGCGCATCACGGCCATGTCGCACTTCCCGGCGGCTTGTCGCTGCAATTCAACTCGCCGGCGCTGGCGCGCGTCTACGACAAGGGCTATCGCGGCAAACGCGGCGGCAGCGGCAACGTCGTCATCGGCTTTTCGGTCAAGACGCGCCGCGCGGTCGACCAGACCTATGCCAAGCTCGTCAAAGCCGGTCACAAAGGCATGACGCCGCCATGGGACGCGTTCTGGGGCGCGCGCTATGCCATCGTCGCCGATCCGGACGGCAACCATGTCGGCATCATGAGTGCGTCGACCGACAAGCACCGGCGCCCGCCACCGGACATCTAGAGTCGGGACGAAAGGCTACTCGAACACCACGCAGTGCTCGCGCGCACCGGTCGTGATCACAAAGTCGGCGATTTCGATATGCAGCGTGCCGGGAACGTCCCGACCCGCCCGGTCGGGCGCGCCGTCGTCGCCCTCCAGGATGCGACGGCCGCGCACCGGCGTGAACACCGCCAAGACCTTGGGACCGGAATAGACGATGCGCGCGGCTGTTGCGTGCGACGCGGTCACCTGGAAGCGCTGCCCTTGGAAGATGATGTCGCCGCCGGCCGCTAGCGTACCGAACGCCTTGCCGACAAGCGTGCAGCCGGAGACCTGCGCTGCAGGATAGTGCACCGCGGTGAGACTGTTCTCGGGCGCCTGCTGCAGCGCCGCCGCGCTCACGCCCAGCGGATTAGCGAAACAAAGTGCCACGGCGGCGATGACACGTCTGAGCATCACAATTGGGTTCTCCACAAGGGATTCTCTCCACCCGCCAGCCATACTACAGTCGGCGGATGCACCGACGACACAATGCCGAGCATGTCGCGCACTTTCAACGCCATGGCTGGGTGCTGATCGAAAACCTGCTCACGGCGAGCGAGATCGATGCCGCGTTGCCGGGACTCTTCGAACTCTATCCGACGCCGCAAGCGTTCCATGCCGGCGACCCGCGCAGCGCAGCGTTTCGTGCCGAGGCGCACGCGCCCGAAAATGCCGGCGAGGATGCACGCTTCCGGCCGCTGCAGTTCGTCGGCCTGAAGGAATTTCCCTTCACCCAGCAAATCCTCAATCGCCTCGCGCTGCATCCCGCCATCATCGCGGTGGCGGAAGACTTGCTTCAGACGCGCGATGTCAGGCTTTATCAGGCCGAGACCTTCGCGAAATACACCGGCGTGACGCAATATGCGCAGCCCTTCCACGCCGACTACACCAATCACACGATGCTGCCGCCGAAAGCCGACGGCCGCTACCGGCAGGTGCAGATGTTTCTCTATCTGAGCGACGTCACGCTCGCGCATGGCGCGACGCGCGTGGTGAGCCGCGAGCTGACCAAAGACGTTCCCGTCATGATGCTCAGGTTTCCCGAGGCGCGGGTGTCGACGGAGCGCCTTCAGGAATGGGAGCGCGCGGCCGTGAGCGCCACAGGCCCGCGCGGCTCGCTGTTGATCTATGGCGCCGATGTCGTGCATCGCGGCACCGAGATGATGGCGCCCGGCGGCGGGCGTTTCTTCTTCAACCTCGCCTATCGCACGGCCGGCGCCGATTGGGTCGGCGCCAATCCCTGGCCGCGCAAAGGCATCGAGCGCGGCTGGCACGCGTTCATCGAAGGCTTGAGCGTTCGCCAGCTGGAGGCGATCGGCTTTCCGCCGCCCGGACATCCTTATTGGGACGAGGAAACGTTGCGCGGCGCGGCTGAGCGCTATCCGGGACTCGATCTCTCGCCCTGGCGCGCGGCTGCTCAGTAAATTTTCCTCGCCCTGGCGGGGTCACAATGAATTTGAGGGTGTTGAGAGGACATCAGGCGCAGTTCATGCCGTCCGCGACGTCCGCAGCTCGCTGGCGGTACCGTCTCGTCTGACGCGTGCGACGAAGCGTTGGCCTTCCCAGACCTCGACCTCGCAGCCGGTTTTCGCGGAGAATCGGCTCGCCATCTCCAAGGCACTGAGATCGTCCTGCAAGGAGCGGTAGTGTCGCGCCAATATCCGATTGGAATCATCGACACTGAATATTTTGTAGCGGGCCAATGTTCCGTCCCCTCCCACAAATCGATTGGCGACGAACACGCTAGCACGTGGACAATGACCCTCCAATATTACCGTCCCGCAAGTTCCGCGGCGACATCGGCGCGCCACTGCGCCACCGAGTCGACGGGTGGACCGAGCGCCGTCTCCACTAAGAGCTTGTCGACGAATGCGCTGAAGTCGCGGCCGAGCATCGCGCGTTGCCGCTTGTAGAAGGCCCGCATGCAGGGCTGGGCGAGCGAATGCTTGAGACCCGCGGCGAGACTGTCGAACGTCACCTGGTTGAGCAGCCCTTCGCGAAACTGATTGAACGAATCCTCGGCGAACCGCGCGCCGCAATAGAACATGAACTGGCGGATCTCCCGATCCGTGACGTCCTTGGCGTGTTCCGACGCCTTCGTCACCGCGTCGGCGAGCGAAGGCTCTGACAAATCCATCATGATGTCGACAATGCGCGTCACCCGCGTGGCGCGGCTGACGAAACTGCCAAGCGAAGCAAGGTCGGTCAGTGATATGATGGTTCTCCCCTAAAGATTTTCAGAATATATTTTCGCAGACTTATCCAATATCTATCCACGCCGCGCAAAACAGGCACACAGGGACTCCCTGACATTTGCGCGCCACGCTGTTGGATAAAGTGTGGATAGCCGCAATGCAGCGAAGTTTCGCGCCCCTTGAACGCGCCGCGTCCTCTCTCCACGTTCAGCAGCATGACCAGTCTTGCGCTCGCTTGCGTGACCTCATCCGTCGTGACGGAGGCTTTGGCGCGCGCGCCGCGCAAACGTCCCAAACAAAAAAATTCTCGGAACAATTATGTTGCCGAAGCGCGTCGCACTACAAAACGTGCCGGGGCGCGGAAGGCAAACCGCAACGCCTGGAAGCATGGCGGCTACCGGCGTGAATTCCTTCTGTTCAAGATGCAGACGCGCAGGCTGCTGCAAATCGTGCACTCCTCGTTGCAGCTTGCCAAGTTCTTGCGCCTGGAGCCGGACAATGCGGCGGCGCGGGCCGGCCTCGCACGCAATCTTCATCTGTCGCGACTCGTATGCCTCGGCTATATCGAGCGGAAGGAGTCGCATGCCGAACAATCCGCCCCAAAATCCCCCTTTGTGGAAAGCCACCGTCACACTGGCGAAGGAACTGGCCGCCGACGTCGGCGCCGTGCTCGAGCTTTCGCCGCCGACGCCGCAGGCGGTGTTGATCGTGGACGAACTCTTTCAGGAGACGGCGACGGTGGAAGCGCTCTACGACCAGGCGCCGGATGCAGCGCTGTTGTCGCGCCTCACGGGCCACAGCGTGACGGTCGCCTCGCTTCCGGATCAGGACTGGATCAAGCTCAGCCAGGAAGGCCTTGCGCCGGTCCGCGCCGGTCGCTTCTTCGTCTATGGCGCGCACGATCAGGGCCGCGTGCCGAGCGGCGTGATCGCGATGCGCATCGAGGCGGGCCTCGCCTTCGGCACCGGCCATCACGAGACAACCGCGCTTTGCCTCGGCGTCCTCAGCGCTCTCGCCAGGCGCCGTTCGTTCGCCAACGTGCTGGACCTCGGCTCCGGCACGGGATTGCTCGCCATCGCTGCAGCGAAGCTTTGGCGCAAAGCCGTGATCGCGTCCGACATCGATCCCGTCGCCGTCGCGGTGACGAAGGACAATGCGCGCGCCAACGGCGCCGCATCGCTCATTCGCGCCATCACTGCCGATGGTCTCACCCATCCCGCGATCCGCGGGCGCGCACCGTTCGACTTGATCGTCGCGAACATCCTGGCGAGCCCGCTCACCCAGCTCGCGCCAGCCATCGCGCATGCGCTGGCCGGGGGCGGCACGTTGGTCTTGTCGGGCTTGCTCAGAAATCAGGAGAATCTTGTTGTCAGTTTCTACACGCCGCATGGCCTGAAGTTGCGCGAACGCCGTCGCGACGGCCCCTGGAGCGCGCTGGTGCTGGAACGTTTTTAATGTCATGGCCCGCAAAAGCGGGCCATGACATATGGGTGCTTGTCGAAGGAGAAGCAGCAGCTTAGCCTCTGACCATGGATAAAATCGGACCCTTCCAGACTTACGACAACGAAACCGATGCTGGGACCTGCGCCCCACGGCTCGCGGCGTTGCGCGCCGAACTGAAGCGGCGCGGTCTCGACGGTTTCATCGTGCCGCGTTCGGACGAGCATCAGGGCGAATATGTGCCCAAGCGCGCCGAGCGCCTCGCCTGGCTCACCGCCTTCACCGGCTCGGCCGGCGCGGCGGTCGTGTTGAGCGACAAGGCCGCGATCTTCGTCGACGGCCGCTATACATTGCAGGTCCGCCAGCAGACCGACACCAGCCTGTTCGAACCGCGCGATCTCGTCGAGGAAGGACCCGCGGGCTGGATCGCGAAGACGCTGCCCAAGGGTGCGAAGCTCGGCTACGACCCCTGGCTGCACACACAGGCCGCGGTCGAGATGCTCCGCCTATCGGTTGAGAAGGCGGGCGGCACGCTTGTCGCATGCGAAACCAATCCGATCGACGCGGTGTGGACCGATCAGCCCGACGCACCGACCGCAAAGGCGATCATCCAGGACGCGGCGTTGGCCGGCGAGAGCGCGGAGTCCAAGCGCACCCGCATCGCCGAAGACGTCAAGGCGCAAGGCGCCGACGCCGCCGTCATCACCATGCCGGATTCGATCTGCTGGCTCTTGAACATGCGCGGCGGCGACGTGCCGCACACGCCGTTCGCGCTGTCCTTCGCGATCCTGAATTCCGACGGCTCGACCGATCTCTTCATGGATGCGCGGAAGTCTTCGCCGGAGCTGATCAAGCATTTCGGCAACGCCGTGCGTCTCAGGGAGCCCGGCGATTTCGCGCCCGCGCTCGATGCGCTGAAGGGAAAAAGCGTCGTCGCCGATCCGGGCACGGCGGCCGCGGCGATCTTCGACCGCCTGACGAAGGCCGGCGCCAGGATCAGGCGCGCGCCCGATCCGGTGCAACTCCCCAAGGCGTGCAAGAACACAGCCGAGATCGAGGGAACGAAGAAGGCGCATGTGCGCGACGGCGCGGCGCTGTCGAAATTCCTCGCCTGGCTGGCCCGCGAGGCGCCGAATGGTCATCTGACCGAGATCGACGCCGCCAAGACGCTGGAAGGATTCCGCGCCGAGACCGGGGCGCTGCGCGATCTCTCCTTCGACTCGATCTCCGGCGCCGGTTCGAATGGCGCGGTGGTACATTATAAGGTCACCAAATCGACCAACCGGCTGATCAACAACAACGAAGTGTTCCTGATCGATTCCGGCGCGCAATATCCCGACGGCACGACGGATGTGACGCGAACCATCATCATCGGCACGCCGACCGCCGAGATGAAGGACCGCTTCACCCGCGTGCTCAAGGGCCATATCGCGCTCGCCACCGTGCGCTTTCCGGAAGGAACGACAGGCATGGCGCTCGACGCCTTTGCGCGCCGTCCGCTCTGGGAAGCCGGTCTCGATTACGACCATGGCACCGGTCATGGCGTCGGCAGTTATCTTTCGGTGCATGAAGGGCCGCAGAACATCTCCAAGCGCAACGTCACGCAGCCCTTGAAGCCCGGCATGATCTGTTCCAACGAGCCTGGCTTCTACAAGACCGGCGAATTCGGCATCCGGATCGAAAATCTCGTGGTCGTCAGCGAGGCGAAGACCGTGCCCGGCGGCGAGCGCAAGATGATGGAGTTCGAAACCATCACGCTGGCGCCGATCGATCTTGGTTTGGTTGAGCCGAAACTGCTCAGCGCCGACGAGCGCGCCTGGCTCAACGCCTATCATGCACGCGTGCGCGATACGTTGCTGCCGCTGGTGGATGCGGACACGAAGCCCTGGCTGGAACAGGCGACGCGACAGATATGATGTTGCCCCATCGTCATGGGCGGCTCCCCCGGTCCGCGCGAAGCGCGGCCGGAGGACAAGCTTCACGACCCGCCCACCCATCGCGCCCCCGTCTGCGGGCGCAAATGAGTCATTTGGCGCGCGGACGCGCGCGGCATAGGTGGCCGGGTCAAGCCCGGCCATGGAGAGGCTGAATGAGAAAAGATCGCGCCGCGCCGCACGGGACCATCCACCGTCTTTCGCTCGAGAGCAAAATTCTCGAAGACAATTTCCTCGGCGACCCGAACATCCGCGCCATCGACGTCTATGTCCCGCACGGACATTTCGGCCAGGGCTTGCCGCTCCTCGTCGATCTCGTCGGCTTCACCGCCGGCGGGCCGGTCCACACCAACTGGAAGAATTTCGGCGAGAATTTGCCGGAGCGGCTCGACCGCCTGATCGCGGCGGGCGCGCTACCGCCTTGCGTCGTCGCCTTCCCCGATTGCTTCACCAAGCTCGGTGGCAATCAATATGTGAATTCGTCGGTGATGGGACGCTGGGACGATTTCCTGCTTCAGGAAGCGGTGCCCTTCGTCGAGCAGAAGTTCGGCTGCGGCGGAATCGGCAAGCGCGGCGTCTTCGGCAAGTCGAGCGGCGGCTATGGCGCGATGGTGCATGCGCTCTTGCATCCCGATTTCTGGAGCGCGGCGGCGGTCCATTCCGGCGACATGGGCATGGAGCTGATGTACCGCCACGAGTTCGTTCCCGTGCTGCGCGCACTGGCGAAGAACGGCGGCGACGTCAAGCAATGGGTGGACGCTTTCTGGGACTCGAAGAAGTTCAAGGACAGCGACATCCACATCATCATGATCCTGGCGCAGGCCGCGAGCTTCGATCCCGATCCGAGCGTGCCGTATGGCGTGCGCCTCCCCGTCACGCTCGACACCTGCGAGATCATCGCCGACCGTTGGAACAACTGGCTCGCCTTCGATCCCTTGACACTGGTCGAACGGCACGGCCCTGGCATGAAAAAGCTCAAGGCGCTCTACATCGATTGCGGCGATGTCGATCAGTACAATCTCGTCTATGGCGCGCGGCGTATGACCAAGCGGCTGAAGGCGATGGACGTGCCGCACATCTATGAGGAATTTCCCGACAACCACACCGCCGTCGACTACCGCATGGACGTCAGCCTACCCATTCTGGGCAAGGCATTGATTGGGTAACCTCTTCCGCTTGCGGGAGAGGTCGACGCGGCTAAGCCGTGTCGGGTGAGGGGTGTCACAACCCCGCGATCAGCTTCAGCCACGCCTCCTCATCGATCACCTTGACGCCGTGCTTCTCAGCCTCGCTCAGCTTCGAACCGGCGCCGGGCCCGGCGACGACGAGATCGGTCTTGGCCGAGACAGAGCCGGACACTTTGGCGCCTAAGGATTCGGCGCGCGCCTTGGCTTCCTGGCGCGTCATCTTCTCGAGCGAGCCGGTGAAGACCACCGTCTTGCCGGCGACAGGCGAACCCTCGGTCCTGCGCGCCGCCAGCGGCACGACGGTGACTTCCTCAAGCAGGTGGTTGACGAGGCGCACATTGTGCGGCTCGTCGAAGAAGTCCTTGATCGCCTGCGCCAGCACTTCGCCGATGCCTTCTATCTCGTCGAGTTCGGCGACCGCGTTCTTGCCCGCCATCGCCTTCAGGAACGCCGCGATGGTCGGATAGCTGCGCGCGATCAGCCGTGCATTGGTTTCGCCGACATGGCGGATGCCGAGCGCATTGATGAAACGGTCCATTGCGATAGTGCGCCGCTGATCGATGGCGGCGACCAGATTGTCCACGAGCTTGCTCTCGGCCTCCTCGTCCTTCTTGGTCTTCTTGACCTCGCCTTTCCCTTCCTTGGCGCGCCGCTCGGCGGAGAGTTCGGCGCGGCGCGCGGCGAGCGCGCGGTCGAGCTTGTCGGGCGTCCTGGCCAGGCGAAAGATATCGGCCGGCTCCTTCAGCAGTCCCTTCTCGTGCAGCGTCTCGATATAGACGCCGCCGAAGCCTTCGATGTCGAAAGCCTGGCGCGAGACGAAATGGCGAAGCCGCTCCACCGCCTGCGCCGGGCAGATCAACCCGCCGGTGCAGCGACGGTCGACGTCTTCGCGTCCCGTCTTCTCGTCCACCTCGCGCACCGCATGGCTGCCGCAGGCCGGACATTTGTGCGGGAACGAAAACGCCTTCGCGCCGCGCGGCCGCTTCTCGCTCACCACGCGCACCACTTGCGGGATGACGTCGCCGGCGCGCTGGATCACCACGGTGTCGCCAAGGCGCACATCGAGCCGCGCGATCTCGTCTTCGTTATGAAGGGTGGCGTTCTGTACCACGACGCCGCCGACCGTGACGGGTCTGAGCTTGGCGACGGGCGCGAGCTTGCCCGTGCGCCCGACCTGGATGTCGATGTCTTCCAGAACGGTCTCAGCCTGTTCGGCAGGAAACTTGTGCGCGATCGCCCAGCGCGGACTGCGCGAGACGAAGCCGAGCCGTTCCTGCAGCGCGAGGCGATCGACCTTGTAGACCACGCCGTCGATATCGTAGCCGAGCTTGGCGCGTTTCGCCTCGACATCGCGATAGAATTTGAGCACGGCATCGACCGTCTCGATGCGCTTGGTCAAGGGATTGACCGTGAAGCCGAAGGCGCGGAACGCGTCCAGCATGCCCCATTGCGTGTCGGCGGGAAGTTCGCTGACCTCGCCCCAGGTGTAGGCGAAGAAGTTGAGCGCCCGCGACGCGGTGACCGCGGGATCGAGCTGGCGCACCGAACCCGCCGCCGAGTTGCGCGGATTGGCGTAGACGGGTTTCCCCTCCTTCTCCTGGCGCTTGTTGAGCGCGGCGAATTCGCGGTGGCTCATATAGACTTCGCCGCGCACTTCAAAAACCTTCGGCGCCTTGCCGCGCAAGCGCAGCGGAATGTCCTTGATGGTGCGCAAATTCGCCGTGATGTCTTCGCCTTCCGAGCCGTCGCCCCGCGTCGCGCCTTGCACGAAGATGCCATTCTCGTAGCGCAGCGAGGCGGAGAGTCCATCGATCTTGGGCTCCGCGGTCAGCGTCAGCTTGTCCGTCTCCTTGAGACCGAGGAAGCGGCGCACGCGTACCGCGAAGTCGTGCACATCCTCGTCGCTGAAGGCATTGTCCAAGGACAGCATCGGTCTGGCATGCACGACCTTGGCGAATTTTGCCGACACCGAGGCGCCGACGCGATGCGAAGGGCTGTCGCCGCGCACGAGCTTCGGAAAGCGTTTCTCGATCTCGTCGTTGCGGCGGCGCAGCGCGTCATAGTCGGCGTCGGATATCGTCGGTGCATCTTCGGCGTGATAGCGCCGGTCATGCTCGGCGATCTCGGAGGCAAGACGTTCCAGTTCCCTCTCAGCTTCGAGGCTTGTGAGCTTGTCGACGGGTTTCCTGGCGCTCATGCGCGCTTGCGCTTTTTGGGCGCGGGCGTGCGCGCTTCCGCGATCAGCCGGCGCGCGGCGGCGCGCGCTTCGTCGCTGACGACGGCGCCGGAGAGCATGCGTGCCACCTCCTCTTCCCGCGCCTCGTCGTCCAGAAGCACGACGCGCGTCTTGTCGCCCACGCGGGTGATGCGGAAGTGACGCTCGGCACGCGCGGCCACTTGCGGCGAATGAGTGACGAGGAGAACCTGCGTCGTCTGCGCCAGGCGCTGCAGTCGTTCGCCCACGGCGTCGGCCACGGCACCGCCGACGCCGCGATCCACTTCGTCGAAGACGAGAGCCGCCGGCGGCGATGCTTCCGCCAGCGCGACCTTCAAGGCGAGCGAAAAGCGCGCCAATTCGCCGCCCGAGGCGATCCTGGCGAGCGAACCGAAGGCGGAATTTTCCAGCGTCGCGACTTCGAAGGCGACGCGTTCCAGACCGTGAGCATTACCCACGTCTTCGTCCAGTGTCTGGAATGCGACGCGAAACTTTGCCTGCGCGAGTTTCAACGGCGATAGTTCCGCAGCGACCGCGCTCTCAAGCTTGCGCGCCGCTTGAGCGCGCGATGCCGTGAGCTTGCCTGCCGCAGCAAGATAGGCGGCGCGCGCCGTCGCCACTTTTGCTTCGGCCTCCTTCGCTTTTCCGCCGCTCGAGTCGAGCGCATCGCGCTTCGCTTCGAACTCGCGCAGCACCCGCGGCAGAGCGTCAGGTGTCACGCCATACTTTCGCGCCGCGGCGCGAAGCGCGTGGATGCGATCCTCGGTCTTTTCCAATTGGCCCGGCTCGAAATCGAGCCGCGCCGCCAACGAGTCGAGCTCGCGCCGCGCGTCTTCCAGCGCATGATAGGACTGATCCAGCGCCTGTTCTGCTTCGTACGCCGCTTTGCGGGCGTCCTCGTTCATGCGCGACAGGCGCTTCAACGCCGAAGAGATCTGGCTGCCGGCACCACGCTCGCCATTCAGCAGCTCCGAAGCCGCCGTGACGTCTTCGGCGATGCGCGACGCGTTCATGAGCAGCGCTCGCTCGGCGGCGAGCTTCGCCTCTTCGCCTTCCCCAGGCGCGAGTGCGGCGAGCTCCTTGACCGCATGTTCGACATAGTCCGCATCGGCCCGCGCGGCAGCCATCGTTGCGCTGAGCAGCGCCAGTTCGGCGCGAGCTGAATCGAAAACGGCAAAGGTGCCGGCGGTTTCGCTCAGGAGCGCGTCATGCGCGGCGAAGGCATCGAGCATGCCGCGATGGGTCGAGACATCGAACAGACCGCGGTCGTCGGCCTGGCCGTGCACTTCGACCAAGATGGAGCCCACATCGCGCAGGAAGGTGACGCCGACCGGTTCATCGTTGACGAAGGCGCGCGTTCTTCCATCGGCCGCGAGCGTTCGGCGGAGAACGATTTCGCTCTCGGCCGGAATCGATTGCTCGGCGAGAAGCGCATGGGCGCCATTGTGCGCCGAAGGTTCGAACACGGCCGTCGCCGAGCCTTGCGCTGCACCGGGTCTGACCGATGCACGCCCGCGCCCGCCTGCAGCCAGGCCCAAAGCGTCGAGAAGGATCGATTTTCCGGCGCCCGTCTCGCCGGTCAGCACGTTCAGACCCGGCGCGAAGTCCAGCGCCGCGGCTTCGATCAAAACGATGTCCCGCACTGTGAGCGCCGCGAGCATCGCCCCGCCCCTTGAGAGTCTAGCTTAGGATTCTGGATATCCACGAGCCCTGGTCAATCTCGGGCTGCAAGTGACGCCCCTGCAGGAGGTCATAGGCGTCCTTGTACCAGGGGCTGCCCGGATAGTTGTGACCGAGCACGGCGGCGGCGGTCTTCGCTTCATTGTATACGCCCAGCGCATAATAGGCTTCGGTCAGACGCTCCAATGCCTCGGCGATCTGCGTCGTCTTCTGATACTGCTCGACCACCGTGCGAAAGCGGTTGATGGCGCCGACATAATCGCCCTTGAACAGATAGTAGCGGCCGACCGCCATTTCCTTGCCGGCCAGGTGATCGAGCGTGAGATCGATCTTCAATGTCGCATCGCGGGCATATTCGGAATCGGGGAAGCGCTGGACCACGTCCTGCAGCGCGGTGAGCGCGCCTTCCGTGCTCGTCTGGTCGCGGCCGATATCGACGATCTGTTCGTAGAGCGAAATCGCCTTCAGGTAGAACGCGTAGGCGACTTCCTTGCTGCCGGGATGAAGCGCGATGTACTGATCGGCCGTGCTGATCGCGTCGTCATAATGGTTGGCGTGATAGTAGCAATAGGCCGACATCAGCATCGCGCGGCGCGCCCAGACCGAATAGGGATGTTGGCGCTCGACTTCGTCGAATTGCTTGGCGGCGAGTACCCAGTTGCCGTTGCGGATCTGTTTCCAGGCGTCGGCATAGATCTGGTCGACGGGGCGTTCGATATATTCCGGCTCCTTGGCATCGTCGGAACTCTTCCCGGTGAGGCTGTTGATCGTATCGCAGCCGGCGAGACCGGTTCCCAACAGGGCGACAACGAGCAGAGCGCGGAGGGTGCGACGGGAAGCTAAGATTCGAGGCGCCATCAATGCGGTTCCATGAAATCGCGGTATGCGTGTTTATTGTGGTGAACCAAGCCCTTATGCCATCCGAGCCGTGGCCCGGTCCAGTCGAAAAGGCCGCCTGCGGTTCAATCCGGCCCGGCTTATAGCACGGCTTTCCTCGGCTCAGGCTAAATCGATTGTCACGTAGTTGGCCGGGTCCTGGAACAGAGCGCGCAGCACGGCATTGTTCGTCGCATGGCCCGACTTGACGCCGTCGAACCGGGCGATGAGCGGCGCGCCGGCGAGCGCCATATCGCCGATCGCATCCAGAATCTTGTGGCGCACGAACTCATCCGGAAAACGCATCAGCTCTTTGTTGACGACCGTATCGCCTTCGATGGCGAGCGTGTTCTCCAGCGATGCGCCGCGGCCGAGCCCCATCTTGTTCAGCATCTCGAGTTCATGCATGAAGCCGAAGGTGCGGGCCGGGGCGATCTCGCGCGCAAAGCTCTCGCGCGTGAAGCGCACGCGATAGCTCTGGTTGCCGATCGCCTTGGTGTTGGAATAGTCGAGCTCGTACGAATATTCCGGCTCGTCAGCCGGATGAAGCGTGATGCGAGCATCCCTGATCGCCACACTCACCGCCCGCGTCACCTTGATCGCGTGTCGCTTGCCGGGCTGCGTCTTGGTCCCAGCTTGTTCGAGCAATTTGAAATAGCTCAGCGCATCGCCATCGAGGATCGGCGGTTCGGGGCCGTCGAGAGTGACGAGGAGATCGTCGATCCCCGCACCCGCCACCGCCGCCATCAGATGCTCGATCACGCCGATCTTGACGCCGTCTGCCGCGATGACCGTGCCGAGATTGGTTTCACTCACCGCATCATAACGCGCGGCAATCGTGGCGCCGTCCTTGTCGCTGCGGCGAAAGAGGATGCCCGAGCCTGCCTTCGCCGGAGACAGAGTCATGGCCACTGGGACACCGGCGTGAAGCGCGGTGCCCTCCGTCTTGATCTCGCGGGCCAGAGTCGTGCGCATTCCTGTCAATATAAGTATTTGCCTTGCAAAGGAAGTGGCGCCGTTCAGCGCGCCTGCGGCGCAAAGGCCTTGGCGATATCGGGCTCGGTTTCCAGCGACGGCAGGAACTCGGGTGGCTTGCGCGCGTGCGTTACCTGCTCGAAGGCGTGCCCTAGCGCGAGCAAGCGCGCTTCAGACCAAGCCGGCCCGATGAACGACAGCCCGACGGGAAGGCCGTGCACGAACCCCATCGGTACGGTCAGATGCGGATAACCCGCCGTCGCCGGCAGGAACGACGAGTTGCTGGTGTCATTGTCGCCTTTGACGATGTCGATCCGGAACGAGGCATCGTCCGTGCTTCGGATCAACGCGTCGAGGTGGTTTTCGTTGAACAGCTTGTCGAGAGTGTCACGCGAGAACTTGCGCAGATCGTCACGCGCCTTGATGTAGGCAGGATCCGTAAGCTCGCCGAGCGACTGCGCCTTTGTGAAGATGTCCTGTCCGAACAACGCCATTTCGCGCGGCGTGGCATTGTTGAAGGCGATCGCATCGGCCAGCGTCGCGATTTTCTGGCCAGACGGGAGCGTCGCCAGATAGATATTGAGATCGTGCTTCAGTTCATACTCCAGAACCGTGAGCTCAGTTGTTCCAATGTCCGGCGGCGGTGGCGCCAGGTCTCGAATCTCGACGATTTCGGCGCCTTGTGCCTTCAATGCGGCGACCGCTTGCGCGAATACGGCATCGGTCTCGGATGGAACGGTGCCCGCGTCCGGCGCGATGACGCCGAGGCGCTTGCCTTTGAGCGAAGCGATCGCCAATGCTGCCGGATAGTCGGCCCGTCGTGCGTCCGCTTCGGCCGTCGCTGCATCGTCTTTGTCGCTTCGGGCCATGACCGAGAGAAGCAGCGCGGCATCGGCGACGGAGCGTGTCATTGGTCCGGGCGTATCCTGGCTGTGCGAAATGGGAACGACATGCGTTCGCGACACCAGACCGACCGTTGGCTTGAGGGCAACGATGCCGTTGATCGAACCCGGGCAGACGAGCGAACCATCCGTCTCGGTGCCCAGTGCCGCCGCGGCGAGACTTGCGGCAACCGCGGAGCCGCTGCCGGAACTTGAGCCGCAGGCGCTGCGATCCAGCACATAGGGATTCTTCGTCAAACCGCCGATACCCGACCAGCCGCTGATCGAGCGCGAACTTCGGATATTGGCCCACTCGCTGAGATTGGCCTTGCCGAGGATAATGACTCCGGCGGCGCGCAATTGTGCCACCGCAGGCGAATCGCGGCGCGTGATGTTGCCCGCCAACGCGAGCGAACCGGCCGTCGTCGGAATCGGATCGGCGGTTTCGATATTGTCTTTCACGAGAATGGGTATGCCGTGCAGAGGACCGCGCGCTCCCTTTGTCCGCCGTTCCTCGTCAAGCGCGCGGGCATCCTCGATCGCGAGCGGATTCGTGGCAATGACGCTCTGCAGCCTGGGACCATTTCGATCGAGTTTGTCGATGCGTTCCAGGTAGGCTCGCGTGAGTTGCTCGGACGTCACCCGCCCAGCCGATAGGTCCGCCTGAAGCGTGGCGATGTCCTTTTCGGCGACGTCATAGCGCGCGGCGTTTGCACCACCCATTGTCAAAACCATAGCAAGAAGAACAGCGAACGATTTCATGACGCCCCCTTAAATAGCAGCTTAGGATAGGCGGGGGTCGTCTGTCGCTGGCGCTAACTCGAACGTGAAGCCCCTGCCGCGCTAGCGGCAGGGCTCCTTCGTCAACTACGGGTTTGCTCAGTTCAATTCGTCTGCCGGCGCAGGAAAGCCGGAATTTCGAACTGTTCGTCGCGCTTGTGATCTGGAAAGAGATCGTCGGCGGAGTTCTGCGGCGTCTGTTGCGGGCGCGGCGCCTCGACCGGCGGGCGCGCCATGGGTTGAGCAGCAGGCCGCGACGCCGAAGGCGGACGCGTCGTCGCGTCCAACCTGGGTTCGTCCTTCTTTCTGCGCCCGAAGAGTCCGAAGAACTTGCGATCCTCAGTCGGTTGGGGAATCGCTCGGACCGGTTCTGCCCGCGCGACCGGCGTCGTCTGTGCTCGCATCGGCTCCGCAATCTCTTCCTCTTCGACCAACGGGGCTTCTTCGCCGCCCAGGATCATCGCCTCGATCGGTGTTGGAGCACGCTGTACAGGTTGCGCGCCCAACTCGTCGGCAAGGACTTCGTGCTGCAGATGGACGGCGTTGGCGGCGACGGCCGGTCGCTGTTCGGCACGTGGTTCGGGCCTCGATTCCGCGCGAGCCGGAACCGGTTTCAAGTGCGGCCTGAGCGGCTGAACCTTTGGACTGACGACGCTGAGCTCTTCCGCATCGATACCCGTTGCGACCACCGACACGCGGATCCGGCCTTCCATGTCGTCCAGGATGGTATTGCCGAAGATGATGTTGGCGTCCGGATCGACCTCGGCACGGATGCGGTTGGCCGCCTGTTCGACTTCAAAGAGCATGAGGTCGGGACCGCCCGTGATATTAATGAGAACGCCGCGCGCGCCCTTCATGGAGACGTCGTCGAGCAGCGGATTGGAGATGGCCATGTCCGCCGCCTTTTGAGCGCGGTCCTCGCCCTCCGCTTCGCCGGTACCCATCATCGCCTTGCCCATCTCGGAGATCACCGACTTGATGTCGGCAAAGTCGAGGTTGATCAGGCCCGGCATGACGATCAAATCGGTGACGCCGCGCACACCTGCGTGCAGCACTTCGTCGGCCATCGCGAAGGCTTGGGCAAAAGTGGTGCGGTCGTTTGCGACGCGGAACAGGTTCTGATTCGGAATGACGATCAGCGTGTGAACGAATTGCTGCAACTCGGTGATGCCGCGATCGGCGGTGCGCATGCGCTTGTCGCCCTCGAAGGCAAAAGGCTTGGTCACGACTCCGACCACCAGAATGCCCATCTCGCGCACGGCGCGGGCAATGACGGGCGCCGCACCCGTACCGGTGCCGCCGCCCATGCCCGCGGTGATGAACACCATATGCGAGCCGGCGAGCTGTTCCATGATTTCGTCGAGCGATTCCTCGGCACCGCTGCGACCGACGTCCGGCGACGCGCCGGCACCCAGACCTTCGGTGAGCCGGTGGCCCAGCTGGATCTTGCGTTCGGCCTTGGACTGCGCGAGTGCCTGAGCGTCAGTGTTGGCCACGACGAACTCGACGCCCTCGAGCTTGGCCGCGATCATGTTGTTGACGGCATTGCCGCCTGCGCCACCGACACCGAGCACGGTGATTCGCGGTCGCAATTCCTTGAGTTCCGGTGCTTTGAGGTTGATCGCCATTCTACTCTCCTTGGCTCTGTTTTTTCATCACCTTGTCACACCACGTTTGCCCAACTGATTCGCGTTCTTATTGTTGAATCATCCGAAGAGGCTGCCGGTCAACCGGTTCAACCATCCTTTGCCTGCTCGCCGATCGGGTTCGGATGCCAGATCGGGATTGAGAACCTCCGGCGGCATCGATGCCCCGGCGACCAGAAGGCCGACAGCCGTGGCATAGTCCGGACCGAGCGACGCTGCCGGCAGACCGGGAAATGTCTGCGGTCTGCCGACGCGCACCTGCTTGTTCAAAACGCGTCCGGCAAGCTCGCGAACACCCGCCAACTGGCAGGCGCCGCCGGTCAGGACTGCGCGTCTGCCCGCAGCGACATCGAAGCCGGATGTGCGCAGTCGAGTCTGAACTTGGCCGAAGATCTCTTCGAGCCGCGCCTGGATGATGCGCGTGAGCATCGAGCGCGGCACGCGCATGGCGCTGTCGTCGCCGTCCTCGCCCATTTGCGCAAGCGGGATGACGTCGGCACCCGCCTCCATGTCGCCCAACGCCGCTCCATATAATGTCTTGGCGCGCTCCGCGGCCGACAAAGGTGCGGCCAGCATGCGCGCCAAGTCCGACGTAACCTGTTGACCGCCCATCGGAATGACATCGGCATGGACCAGGTGGCCTTCGACGAAGACTGCGATCGACGTGACGCCGCCGCCCATGTCGATGACGGTGGCGCCGAGTTGGCGCTCATCCTCGGTCAGGACGGCAAGGCCGCTGGCAAACGGCGCAAAGAGCGAACCGACGACATTGAGATGACAGCGCTCGACGGCGAGCTTGAGGTTGTTGAGCGGCGACGGCTTCACCGCCACGGCATGCATGGCGACACCGATGCGCTGGCAGTACATGCCGGAGGGATTGCGCACGCCGCGGGCCTCGTCGACGACATAGGTCGTCGGCGCGCTCTGGATCATCTCATGGCCCTCGAGCTGGCACCGTGAGCGTCCGTCGGCAAGAAGAGCGCGCAAATGCGCGTCCGAGACGAGCGCGCCGTCGAGGGTCATGGCGGCTCGCGAGGTGACGCTCACGGGCTGGCCGCAATTGACCGAGATCAAAACGTTCTGGATGCGGACATCCGCGTGATTTTCCGCTGCCGCAACCGCATCGCGGATCGACTCCTCGGCCAGATCCATGCCGACGACCGTGCCGGCGCGGATGCCCTGACTCTCGCGCAAGGCGGCGCCGATGACGCGCAGGCTTCCCGGCTCGGCTTTTCCGATCAGGCAAACAGTCTTCGACGAACCGACATCCAGGACCGCCACGAGGCCCGTTCGATAGGCAGGCATTTCCGTTCCCGTTCGCAATTTAATCGTCTCGCCCATTAAGCCGCGTTCCCCCTTGGCTCGATCTTCCGTTCGCCGCTGCGCAACACGAAGAAGTATTGCGTGGGTGAGCGCAGATCGATTTCGCTCACGTCACGCTCCAATATTCCTTTGTCGACGATGAGATGCTCCAGCGCGTCCAATTCTTTTTGCCAGCCCATTTCAGGAAGCTTCACAAGGACGCCGTCATCGAGAATCAGATTCCAGCGGCGCTCGGATACCCGCTGATAGGCCTTGACGCGCGCTTCGAGCGAACGATGCTGCGCCACCGCATCGACGATATCGGCCGCATTCGAGCCTCCGTCGCCGAGCAAAAGCGGCAAGTGCCGGAACTCACCGACGCCGTTCGAGGTGATGACCTTACCGTTGCGTTCGACGACATAAACACCGGCGTTGGACTGCCAAAGCGCAAACGGCAGTTTTTCGACGATCCGCACGGAAATGTCGTCGGGATAGCGCCTTTGCACGTCGGCCTCCGCGACCCAATCGAGTTTCTCCAGGCGCTGGCGCGCCGCGTGAATGTCGGCGGTGAAGATCGACTGGCCAAGCTCGAAGCCGAGAGCGGCCAAGATGGCGTCCGGCGGAACGCGGCGATTGCCGGCGAGGTGAACCTGCGAGATGCCAAAGCCCGCATCGTCGACGAGCGCAGCAAATGTGGTGTGCATGCGGGCGATGGAACGTCCGACATGGCCGCTGACAAACAGGGCGGCGAGCAGCGCTGCGCCAATCAGGCCGAGCGTCAGCAACAGCATCGGCCTGGCCACCCACTCGCGCAGGGCTCGCCAGGTGCGGGCGGCAAAGTTCGCCGGCTGCCGCTTGCCGAACGACCTGACCGGCGACGCCACGTTGCGTGACGGCCTTTGTTGTGCCTTGCGCCCGGATTGCGCGACACGGCCGCGTCTCGACTTGCGCTCGATGTTCAACGATCGCACGACGCGTCCTCCACGATCCAGCGACAGAGTTTCTGATAGCTCATGCCGGCATAAGCGGCTTGTTCAGGGACGAGCGAAGTGGGTGTCATTCCCGGCTGCGTGTTGGTTTCGAGCAGGACCAGCCGGCCTTTGCCCTTCGTGTCGTCATAACGCAGATCGGTTCGCGACACGCCGCGACAGCCGAGCGCCGCATGTGCGTGCTCTGCAATGGCCAGCGCCTCGCGCGCGACGGCGTCGGGAATTCTTGCCGGCAGGACATGAACGGAACCGCCTGCAGCATACTTCGCCTCATAGTCATAGAATTCGAGGTCGGTGGTGATTTCGGTGACGCCGAGCGCTTTCATGCCCATTACCGCGACCGTCAGCTCGCGACCCGGCACATATTCTTCGACCATCATCTCGTTGCTGAGATGCCATGTGTCGCTGCCCAACGCCTCGGGCGGACGATTGTCGCCCTTGCGGATGATGAAGACGCCGACCGACGAACCTTCGTTGACCGGTTTGACCACATAGGGCGGTTCCATCAGATGGCGTGCGGCGGCCTCGCGGCGGTCGACGAGAATGGAATTCACCACCGGCAAGCCTGCGGCACGGAACACATCCTTCGCGCGCTGTTTGTGCATCGCAAGTGCCGAGGCGAGAATTCCCGAGTGGCTGTAGGGAATGCGCAGCAATTCGAGCAGGCCCTGCACCGAACCGTCTTCGCCCCAGCGACCATGCAACGCATTGAAGACTGCATCAGGCTTGGCTGCGAGCAACTGCTCCGCAAGCGTGTCATCCGGATCGATCTCAAGGACGTCGAAACCTTCCGCGCGCAATGCCGCCGCGCAGCCCTTGCCTGATGTCAGGCTGACGTCGCGTTCCGCCGAGCGGCCGCCAAGCAGGACGACGACTTTTTTGACAGCGGTCATGGCACGCCCACCCGCTTGATTTCCCATTCAAGTTCAATTCCGGTCTTCGCCCGAACGCGCGCGCGCACTTCTTCGCCCAGAGCTTCGATATCGGATGCATTCGCATCGGATGTGTTGATCAGGAAATTGCAATGCTTTTCGGAGACCTGGGCCAGGCCAACCATCAGGCCGCGGCATCCCGCGGCTTCGATCAACTGCCATGCCTTTTTGTTGCCCGGGGGGTTCTTGAAGGTCGATCCCCCGGTGCGCGTTTTCACCGGCTGGGACGCCTCGCGTTCGTCGACGAGTTTGGCCATGCGCAGCCGGATCGCCTCGGGATTATCACGGCGTCCCTCGAATGTTGCGCTGGTGAAGATCAGATCCTCCGACACCTGCGCCTTGCGGTAGACGAACGCAATGTCGGCAGGACCAAGCGTAATCTGATTGCCATTGCCGTCGACCGCGGTCGCCCCGACGAAGATGTCTTTGACTTCGCTTCCGTAACAGCCTGCGTTCATCCGCAATGCGCCGCCGATTGTGCCCGGAATGCCGCGCAGGAACTCCAATCCCGCGATGCCGGCGTCGGCAGCCGCGCGTGCGACAGCAGCGTCAAGCGCGGCGGCTCCCGCGGTGACGCGGCTGCCGTCGATGCTGATTTTGCCGAACGCGCCAGGCAAGCGGACAACGACGCCAGGAATGCCGCCATCGCGGACGAGCAGATTGGAGCCAACGCCGATCACGCTCACGCGAACGTTTTTCGGCTTCGCGAAAAGAAAGGTCGCAAGATCATCTTCGTCGGCTGGACGGAATAAAACTTCGGCCGGTCCGCCGGCGCGGAACCAGACAAGGTCCTTGAGTGGCGCGTCGGGCGAATAAGTTCCGCGCACCGGCGGCAAGGCATCGCAAGGGCGTGTCATCAGCATGCCCCCTTCCGCTTGTTCATTGCTGTCTCGAGCCCGTTCGCCCATTGCGTGATGGAGCCGGCGCCCAGAAAGACGATCGCTCCGTTCGCAAGCGAGTCTTCGAGGCTGCCGATCAAGGCGGGCAGATCAGCCTCCGCGTCGATGACGCGAACATCACGATGACCGTGCGAACGCAACGCGTCGGCAAACGTGTCGCGATTGATGCCGTCTAGCGGTTGCTCGCCGGCGGCATAAACAGGTGCGATCACGGCGACATCGGCATCGTTCAGGCATTTGGCGAACTGCTCGAATGTATCGCGCAGGCGCGAATAGCGGTGCGGTTGCACGATGGCGACGACCTTGCCGGAATAGGCTTGGCGTGCGGCCTTGAGAGCCGCCGCGATCTTGAAGGGATTATGAGCATAGTCGTCGATGATCGCCGCACCCTTCCACGCGCCGACGCGCGTGAAGCGCCGGCCGACTCCGGCGAAACTGGCGAGCGCCTTGCGCACTATGGCGTCGCCGACGCCCAGTTCGCGCGCAACGATCACGGCGGCAAGCGCATTCTGGACATTGTGTTCTCCCGGCATGGGCAGGCGCATGTCGTCCATGCGCGACTGATGGCCGGAGCGGCGATCGGTCATGACGATGTCGAAGTGGGAGACGCCTGCGGCGAACGTCAGATTCACCGCGCGGATTTCGGCCTGGGGCGAAAGGCCGTAGGTGATGATGCGGCGATCCTCGATGCGGCCGACCATCGCCTGGACTTCCGGGTGGTCGAGACAGAGCACGGCAAAACCGTAGAACGGCACATTTTCGACAAAGCGCTGAAAGGCCTCGCGCATCCTGTCGAAGGTGCCGTAATAGTCGAGGTGATCGGGGTCGGCGTTGGTAACGACAGATACGGTCGCCGGCAGCTTGAGGAACGTTCCGTCGCTCTCATCGGCTTCAACCACGACCCACTCCCCGGCGCCCAGCCTCGCGTTGGTGCCGTAGGCATTGATGATGCCGCCGTTCACGACGGTCGGGTCCATCCCGCCGGCGTCGAGTAGCGCGGCGATCATCGTCGTTGTCGTCGTCTTGCCGTTGGTGCCGGCGACGGCGACGCAGGAACGCAGCCGCATGATCTCGGCCAGCATCTCGGCGCGTCGCACGAGTGGCAGACCAAGCGCGCGCGCCGCATCGAACTCTTCGTTGCCTGGCTTCACCGCGGAGGAATAGACGACCACATGGGCAAGCGTCAGGTGCGCCGAACTGTGACCCACGAAAATCGGGATTCCCATCTTGCGCAGACGGCGGACATTGGCGCCCTCAGCGATGTCCGAGCCCTGAACCTTGTAGCCGAGATTGTGCATGATCTCGGCAATCCCGCTCATACCGATGCCGCCGATGCCAATGAAATGGATCGTGCCGACGTCGAGAGGAACGCGTGTCTGGTTCGGGCTCATGCGGCCCTCGCGAGCGACTGGACGGCATCGGCGACGCGCCCGGTTCCGTCTTTCTTGGCGATGCTGCGCGCGGCTTGTGCACGTTGCGCAAGCCCTTCTGGCGACGCAAACGCGTCACCAACCATCGTGGCCAGCTTTTGCGGCGTCAGGTCCGACTGACGGATGCGCCAACCGCCGCCTGCGTTTGCCAGCGCATCGGCGTTGGGCGTTTGATTGTCGTCGAGCGCATGCGGCAACGGCACGAGGATAGCGGGACGTCCGATCAGGGCAAGTTCGCTGACCGTGCCTGCGCCCGAACGCGCCACGACCAGATGCGCTTTTGCCATGCGGGCAGGAAGATCACCGAAAAACGTGGCGAGCTCCGCCTTGACGCCGCTGGCGTGGTAAGCCGCCGTCACCGTCTCGATGTCTTCGGCACGGCACTGTTGCACCAACTCGAGCCGCGAACGCATATCTGGCGGCAACAGAGCGATCGCGGGAGGGACGACTTCGCTGAAGATGTGCGCACCCTGGCTGCCGCCGAACACAAGCAGCCGCAACGCTCCGTTCGCGGCCGGCGTTTCGTATGGTGCGTCAGCGAGCGCAACCACTTCGGGACGCATGGGATTGCCGGTATAGACCACCCGCGACATGTCCCTGGGCACGTAACGCACGAGCGGAAAGTTCGCCGCGATCAGATTGACCTTGTTCATCACCAGACGGTTGGCGCGTCCCAGCAACGCATCGGGTGTCAGAATGGCAGTGGGAATGCGTGCCGCGATCGCAGCCAGCATAACGGGCACGCTCGGGTAGCCGCCGAAGCCGACGACGGCCGCGGGCCGAATGCGTGCAAGCTTCACAAGCGACATGACGATCCCGCCGGCGATTTCGAAGGGAGCTGCGAGAAGCCGAATGAGGCTCCTGTCGGAGAAAGCGGCGGAAGGCACCGTCTCGATGACCGCACCGGGAAAGGCAGTCTGGTAGTTCTTGAAGCGCGCGTCGGTCATGACGACGATCTTCTCGCCGCGGCGCATTAGTTCGCCGGCAAGCGCTTGCGCGGGATAGAGATGTCCGGCTGTTCCGCCGGCTGAGAGAACAAAAGTGTTCACGCGCGCGCGCCCCATAGTTCGAGGAGCGAGGAATCCTGCGCGGCGAGTTGCGGGCGCTGACGCGTGACGGCGAGTGCGAAGCCCATGGTAAGCGCCACGGCAAAGAGCGAAGAACCGCCATAGGAAATGAAGGGCAGCGTCATGCCCTTGGCCGGCAGAAGACTGACCGCGACTCCCATGTTGATGAAGGCCTGGAGTGCCGTGACGATGGCAAGTCCGGCGCCTGCCAGCTGCGAGAAGCGATCGCGCTGACTGGCGGCGCGCAGCAGAAGGCGCACCGTCAGCCAGCAGAACAGGATCGCGATCAGCGCGCAGAGGATCAGACCGAACTCCTCGCCCGCGACCGCAAAGATGAAATCCGAATGTGCCTCGGGAATGCGATATTTGATAGTCCCGGCACCCGGTCCGACGCCCGTCAATCCGCCATGCGCAAAGGCCTTCAAGGCGAGACCGGTTTGATAGCCTGTGGTCGAAGGATTGAGAAACTGATCGATGCGATGATGCACGTGCGGAAAGAGGACATAGGCCGCAACGCCGACACCGGCCGTGCCCCCGCCCAATAAAGCCATCCAGATCATCGATGCGCCCGAGAAGAACAGCAGCGCGCTCCAGAGAGCGAGCAGCAACGTGGACTGTCCGACATCAGGTTGCATGAGCAGGATCGCAATGGCCGGGACAATGAGCAGGAACGTGATCACGGGTTTTGGGAGCGCCATGGCGTGGCGGTCGGCGATGATGGCCGCGCCCAGCACGGCAAATCCGGGCTTGAGGAACTCCGACGGCTGCAGCGAGAACAGCCCGAACTCGATCGAGCGCTTTGCGCCGAGGACCTCGGTCCCCGCCACCAGCACCAGCGCACTTCCGATCAGTGCCACGGCGAACGTGACCGCGGCCGCGATCTTGAGTTGTCGGAGTGACAGTATCGATGCGCCACCGAGAATCCCTGCGGCGATAAAGGCAAAGAGGATCTGCTTCGCCGTGTAGCGGAAGTCACCGGCGGTCAGAGGCCCCCCTGTCGCCGCGGGGCTCGCCGCGAACGCCAGCATCAATCCGATCGCGATGAGCGCCAGCATTAGGATCAGGGCCACGCGGTCGATCGTCCACCACCAGCTCGAATAAGTGCTGCGGTTGGCGCGCGAATTCATGACGCCTCCCGCACAGGCTCAGTACGAAGGGAGTTCACCAGCCGTCGGAAAGTCTCACCGCGTTGCTCGAAATCGCGGAACTGATCGAACGAGGCGCACGCCGGCGACAACAGAACCACGGGCGCGGAGGTATCGGTGAGCTTCGCGTCACGCGCGGCCGCCTGCACCGCACGTTCGAGCGTGCGCGAAATCTCGAACGTCACCTTGCCGTTGAGCGTCGAGGCGAAAGCATCGGCAGCTTCGCCGATCAGATAACTCTTGCGAATACGGGGGAAAAGCGATGCCAGACTCTCGATGCCGCCATCCTTTGCCTTGCCTCCGGCGATCCAGAAGATATCGGCAAAGCAGACAAGCGCCCGCGCAGCGGACTCGGCATTAGTCGCCTTGGAATCGTTGACGAACCGCACCTTCCCGATACGCGCAATGTCCTCCATGCGGTGTGGCAGGCCGGGGAAGCTGGCGATCGCGTTCGCGACCATTCGCCCGTCGCGCGCAAAGGGAATGGTCGCGGCAAAGGCAAGAGCGGCGTTTTGATGATTGTGGGCACCGGGAAGACGCGCCGCCTCCGACAATTCCATCACTTTGGTGGCGCGCTGGCCTTGCGCGTCGTAGAGCCCACCGTCGACCACAAAGACGCCACGCCCCAGGACCTTGCCAACCGACACCGGAACGGCGGCCGGCCCGCCGTTGGAGGCATGATGGGTATAGATCGCAGACGCGAGCGCGTCGTCGACGCCGATGACGATTTGACCGGCTTTCGACGTTTGCGCGAGCAGCCGCGCCTTGACCGCTGCATAGTGTTCGAGCGTTCCGTGCCGGTCGATGTGATCGGGCGTGATGTTTGTGAGCACGCTCACATCCGGAACCAGACCCGGCGCCAGATCGATCTGATAGGAGGACAGTTCGAGGACATAGACCGACTTCGCGGCCGGCGGGTCGAGCTCGAGAACCGCCCTGCCGATATTGCCGCCGACTTGCACATCGAAACCACACGCCGAGAGGATGTGGGCGATCAACGCCGTCGTCGTCGATTTACCGTTCGTGCCGGTCACGGCAATCACCGGCGCACGACCTGGCACGAGCAGGTCTGCGCCGATCTCGCGGGCGAATATTTCCATGTCGCCGATGACTTCGACCGACGCCGACTTTGCCTTGACCACGACCGGATGTGGCGTTGGGTGCGTCAGGGGAACGCCGGGCGACAAGACGAGCGATTTCAGACGGTCCCACGGCCACGCGTTCCACGGCGCAATCGTCGCCCCTTCGTCAGCGGCAAGCTTGCGCGGTTCGGCGGCGTCGTCCCAGGCAAAGACGCGCGCGCCGCCGGCCTTCAGCGAACGAACCGACGCCAAGCCGCTGCGCGCAAGGCCGAAGACGGCAACGTCGAGATTCTCGAATGCATGGGCAGCGATCATCTGAGTTTCAACGTTGCGAGGCCGATAAGCGCAAGCACGACGGCAACGATCCAGAAGCGAATGACGATGGTCGGCTCCCGCCAACCAAGCTGTTCGTAATGATGATGGATCGGCGCCATGCGGAAGACTCTCTTGCCGGTCATCTTGAACGAGATCACCTGCACGATGACCGAGACCGTTTCCAGCACGAACAAGCCGCCGACGATGGCGAGCACCACCTCGTGCTTCACCGCAACCGCGACCGCGCCAAGCGCGCCGCCGAGCGGCAACGAACCCGTGTCGCCCATGAAGACCATGGCTGGCGGCGCGTTGTACCAGAGAAAGCCGAGCCCCGCGCCGACCAGCGCCGCCAGGAAGACCGCAAGTTCGCCGGTGCCCGCGACATAGATGATTTCGAGATACTTCGCGAAGTTCACATTGCCGACGAGATAGGCAATCAGGATGAAGGTGGCGGCGGCGATCATGACCGGCACGATGGCGAGGCCGTCGAGCCCGTCGGTGAAGTTGACGGCATTGGCCGCGCCGGCGATGACGAAGCCGCCGACGACAATGAAAAAGAGACCGAACGGAATCAGGAGCGTCTTGAAGAACGGGACGGTCAACGTTCCGATCAGGTTGGGATCTTCCAGCCGCATGATGGCCGCAGTCGCTGCTAGCGCGACACTGAACTCGATGCCGAGCCTGACGACGCCGCTGACACCGTCCGACGAACGCCTTGTCACCTTCAGATAATCGTCCGCAAAACCGAGCGCGCCATAGGCCAGCGACACGAAAAGAACGATCCAGACATACTGGTTTGAGAGGTTCGCCCACAGAAGAGTCGACACCACCCAGGGCAGGAGAATGAGCAAGCCGCCCATGGTCGGCGTGCCCTGCTTCTCGACGATGTGACGTTCCGGGCCGTCGCTGCGGATCGGTTGACCCCTGCCCTGCTTGACTTTGAGCCAGCGGATCAGTGCGCCATTGACGATGAACGAGAAGAACAGCGCGGTAATCACGGCGCCGCCGGAGCGAAACGTCAGATACTTGAACAGTCGGAAAAAGGCGAGCTGATCGAGGTGGGTGAGGAGCGAGAGGTAATAGAGCATGTCCTAGCCGCCCCGCGCCTTCAGCGCGTCGATGATGAGCGCCATCCTGCTTCCGAGCGAACCTTTCACGAGCACGGTGTCGCCGTGCTCCAGCGCACGGATCAACAGAGGCGCAAGTTCAGCCGAACTGGCCGCGTAAGCGCCGCGTCGCGTATCCGGCAGGACCTCCCACAAAGATTTCATGTGCGCGCCACAGAGAAAGACGCGATCGGCGCGCGCCGCTTCGATGGCCGCCAAGAGACCGGCATGGTGCGCGCCGCTTTGCGGGCCAAGTTCCAGCATGTCGCCCAGCACCGCGATGCGGCGGCCCTTGGCGTCGGAGAGCAATGCCAGCCCAGCCGCCATCGAGGCTGGATTGGCATTGTAACTCTCGTCGATAACTTCGACTCCCGCCGCAGAAAAGCGCGCGCCGCGACCCTTCAGCGCGTTGAACTGGCGAAGCGCCGCTGCAGCATTCAGGACGTCGCCCTCTGCCGCGGCTACGGCAAGCAGGGCGCCAATCGCATTCTGGGCGACGTGTTTGCCCTGAGCACCGATGCGAAATTCGACCGGCGTGCCCAAGATATCGGCCTTCACATGCGCGCCTTCGGCCAACAGGGCATAGTCCAGAAGCCGGCCATCGCAACGGGCCGAGGAGCCAAACCTCAGAATGCGCGCCACATGAGCCTGATGCGCACGCGCGATGAGACGCTCGGCAAACGGACTGTCGTGCGGCACGAGGGCGGCGCCTCCCGGCACGACGCCCTCGAAGATTTCGGCTTTCGCGTCGGCGATCGCCTCGAGTGTTCCGAAGAATTCCAGATGCGCAGGTGCAATGCCGGTGATGAGCGCAACATGGGGACGTGCGAAACCGACCAGCGCGCGAATTTCACCGAAGTGGTTCATGCCGATCTCGAACACGCCGTAACGCGTTTCGCGCGGCATGGCGGCGAGGCTAAGCGGCACACCCCAATGATTGTTGTAGGACGCCGCCGACGCGTGCGTCGCGCCAAGCGCGCCGAAGGCAAGGCGCAGAATTTCCTTCGTCGTGGTCTTGCCTACGCTGCCGGTGACGGCGACGATCTTGGCGTTCGAGCGTGCCCTGGCCGCCACCGCGAGATCTTCCAGTGCGCGCTGCGTGTGGGCGACCGTGAGCAGCGCCGAGTCCTCCGCAAGGTCCGCCGGCTGCTGCGACACCAGCGCAGCATTGGCCCCGGCATCGAGCGCGGCCTTGACGAATTGATGGCCGTCGCGGTTGTCACCCTTGAGCGCCACAAACATGTCGCCGCGCTTCAGCGTGCGCGTGTCGATCGAGAGTCCGCTCACTTCGAACACACGCGAAGGGATGCCGAGCGTTGCGCCTTGCGCTTCTTCCGAGGTCCAGAGCGCCGTCATGCCGCGCGACCTCCGAGAGAGAGTGCGCAGCGTATCGCCTCGTCAGTATCGGAAAAGGGCTTCACCTCGGTCCCGACAATTTGACCGGTTTCATGACCTTTGCCGGCGATGACAAGAATGTCGCCCTTCTCGAGCGACGCGATGGCGGCGCTGATTGCTTCGCCGCGATCGGCGATTTCGCGCGCGTCAGGCGCACCGGAGCGCGCTTCTCTGCGAATGGCGGCTGCGTCTTCGCTGCGGGGGTTATCGTCCGTGATGATGACGCGATCGGCAAAGCGCGCAGCCGCCTCGCCCATCAACGGGCGTTTACCCTTATCGCGATCGCCACCACATCCGAATACGACATGGAGCTTGCCGGAGACGTGCGGCCGAACGGCAGTCAGAACCTTTTCAAGGGAGTCCGGCGTATGAGCATAGTCGACATAGATCGACGCTCCGTTCGCCGCCCACGCGACCCTTTGCAGACGACCCGGCGCACCTTTCAGGTGCGCAAGCGCAGCAAAGACGTTCGCCGGTTCTTCTCCCAACCCGATGACAAGCGCGGCCGCGACAAGAGCGTTCGACGCCTGAAAGTCGCCGAGAAGCGGAAGCTCCACGTCAAAGCGGCGTCCGTCATGCACGAGTTTCAGCGTCTGGCTGTCGCCACGACCGCTGCGCGAAAGAAGCCTGATCGTTTCGCCGGCTTCGCCGACCGTAAGCACTTTCAATCCGCGCACCTTTGCGGCAGCAAGAAAGTGTTCGGCATGGGCCGCATCGGTGTTGATCACGGCGACGCCGCCGGGACGAACGAGTTCGTCAAAAAGGCGCAACTTGGCTGCAAGGTAATGTGCGAAATCGCCATGGTAGTCCATGTGGTCGCGCGTGATGTTCGTGAACGCCGCGGCCGCGATTTCGACACCGTCGAGACGAAACTGATCGAGCCCGTGGCTCGATGCTTCCAACGCCAAGCGATCGACGCCGTCCTGTTTCAGTTTGGCAAGCAAGCGATGAATCTCGATCGGATCGGGCGTCGTATGCCGCAACGCTGTTTCACCGCTCGGCGCCACCAGTCCGACCGTGCCAAGACTTGCCGCCGGCTTGCCGAGCGTGGTCCAGATTTCGCGCACGAAGGCGACGACAGATGACTTTCCCTTTGTTCCGGTGACCGCCGCGATGATCTTTGGCTGCAGCTTGAAGAACTGCGCGGCCTGATGCGAAAGCGCACGCCGTGGATTGTCGTCGCAGACGAACCTGACGCCGAGCGCTTCCACTTTGGCCTTGAGGCCTGGCCTGCCCAACACCGCAACGGCGCCGCGCGCGACTGCATCCTCCACAAAGGAGGCGCCATCGGCATGCGTGCCGGGAAGCGCGGCAAACAGAAACCCTGGCCTGACGTCGCGGCTGTCGCTGGCGAGACCTGAGAATTCGACCGACGCCTTCATGGCGCTCTTATCCACCTTACTCGTCGTAATACTCATTCCGGATTGTGGTGCCATTATGTGTTCTCACGCGCCACCGTGACCGGTTTTTGCGGCACGCCGAGCAAGGGTGCGATGCGCGAGATGACGCGTCCTGCGAGCGGTGCGGCGGTCAGACCCGCGAGCGCCAGGCCGCCTGTTTCCTTGGTTCCATGCGGCTCGTCCAGCAGAACGAAGACAACATAGCGCGGTGCCCCGATCGGGAACGCGGCAAAGAAGGATGTGACCAGCACGTGCGACTGGTAGCCGCCATGCGGCCCGGGCTTTTCGGCCGAGCCGGTCTTACCACCGACATCGTAGCCGGGAATGTCGGCTTTGCGCCCGGTGCCGTTGGTGACGACATAGCGCAACAGTTCGCGCATCTCGGCACTCGTCTCGGGCTTGATCACCTGCGCGCCGCGCCGGTCAGCATCCGTCTTGAGGAACGTGGGAATGATGCGCCTGCCGCCATTGACCACCGACGCGGCCGCCGAAACATAGGCCAAGGGTTCGACCGCGATCCCGTGACCGAAACCGATGGTCGCGGTCTCGATCGTTCCCCAATGCGTCGGATAGAGCGGCCGCGCGAATTCCGGGAGCTCGCAACGCAGCGAACCCAGAAGACCAAGACTTGACAGGAAGGCCGCCTGACGAACCGGTCCAGAGCGCATTGCGATCTGCGCCGTTCCGATATTCGAAGAGTGCGCCAGCACGTCGCGCGCCGTCAGCGTGGCGGGCATGTGCTCGGCTTCATGGATGGTGTACTTGCCGATTCTGTAGCCGTTGCCGATCGAGAAGACCTCGTCCGGCCGCGTGGTGTGATCCTCCATCGCCAACGCGAAAGAGAGGACTTTGAACACCGAGCCGAGCTCATAGCGATCGGCGGCCATGATGTTGTGATCGGAATCGTCTGCGCTGAACTGGCGGTAGTTCGGATCGAAGTCGGGCAACGACACCATGGCGAGGATTTCGCCGGTGCGCACATTCATGACGATGCCGCCGGCCTTCTTGGCATGAAACATCTGGCGGCTCGCCTCGACCTCGCTCGCCAGAATGAACTGCACGCGCATATCGACCGAGAGCTCAACCGCTTTATTCGTGTCCACCTCGCGCAATCGCGCATCGAGACCCTGTTCGAGGCCGGAGACGCCCTTGCCGTCGGGATCAGTGACGCCGAGAAGCTGCGCCGTCGCACGGCCATTGGGATAGAAGCGCTTGGCGCTGGGCTCGAACTCGAGGCCGGGCAGGCCCAGATGCATCACGCGGTCCTGCGCGTCCGGCGTCAGTCGGCGCGCCACCAGCACATAGGGATGTTTGGTGTTGTTGAAGCCCTCGAGAAGACGCGAATACTCGGCGCCGGTTGCGCTCGCGAGTTCACGCGCGGCCTGCACCTTGTCGTCCAGCGTGTGCGGCCGGGCATAGAGATCTGCGACCGGCAAGTCGCGCGCCAGCAATTCGCTGTTGCGGTCGACCATGTCGGCGCGCGCCATTGCAGGACGGCTGCCGGGGTCGCCGGCGGCCGCACTTGGCTTGAAGAGCGTGACGTCGATGAGTCTGGCGCCGACCAAGGCAAACGCCGCCGCCGAGATCACCGCGCCGATGACCATCCGTCGCTGGTAGATCGTGGCGCGCTCGATCATCGGTACTACAGACCGCGATGTGCGGTCGGGGCCGAGTTTGCCGGCGCCTGCGCATTGGCCTGGGCGATCGGATTGGTGCTGAGCGGCGCGCTGTCGTCGCCGCGGCGCGGCAGCGTCTCGAAGGACGACATCTGCACCGCCGGCGTACCGCTGAGGCCAAGATGGTTCGCCGCCAATTCCTGGATGCGCGCCGGGCCCGCGACGCGCTCCCATTCGGTTTCGAGCACGCTGATGGTCGCGTGTTCGCGGGCGATCTGCCGATTGACGCCGGCGAGCTCGAACTTCGCCACACGCGTCTGTTCGGACACGTGATAGAGCGCGAGAATGGAAAGTCCCACAAGGGCGACACAGACGGTGTTGAGAATGCGGATCATGACGGACTCCTACGCCGCGAGGCGAACGGCCGCGCGCAGACGGGCGGACCGCGCGCGGGGATTGGATTGAAGCTCGCGCGTTTCAGGCGTGAGCGGACGGTGGGTAAGAACGCGAAAGCGGGCAGCGGGTTGGCGACGCTCGTCGGGCGCATGACGCGAGGCGCGCGGCGCCTGGGCACTGCGCTCGGTGAGGTACTGCTTGACGATGCGATCTTCGAGCGAGTGAAAGGCGACGACGACAAGCCGTCCGCCCGGCGCGAGCACCTGTTCGGCTGCGTCCAGCCCGCGGAGGAGTTCGCCGAGTTCGTCGTTCACATGGATACGCAGCGCCTGGAAGGTGCGCGTCGCCGGATGGATCGGGAGGCGTGCAGCCTTTGGTCCCTGCGCCGCTGATACGACTTCCGCCAGTTGCAAGGTCGTCGTCAACGGACGGGCAGCGATGATGGCGTGCGCAATGCGGCGGGCGTTGCGCTCTTCACCAAGTCGCGCGATCACCTCGGTCAGTTGCTTCTCGCTTGCGGTGTTTGCAAAGTCCGCAGCGCTTTCGCCTTCGCGGCTCATGCGCATGTCAAGCGGTCCCTCGGCGCGAAACGAAAAGCCGCGTTCCGGCTCGTCGAACTGGAACGAGGAGACGCCGAGATCGAATACGACGCCATCGGTACGCGCGCCGCCAAGTAGCGCACCGAGTTGCGAGAATTCGCCGCGCACCAACGTCAAGCGGCCGCCGAATTGCGCCACAAGCTTCTGTCCGCGCGCGATGGCATCGGGATCGCGATCGATGCCAAGCACGCGGCAATCAGCGGCTTCGAGAATGGCGCGGGCATATCCGCCGCCGCCGAAAGTCCCGTCGACATAGTGCTCGCCGTCCTTGGGCGCCAGCAACGCCAGGACTTCGTTCAGCATCACGGGACGATGGCCTTCCATCAGCCGCCTCCCGAAAGCTTGGCGATCTCGCGCTCGCGATTGGCCTTGATGCGCGCGATGCGTTCTGCATCGATCGTTGCGAAGCGTTCGCTGTCCCAGATCTGGAATTTCTGCGACATGCCGACGAAGACGATCTTCTCCTTGAGACCGGCATGCGCGATCATCGCATCGGGCAAGCGCACGCGGCCCGGTTCATCCGTCGGCAGCAACTGTGTGCGCGAGATGATCGCGTAAGCCGCATCGTCGTGCGCCGGTGACATGAACGGATCGAGCGTCGAGAGTCTCGCATGCAGCGCATCGAGAACGGTCTGGCCGAAACCCTCGAGCGCGCCTTCGAAAAAAGAAGGGCAGAGATAGACGCCGTTGGTATTCTGTGCCGCGAGGATCTGGCGATAAGGCGCGGGGATGCAGACCCGCCCTTTGCTATCGAGCGACCCCAGAACCGTCGACATGAACGGCTGGCTGGACATGAAGAGCTGCTACCCCCGTCGCGTTCCAGGGGACTAAGCGAGCGGGACGACCGCCTCGCGGACCGGCTTCAGCTCAAGCCACTGGGACAGTCTGGGATAGCATGGGACAGCGTCCAACGTCAATCAAAAAACGTAGGAAATTGAGGGGCTTGGTACAACTACCTCTAGATTCGACCCTGCTAGCTGTGGTGGCGACGGAACAAATACGCAACACGTAAAGATTGCAGTTACGGAGGTTAAAAATGGCTTAAATTCCTGCATAGAATTTGTTCCTAGCATGACCGTCCTATCGGGACTGATTCGCCTGGGCACAACGAAGGAGATGGGAATGTCGGACATCATCGCGCTCAGAGCGATCGGCTCCGTGATCGGCGGGCGCGGCGAAGCGAGCGACGATGACTGGGACAAAGTCGAAACAACCATCGTGCTCGATCCCGCCCAATTCGGTAGCGAAGCCACCGCCGGCCTCGGAGATTTTTCGCACATCGAAGTCGTGTTCCACTTCGACCGCGTGCGGGACGACGAGATCAACACAGGCGCGCGCCATCCGCGCGGGCGGCGCGATTGGCCGCTAGTCGGCATCTTCGCGCAGCGCGGCAAGGCGCGTCCCAACCGTATCGGCGTTACGGTCTGCCGGCTCATAGCGCAAGACGGCCTCACGCTTCGCGTCAGGGGACTCGACGCCATCGACGGCACGCCCGTACTCGACATCAAGCCCGTCATGAAAGGCTTTCTGCCCCGCAGCGAAGTGCGCGAGCCCGAGTGGGCGAAAGCGTTGATGGCAGGCTACTGGTGAAGCGGGGCGTGCGCGCGCAAGTCTTTGATTGTGCTCGCTCGGCGTACATTCGAACCGCGCATTTCAACACTTTCGCCGCCCCCTCCCCCCTTCGGATATCCAGGCCGGACCGAAACGAACCTCGTTTGAGTGACGTTGCTCTGGTAGGTGCGATCTCCAAAACCACACTGACTTGTTTTCGACTTCACGACATATGGATATGTCCATCGCGAAAATTTCTCTGTTCACTCGACCCGCTTTCCGCGATTCCGCCAACGCAGTTCTGACGTCGGTCGTCGTCCATCCAAATCTGACGTTGGGCGCACGACAACGGGGCGCGATCCCATCGACAAGGTTGGGCCGCCCCTTGGTGACTTCATGACATAGGAAATGTTTCCCGTTGGTCAAGGCTATGACGAAGATTTTTTAAGTAAATCATTGCGTTGCCGGCCGGCGCGTTTCTCGCACCGCCTTGCCAAAGCGCTGCAGGCGGCTGGCGGGCTATGGTCCAGAGCGCGGACCTGACGCTCCGCAAAGAGAGTCCCGCGATGACCATCACCATTACCGCCTTTGAACGGTCGCCCGATGGCGGCAAGGGCCTGGCGCGCGATACGCGCGTGCGCTGGGCACTGGAAGAAGTGGGCCAACCTTATGAAGTTCGCCCTGTGTCTTTCCGCGCGATGAAGGAGACCGCGCATCTTGCGCTGCACCCCTTCGGCCAGATCCCGACCTATGAGGAAGATGGTCTCACGCTGTTCGAGACAGGCTCGATTGTTTTTCATATCGCGCAGCGTCATGCCGGTCTTCTGCCGGTTGATCCCAATGCGCGGGCGCGCGCGATCACCTGGATGTTCGCGGCACTCAGCACCATCGAACCGCCGATCCTCGAACTCGCAAACGCCAAACTTCTCGAGCGCGACAAGCCCTGGAACGAACAGCGCCTGCCCATCGTCGTGGATCGCGTTCGCGACCGGCTGAAACAGCTTTGCGTTCGTCTGGGCGATGCCGATTGGCTCGAGGGTGCGTTCAGCGCCGGCGATCTGATGATGGTGTCGGTCCTCATCCGATTGAAGGCATCGGGCATTTTGGATGATTTTACCAATCTTGCCGCCTATGTGGCGCGCGGCGAAACGCGGCCCGCCTACAAGCGCGCCTTCGACGCGCAGGCGGCCTTCAACACCGGCAAGCCTGCTTGACGGCTGAAGATGGGGTCAGGCGCGTGACTGGGCCGTGGCCAAGGGTTGGGCGCCGCGGAAGTTGCCCTGCTGAACCAGCAATGCCGCCGTGTCGAAGAACGACTGCGCTTCCAATATTTTGCCGTCGCGGATGCGCCAGCGGAACGCCGTTTCAAAATGGATTGGCTTTCTATCCTCGTCGCTGCCGCCGGTCGGGATATAGGCGCCATCGGTATCGAACAGGCCCCAGACGATTTCGCCGCGCGAAATGATCTCTTTCATGGTGTAGCGCTGGAAAAAATAGTTGGCGCTCAACAGCGCTAGAAGTGCGAGGACGTTGCTTTTTCCCCGATACACGCCACCGAAGCGAAACACGCCATCCTTGCAGGTCGAAGCGGATTTCCAGACGACGTTCTCGTCGAGCGCGGCGCGCACGGGCTCGAGGTCAGCCTGACCCCAGGCCTCGACAACCGTCTTCATGAGGAGTTCACCAGGATTCACCGGCCGTTCCGTCGCGACAGAATGCCATACAAGGTAACATATCAGTTGTTATCGGTCCCTTAATGGTCTGTACCGAGCAAGCGCAAGGATGGTTGATCGCGATCCCTTCGACCTTGAACGTTTCGTCGCCGCGCAGTCTGGCGTGATCGAGCGCGTGCGTGCTGAGCTGCAAAGTGGCCGCAAGCAGAGCCACTGGATGTGGTTCGTCTTTCCGCAGCTCGCCGGTCTCGGCTTCAGCCCCATGGCGCAACGCTATGCGATTTCATCGCTCGCCGAAGCGCGCGCCTATCTCGCACATCCCTTGCTCGGTGCGCGGCTGCGCGAATGCACCGAGCTTGTTCTCGCGATCCACGGCAAGACCGCGCACGCCATCTTCGGCTCGCCCGACGATCTCAAGTTTCGCTCCTGCCTGAGCTTGTTCGCAGAAGCGGCTCCGGAGGAGATCGTTTTCAACATCGCTCTCGCAAAATATTTCTCCGGCGCGAAGGATCCGCGAACGCTCGCGTTGCTGCGCGGCGCATGACGCCTGCGGTTGCCGCCGTCGCCGGCGTTCGCTAGTATCGCGATGACAATTTGTCAGGAGACTTGCGTGGCCGAAGAGAAGCTGCCCGGCATTCTCGAACTGACGCCGATGAATCCGGCCTTCAACGACAATCCGCACGTCCTGCTCGATCGGTTGCGCAGCGAGTGTCCAGTGCATCGCGACACGATGGCGGGGGTCTTCGTCGTGTCGCGTCATGCCGATGTGCGCGGCACGCTGTCCGACACCACGATGTGGCGCGGACCCACGCGCGCGGAAGAAGCGGCGGTGTTCACGCGCGGCCAACTCGACCGGCGCGAAGACGGCGTCACGGTTCCGCAAGACGAGTTCAACGCCAATATCCTGATGATGGACGAGCCGGATCACATGCGCATCCGCGAGCCGTTCGCCAAGGCGCTCTACAAACGGGTGGCGAAGTCGAAACCGCTCGTGCAGCGCGTGGTCGACGATTGGCTCGGCGCGATCGGCGATGCCAAGACGTTCGACGTCATGGCGGAATTCGCCGTGCGCGTGCCGATCGACGTGATCGCGCGCATTCTGGGCGTCGACGAATCCAGGCTCGCGGAATTCCGCGCCTGGAGCGAAGGCGCGATTCTGAGCTTGAACCCCTTCCGCTCACCCGAAGACACCAAACGTATGATCGTCGCGGTGAATGCGCTCTCCCACTATATGCGCGCCATGATGGCGGAGCGCGCGAAGGACCCAAAGGACGATCTCATCAGCGACATGATGGCCTTGAAGGCGCAAGGGGCGGAGCTCAGCGAAGGCGAGATCTCCAACAACCTCCAGGGGCTCCTGATAGGCGGCAACCTCACCACCACCGATCTCATCGGCAACGGCATCTGGCTTCTTCTCACGCATCCCGATCAGCGCGCCGCGCTCAAGGCCAATCCCGCCCTGATCAATTCCACGGTCGAAGAAATCCTGCGCTATGAACCGCCCGTCGACATCACGGGCCGTATCGCGCCGCGCGACATGGATCTCGGAGGCTGCCCGGTCAAACAGAGCCAGTCGCTGATTTTCTCGTTGCGCGGCGCCAATCGCGATCCTGCTGCGTTTCATGAGCCGCATCGCTTCGACATCGCCCGCAAGGAGGCGCCGCATGTCGCCTTCGGCGGCGGACTGCATCTTTGCATCGGCGCGCCGCTGGCGCGGCTTGAGGCGCAAGTTGCGATCCTCTCGTTCTTCGAGCGCTTTCCCAACGTGCGACTCGCCGACGCCGGCGCGAAACCGCAATGGCGCAGCCTGCCGTTCTTCCGCGGTTTGCAGGAGTTGAAAGTAGTGCGGGAACGCTAACCCGGCTCGCGTTTGCGAATCTTGAAGACGCGTGACGCCGGAATCGATGCGTCGATCCGCATTCCGACGGCCAGGCCCGCAAAGATCGCGGCGAGAAGCGGCACGAACGCTCTCAGTATGCTCAGAAATAACATCGCCAATTCGCGCTGTGACGCGTGCAACAGTCTGTCGAACACAAAAAGTTCGATCGCTAGGACGAGCAGCAGCGGGAAAACGACAACAACGACAACCCACGCGGCCCATTTTCCCCGGCTTGCCCCGGCGGCCGCTAAAGCTCGAAGCTGTCCGCTCCAGACCCATCCGAAAAGAATGGAAAATCCCGCCGAGCGGACAAAAACCCACCAGTTCGTCCACAAGTTCGGGCCGTAGGCCCACGCCGTCACGCCGACGACGATCAAGCCAGCGACGACAAGGATGTTGAGTACTGTTTTTCTGCGCATGATGGACGCGAAACTAATTCGCTCGCCGCGCGCGCCGAAACGCGTTTGCTCGGGATGATGAAGGAACAGTAATTTCTCTTACAGTGTAAGTGCGTCAGATGGCCTGTAAGCCGGGTTCTGTCCATCCACCTTCGCTCTCGCGAGCTTCGGCGGACTGGATGGCCATTCCTCTGGGATGCGTGTTGCCACGCACCTCACGCGACCTACCCGGGCGGCGATCCGGAAACGGATCAGTTGCCGCCCCTATTTGGTCTTGCTCCCGGTGGGGCTTGCCATGCCACTCCTGTTGCCAGGAATGCGGTGCGCTCTTACCGCACCATTTCAACCTTGCCGCGGCTTTAGGCCGGTAGGCGGTGTCATTTCTGTGGCGCTATCCCTGGGGTTTCCCCCGCCGGACGTTATCCGGCACCGTGTCTCCGTGGAGCCCGGACTTTCCTC
>DATLOU010000096.1:0-2924 GCA_035536115.1 Rhizomicrobium sp.
GTCCTCGTTGCCGGCTTTGAGCGTCTCGTAATTGAAGGTGTAACCCTTGGCGCTGGGCTCGCGCGCCGCCCAGATCAGCGTCTCGTGCGCATTGGTGAAGCGGCGGCCGCGGAAATTCGGCATCGGGTTCGACTTGCGCCAGATCACGTCGTTGAGGATCCAGAAGCCGAGGTCCTGCATGATGGCGCCGACGCGGAAGATGTTGTGGTAGGAGCCGATCACCCAGATGGTGGCGGCCGGCTTCATCACGCGCCGGCAGGCGGTCAGCCACAGGCGGGTGAATTCGTCATAGGCCGAGAAACTCGCGAACTTGTCCCAATCGTCGGTGACGGCGTCGACGCGCGAATCGTCCGGGCGCTTGAGGTCGTTGGCGAGCTGGAGGTTATAGGGCGGGTCGGCGAAGACGAGGTCGACGCTCGCCGCCGGCAGCTTCGCCATCTCGGCGACGCAGTCCCCGAGGAGCACGCGCTGCGGCGCGCCAGAAACTCCACGGGGCGCCCCTGAGGGCGCCCCGCGACGCGATACCACCATGACTCAGATACTCTGACTCAAGGACGACGCGGTCGGCGACGCGGGACCTACAACCGACTGAAGCCATCTTGGCCGCGCAAGGTGAAAAATCGGTTTATGCAAACGTCCCGCCACTCGGCAAATTCTGCCTATGCCGGTTGAACTTGGGCGAAGTCGGCTGTGCCGGAATGGGACGCGCGCGGTCTATGGCCGCGGGCTGAACGCGGCTCTGCTCAGCGTCAGCGTGGCCCCTCGTGGCGGCTTTGCTGCATCGGCCGCCAGCAGCGCGACGCGAATGGTGAGCGGCTTGTCGCGGCCGAGTTTGGCGAGCGCGGCGGACGCGTCGAAGCGATAGCCGCGCTCCTCGCGTGCCTCCCTGGCGACGAAGGGGCCCGCCGGGAAAAAAGTGAAACGGCCGACTTCAAGCGCGTTGTCGCCGACGGCAAGCGATACGACGGCTTCGACCTGCCCTTGCTCTGGCGGCGTGTAGGACTTGATCCAGACGTCGAGGAAAATGGCGGCCGGCGCCGGTGCCGCGACGGTCAGGCTGGCGGCGCGCTCCGGAGTGGCAACCGGCATGTTGGGTTGCGCGGAAATCGGCCCGGCGGCGAGAACGAACGTCGCCAGCACGGCGGCGCGCGTCATCATCGTTATCGCGGCGCTACGCATGGGCCGGCTCCAGGCCGCGATGCTCGGCCGCCATTGGGGTCAGAAGATGGCGACTTCGATGCTGCCGACCTTGACCTCGCTTGCGGTCTTTTCGCCGGGGATGGGCACCGGCACAAGCTGTACATTGATGTCCTTCGTCAGGTCGATACCGGCAATCTGAAGATTGCTGACAGTGTCGGTGATGTCCAACATGTAGGACGGGTTGGCGCCGTGATCGGCATGGTCGTGGCCGGCGCCGAAGAATGTGAAGGACCCGGCGTAGTGACGGTCTCGAACCGAGGTGTCGGCGGTCGGATTGGGATGATTGACGAAGACGCGCACGTCGACATTACCTTCGGCCGGCTTCTCGGCGTTACGGATGAACAACATGATGCGCGAGGACGCTTGCGCCTGCTTCGCGACGGTCGCGGTCAGGTTCAAGCGCTGGAAAGATTCGATGGCGTTGGTGAACTTTATTTTTTGCGGCGGGGCGAGCTTGCCCTGCGCCACGGTCGCCACGTTGATTTTGGCGGCCGCGCCCCAGGTGAGCGGAATGCGCTCGACTGGGTCGCCTGGATTGATGAATTTGTTGAGCAATGCCACCGTCACCGCGACGTTGAAACGCGGCAGGGTGTAGCGGTAGCCGAGGCTCAGAATGTCGAGAACTCCGGCGACCGTCGTATTGTAGGCCGTGGTGCCGTTGGCGCCCGAGGGATTGAAGAACTGGCCGTTGAACGCAAAAGTGCGCCAGAGATTATCGCTGGTGTTGGCGCGGCCGAGACTGTTCCAATGGTCCCAAATGCGATCGATATTGCAGTGGTGCAGCCAGAAGATCGGGTCGCGCGGCGAGATGAGCTGCATCATGTCGCCGTTGATCGTGGTGTGCACGTGATCGTGCGGGCCGCTCTCGAACGGGCCCTTCAGGCCGTTGGCGCGCTGCCAGCTCGCTGCCGTGCTGTTTTGACCGCTCGGGCGCGTAGAGCCGAATACTTCGAAACTGGTTTCGGCATATATTTGCGACATCTTCATCGCCCCGACGTAAGTCGGCGAGATTGTGACGCTCTGCGAGCTGCGGTTGGCGTCAAACAGCGGATTGGGCTGGCCGTTATAGTCCTGCGTCGCGAAGGCGGCGGGAAGTTGCGGGTTGCCGGTCCAATCCCAGTAGGGCAGCGCAAAGTCCGGCTTACCCGAGAACTCGCGGCAGATGTGCTCGAAAGCCAGCAGATAGGCGCGATGCCAGGGTAAGAAGAACCAGTTGCCGTGCGGGCAATGGTTATTGTGGATCTGCGCCTGAAATTCCCAGCTGCGTTTGTCGGTTGCCGGCAGGGTTCTCATCTTCGCGACGGCTTTGCGGTAGGCTTCCAGCATCGGATCGTTCAGCGCCATCGTGTTCACGCTACGCCGGAGTACCGGCGACAGCTGCACTTTGATCGCCTTATTGCTGATCTTCGGCTGCGCATGAACCGTGGCCGCGGCAGCCGTCAGCGCCAGTGCGCCGCCACCTTGCAACAGGGAACGTCGGTCGATGCGCGACATGAGAATCTCCCAAATGCGCGTTTGTTTTGTTCTCTCGCGGGTCTGAGATTAGGCGCGACCGCCGAGAGATTACAACTATTAATTGTATTAAAGTCGATGTTTCAATTGCCGCTCTGGATAATCACCGCAGCATTGAAATCACCGGCGAGTGCTGTATAACAAGTAACAGTCCGGGCCAGCGACAGCCGCCCGGTCAGCTGCCCCCAGCAGTCAAGGTTGTCTCGCTCCGC
>DATLOU010000097.1:0-14523 GCA_035536115.1 Rhizomicrobium sp.
GCCGAGAGATCGCGCATCAGATCCATGCGGTCGTGTCTCTTGCCGCGCGCGATGGTGAGCGCCGTGCCGGAATAGGTCTCGACCGCGCCGATGCCGTAGATGCACGAGACCGAGGCGACGATGATGACGTCGTCACGCTCCAGGATCGCGCGCGTCGCCGAATGGCGCATGCGGTCGATCTCCTCGTTCACCGAGGAATCCTTCTCGATATAGGTGTCGGTGCGCGGGATATAGGCTTCCGGCTGGTAGTAGTCGTAATAGGAGACGAAATACTCGACGGCGTTCTCCGGGAAGAAGTTCTTGAACTCGCTGTAGAGCTGCGCGGCCAGCGTCTTGTTGGGCGCAAGGATGAGCGCCGGGCGCTGCACCGCCTCGATCACCTTGGCCATGGTGAAGGTCTTGCCGGAACCGGTGACGCCCAAGAGCACCTGGTCGCGCTCGTTGGCTTGTGCCGCGGCGACGAGTTCCTTGATCGCGGTCGGCTGGTCGCCGGCGGGTTCGTATTCGCTGACGAGCTTGAAGCGGATGCCGCCTTCGGACTTCTCCGGCCGCGCCGGGCGATGCGGCACGAAACCGGCGAGTTCCGCGCCGGTCGCACCGTGCAGCGGCAAGTTCCCGATCGGAACCACCTGTTGCTCGCCGACGAATTCCGCCGGAGCCTCCTGCATGCCCTTCACGCGCGACTTGCGCGGAACCCTGCCGTTATTGTGTGCCATGGCGACAATATAGTCCGCGTTCGCGCTTTGTGCAGCCCGTTCTGCTGACAGGAACTGTCAGGAGCGCGGGCGAGATCAGGCGTATGTCTTCCAGACGAACTCCGGCACGAACGAGAGCAGCGCCAGGATAAGCGTTGCGCCAACGACGTTGCCGAACAGATGCGGGCTGACGGCGATGATGCCGAGCGCGACGCCCGCCGCGAAAAGCGCGCCCAGGAGGAACACCGGGCCCGAGATGTAGCAATGCAGGCGGTGGCAACGCATCGCGTTGATGAGGCAACCCGTCGCCATCCAGAGGAAGAGCACGGCGCAGAGCCCGGCGCCGATCCGGAACGGCAGATGCAGAAAGTCCGCCGCCAGGCCGATGGCGATCGGCAATCCCCACCAGAACATGGCGCTCACCGGTTGCCGCACCAGGTCGCTCTGCCCGTCGTTCGCGTTCGCCATCGCCGTTGCTCCTTGAAAGGAGACCATCTCACCATACCAGACTTCGCATCCGTTTACCTGATAACAAACTTGCGAGGCGCTTCGCCTGCTCAAGAACACCGAGGAGCTGCGGCGTGCCAGACTCAAGCGACTGCGCGCGGCCCTGGCAAAAGGCGAAGCGGATATTCTCGCGGGACGATCGACGGCACTCGCCGACGCTGAAGCAGTGAAGGATTTCCTCACCCAGCTCTGATGCAGCTCATCATTTCCCGCTCCGCGCGGGCCGATCTGAAAGCGATTGCACATCTACAAGATCGACGGCAATCGTCTGCTTGTCATCCGCGTCCTGCATCAGCGGATGGATGTAAAGTCTCACCTGTAATTCTTCACCGCGGCGGGAGCAGGCGGCGCTGCTGCATGGCGGCGATGGCGTTTCGGAGCATCTCTTCGCTGTCGAGCATTTCGGTGAAGCCGGCGCGTCTGAGCTTGACCGTCGAGACGAGGAAGGGCGGACGCGCCGCGTCGCCGGACATCAGGAGATCGACATAGTCGAGCGACTTGCCGGCAAACGCCATCAGGTCGGGCGCGGCGAGGTCGTATTTCCGCCGGATCGCGTCCCATTCGCCCGAGCGCGGCGGCAAGTCGCGCGCCAGAAGCGCGGGGCGATCGTCGCCGACCTTCATGCCGAGCGCGTCCGCGATCGCGCCCCAGACATTCTTCCATGTCATCACATCGCCATTGGTGATGTTGAACGCCTGATTGCGCGCGGCGTCTGCCTCGCCCGCCCAGCGGATGGCGCGGCCGATGAGATCGGCATCGACGCCTTCGAAGACATTGCCGGGACCGCCGGGGAAATGCAGCGGCTCGCCCCGCTCCCTGAGAAGCGCGCCATAGAGACCGAACGCGGCCACCGGATTCATCGCCGCGCCCAGCGCATCGCCGAAGATGATCTGTGGACGGATGATCGTGAAGCTCCACTTCTGCCCGCGCTGCTTCAGGCGCAGATAATCTTCCTGGTTCCAGTAAAAGTTCGGCTGCGACTTGAGCTCGTCGCGGTCCTCGCGCGCCGGCAGCGGGATCGCGCGCACATGCGCGCCATAGGCCTTGGTGCCTTGCAGCAGCGTGACGTGCTTCAAGTTCTTGGCAACGGCCGAGAGCGGTTCGAACAGGTTCTTCAACATCGCGTCGTTCTTCGCGATTTGCTCGGGATCGAGCCAGCTGGCAAGGAGCCCGCCCTCCTTCTCGTAGAGCGCGGTAAAGACGAGATGGGTCACGCCGTCGAGCTTGGCGAAGATGTCGCGGCACGAGTCAACATCGAAGAGATCGGCGGCGAGGAAGCGCACGTTGCCGACGCCTTCCGGGGCATGGCGCGCCGTCGCGATCACCTCGCAGTCGTTGGCCAGGGCGCGCACCGCGCCGCGTCCCACGAGACCGGATGCACCGGCGATCAGAACCTGTTTCATCGTCGCGTCTCCCTTATGCGATGCTCGCGCCTGCAGCGCGTGCGCGCAAGCGTCGTGTTGTCAGCCTCGGAAGTGGCGCTATATAGGGTGTTCTTGATCACTTCACGTTTCAACCCAGCGACACCTTCATCCCATGAACGTTCTGATCGTCCTTGCCCATCCCGAGCCTAAAAGTTTGAACGGCGCTCTTGCCACGGCGGCGCGCGAGACTCTCGCGGCGGCCGGACACCAGGTCGCTTTCAGCGATCTTCATGCGATGGATTTCGAGCCGCGCTCAACACGCGCCAATTTCATCGCCGCCGCGGAACCCGGTCATTTCAAGCCGCAGGCCGAAGAGCGCCACGCCAGTGCAACGGACGGATTTGTGCCAGCGCTCGATGCGGAAATCGCCAAGCTCGAAGCGTGCGATCTGATGATCTGGCAATTTCCGTTCTGGTGGTTCGGCCTGCCAGCCGCCTTGAAGGGCTGGGTCGATCGCGTCTTCGTCTCGGGCCGCATCTATGGCGGCGCGCGGATTTTCGAAGGCGGCATCAAGCGCGGCAAGCGCGCCATGCTTTCGCTCACAACCGGGGGCACTTCCTCTGCCTACGCCCCTGGCGGCGCGATGGGCGACATCATGGCGATGCTGAAACCCATTCATCGGGGCATGCTCGAGTTTATCGGCTTCGACGTGCTCACTCCCAATATTGTCTATGCGCCGGCAAGGCTCAGCGATGAGGCGCGCGCGAGTGCCGTGAAACTCTGGACCGCGCGTCTTGGTAGCATCGCGAGCGAGACTCCGATCGACGTCGGACGATTTTGAGCGCCATGACGCGGGCCCCGCTCCAAGTGCCCGACAAGGTCCGCCGGACGGCGACGTCTTTCGGTGCGGCCGGAGAGGCGTGGCTTGCGGCGCTCCCCGATCAACTCGAAGGGATCGCGCGCGACTGGTCGCTCACGCTCGGCGAAGCCTCCGGCGGCGGCACCGAGGCCTATGTCGCCTTCGTGAAAACGCGCGACGGCGAGGACGCCGTGCTCAAGCTCACGATTCCCGGCATCGATCCGACGCGCCAGGAACTGCGCACGCTGCGCGCGGCGAACGGTAGGGGCTATGTCAAACTGCTGCGCGCTGACGAGGCGGCGAACGTCATGCTGCTGGAAAGGCTCGGGCCGCAACTGCATGCGCTCGCTCTCTCGGAAGAGCGCGTGATGGAAGTCATCTGCGCCACGCTGAAAGAGGCCTGGCACGCGAGACCGGAGGGTCCGGCGTTCGCGACCGGGGCCGAGCGGGCGCGCGAATTCGGCGGCGTCGTCGCGGCCAACTGGGCCCTTCTCGGCAAGCCGTGTCCGGAGCGTACCTTCGATGCGACGCTGGCGGCGGCACGTCGGCGCGAACTTGCCTTCGATCCGGTGCAGTCGGTTTTGGCGCATGGCGATGCGCATGAATGGAACACGCTTCAGGCGCCGGGCAGTGCGACAGGCTTCAAATTCGTCGATCCCGACGGCGCGTTTGCCGAGCGCGCTTTCGATCTTGCGATCCCGATGCGCGAATGGGGCGCGGCAATGCCTGCGGGCGATCTTCTCGCGCTCGCACGCCGGCGCTGCGATTTGCTGGCTGGCTTCACGGGTGTGGCGCGCGCGGCGATCTGGGACTGGTCGCTGATTCAGCTCGTTTGGAATTCGTTCCAGCTTTTGCAGGTCGGGCTCGATGACCCTGCCATCGTCTCGCTTGCCATGGCGGATGCCTGGGTCGCGGGCGGCGTGTTCGCGCGCTAGTGGAAAATCATTTCGCCTTCGGCTGCCAGAGTTCGATCTTGGTGCCGTCGGGATCGACGATCCAGGCGAAACGGCCACTCGGGTCGCTGGTGTCGTCGCGCTTCAGAATCGCGACACCATGGGCCTTCAACCGCGCGATGACGGCGTCGAGATCGTCCACCGCAAAGTTCACCATGAACTCGCGCTGCGACGGCGCCATATAGTCCGCGGTCGCGGGGAACGCGGTCCACACCACGACAGGCGGATGTCCGGGCGCGTCGGTCGGCAGCGCCGCGCCGCCCCAGTTCTCGATCTTCAAGCCCAGCACATCGTGGTACCACGCGTTCAGGGCCTTGGGATCCTTGCTCTTGAAGAAGATGCCGCCGACGCCGGTGATGTGACCGGCGGGATCGGCGCGAAGGCCGCTTGGCATGAGCGCAAGCACAAAAGCCATGGCGACGGTTGCGAGAGTCCTTGCGGTCATCGCTGTTCTCCTCTCCCCAAACAAAAAGAATGTGGATGAATCCGGCTCGGCCGCGATTCATAGAGCGTCGGCGCGCGATTGTCATAATGTGAAAAGCACCGTCCGCGCGGGCCGATTTTGCGCCGGCGAGGGCGCGGCTTAGACTTTGGCCCTGGTTTGTCGAGGGCGGAACGACGCATGCGAACGCGCAAGTTCTTCGAGAGATGGCTGGAAGTCGTGCTCTTCAATTCGCGCTGGATCCTGGCGCCGGTCTATGTCGGGCTCGTCGTCTCGCTTCTCATGTTGCTGACGTCCTTCGTGCACGAGCTTCTCGAGGCGTTGCCGAATCTGCTGCAGATGTCGTCCGAGGAAGTCATCCTGTCCGTCCTGTCGCTGATCGATCTGTCGCTGGCGCTCAATCTCGTGCTGATCGTGGTGTTCTCCGGCTACGAGAATTTCGTCTCCAAGATCGACACCGGCGCCAGCGAGGACCGGCCGCAATGGATGGGTACGCTCGACTTCTCCGGCCTCAAGATGAAGCTGATCGGTTCCATCGTCGCGATCTCGGCGATCTCGCTGCTGCGCGCGTTCATGTCGCTGGCTTCTTCGGACGCGCCGCTCGACGAGCCGCGCCTGAAATGGATGCTGCTCCTGCATCTGACATTCATCGTCTCGGGCGTGCTCTTCGCGGTGATGGATTGGGTCGCGGGCGTGACGGACGACAGCAAGGACAAGGCCCGCGCGTCGGCGGGGGTGGACTGACCGAGCAGCCAAGCGCCGCGATCAGAGTCAAGGACGCGCTATTCTCCTGTTCCGCTGCAGCTGTTGTCGCTACCCCAGAGATTGCCGGCGCTGTTCTTCAAAAGGTTCTGCTCGCGCTTGGTCAGAGCCGGAAAAAAGACAAGCCCGGTCTGGTCTTCGATCTCGGAAATCGCCACCGCATAGGTCGGAAGGTCTGCCGCATTCAATTTCCGATTGGGCAGCAGCATGCCGAGCGCGCGCTTATTCTGCGGATCGTAGATGACCTTGAAGAATGCATCCGGCACGCGAACCTTGTGGTTCGGGGTCCAGGTCTCGTTGGCGCCATAGACGGGTCCGGTGATCACATAGAGTTCGGCAAGTCCGCCGCACTTCACCCAGCCGCGCACATCGGTCTCCAGGTCCTTCCAGATGTTGCGGTTGAAGCCGATGCCGACTTGCGGCGCCATGTTGGTCATCAGAAAGCTCTGATCCGTCATGTCCTGGCTCGACTTGAAATCGCCGGCCGGCGCCTGGTGACCGCGATCGAATTTCTGGCCGGTATAGTCCTTGGGCGTCGTGCTGGTCGCGACCTGCGGATCGGCATGGAAATTGTTCTTGCGCACCGCATTGCCGCTCAGCCAGGCATCGGGCAGACGCTCGATCACCCAATCGGGATTGTGCGTGTCCTGATTGAACAGCGCCGCATAGCCGGGGCGGCAGAGTTCGACGGGCGCCTGATCATAGCCGTCGGTTTTTCCCGTCGGCAGCCCGATCAAGGCGTAGCGCGAAGCGCAATGCTCGAAGCCGATATCGCCCTCGGGAGGCGCTGCGTATAGAGGTCCTGCTCCGCCAAGCAGGAGAAGGGCGACAACAGCGGCAGCAACGGGACGCATCACTTCGGCACGGAGTCTGCGGCGGCGCGCGCGGCCGTGGCGGCGGACGCGGCGGCACTTTCTGCGCTCGCGGCGGCACTGGTGGCATGGACGGCGGCGTTTGCCGCGTGGAAGGCTGCGGTGCCAGCAGGAGTGCTCTTCGCGCCGGCCGTGATGCCCTTGGACACGACATAGCTTCCGGCGCTGATGCCGAGCAGCATCAGCACGCTATTGGGAACCGCCACGAAGGTTCCGCTCTCGATCGAAAGCAGCAGGAACAGGCCAGCGACGACGAAGGTGAAGATCAGGAATTGAAAGCGCGACAGGCTGGCTTTATCCGAGTCGGGTTCTTCGAGCACGTTCTTGATATTGATGTCGCCCGTTGCAATGAGCCACAGCGTGACGGCCGCCGCTCCCATGATGATGACGATCAACGCTATTGCGACATACCAGGACAATTGCGTCCATTGAGACATGGCTATTCCCTCCCTGAAGTCAGCAAGGTTCCGAGATTGAGAAAGCGACCGAGCTTCCCCGACAGATAGATGCCGTGGCTCGCAGCAAACAACGCGATCAGTTGCGGCGGCGCGCAAGGCAGGTGTGTCACCACCGTCGCATGCGCGTCCGGCGTCTGCAGCATCGCGTCACGGATATAAACCGCGACGGCAGTGATAAAAGCGACGAGGAGTTGAACGCGTTCGGCTGCCGGTCTGCCGTCGGCGAGATGCTGTTCGCTATGGGCGAGGATGCCGAAGAGATTGATGCCGCCTGTCAGAGCGCGCCAGACGATGAGCACGACGAGGGCGGCCAGCCAAAAGAGCAGCGCAGCTTCGGTCCATACCGCAATGTCCGAGGTCCCCATACTTCTAGTTGAACCAAGCAAAGGCCGATCGTCAATTGGTCATGTTGTGTATAACTCGATGACAATTCTTCGATTTCTCAGTATTCGCAAGTCAAAGTCTTGAAGGCATTGCGCATTCGCTCGCTCTGGAAAAGCGTGAAACGTCAGCCCGGAATCGTCACGCCGCGCGGCGTTCGAATTCCGGATAGTAGAGTCGCATCATCCGCTCTGCGTAAGAGGCCAGGTTTCGATGGCCAAGCGCCACGTCGCGCAGCCTGGACTCGAAGAATGGCGTCAGGATGCCGGCCAGCATGGCGAACATGGTGGCATCGGCGCCGCAGGCGCGCTCGCCCATCAGATACGGCTTATCGCCGAGAAAATCGGAGAGCGCGCCAAGCGAGCGTTCCGCCAATTCCGCGATCTCGGCATCGCTGTGGCGGCCAAGGCCATGGCCGTGGAGCACCAGACGCACGCGTTCGCGTCCCGCTTCGCGCGCGCCATCCGGTGCGCCGTCGAAGAAATGCGCCGGTCCCTTGGCGAAGTTCGCGTCGTCCATCCAGCGCGCATGCAACAGGGCGAAGTAGAGGTGATCTTCCAGCATGCGCTCCAGCGACCAGGCGAGCGCGCGCTCGAAGGTCAGGAGACCGGAATCGAGATCGACGCGATATTGCGACTCGAGATGGGCGCGGATGAAGGTCGAGTCCGCGACGATGAGCCCGTCATCGTCGATGAAGGGAATCTTGCCCTTCGGCGCCGCTTGCGGACCGCCGCGTTGCCACTTGTACGAAAGGCCCGCCATTTTGAGCTGCACGTCCGTCTTCATCACGAAGGGACTGGGATCGGGAAGGCTGAAAGCCGGGCCGAAGCCGAACAATGTGATCATGGGATGCCTCTCTCTGGCGGAATGGGCACTTTTCATAGTCGTGTTCTGCTGACAACATGCTGTCAGCAGTCTGGCAGCAGGATGGCCGGCATGAGACGCGCGGAACGGCTTTTCCAGATCATCCAGATCTTAAGGCGCAGCAAACGCCGGCCGATCACGGCGAACGACATCGCCGCCGAGCTCGAAACCTCGCTGCGCACGATCTATCGCGACATCTCGCAGCTTCTGGCCGAGCGCGTGCCGATCCGCGGCGAAGCCGGCATCGGTTACGTGCTGGAAGACGGCTTCGACATGCCGCCTTTGATGCTGACAGCCGACGAGATCGAGGCGGCGATGTTGGGCGCGCAATGGGTGATGGGCCGCGGCGACAGTTCGCTGGCGCGCGCCGCCAACGATCTCGTCGCCAAGATCGGCGCGGTCGTGCCGCCGCACTTAAAGCCGCTCGCGCTCGACTCGACCCTGGTCTCGCCCAACTGGAAACGGATCGAAACCGATACGGTCGACATGGCGCGCGTTCGTTCCGCCATCCATGCCCAGACCAAGATCGCGCTCACCTATCGTGACGAAAGCGCGCGCGAGACGCGGCGTACGATCTGGCCGTTTGCGGTCTCCTATTGGGATACGGTGCGCGTCGTGGTGGCGTGGTGCGAACTGCGCAAGGGCTTTCGCAGCTTCCGCACCGATCGCGTGCTCGGCGCCGAATTCCTCTTCGAACGCTATCCCGTGCCGCGCACCCGTCTGACCGCGCAATGGCGCAAGGAAATGGCGGCAACCATCAGCCGCGGCAACTATGAAAAGCACAAGGCGGCGCAGCAGCAACGGACGTAAAACTCAAATTTGGCGTCCATCGCCCGCTTCATGCGGGCGACCCATTTTTTCAGCGGGCCATGTCCAGAAAATGAGTCGCCCGGACAAGCCGGGCGATGACGGATTTTATGAGCGTGAACGTAGGCCATAACAAAGTAAGTGACGGTTCTTCTGGAATGTGCGTGGCGGTTCTGTCTATATCAGGCGCGAACAAGCTCCCTATCGATTCCGCTTCTTGCCCCAGAAAAAAGTCGTCAGACCACGCCGGAGCGATCCGGCAAGACGCAGAGCCGCTTCGGCCGCAATCGCGCACTCCTCAATTTCTTACATAGTAACTTTCGTGGCCGAGGTTTTGCGCACCACGTCTCTCGACGTTCTCGACGTGTTGCTCATCCTGGCCATCTCGCGCGCAAGCCTTGCGTCCGACGCGCATCCGCCGGAACGCGGCATCAGCCGCAATCAGCTCAGCCGCGCGCTCGCCGTGCCCCTGGAAACGGTGCGCCGTCGCGTCTCCGTCTTGCTCGAGAAACGTGTCATCCGCGAGCGCGCGAACGGGCTCGTCGTTCCCGAGCGCCACCCCTTGGGCGCGCTCGACAATCACGCAGCACTCCTTGCGCACAACGCACAAGCACTGCGCCGGCTGTTCCGCGATCTGAGGGCCGAAGGTGTCAGACTCGCCTGACGCTATTTGACCGCCTTCAGCTCGCTCGCCACCTGGTTCGCGGCCTTCGTCGCCGTCGCCATGTCCGCGGCTGCGATGCCGGCGCGCGTGGTGTCGGCGGCGCCCTCCAGCGCCTTCTTCTTGGCCGCATCGCTTTCATCGGGAATGGCGCCCGCACCCGAACCCGCACAAGGGTTGATCTGCTTGGCGTCGAAGCCCGAGCCGCCCGGACCGACGAGGCAGTTGAGCGTGTGATGCAGATGCGTGTGCACGCCATCGAGCGCGGTCGCCTGCGCCGCCAGCGTGGCGTGGGTCGCCGCCGTCGAAATCTCGCCGGCAACGTCGGCTGCCATCACGGGCAGCGGAATGAGCACGAGCGCAGCAATCGCGGCGCCCAGTAGAACATCGTGTTTCTTGTCAGTCATAGCCCTCACCATACGGTTGCAAGATTGTGTTGCAGATCTGCGGTCGCCCTGTTGTGAACCCGGTTGGCCAGAATGAAGGGTACGGTTGCATTGTGGCCATAGAAATCCTCGTTCCAGCTGTCGCGCGCTTTGACGACGGAGCCGTTGAAGGTCAGCCCGCCATAGGCACCGGTGCCCGACGCCCACACCACGATGTCGCCGCCCTGGCCGCTGGTCGCCCCTTCGGCGCCTGAACTCAGCGTCACGACGGTGATGCCGGCGCCGGCACCGAGCTTGAACTCGCTGCGCTCGATGCCGCGCAGCGCGCGGTCGGTCATGATGATGAAGACGAGCTCGGCTTGTTCGAGGCCGATCTGCAGTCCGAACGAGGCGGAGGCGAGCGAGTAGAAGGCCGGCGAACTCCAGCCCTTGCCGACGCGCTTGAGCAAGACGCCGTCGCCGCCTTCGGCGCCGAAGATGAAGCCGCCCTTGACCAGACGCGGTACGATCAGCACTGCCTTCGCCTGGCGCAGCATGTCGGCCGCCACCTTGAAGGCCGGATCGCTCTTCAGATGCGAGACGGTGCGATCGGCATGATCGAGCACGTCCGTCTGATCCGACGCGAACGCGGCCGGCGCCGCGATCAAGGCGCAGGCAAGCGTCGCTGCGCCCGCAAATTTCGTGAGCATGGTCATGAGCCCTCCCTCGGGGGATTTTCGCCGTCAACTCTACACCCAAGTGGCAGAGCGTGCGCCGCAAAACCGGTGCTTTTCCCTGCTGCAGCGCACCCTCGCGCGGCCGCGAAATTCGCGCCGAAGCTCCGCATCAAGCTGGAATCATTTGTCCTTTTGACCTTCCTTGACGAAGGGATTTCGCGCCCCCACATGATGTCGGTCAGAGGGAGATTGCGATGAGTGATGTTTCGCCTCCACCCGCCGCGCCGGTCGCGCCCATGGCCACGCCGATCGACGATACGCGCACGCTCGTCATCATCGTTTATGGACTCTATCTCGCCGCGCTTCTGTGCGTCGGATTATCCGGCATCGCGGGCGTCATTCTCGCCTACGTCAAGCGCGATGAGACGCGCGGCACGATCTGGCACAGCCATTTCGAGAATGCCATCCAGGCCTTCTGGGTCTGGCTCGGCTTGAGCGTCATCGGTCTTCTGACGGTGTGGTTCGTGATCGGCTTCTTCATCCTGATCGGGGCCTACATCTATTTCGCTTATCGCACCATCAAGGGTCTGGTGCGCGCCGTCGACTCGCAAGCCTATGTCTGAAGCGCACGCCGACATACGCAGCGACGCCGATCTGCGCACGCTCCTGATCGTCATCTACGGGCTTTTCGTGCTCGCGATCTTCAACGGCCTGAGCGCGATCGTCGGCGTGATCCTCGCCTATCTGAAGCGCGACGCGGCGCGCGGCACGCCGTGGGAGAGCCATTTCCAGAACATCATCCAGGTCTTCTGGGTCGCGCTCGGCGTTGCGGCGATCGCGCTCGTTCTGCTGATCGAGGCAGCCGGCGGTTTCATCTTCGCGATGGCGACGACGAACGGCCACCCGCCGCCGCTCGTGCTCGGCTGGCTGATCGCGCTCGTGCCGGTGTTCTGGCTGGGCGCGCTGATCTTCGCGATCTGGTATCTCTATCGCACGCTGCGCGGCCTGGTGCTGACGCTCGACTCCAGACCTTACTGAAGCAGGCAGGCAGAAACAAAACGGGTCGCCCGCATGAAGCGGGCGATGACGTTCCACTTTGTTTGGTGTTTGACCTCAGGCCTTGACGGACGGGCGCTTTCCCGTGCGCTCGAACCAGCCTGCGATGTTCCTGAATTCGGGATTGAGCGGCTGGCCGACCTGGCCGCCGAAATCGATGAAGCAATAAAGCAGGATATCGGCGAGCGTGAAGCGCTTGCCGACGACGAATTCCTTGCCCGCCATCTGGCCATCGAGCCATTTGATGCGATCCTGCGCGATTTTCTTGAGACCGTCGGCGGCTTCGGGAACCGTGACGATGCGGTTCTGGAACAGCTGCAAGCCCTGGCTGAAACGAAAGCCGTTCGCCATCGGCTCGCAGATGTTGAGATCGATGCGCCGGGTCCACATCCGTGTCTCGGCTTTTTCTTCGGCGTTCGAGCCGATGAGCGCGGGCTTCGGGTTCTTGTCCTCGAGATATTCGCAGATCACCGTGATCTCGGAGACGAATTGGCCGCTGTCGAGCTCCAGCGTCGGCATCTGGCCGTGCGGGTTGCGCTTCAGATGCTCGCCTTCGCGGTTCTCGCCCTTCATCAGGTTCACTTCCTGCGTCGGCAGTGTGATGCCTTTTTCCGCCATGAACATGCGCACCACGCGGGGGTTGGGACCGATCGAATTGTAGAATTTCATGGCGTGTCTCCCTTGAGCCATGTCACGGCGCGCCGCAATGCGCTCTCCGGGAGCAGTGCGCACTCCGGCGGGCCATGACAAAGAATGAACGGTTTAGCGAAATTGACAGTAGGCAAGCTCTAAGGTGGGGTCAAACATTCCCCGTGCGGCATACGATGCGCGCGACATACTCGGTTCGAGGCGCCGAAAGCGCACACGCCAGGGGCAGTTCCCGCTGAACCGGACGTCGAAAAAACATGTTTTCGTAACAAGTCCCGAGGGTATTCATTGCCTGCGGGACATTTAATTTCGAATTGATTTCGAAGAAGTCACGAGTGGCTGGCGGGACCAGGAGACCAATTCCCGTGGTCGCGCGGCGACTTAGCGGGACACTGTTGCGATCTCCGCATGGCTCCCCCATGTATGAGGGGAGCGCACTGAGTCGGGTCGCCTTTGCTCAAATATTTCATGCTTGCCCTCGGTTGGGTGCTGACGGTGGTCGGCATCGTCGTGATGCCGATGCCGATTCCGATCCCCTTGATCGGTGCGCTGCCGCTGATGGCAGGGCTCGCGATCCTCATCCACTATTCGCGCAGCATGCGCCGCATGGTTCAGCGCGTGCGCCATCGGGTACGCTGGATTTCCTATATGCTCGAACACTTCGCCCGCCGTGCGCCGAAAAAGATCGGGCGCATCCTGCATCGCTCGCATCCCGCGCCGATCGAGCGTCGCGCCAGGATCCAGTCGCGTCCGCCGCAGGAAATCGAAAGCAAGAATTGATGGCCATACCGTTCGTCCGCACCTTCGAGCCCGACTATGGCAATCTCGTGCGGGTCACACCCTTGATCAGCCGAGTCGTCGCCAACAATCCGGGCCCGTTCACGTTCAAAGGCACCGGCGTCTACATCGTCGGCGACAAGGACGTGGCGGTGATCGATCCCGGGCCCGACATGCCCGAGCACATCGATGCGCTTAAGCGCGCGCTCGCCGGCAAACGCGTCACGCACATCCTCGTCACGCACTGTCACAACGATCATTCGCCGGCCGCCAAGCCGCTCAAGCAATGGTCGGGCGCCAAGACCTATGCCTTCGGCCCGCACGGCCGGGGGCGCGACGAATTCGAGGCCAAGGTCGAAGCCGGCGGCGATCTCGATTTTCTGCCCGACATCCGCGTCAAAGATGGCGAAATCATCCGCGGCAACGGTTTCACCTTCGAGGGCGTGCACACGCCCGGCCACACGTCGAACCATATGTGCTTTGCGCTCAAGGAAGAGAAGGCGCTCTTCACCGGCGACCACATCATGGGCTGGTCGACGACCGTGGTGACGCCGCCCGACGGCAACATGACCGAGTACATGGCGAGCGTGAAGAAACTCCAGCAGCGCGACGACAAGACGCTTTATCCGACGCACGGCGCGCCGGTGACAGAGCCGAAGCCGTTCCTCGCGGCCTATCTCGAACACCGCTATGAGCGCGAGACGCAAATCCTGGACGCGATCAGGGACGGGCTCGACACGATTGCGGCCATGGTCGCGCGCATCTATGCGAGCGTCGACAAGGGCCTGCATGCCGCCGCCGCACGCTCGGTCTTGGCGCACCTCATCAAGCTCGAAGACGAGGGCAAGGTCAGGCACGACGGCGCGCGATATCAGTTGGTTTGACAAGGTAGCTACCGGTAGCTACCTTTTGGCCATGAAGACCGTATCCATCAAAAATGGCAAGGATCATTTCCCCGAACTCGTCCGTAAGGCCGAAAGCGGGGAAACGATCACCATTACGCGCAACGGGACGCCAGTAGCGGAAATGACCGCCGTCAAAAAGAAACGCTACGCAATCGACTGGGACGCGGGCGAACGCTATCTGCGCGAGCATGGCATAAAACGCAAGAAGGGTTGGATTGCTCCCGATTTCGACGACCCGCTGCCGGAGGATTTTCTTATCACGCCGTTGCCTGAAGACTTCGACAAGCCGAAGCGACGTCCAAAGAAATGAAACTTCTCCTCGATAGTCACATCGTAGTGGCCGTCATACACAACCAACTTGTGCGTTATGGAAATGTCCTGGCTCAGCACGTGCAAGCGCCAGAGAATGCGAAATTCGTCAGCGCGGCCAGCTTATGGGAGCTTGCGATCAAACATCGGCTGAGCAAGTT
>DATLOU010000098.1:0-12642 GCA_035536115.1 Rhizomicrobium sp.
CAGCGGCTGCTGTTCGACGCTCGTCACGCGATAGGCGCCGTTGGCGCGCAAGCCGATCCAGTTGCTTCCTGCCGCAGTGCCGCTCGCCCCGACGCGGCGCACCTCGGGAACGCCGTCGACGAGCCAATGCACCGAACCACCGCTCGCGTCTGCGATCGGCGCGAGAATGCGATCGGTGGCGCGCATGTCGGCGACTTCCTTCGGATTGAGCGGTCCAGCCGCAGCGACCGCCGTCAGCGTGCCATCGGTCAAACGATAGAGCCCAAGTTCGTCGGCCTTGGCGGTTGCGCGCCACACACCGGGTTCGACCTTGCTCATGTTCAAAGTGAGTTTCTTGCCGGAGGGATAAGTGAGCGTCACCGGCTTGGCGCTGTCGGCCATGGTGCGCCGCTCGACGCGGATCGTGCCTTCGGCGATGGTTGCGGCGAGGCGTTCTTCCTCGAGTTCGGGTTCCTTCATCAGCCAGTGCGCCAGGCGGCGCAGCAGTTCCGCCTGCGGTCCACCGCCCTCGAAGCCGCGCGCCCAAAGCCAGGCGTGGTCGGAGAGAAGCTCGGCGACGCGGCCTTGCTTCACCTTGTCGAGAACCAGAAGCGGCCTGTCGTTCGGACCGCTCATCACCGTCTCGCCGGCGATCTTCGTCGCGCCGATGACGCGAAACCAGCGACCCCAAGTCGGCGGCGACGTCGCCGTGTTGGCGCCCGGCAGCTCGCGCGTCACCGGATGCGCGAAACCTTCAGGCGTGACAATCGGCTTGAATCCTTGCGTCAGGATTTCACCCGTGGGTTGGGCCGGAAGCACCGCGGCGAGCGGCGTGCGCGAAATGCTGATGTCGGGCGTGAAGTCCGGACCCACATGGGCGAACTCCGGTCCGGATGCGACGAGGAGGGCGCCACCATTCTCCACATAGGCCGCGAGGTTCTCATAGTAGAGCAGGGGAAGGATCCCGCGTTCGCTGTAGCGGTCGAAGATCACCAGATCGAAGCTGGTGAGTTTTTCCTGGAAGAGTTCGCGCGTCGGAAACGCAATCAGCGACAATTCGTCGATCGGCGTCGCATCCTGCTTTGCCGGCGGGCGCAAAATCGTGAAGTGGACGAGATCGACCGACGGATCGGCCTTCAAAAGATTACGCCACACCCGCTCGCCCGCGTGCGGCTCGCCCGACACCAGGAGCACGCGCAGGCGATCGCGCACGCCCGACACGGTGACGACGGCGCGATTGTTCTGCAGCGTCAGTTCCGCCGGCCCGGGCCTGGCCTCCACTTCGACGACATTCTCGCCGCCATGGCCGACCGGAATGTCGATCGTTGTGTCCTTGCCCACAGGCACCGTCTTGGTGGCGACCGGGTTGCCGTCGATGCGAACATCGACGTCGGCCTTGCCGCCTTCGCCGGCGCCGAAATCATCGACTCGTACGACCAGCCCCGCCGTCTGTCCGACGATGGCGAAGCGCGCTGCATTGACGATGGTGAGCTTGCGGTCGCGTTCGTCGCGGCGGCCGGCGATGAGCGTGTGGATCGGCGCATGGATGGCGAATTTGTCGGCCGGTGGCGCGTCATGGACTTCGCCGTCCGTAATCAGGATCGCACCGGCAATGCGCTCGGGCGGAACGTCCGACAATGCCGCGTTCAATCCCGCGAACAGCTGGGTGCCATTGTCCTCGCCGGTCGTGGTGGTCGTGACGACGCTCTCACGCACCTCGAGAGTCTTCTCGGCCGCCAAGCGCTTGCGCAGCGTGGCGAGCGCTGCTTCCTCCATCGCGCGCCGATTCTCGATCCCCATGCTCTGCGAACGGTCGATGACGATGGCTGCGACGTCGGGCAGCGGCGAACGCGTCTCGTGCACGATCAACGGATTGGCGAGCACGAAGATCAACGCCGCGAAAACCAGCGCACGCGCCCAGGCGCCGCGTGCGCGCACCGCGAAGGAAAAGATCGTCAGCAGCGCTGCGACGGCGATTGCGCTCCACAGCAGGATGAGCGGGATCTGCGGTGCAAAGTCGAGGCTCGTGCTCATTTGCCGAGCCTTTGCAGCAGTGCGGGCACGTGGATCTGGTCGGCTTTGTAATTGCCGGTGAAGGCGTACATGACGAGATTGACGCCGAAGCGATAGGCGAGCTCGCGCTGGCGTTCACCGCCCGGGACGACATCGGCGATCGGCGAGCCGTCAACGCGAACGGCCCAGGCCGCAGCCCAGTCGTTGCCGCCGATGATCACGGGCGAGACTCCGTCGCCGCCGCGCGCCGGCGTTGGTCCTGCATTCGGATCGGCGGGCGGCAGCGCCTCCACCCAGACCTTGCCGCCATCCCAGCGTCCGGGAAAATCCTGCAGAATATAGAACGCCTTGGTCAGAACGTGATCAGAGGGGACAGGCTCCAAGGGCGGCAGATCGAGCTTGGCGAGCAGCCGGCGCAGCGTCTGCTGGCCGGGCGAGGACGGGCCTTGCGTTGCGCCGAGCGTCAGATCGCGCGTGTCGAACAGGATGGTTCCGCCGTTGCGCATATAGTCCGAGATCTTCGACAGCGCCTCGGGCGTCAAATCCTTCTCGCGCGGATCCATCGGCCAATAGAGGAGCGGAAAGAAACTGAGATCGTCCTTGGTGATGTCGACGCCCATCGGCTCCTGCGGCTCATACGAGGTGCGTTGCTTGAGCTGGTTGCCGAGACCGACAAGGCCCGCTTTGCTCATATCGTCGACGTCGCTCAGTCCGGTGATGACGTAGGCCAGGCGTGTGTCGGTCGCCGCTTTCAGGTCGAAGGCATCATCGGCGCGCGCGTCACGCCCAGGAAACGCGAGAGACAGTGCAAGCACGACGGCTGCGGCCCGTGCCAATCGCAGGCGCGCAAGATAGCCGCGCATCCAAAGGGATATCACCGCATCCGCGAAGAGAAGAGCAATGGCCAACGCAAGCAGAAATGGCGCGAGCGCGATGACCGTGGTTTGGGCATATTGCAGGATCGGCCGGCTGAGATCGCCAAACGCGAGCAACGCGTCCTTGGCGCCGACGGCATTCAGCGCGTCCTCGGTTCCCGCCACGCCGTAGAGCCCGGGCGGATGGGCGCGCGAGGGCACGGTTCGTCCGATGTCGGCGGCGCGGATGGGAAAGACTTCGGCCGGAGGTTTCCGCGCGCGGCCAAATCCGTCGAGCGTCAGGACCGGCGGCAAAGTCTGCGCACTTTTCATGTCGCTCGGACGGGATCCGCTCGACAGCGCCATCAGGCGGCGCATCATGTCGACATAGAGCCCGGAGAGCGGCAGCGACGACCAGCTCGGTCCCGCCGTGATGTGGAAGAGGACGATCCAGCCTTTGCCCTGCGCGCGCGCCGTCACGAGCGGCGTGCCGTCCGCCAGCCGCGCCCAGGTCCGATCGGCAAGCTCGACCGAGGGTTCGGCCAGGACTTGGCGCGTGACGGACACATCGCCGGGCACGGTCAGGCCTGCGAACGGGCTTGCGTCCGAGAAGGGTGCGAGCTTCTGCGGCTCCGCCCAGGCGAGCGCCCCGCCGAGATAGCGTCCGCCGACGCGCAGCTTGACCGGAATGAGATCGTCGGTGCCGGCCGTCATGCGTTCGCCGGCAAAGCGGACGAGCAGTCCGCCGCCGGCGACGAATTTGGCGATCCGGTCATAGTCGGCGCCCGCGATCCTGCCGATGTCGGCCAGGACGAGCACGGAGACATTGCGCGCCAGCAAATCGCTGATCGTGCCTTCCCGCACATCGGCATAGGGCGCCAGCGCGCGCTCGAGATAATAGAGGTCGGAGAGAAGCGGCTGCTCGTTCTCGTTGCCGCGCGCCGAAACGATGCCGACGGAACGATGCGCGCCGCTGCCGCCCAAGAGCTGCACGGCTCCCGCCGCGTCCATGCCGACGATGACGATGCGCGCGGTTTCGTTGCGCACTTCGAGAGGCAGCACGATGTGCGCCGTTGCGCGGTTCGCACCGGACGCGAAGCGAAAATGCGCGCTGGCGAGCACTTCGTCATGGCTTCCCAAGGCAGCGACGTCTCCATTGCGCTCGCCTTCGGCGTTGGCGCGCAGAAGCGCGACATCGAACCCGCGCGGACTGCTCGCCGGCGGCAGCAATGCGAGCGGGCCTTTGCCGACCGCATCGGCGTAGATCTTGAGCGCGCCCGCCGATGCCAGCGTCGAGGCGGTGGCCTGAGCCATGCCGTCCTCGATGCCATCGCTCAGCCAGATGATCTCGGGCCGCACCTTAAACTTCGCCCCGGCAATGGCTTTCGCGGCGCGGCTGCGATCGGGAAGCCAGGGTTCCGGCGTCAGCGCTTGCGCGATGCGCGCCGCCTTGCCGGCATCCATCAGACTGACGTCGGGCACATCGGCGGTCGGGACGATGGCGACCGCGCGGTTCTGCTGCATCGCGCTGCGCAGAACGTCGGCGATCACCGCTTCGCGCGCGTCCCAGTTCGCCGCCGCCGTCCAGCCATTGTCGATGAAGAGCACCATCGGGCCGGTGCCGGGAATGGGCGGCGGTTTTCCGAGCAGCGGATCGGCCAGGGCGACGATCACCAAGCCGGCCGCGACCAGTCGCAGAAGCAACAGCCACCACGGCGTTTGTGCCGGCGTTTCCTCCTCACCCGTCAGACCCAGGAGAAGGCGAAGCGGTGGGAACACGACGCGGCGCGGCAAGGGCGGGGTCACCCTAAGGAGCCACCAGATCGCCGGCAGCACGAGAAGCGCCGCCAGAATCCAAGGCGCGCCGAAACTCAAGCCGGAAAGCAGTTCCATTCTTCTACGCGCCGCTCATATCGGCATAGAGCGCGGTCAATGCGGTCTGCGGCGAGCGATCGGTGCGGTGCGAGATGGTGCTCCAGCCCAACCGTCGTGCCAAGGCGCCGAGCGCCTCGGAATGCGCCTTGAAGCGTGCGCGATAGGCGCCCGCAATGGTTTCGGCGCGCCCGACGATTTCGCTCTGCTGGGCCAGCGCATCTTCGAAGCGCGTTCGTCCGGTGAAGGGAAAATCCTCTTCGGCGGGATCGATGATGTGGACGAGCACGCCGGCGACCGCTGAGCGCGACAAGCGCCGCAAAGTGATCTCGATATCGCTCAGCGGCGAGAGAAAATCGCTCAGCCAGACGAATTGCGCGTTCTTGGTGATCGCCGCATCCGGCGGCAGCGCGCGTTCGTCCGGTGCAAGAGCCAATAAGGTGTGGCCGATACGGCGGAGCGCGGCGCGCGAACTCGCAGGCGCATGCGCATCGCCATAAAGCGCGACGCGTTCGCCGCCACGCACCAGAAGCGAGGCCAAGGCGAGAGCGATCAACTTGGCGCGCTCCGACTTGGTGACGGGTCCGGAGGCGAAGCGCATGCCGGCAGACGTATCGCACCAGAACCAGACCGACTGCGCGGCTTCCCATTCACGCTCGCGCACGAAGAGATGTTGCGACTTTGCCGATTGGCGCCAGTCGATGACGGTTGACGAATCCTCCTGGCGATAGCGGCGGAATTGCCAGAAGCTCTCGCCCATGCCGGCCTTGCGCCGGCCATGCACGCCCAGACTGACCGCGCTGGCCAGGCGCTCCGCATCGACCAGGAGCGGCGGCAGGCTGGCGCCAAGCGCCTCGGCTTCATATTGCAGATTGCCGCTTCGGCTCAAAGAAGGCTCCGGCTGAGCCGTTCGATGACGGACGCGATCGTCAAGCCTTCGGCGCGCGCGGGAAAGGTCAACGCCATGCGGTGGCGAAGCACGGGATGCGCCAGCGCGACGACGTCGTCTGTCGATGGCGCGAGGCGGCCTTCGAGCAAGGCGCGCGCCCGCACGGCAAGCATGAACGCCTGGCTGGCGCGCGGGCCCGGACCCCAGGCGATGGCATCGCGAACCTCTTTCAGACCTTCTTCGCCGGGCCGCGCGCCGCGCACCAAGCGCAGAATGGAATCGACGACCGCTTCGCCGACGGGAATGTGGCGCACGATATGTTGCGCGGCCATCAGATCGTCGGGCGTGCACACCGGCGCCGGCTTCGACTCCTCGCCGAACGTGGTGGAGAGCAGCATGCGCCGCTCCGCCGCCTTGTCGGGATAATCGATGTCGATCTGCAAGAGGAAACGGTCAAGTTGCGCCTCGGGGAGAGGGTAGGTGCCTTCCTGCTCCAGCGGATTTTGCGTGGCCAGAACATGGAACGGACTCGGCAGGTCGTAGCGCGCACCGGCGACGGTGACGTGACGCTCCTGCATCGCCTGCAGCAAGGCCGATTGCGTGCGCGGACTGGCGCGGTTGATCTCGTCCGCCATGAGAAGCTGGGTGAACACCGGGCCGTTGAGAAAGCGGAAGGCGCGCCTGCCGCCGTCTTCCTCCAACACTTCGGAGCCGATGATGTCGGTCGGCATCAGATCGGGCGTGAACTGGATGCGTTTCCAATCGAGGCCAAGAACGATGCCGAGAGTCTCGACGAGCTTGGTCTTGGCAAGCCCCGGCACGCCGATCAGAAGGCCATGGCCGCCCGCCAACAATGTGACGAGCGTTTGTTCGATCACGGTATCCTGGCCGAAGATCGCCTGACCGACGGCCTCGCGAACCTTCCTGAGCGTCGCGACGGTTCGTTCGACCTGGGCGGTCGCAGTCTGGGCCGTGGGATTCGCGGTGAGTACTGTGTCGGGCATGAAATCGTCCGGATGCTTGGTTGCCGGTCCTCTGGGCGCACTTTATCCTTTGCGAGCACCGGGACGGGGTTATGTACCCCGGCAGTCAAGTCGCAACAAGGAAAAGCCCCACGCGCACGGTGTCGTGAAGTTCGAGCATGCAACGGTAACGATGAACAGCGGTTTTTCCCCTCTCCAAATAGGATTGGCCAGCCTGCAGCGCGAAGCATCGGCCGGGCGCGGCCTTCCGCCGGTCGACAAGTGGCATCCTGTCCATTGCGGTGACATCGATATCCGTATCGCGCGCGACGGCCAATGGTTCCATCAAGGGACGCCGATTGGGCGCAAGGAACTCGTCCGCCTTTTTTCCACCATATTGCGCAAGGACCCGGACGGCTATGTTCTGGTGACGCCGGCCGAGAAGATGCGCATCGTCGTCGACGATGCACCGTTCCTCGCCGTGCTTCTGGATGTCGAAGGCGCGGGCCGCGAGCAGAGGCTCACCTTCACCACCAACGTCGGCGATCAGACTTTGGCGGGTAGCGCCAATCCCATCCGCGTCGTAACCGATCGTGCGACGGGCGAACCTGCGCCTTATGTTCATGTGCGCAAAGGACTGGAAGCCCGCATCGCACGCGCCGTGTTCTATCAGCTTGCCGATCTCGCCGTTCCCGGCGAAGGCGAGCAGGTGGGCTTTCTCGGCGTGTGGAGCGACCGCGTCTTCTTTCGTCTGGGTCCCGCGGCATGAACGACGAAACTCCGGCATTGATCGGCCAGCGCATCGTGACGGGCGGCGTCGAACTTTTGCGCAGCCGCCTCCTCTCCGAGCCGCCGGCGCTGCCGCTCATTCCGAAGCGAGGCGACTACGATCTCAACCCGCAAAATCGTCCGGCCGAAAAGATGGACCTGAAGCCGGCTGCGGTTCTTCTGCCGCTGGTTTTGCGCCAAGAGCCGCATGTGCTCCTGACCCAACGCACGCATCACCTGACGCGTCATGCCGGACAGGTGGCGTTTCCCGGCGGCCGGGCAGACGCGAACGACATCTCGCTCGTCGAGACGGCTCTGCGCGAGACGCAGGAGGAAACCGGCATCGATCCGGCGTTCGTCACGGTGGCCGGATTTCTCGACGCCTACGAAACCGGCACCGGCTACGCCATCCTGCCTGTGGTCGGGATCCTCAGTGACGGCTTTGCGCTGTCGCCGCATGCGGTGGAGGTTGCCGAGATCTTCGAGGTGCCGCTCGCCTTCCTGCTCGATCCCGCCAACAGGCAGCAGCAATCGCGCGCCTTCCAGGGCCGGATGCGCAGCTTCTACTCCTTCACCTATGAAGGTCATTACATCTGGGGCGCAACCGCTGCGATGCTGCTGAATTTCGCTGAGCGGATTTCAACCCCATGACCCGCATCATCCTCGAACGGCTTTTGCTTTTCGCCGTCCCCTTCGCCCTCTACGGCGTCTATCTCGCGCTGATGCAGATGCGCCCGCCGCCCACGCCCGCGCGCTCGACGCCCTGGACGCTGCTCTTCATCGCCGGTCTGTCGCTCTTTGCCCTCAGCTTCATCGTCTGGGGCATCACCGAAGGCGAACCGACGACAGGCCGCTATGTCGCCCCGCACGTGGTGAATGGCGAGGTGGTTCCCGGTTATGTTCAGCCGGCGGAGAAGCCCCGATGAAGCTCGATCCCAAGCGGCACACCTGGTTGACGGACGCGAAGACGCGCGCCGTGCTGGACGCGCTCGGACCGGACTCGCGCTTCGTCGGCGGCGCGGTACGCAACGCGCTTCTCGGATGCGAAGTATCCGACATCGACATCGCAACGCCGCTTCTGCCCGATGTCGTCGCGAAACGCCTGACGGCTGCCGGGCTCGGCGCGGTGCCGACCGGCGTCGAGCACGGCACCATCACCGCGATCGCATCCGGCACGCCGTTCGAAGTGACGACGCTTCGCCGCGATGTCGCGACCGATGGGCGCCGCGCGGTCGTCGCTTACACCACGGACTGGAAGGAAGACGCAGCGCGCCGCGATTTCACGATGAATGCGCTCTACGCGACTGCGGACGGCGAGGTGATCGACCTCGTCGGCGGCGTTGCGGATTTGAACGCCGGGCGCGTGCACTTCGTCGGCGATGCGACGACGCGCATCCGCGAGGATTATCTGCGCATCCTGCGTCTCTTTCGTTTTCACGCCTGGTACGGCAAGGGCGAGATCGATGCCGAAGCTCTGCGCGCGGCGGCGGCGGAGAAGGCCGGGCTCGCACAGCTCTCCGGCGAACGCGTGCAGAAAGAATTGCTCCGCCTGCTGGAAGCAGAAAATCCTGCGCCCGTGCTGCGCACCATGGCGGCCGCGGGCATCTTGAGCGTATTGCTGCCCGGTGCGCTCTCGATCACGCGGCTCGAACACCTGGCCGCGATCGACGCGGAAGCGTTCTTCACGCCCGATCCCCTGCTGCGTCTGGCAGCGCTCCTGCCCAACGACGTCTCCGTCGCCGACGCCGTCGCAGCAAAGCTGAAACTGTCGAATACGCAGGCGCTGCGTGTTGCGGACATTGCCGGCGCCAAGGAGAAGATCGTCTCCTATCTCTCGGTGAAGGAGGTGCGCAAGCTCCTCTATCGCATCGATACCGGTCCGTTCAAAGATCGCGTCTTTCTCAAATGGGCCGATGACGCAAAAAATTCCAACGCCGTTCAGTGGCGCATGCTGCTCGCCGTCGCCGACGCCTGGGAGCGGCCGCGTTTTCCTCTGAGTGGACGCGAAGTCATGCTCGCCGGCGTGCCGGAAGGACCGCTCGTCGGAAAAATCCTCGCCGAAGTCGAAGATTGGTGGGTCGACGCCGATTTCACCGAAGACGAGTTCTCTCTCGCCGAGCGCCTGAAAGCGGTCGTACAGGCGACGGCGTTTTAGCTCCACTGTCAGGGCCCACCGAGTGTGGGCCACCCAGTGGGGGACAGGCTGACGGTTGGACATTGAGTGCGGCATCACCTGGGTGGCCCGCAGTCGCGCGCCATGACAGAGTTGTTCATTATGCCTTTCGAGATTGTCGACACGCTGTCCCTCCCGGGCGATCCGTTGAAGCCCAACGACGATGCCTTCGCACATCTGGACAATGCGGCGGTGGTACTTGATGGCGCAACCAGCCTTGGCGATCCCTTGATGCCGGGTGAAAGCGATGCCGCCTGGCTCGCGCACTTCGGCGCGCGCCGGCTGATGGCGCATATCGGCGATGGCGAGACGCCGGTCGCCGCGCTGCGCTTTGCACTTGGCGACGCGAAGAAATCATTTGACGCCCTGCGTCGACGCGAACCTGAGGAGGTGTGGGAATTGCCCTTCGCCTCGATGGCGCTGGCGGTCGAAGCCGAGGACGGTTTCGACTTTCTCTGGTTCGGCGACTGCGCGGGACTGCTGCGCCACGGCGACGGCAAGCTCGACATGCTCGGCCATTCCTTCGTCTCCAAAGCGCGCGAGGCCAAGGGTGCAGCCACGGCGGCGAGCGAATTAAAGCGCCCCCCGGTCGCTGACGGTTCGCTCTCGCCCTACCTGCCGTTGCTGCGCCGCGAGCGCAACCGTATGAACAGCGGCAAGCGTTGGGCCTTTTCGCCCGATCCCAAAGCGGCCGAACATGTCCACAAAGTGCGTGTTCGCTCCGAGCGCGACGCGCATCTCCTGCTTGCCTCGGACGGCTTTCTCGCACTCGTCAGCGACTATGGCGCCTACCAGGCAGAGCGCCTGTTCGCGGTCGCGCTGAACACGGGCCTTGGTGCACTCGGCGAAGAATTGCGCGCCATCGAGGACAAGGATCCGGAAGGGCGGAAATTTCCACGCTTCAAGAAAAGCGACGATGCGACCGCGGTGTTGCTGCGTCTGGTCTAGCCCGGCACAGCGCTCCAGATCATGTAACCGCCGCGCCAGATCATGCTGAGCGCGACATAGAGCACGATGAAGAGCCCGGCATAGCTGATCCAGGCGTGTTTGCTCAGAACGCGAGCAATGACGTTGGCCGCCACGCCCATCAGTCCGATCGACAGGACGAGCCCAATGGCAAGTACCACGACATGGTTGCGCGCCGCGCCGGCGACGGCGAGCACATTGTCCAAGGACATCGAGAGGTCGGCGGCCGCAATCTGCACCACCGCCCTGCGCACCATCGCCGCGCTGGCTTCGACGGCATAAGGCCCGCCGAGCTTTTCGGATTCCTCCTCCATCGCATCGACCGACTTCTTCTCTTCGGCGGCTTCGCGGATGTCGCGATAGAGTTTCCAGCACACCCACAAAAGCAGGATGCCGCCGGCGAACATCAGCCCGATGATGGCGAGAAGCTCGGCGGTGAGCGTCGCGAGCACGACGCGCAAAATCACGGCCGCGACCAGACCCCAGAAAATCACCTTCCGCCGTACGATCTTGGGAACCCGCGCGGCCGCCATGCCGATGACGACCACATTGTCGCCGGCCAGCACGATGTCGATGAGCACGACCTGGATGAGCGCGAAGAAGCCGCCGTGATCGAACGTGAAATCCAACGGCGTTACCTCTGTGAGACCAGGTTACGGCCAGCGAACTTCGGGAGGCATCGACACGAGGATTGCGTCGATATTGTGCCCGGTTTTGAGGCCGAAAAGGGTGCCGCGGTCCCACAAGAGGTTGAACTCGACATAGCGCCCGCGACGCACAAGCTGGTGATCACGCTCGGTTTCCGTCCACGGCTGCCCCATCCGCCTCCTTACGATTTGGGGATAGACGTCGGCAAATGCCAGCCCCACCTCGCGCACGAAGGCGAAATCCCGCTCAAAGTCGCCACTATTGTGGCGGTCGAAGAAGATTCCCCCTACTCCGCGCGGCTCTTTGCGATGCGGAAGGTAGAAGTATTCGTCGCACCACTTCTTGTAACGGGCATAGGTGTCCCCGCCTAGCACAGCGCAGGCTCGCTGCATCGCAGCATGAAAGTCTGCCGAATCCTCGGCGTTGGGGACCATTGGTGTCAGGTCGGCGCCGCCGCCGAACCAGCTCTCGGTCGTGATCATGTAGCGCGTATTGAGATGCACGGCCGGGACGTGCGGGTTCTGCATGTGCGCAATGACGGAGATGCTGGTGGCCCAGAAGCGGGGATCCTGCTCGGCGCCCGGAACCGTCTTGGCGAAATCCTGGGCAAGCTTGCCGTCGACGGTCGAAACATTGATGCCGACCTTCTCGAAGACGCGGCCCTTCATCACGCTCATGACGCCGCCGCCGGCTTCGCGACCGTCTTCGTCGAACCTCTTGGTCGGTGTACGGACGAATTGGCCGGCCGGCCGCTCAGACAACTGGCCCTTATACTCACGTTCGATCTCCTCGAACGTGGCGCACAGCCTGTCGCGCAGCGTTTCGAAGCATTCGCGGGTGCGGCGCTTGCGATCCGTGTCGATCTCCCTTGCCGTCATGGCGGAAACGTCCCTGTCTGACGCAGCGCCTCACTGAGGACGATCGCTCCTGCCTGCGCCACATTGAGCGAACGCAAGCCCGATTTCATGGGAATACGCAAGCGCGCGTCGGCGCGATCATGGACGAAGGGCGGAACCCCGGTACTTTCGCGGCCGAGCAAAATCGTGTCATCCGGTGAAAAGGCGAAGTCGGTGTAGCTTTGCGACGCCTTGGAACTCACAAGAACAATCCGTTCGAACAGGCCCGCAACAAGGTATTGCTCCCACGAGGCATGACGCACCATCTCCGCCAATTCGAGATAATCCATGCCGGCCCGTCTGAGTTGCGCGTCGCTGAACAGAAAGCCGCAGGGCTCGATGATGTCGACCGCAATGCCGAGGCAGGCGCCCAGTCTCAGTAAGGCCCCCGCATTCTGCGGAATATCGGGTTCAAAGAGCGCTAGGCGCATCGAAGTCCAACATTTGGGAAAGTTGTGAGCAGATCATAAGTCTCGCCCGCGGCGCTTGACGGTGCGTTTCCTGGCAAAGGCTATCTCGCGGTTATGGCTGGCTGACTCGCCATTTTCGCCAAGCCCGTGAATCTCCGGCATTTTATGCGTCATCGTGCCGCAAGACCCTCCAAATTCATCTCTCTATTTTA
>DATLOU010000099.1:0-29296 GCA_035536115.1 Rhizomicrobium sp.
CAAAGATAAGATTTTGCGCGAGATTCGCGCCGCCAGTCAGGAGATGTTCATGCGCCTTTTCATGATTTGTGCTGTCTCGTTCGCGCTGCTGGCGACTTCGGCCGACGCCGGCGACGCATCGAGCGGCAAGACCGTGTTTTCACGCTGTGCCATTTGCCACTCGGTGCAGAAAGGCGGCGCGAACGGGCTTGGACCCAACCTCTTTGGTGTCGTCGGCCGCAAGGCCGCCTCGCTCTCTACCTTCGCTTACTCCGCCGCGCTCAAGAATTCGCGAATTACCTGGACGCCTGACAAGCTCAAAAACTGGGTCACGAGCCCCGCCAGAACGGTGCCCGGCACCAAAATGGCATTTGCCGGGATCAGCAATCCCAAGCAGGCGGATGACGTCGTGGCCTATCTCGCCACCCTGAAATAAGCGAGAGCACGGCAGCGCGGGCTCGCCATCATTGCTCACTGATGGTTGCGGCGGAATGACGCAGATCACCATCAGAATGCTGCAGCGCAACCAAATGGTCCAATACTTCGGCGGCCTTGTTTCCTCAGCGAAACCGGAATGACGGTTCGTTGACAGGGCCAAGAGCCGGTCCTAGTTTTTGCGCCGCACAACAGGGGGCGGTCGCCTAAAAACGCGGCGCGTGCAGCGCGCGCCCAAGCTAAATCAACCGCCATCGATCAGGGAAATTCGACAGCCATGAAGGTCTTGGTGCCCGTCAAGCGGGTGATCGACTACAACGTCAAAGTTCGCGTGAAGGCCGACCAGTCCGGTGTTGATTTGGCCAATGTGAAGATGTCGATGAACCCGTTCGACGAGATCAGCGTCGAAGAGGCGGTCCGGCTCAAGGAAAAAGGCAAGGCGACGGAAGTGATCGCCGTGTCGATCGGCCCGCAGCAGGCGTCCGAGACGATTCGCACCGCGCTCGCGATGGGTGCCGATCGCGGCATCCTTGTGAAGTGCGATACGGAGGTCGAACCGCTCGCTGTCGCCAAGATCCTGAAAGCCATCTGCGACGCTGAGAAACCGACGCTCGTGATTACAGGTAAGCAGGCGATCGACGATGACAGCAATCAGACTGGCCAGATGCTGGCCTCTCTGCTGGGTTGGGCGCAGGGCACATTCGCGCACAAGTTGGAACTTGGTGAGGGAACCGCGCAAATCGAGCGTGAAATCGACGGCGGACTGCAGACCGTCGAAGTGAAGCTTCCCGCAGTCATGTCCGTGGACTTGCGCCTCAACGAGCCGCGCTATGCCTCGCTGCCGAACATCATGAAGGCAAAAAAGAAGCCCATCGACGAGAAGTCGCCGACCGACTACGGCGTCGACATCGCTCCCAGGCTGAAGGTTCTGAAAGTCAGCGAACCGCCCAAGCGTCAGGCCGGCATTAAGGTCAAGACGGTCGCGGAATTGCTCGACAAGCTGAAGAACGAAGCGGGAGTGATCTGAACATGACTTCGCTCGTCATCGCCGAACACGACAACAAGTCGCTCAAGGAAGCGACCGGCAAGGTCGTAACCGCCGCGGCCCAGCTGGGTGCTCCGGTTCATGTCCTCGTCGCCGGCCAGGATGCTGGCGCGGTCGCCGCGGCGGCGGCCAAACTCGCGGGCGTGGAAAAGGTCCTGCTCGCCGACGATGCGCTCTACGCGAAAATGGTCGCCGAGACGATGGAGACGCTCATCCTCTCAGTCGCCGACAAGTATGACGCGATCCTCGCACCGGCCACGACCAACGGCAAAAACTACATGCCGCGCGTTGCCGCCAAGCTCGATGTGCCGCAGATTTCCGAAATCATTGCGGTGGAGAGTCCGGACACCTTCCAGCGTCCGATCTATGCCGGAAATGCGATTGCCACCGTTCAGATCGGAAGCGGCAAAAAAGTCATCACCGTGCGGACGACCACGTTCAAGGGCGCCGGCGAAGGCGGGGCGGCCGCGATCGAGAAAATCTCGGCAGGCAGCGATCCCGGGCTTGCGAAATTCGTCGGCGAGGAGCTGTCGAAGTCGGAGCGTCCCGAACTCACTTCAGCCAAGATCATCATCTCCGGCGGACGCGGCATGCAGTCGGGAGAGAATTTCCACCTGCTCGACAAGATTGCCGACAAGCTCCATGCCGCGGTCGGCGCCAGCCGCGCCGCCGTCGATGCGGGCTTTGTGTCGAACGACTATCAGGTCGGCCAGACCGGCAAAGTCGTCGCGCCGGAACTTTACATTGCCGTCGGCATTTCGGGTGCGATCCAGCATCTTGCCGGCATGAAGGATTCGAAGGTCATCGCCGCGATCAACAAGGACGAGGAAGCGCCGATCTTCCAGGTCGCCGACTACGGCCTGGTCGCGGATTTGTTCAAGGCGGTGCCCGAGATGGACGAAGAGCTGACGAAGTTGGGCTATTAGAACGCCCGAGGAATAGAGTGGATGACTATTGAACGCATCGGCGTCATCGGCGCCGGCCAGATGGGTAACGGCATCGCGCACGTCCTCGCGCTGGCCGGGTACGATGTGGTGATGGACGACATCAACAAGGAGACGCTCGCAAAGGCGCTCGAGCGCATCGACAAAAACATGCATCGCCAGGCTGCGCGGGGGTTGATCAAGAGCGATGCGATCGAACCGGCTCTCAAGCGCATCCGCGTCACCCAGGCGCTCGACGACATGAAAGATCGCGACCTCGTCATCGAAGCGGCGACCGAGGACGAGGCGGTCAAGAAGAAGATTTTCCAGGAACTCTGCCCGCGCCTTGGACCCAACGCGTTCGTCGCGACAAACACCTCATCAATCTCGGTGACGCGGCTCGCCACGGCGACGGATCGTCCGGAGCATTTCATCGGAATTCATTTCATGAACCCGGTGCCGATGATGCAGTTGGTGGAGGTGATCCGCGGCATCGCCACCGACGACACCACGTTCCAAGCGGCGCTCGAAGTCGTCAAGCATGTGGGAAAGACGGCTGCTTATGCGGAAGATTTTCCCGCCTTCATCGTCAATCGCATTCTGCAGCCCATGATCAATGAGGCCGTCTACACACTCTATGAGGGCGTGGGCAACGTCGAAGCCATCGACACTGCGATGAGGCTCGGCGCCAATCACCCCATGGGCCCCTTGCAACTTGCCGATTTCATCGGACTCGATACCTGCCTTTCGATCATGCAAGTTCTCTACGAAGGCCTTGCGGATTCGAAATACCGGCCCTGTCCGCTGCTGGTGAAATACGTCGAGGCCGGTTGGCTCGGCCAAAAGACGGGGCGCGGCTTCTACGATTATCGCGGGGATCATCCCGTCCCGACGCGCTAGCGCGCAGTCCCCGGGGAGCGGCTGTTGCGCGACGTCTGGCAAAGGTCATTTCCGGCGATCGTGCTTGGCGCCGTCACGCTGCTCATCCATCTCGCCGTCAACAATCGTTACGGCATTTTCAGCGACGAACTCTACTTCATCGTTTGCGGACAGCATCCGGCGCTGGGTTATGTCGATCAGCCGCCGCTTGTGCCGTTCATCGCCGGCATTTCGCATGCGCTGTTCGGTACGGCGCTTCTACCTCTGCGGCTCGTTCCGGCGCTCGCAATGACGGCGACCGTGGCCCTGACGGCGGAATTCGCCCGTGCAGTCGGTGGTGGACGCTTCGCACAATGGCTGGCCGGGCTTACGGTTCTTCTTGGCGGCGTTTTCCTGGTCGACGGACTTTTGCTGCTGACGGATTGTCTGCAGCCTTTGACCTGGCTCGGTTGCGGCTGGTGCATCCTGCGTCTTGCGCAAACCAAAAACGAGCGTTGGTGGCTGGTCTTTGGCGTCATCGCAGGCATCAGCCTGCTCTCCAAGTATCTCATCCTGTTTTTTCTGGCTGGCCTTGCCGTCGGCTTGGTTGTCACCCCTCTTAGACGGTCATTCGGTCACCCCGCGCTCTATCTCGGTGCGGTGATAGCGCTGGCGATCGCTTCGCCGAGTCTCATTTGGCAGGCGATGCATGGCTGGCCCTTCCTTGAGCTTGGACAAGCGGGGGTGAATGGAAAGAATCTGAGGCTCACGCCGCTCGGTTTTTTCGGGCAGCAAGTTCTCTTCGTCGGACCCGCGGCGGTCCCGATATGGCTCGCCGGTCTTTGGCGCTTCTCGATCAAGCCGCCGCTTCCCGAACTTCGCGTCTTTCCCATCGCCTACATCGTCATGGCGGTGATGTTTCTGACGTTGCACGGCAAGGCTTATTACATCGTGCCGATCTATCCCGTGCTGCTCGCTGGCGGCGCCGTCGCTATCGAGTCGTGGCTTGTGTGGCGACCGCTGCGCGGCGTCGTGTTAGCGACGGTCGGGGCGATTGGCATCGTGCTCGCGCCACTGGCTTTGCCGATACTCCCGCCTGAGAAATACGCGTCCTATGCAGCGTCGCTCGGAATACCGGCCGGAGCGGCATCGTCGGAACGCGGCGAGCATGCAACCTTGCCGCCGCAACTGGCCGGGATGTTCGGATGGCCCGAGATGGCCGCCACGGTCTCAGCCGTCTACAACGCGCTGCCGCCGGGCGAACGAGCGCGCGCCGTGTTCTACGGCCGTGACTATGGCGAGGCTGCGGCACTCGACATTTACGGTCCGTCGTCGCACGGCCCGCCCGTCGTAGCGGGCAATAACAACTACTATCTGTGGGGACCGAAGGAGTTCGATGGCACCGTGGTGATCGTGCTCGATGGAGATGTTACCCCGCTGATGAGGAACTATCAGAGCATTCAAGTCGTCGGGAGAATCGACAATCGCTTTGCACAAAGTTGGGAAGCGCACATGCCGATCTATGTTTTGCGCCGACCGCGTCTGTCGCTCAAAACACTATGGCCGCAGTTGAAGCACTATGAATGAAGGTAGATAGCGCATGAAGAGCTACCGGATCGGCGTCATCGGTCTTGGCCAGCGAATCGCGCATGTGTTGCGCGCGATGGAGGAGGTCGGGTGGAAGCTGAACGTCGCGGGCTATGTCGATCCCGCGCCCGTCGGGTTGCCCATTCTTGCGGAGCGCGACATCTCACCCGGCAGATCCTATGCCAGCCTAGCCGCGCTCCTCGCCGACGGGCCATTCGATCTCGTCATGATCGGCTCGCCGAACCATCTTCACTATCAACACTTGCTTGCCGCATTCGAGGCAGGATTTCCGATTTTCGCCGAGAAACCGATTGTGCGCACGCAGGAGGAGAGCCTTGCGCTCGCCCGCCATCTCGCAACGAGGAATATTCCGCCTCTGTATATCGGTCTCGTCATGCGCTCCATGCCGATCGTGCGCGAAACGATTGCGCGCGTCGATTCCGGTCAGCTCGGCGAGCTGGTTTCTATGGACGCCACCGAACATCTGCCGCCCGAACATGGCGCCTATCTGGCACGCAACTGGCGGCGCAAGGAGGAATGGGGCGGCTCCTATTTCCTGGACAAGGTCTGCCACGATTTCGATATCTTCGCGCGGCTCGCAGGCGCGCGCGCCGGGCGGGTCGCCAGCTTGGGCGGCAAGCGCATCTTCCATTCCGGCCGCAAGGACGTGCCGCATGCCTATAGCGACGGCCAAGCGGCTTATGCGATGCGCGACGCAGGCTGGGCGGGCGCCAATGACGCGTTCCACTCCGACATGGATGTCGCCGACCACCAGACGGCAATCGTGGAGTATGCGAGCGGCCTGCAGCTTTCCTTCCACTCCAACAGTCATGTCAGTTTAGGCGAGCGGCGCTGGTACATCGCCGGCACCCAGGGAACGCTGATTGCCGATTTGGTGCGCAATAAGCTGATGGTGCGCTCAGCAATGGACAAACGGAAGCCCGAACGAATCGACTATGCCAATCGCACGGATGACAATCACAACGGTGCCGATCAGGCGATGGCAACGGACCTTCTCGCCTCGCTCGAGGGCCGCGCGACATTTCCAGTGACGCCCTACGACTCGCTCGAGGCCGGGCTGACCGTCATGGCCATCGATCGGGCAATGCGCGAGCGCGTGATGATCGACTGCACTCAGATGTGGGAAGACTACGACGCGGCGCGTGGCGACGTCAGCGCGCGAAAATAATCCAGCGCTTCGGGCGAATCCCAGGTCGCAGCGCCGAGCGCGCGGCCGACCTCGCGACCGTTGGGGTCGATCAGAATCGTGAGCGGCAGTCCGAAAGCTCCGAAGGCGCGCAGCAAGGCGAGATTGGAATCCACATAGGTCGCCAACGCCTTGGAACCGTGCGCATCGAGAAAGCGTCGCGCATCGGAAGGCGTGCCGCGCCCGACGTCGACGGCAATGACGCTCAAACGGTCGCTCGGAATCGACGACTGCAGATGGGCCAGCGCGGGAAGTTCGCGCACGCATGGCGCACACCAAGGCGCCCAGAGATTGAGCAGGACATAGCGGCCCTTCAGCTGGGAAAGCGCGATACGGGTCCCCCCGCCACGGCTGAAGGCGACCTGGGGAACAGCCAGCGGTGTTGCATGCGCGGTAAAAGGCGCCAGTGAAGCGGGCGGAGCAGCGTACGCGTGGACAGTCCGGCCCGGCATCCCATATAGAACTGCCCACAGCGCTACACTCAGGACTGCAGCGCCTAGTACAATATAAGGCCAACGAAAGAGCGTCACGGGCGTCTCATGGTTACGAACAAAATGTGGGGCGGACGGTTCGAGGGCGGTCCTGCATCCATCATGGAGGTCATAACGCCCTCCATCGATTTCGACAAACGGCTGGCGGCCCAAGATATCGCCGGCTCCAGGGCGCACGCGCACATGCTCGCGGGGCAGCAGATCATTTCCCAGTCCGATTGTGAAATGATTATTCAAGGCCTCGACAGGATTGAAAAAGAAATCACGGATGGAAAATTCACCTTCAGCCGCCAACTCGAAGACATCCATCTCAACATCGAATCGCGGCTGAAGGAGTTGATTGGCGATGCGGCCGGGCGCCTGCACACGGCGCGCTCGCGCAACGACCAGGTCGTGACCGATCTTCGCCTCTGGTTGCGCGAGGCTTGTGTCCGCGCAGATCAGGCGCTGCAAGCATTGCAACGCGCGCTTCAGGTCCAGGCGGAAACGCATTTCGCGACCATCATGCCGGGCTACACGCACATGCAGCCGGCGCAGCCGGTGACGTTCGGCCATCATTGCCTGGCCTATGCTGAAATGTTCGATCGTGACCGCGGCCGCTTTGCCGATGCAAGCAAGCGGCTGAACGAATCGCCGCTCGGCGCAGCAGCGCTCGCCGGCACTCCGTTTCCCATCGACCGCGACGGCACGGCCAAGACGTTGGGCTTTGCGCGACCGATGCGAAATTCGCTCGACGCAGTGTCGGCACGCGATTTTGCACTCGAATACCTTGCCGCGGCCACGATCGCCGCGACCCATCTGTCGCGGCTCGCAGGCGAGATCGTGCAATGGTCGTCGCCGGCGCTGGGCTTCGTGCGCCTGTCGGACGCATTCACCACCGGCTCCTCCATCATGCCGCAAAAACGCAATCCCGACGCCGCCGAACTGATCCGCGGCAAGACCGGGCGCGTTCTCGGCGATTTCGTGGCGCTCGCCACCGTGGTGAAGGGACTCGTACTCGCCTATGGCAGCGATCTTCAGGAAGACAAGGAGCGTGTCTTCGACGCCGCCGATACGATCGAGATCTCGCTGGCCGCGATGGCAGCCATGATCGCCGATCTCAAAGTCGATGCCGATGCCATGCGTAAAGCCGCGGAACAAGGCCATCCGACCGCGACCGACCTTGCCGATTGGATCGTCAAGACGCTCAGAAAGCCGTTTCGCGAAGCCCATCACAGTGCGGGCGCCATCGTCGCGCGCGCCGAGAAATTGGGTGTGACACTCGCAAAATTGCCGCTCGCGGAGATGCAGGCGATCGAGCCGGCGATCACCCAGGATGTCTATGCCGTGCTTTCGCTCGAAGCCTCGGTCAAGGCGCGGACGAGCTATGGCGGCACGGCGCCGGAGCGGGTGCGCGAACAGCTCAAATTCTGGAAAGAAAAGCTCAAGTGAAGTTGCGAATAATTTTGGCGTTTGCATTGGCGCTGGCCGTTTCCGGTTGCGGCGTGAAGAACGATCTCGTTCTGCCCGACGGCAAGCCAACGCCCAAGGGCCAAAAGGATCCGTCCAAGCCGCCCGTGCAACCGCAAGAACGATGAATCACTTTGCCTATCGCCTCGGCACGCTTCACGCAGAAGCCGTCGATCTCAACACGCTGGCGGAAAAAGTTGGCACGCCCTTCTATTGCTACTCGACCGCGACACTCGAGCGACATTTTCGCGTCTTCGCAGAATCTCTGCCGCAAGACTCGCTCGTAGCTTACTCGGTCAAGGCCAACGGCAATATCGCCGTTCTGAGAACGCTGGCGCGCCTTGGCGCGGGCGCCGATGTCGTCTCGGGCGGCGAATTGAAGAAGGCTCTTCGTGCCGGAGTGCCGGCTGAGCGCATCGTCTTTTCCGGTGTCGGAAAGACCAAGGCGGAAATGAAACTCGCGCTCGAAGCGGGAATTTATCAGTTCAACGTCGAGAGCGAGTCGGAACTTCTGGCCCTGAGCGAAGTGGCGACGGCGCTAGGGCAAACCGCGCCGATAGCCCTGCGCGTCAATCCCGATGTCGACGCGAAGACGCACGCGAAGATCACGACCGGCACGGCCGAGAGCAAGTTCGGCATCCCCTGGGGCCGCGTGCGCAGCGCCTATGCACTGGCGGCGCAATTGCCGTCAATCCAGATCGTGGGCATCGACCTGCATATCGGGAGCCAGATCGTCGCCCTGGAGCCATTCGAGATTGCCTTCGGCAAAATTGCCGAACTCACCGGCCAGTTGCGCGCCGACGGGCATGCGATTTCGCGTCTTGATCTCGGCGGCGGTCTCGGCGTGCCGTATGCGGCGAACAACGACCCGCCGCCAGATCCGTCCGCATATGGTCGGATTGCGAAGCAACTCACAGGCTCGCTCGGTTGCCGGCTGATTCTCGAGCCGGGCCGCTTGATTGCGGCGAACGCCGGAATCCTCGTGACGCGCGTGCTTTACATCAAGGAAGGCGAGCGCAAGACGTTCGCGATTGTCGATGCCGCAATGAACGATTTGATCCGCCCCGCGCTTTATGACTCCCATCACGACATTGTGCGCGTGAACGAGCCTTCACTGGATACGGCGCGCAGGACCTATGACGTGGTGGGCCCGGTCTGCGAAACCTCGGACATATTCGCCGCAGACCGAGATTTGCCGGAACTAAAATCTGGCGAACTTGTGGCGATCCTGACAACGGGCGCCTATGGCGCGGTGATGTCTTCTGCCTACAATGCGCGGCCGCCGGCCCCTGAAGTGCTCGTCAAAGGCGAACAATGGAGTGTGGTGCGGCCACGACAGGATGATGACGCGCTATTTGGCTCCGAAAGAATTCCAGACTGGCTCGCGAACTGAGGAAACCGCACGCTACGTGGTTTTGTCGCGCGCGGCGCTCTTTTGGGAACGTGTGTGGCTGTCCTTATGGCCGGCAAGCGGCATCGCAGGTCTGTTCGTCGCCGGGGCATTGTTCGACGTCTTTTCGCCTCTTCCTTGGATCCTGCATGCGTTGATCCTGTCCGGCACGCTCACGACGATCGGACTTGCGCTCTATTTCGGACTTCGCGGACTGAAGCTTCCGAGCTGGACGGACGGTGCGCGGCGTCTGGAGCGCGACAGCGGCTTCGCCCACCGTCCGATTTCCGAAGCCAATGACCGCTTGGCCGCGGGCCAGGGCGATGCCTGGGCGGAAGAGTTGTGGAAGCTGCACCTCGCGCAGATTTTGGCCGGTATTGGCCGCTTCCGCGTCGCTTGGCCCTCCCCAGGTCTGGGCGCGCGCGACCCGCGCCATGTTCGCTTTGCGGTCGTAGCCCTGCTCGCGGCTGCCCTCGTCGTTGCCGGATCGGATTGGAGTCGCCGGCTCTGGGCCAGTTTCAACGATTCATCGGCCAGCACGCTTTCCACCGTCGATGCCTGGATCGATCCGCCGCCCTATACGGGCCTGGCGCCGGTTTATTTGACCAAGGGCATGGCGATCGCGGTACCCGCCGGTTCGACGTTGAATTTGCGCGTGCATGGCGCCGGCCACACTCCGGGTCTTGCGCTCGACACACTTGGCGAATCTGAAACCGGCTTCAGAGGCGCTCACGGCGAATATTCGGCAACGTTGACGGTGCGAAACGACGCGCATGTCCGCGTGCGAAGCGGTGGACGCGCCATCGGCGATTGGTCGATCAAAGCCGTCGCGGACGAGCCGCCGTCCATCGCATTCACCGCGCCGCCTGGCAAGACCGAACATGCCGCGCTGAGACTCTCCTTCAAGGCGGGCGATGATTATGGCGTCGCGGCCGTCAGGGCGATAATCCGGCCGCACGCCAAGCATGGCGCACCTTTGGTCATCGATCTGCCGTTGGCGAGCACGTCCGAAAAAACGGTCTCCGAAACCACGTTTCGAGACCTCACTGCCCATCCTTATGCCGGATTGAATGTCGACATCGTCTTGGAAGCGAGCGACGGCGCCGGTCAGAAGGCGTCAACAAAGCCGGTGCAGTACAAGCTTCCCGAACGCGTCTTCACAAATCCGTTGGCGCGCGCGTTGATCGAATTGCGCCAGAAGCTTGCCATCGGCACCTCGCCGCAGGAACGCAGTCACGTGGTGCGGTTGCTCGATGCGCTGACAATCGCGCCGCAAATCTTCTATGCCAATGCGTCTGGCGTCTATACCGGCCTGCGCGCGGCACGCTGGGCATTGGCCAACGCCAAACACCGCGAAGAGATCGAACATGTCGAGAACTTGTTGTGGCAGATCGCAATCGGGCTCGAGCGCGGCGGACTTTTGTCGGCGGCCGAGGAACTGCGCCGGCTGCAGGCGATGTTGGCGCAGGCGCTCGCCCATGGCGCCCCGCAGAGCGTAATCGACGAATTGCTGCGCCGCTACAATGAGGCGATGCAGCGTTACATGCAGGCGCTGGCCGCCAATCCGCAGGAGAGCCCTGGGCCGCCGCCGGCCGGAAGCAGAGTTCTGAGCCAGAATGACCTGGAAAATCTGCTCAAGGCGATTCAGCAGCTTGCCCAGTCCGGCAACCGGGCGCAGGCCCAGCAGTTGCTCGCGCTCCTGCAGAGCCTGCTCGAGAATCTGCGCATCGGTGGATCCGGTGGCGACGGGGACGCGAACAATCCGCAGAACAAGGCGCTCAGCGACGCGATCCGCGGCTTGAGCGATCTGATGGGCAAGCAACGCGGTCTGCTCGATCGCACATTCCGCGGCCAGCAAGGCGGGCAAGTCAAACCCAACGATCTGCAGAGGCAGCAAGGCGATCTGCAGAATCAACTCGGTGGAATTTTGAAGGGTCTCGGTACGCAAAAAATTCCAGCGCCCAGCGATCTCGGGCGTGCCGGCCGGTCGATGGAACAGTCCGGGCGCGATCTCGGTTCGAACGATCTTCCGGGCTCCAGCGTCGATCAAAAAAATGCTCTCGACGCGATGCGCAGCGCGGCGACCGAACTTGAAAACCAATTGATGAAGCAGATGCAAAAGGAACAAGGCAGGGACGGCGAAGAAGATCCCCTGGGCCGAAAAGAGGGCGCCAATGGCAATCCGTTCGGAAGCGATGTGAAGATGCCGACACAATCCGATCTGCAACGGGCTCGCGGAATCCTGCTGGAGCTGCGCCGCCGCGCCGGCGAGCGCGGCCGTCCGCAGCAGGAGCTCGACTATATCGACCGACTGTTGAAACAGTTCTGAGGGTCCCGCACGCGTCGATCAGGGTGACGCAGTCGCCTTGGCGATATAGGGGAGCGCCCTGCCCTTGCCCCCGTCGTCCATGCCATAGCCCACGACGAAGGCGTCCACGCCCTGGAACGCGGCAAAGTCGGCAGTTAGCAGAGCGTCAGCCCGCAATTTGTCGACCGCAACAGCGGTCGTCACCGAGAGAGCGCCCTGTTCGAGCAAAAGGTCCCTCGCTTTTGCCAGTGTTTTGCCGACATCGAGCACGCCATCAACGACCAGGGCGTGTTTTCCGCGCACGGCCTCTGTCGCGCCGACCACGACCTTGACGTCTGTCCCCTTGCGATCAACGCCATACCTGCGCAGCCAGAGAAATTCGACCGACAGCGGCATGCCTTCGCGCGCCAGGGCACGCGCCAAATCCGCGGTCATCACAAACGCGCCGGCAAGAATACCGACAAGAAGGTCCGGCGGCCTTGCGAGCGCTGCAATTCTGCGCGCCATCGCATCTATGCGAGATGCGATTTCGGTTTCGGAAAACAGAAGTTCGGGCGTGCTCACTCGCCCGCCTTGGCGAAACGGACTTCCAGATCGTGCGTGCCGGCTGGAGGGCTGGAGAGCCGCGTGCGGAAGCGCGCAGTTTCGCCTGGCTTCAGCGTCGAAACGCCTGGAACGAATGTCCAGTGATAGAGCTCACGCTTGTCCGCGTCGAACAGCGCGACGCGTACAAGCGGCACACTGAGTTCATGTGCGCTGCGGTTGACGATATTGCCGGTCACGGTAAGCACGACCTGACCATCCTCGATCTGGCGTCGATAGGCGATGTTGGCGAAATCCATGCCGCGCGGATTCACCGGCAGACCGACAGCGGCATAAAGGGGCGAAGTTTGGGGCAACCAAGTTGCGACATTGTCGCGAAACGTGACCGCCGCCCAGCCGAACGCGAGAACCAGCGCCACTAAGAGAAGCCAGCCTGCCGCCACCGCGACACGGCCCAGCGGGGATACGCGCGCCTCATCATGTTCTTCCTGCGCGAGTTGTGCGCGTATCGCCGCCATCGGAGCATGCGCAATGCCCTTTGCCTCCAGCGCCTGGCTCTCAGGAGGGGACGCTGACGGCGGTTTCCGCGCCATGATTTCCGCGTCTGGATCAGGCTCGGGCGCCGGGCCAAGCTGATGCCAGACATGTCCGCACTTCGCGCAGCGGACGTTGCGGCCGGCAGGGGGAAACTTGCCCGCATCCACTTGGTAGCGTGTTGCACATTGCGGGCAGGTGAGAATCATGTACGCACGTTTCTCCGATCGATGGAAAATAGCTTTAAGCTTGAAGTCCTCGCAAGGCTGGCGCCCGGCGGTTATGGTCCAACCCCATGGTTCGATTTGAAAATGTCGGCATGCGATATGGCGCAGGACCGGAAGTCCTACGCGGCGTCACGTTCTCCCTGGATGCCGGCTCCTTCACCTTTTGACCGGCCTCTCTGGCGCGGGCAAGACGACGCTCTTGAAGCTGATCTATGTCGCCGAGCCGCCGTCGCGCGGCCTCATCACCTTGTTTGGCAACGACATGGCGACGACACGGCGCAGGGATTTTCCCGCCATCCGCCGGCGCATCGGCGTCGTGTTCCAGGACTTCCGGCTGCTCGAACACCTTTCAGCGTTCGACAATGTGGCATTGCCGCTGCGTCTGGCGGGTCGCCACGAGGGCGACTATGAGCATGACGTCGAAGAACTGCTTTCCTGGGTGGGGCTCGGCGACCGCATGCATGCAAAGCCAGCGACCTTGTCGGGCGGCGAGCAGCAGCGCATCGCGATTGCGCGTGCCGTCGTCGCGCGCCCCGACCTTTTGATTGCCGACGAGCCGACTGGAAACGTGGATGCCGAAATCGGTGCACGGCTGATCCGTTTGTTCGCCGAACTCAATCGCCTGGGAACCACCGTTTTGATCGCAACACATGACCGCGCTCTGATCGAAAGCACCAAGGCGCGCGAAATGCGCTTGGTGGACGGACGCCTTGTCGAGTTGCGAACGGCGATACGCGCATGAGCCGCGGTCCCGCCCAGTTCATGCCGCGCGAAAAAGGTGCCGCGCCACTCGATGTCATGATCGGCATCATGGCGTTTCTTGCCGCGCTGGCGCTTGGAGCATCGCTGCTGGCTGATCGTGCGTCGCTGGGCTGGCGCGCCGGCCTATCGAACAGGTTGACTGTGCAAATCCTGGTCCCTGCGCATGGCGATGCGCCGCGCGAACTCGTCCGCGAGACCGCCGCCGCACTCGCGGTGTTGCGGGCAACGCCCGGAATTGCCCACGCGGCGGCTCTCAGCGAAACTGAAATGCAAAATCTGGTCGAGCCGTGGCTGGGCAAAGGTTCGCTTGTGGCCGAACTGCCGTTGCCCGCTCTGATCGATGCAGAGGTCATTCCCGGCGCGCCGGTGGATCTCATCTCCTTGACGGCACGGTTGAAAAAAGTGGCTCCCGATTCCCAACTCGACGACCATAGCCGCTGGCTTGCGCGTTTGAAAAACCTCGCCGACACGATCACCTGGACGGCCTATGCCATTTTGATCCTTATCGCGGTCGCGACGGCGGCAAGCGTGACGTTTGCAACGCGCGCCGGACTCGCCGCCCATCATGAGATGGTGTCGCTTCTGCATCAGATGGGCGCTCGTGCCGGCTTCATCGCGCGCGCATTCGAACAACATTTCGCACTCTCCACCTTTGCGGCCAGCGCGCTTGGCGCAACCGTTGCCGCGCTGTTGTTCCTGACCGCCGGCAGTCTCGAAGTCTTCGGCATGGAGGCCGTGCCGTTCCTGCCGCCCATTGCGCTCAAGCTGCGCGAAGTCGCCTGGTTCGCAGCGGTGCCGCTTGCCGCCGCGCTCATCGCGTGGATCACGGCCAGGCTTTCGGTATTGGCGGTCGTGCGCAAAATCTATTGAGAGGCGCGAACTAAGCTTCGCCGGCCGCCCAGTTCCGCATCGTCTTGCTTTGATGGCATAATCGGATTCGATGAGACTGCTGAGAGTCATCGTGGGTTTGGTCTTGCTGTACGTCGCGGGATTTGCGCTCTTCGTGGCGACATTGCCGAGCAAGCCGGCGCGCGCGCCGACAGCGGATGGCATCGTCACATTGACCGGCGGCGATGCGCGGCTGAGAGCGGCGGTCAACCTTTTCGAACAAGGAACGGGAAAGCGACTTCTGATCACCGGAGTCAACAAAACCTCCACCAAGGAGGAATTGCAGCGCCGCGCCAGGGGCGGGGTGCGCTTTGCCTGTTGCGCCGATCTCGGCTATGCGGCGGAAGATACGTTTGGCAATGCCGTCGAGGCCGCGGACTGGACGGCGTCGCATCACTACAAAAGCCTGGTCGTGGTCACCGCGAGCTACCACATGCCGCGCAGCCTCAGGCTCTTTCACAGTTTGATGCCCGATGTGAAGCTCGTGCCCTATCCGGTCGAGCCGGAAGGCGTGAATCTTTCAGCCTGGTGGCGTCCAGGCACACTGCATCTGCTGCACAATGAATATCTGAAATACATGGCGAGCTTTGTCATGACGGCAGTCGACCATCACGCGGACGAAGACAAACCCGCGGCGCAATCCTGAGCCCGCAATGACCTTTTTGCGCTCGGCTCTGTTCTTCCTTTGGTTCGCAGCGACCTCCGCAATGATGGCGATCATCTGCCTACCTCTGCTCGCGCTGCCTCGCGGTGCCGCGTGGGTCGGCCGTCACTGGTCGTTGCTCAGTCTCTGGGGTTTGCGCGTTCTGGCCGGAACCGGCTTCGAAGTGCGCGGCACAAGGCCGCCGAATGGCGTGCTCGTCGCGGTCAAGCACATGAGCATGTGGGACACCATGGCGATCTACGCGTTGCTCGACGACCCAGCAATCGTCTTCAAGAAGAGCCTGAAGCGGATACCGTTTTATGGCTGGTATCTCTCGCGCGCGCGCATGATTGCCATCGATCGCGACGGCAAGGCTGGCGCGTTGCGTGAAATGGCCGCCGCGGCGCGCGCCGAAATCGCATCTGATCGTTCAATCGCGATCTTTCCCGAGGGTACGCGCAAGAAGCCGGGAGCGCCGGCAGACTACAAATCGGGTGTCGCCGGACTCTATGGACAACTCGACGTCGCCTGCTATCCGGTGGCGTTGAATTCGGGTCTGTACTGGACGGGCTCCATGGGTTTTGTGAAGAGAAAAGGCACGATCGTGATCGAGTTCCTGCCGCCAATTCCGGCCGGTCTTCCGCGCCGCGCTTTCATGGCACGTCTTCAGGCCGAGATCGAAGAGGCAACAGCGAAACTGGTCGAAGAGGGGCAGCGCCAGCTTTCAGAAGATGCGGTTGCTGTGGCTACATAATCTCGTCGGCGACACCGACATGCTTGCGATAGACCATTTCCCATCCAAGCCAGCCGTTCACCAGCAAAACCAGGACGGCGCCCAGCGACAGAAGCAGGCCCGTCGGGACAACGGCATCCGGTCCGTTTTCATATCGGCGATACCAGTTGAACGCTTCGACGAGGACGACAAAGAGATTGCCGAGTAAATGCCACCAGGCCACCGAAAGCTCTCGAATTCGCTGGTCACCGAGAAAGTCGGTAAAGCCGGCGACTGCCGCTAGCAATGCCATCACGACGCCGGCGCCCAACATCCATTCGGTGGCGAGGAACCAGAAGGTGTCGCCTGTCTTCCAAAATGCCAGGTCGGCGACGAGCGTTCCTGCAAAGAACGCGATCGGAAACGGCACGAGCATCGGGTGCAGTGGGTGTCCGGCAATTTTTGCGGTCGATTGTGGATTGGGCACGAGTGTCTCCATTCAGCCATCGGCCATCCCAGCGTTTACGGAACGCGCCGCATTCGCGTGTGGTTTCGGGAGTGCCGGCGTTTGCGCGACCCCCTGTCGAATTGTGTTGCACGTCCCTTGGGTTAATCGGTGTCATGAACGTCGCAATATCTGGAACAAAACAAGAACTTTTCTTGACTTTAACCGTTCCAGGCGTTAGCTCTCTTACCCGCCACGGGCGGGTATTGAGACCGGGGCCATGAGCGATATTTCCCGCCAGATCTGGGACATGAAATACCGGCTGAAAAAGGCCGACGGCACGCCCGTGGACGGCGACGTGGCCGAGACGTGGGCGCGTGTGGCGCTCGCGGCGGCGGCCGCCGAGACGCCCGAGAAGCGGGGCGAGCACGCCGTCGCCTTCGCGCGAGCACTCACCAATTTTCGATTTCTGCCCGCCGGACGCATCCTCGCGGGCGCGGGAACAGATCGCAGCGTCACGCTCTTCAATTGCTTCGTCATGGGCGCCATCGAGGATTCGATGGCCGGCATTTTCTCCCACCTGCGCGAAGCGGCGCTGACCCTGCAACAGGGCGGCGGCATCGGCTACGACTTTTCGACGTTGAGACCAAAGGGCGCGTTGGTGAAAGGCGTCGGCGCAGATGCGTCGGGACCCGTCTCCTTCATGGATGTGTGGGACGCGATGTGCCGCACCATCATGAGCGCGGGCTCCAGACGCGGCGCCATGATGGCGACCCTCTCCTGCGATCACCCCGACATCGAGACGTTCATTGATGCCAAGCGCGAACCCGGCCGCCTCACGAACTTCAATCTTTCCGTGCTGGTGAGCGACGCTTTCATGGATGCGGTCAATGCCGACGCGGATTGGGAGCTTATCTTCGGCGGCAGGGTCTATCGCACAGTGAAGGCACGCACTTTGTGGAATCGCATTGTCCGCGCGACCTATGAAACGGCCGAGCCAGGCGTGATTTTCATCGACCGCATCAACGACGAAAACAATCTCGGCTATTGCGAGTCGATCCGTGCGACGAATCCCTGCGGCGAACAACCGTTGCCGCCCTATGGGGCTTGCCTGCTTGGATCGATCAATCTTGCCAAGCTCGTGAAGCAACCCTTCGACGACGATGCGCATATCGACCTCGACGAACTCGCAGGCCTGACGCGCACAGCCGTGCGCATGCTCGACAACGTCATCGACATTTCCCGCTTTCCGCTGCCGGAGCAGCGCGCCGAAGCAATCGCCAAACGCCGTATTGGCCTCGGCGTGACGGGTCTCGCCGACGCTCTCATCTTCTGCCGCGCCCGCTACGGCTCGAGCGAGAGCGTGGCGTTGATCGATTCGTGGCTGTCGACGTTGAGCGATGCGGCCTATCTCGCGTCCGCCGAGATCGCAGGTGAAAAAGGTTCCTTTCCGTTGTTCGATGCGCACGAATTCCTCTCGCGTCCATTCACGCTGCGCCTGCCGCAGCACATTCGCGCCGCCATCGCCAAGAACGGCATGCGCAACGGGCTGCTCACCTCCATCGCGCCGACCGGCACGATTTCGCTGTTCGCCGGAAACGTGTCGAGCGGCATCGAGCCGGTATTCGCCTACAGCTTCACGCGAAAGGTTTTGCAGGCCGACGGCTCCGCCCGCCAGGAGATCGTCGAGGACTATGCCTACCGCGCGTTTCGGGCACGTTTCGGCAGCGACGCCAAACTGCCCGACTATTTCGTCAATGCCCAAACACTCTCGCCCGCCGATCACCTCGCCGTGCAGGCGGCAGCCCAGCGCCATATCGATAGTTCGATTTCCAAAACGATCAACGTACCGGGCGACATCTCGTTCGAGGAATTCAAAGGTGTTTATCTCAGTGCTTACGAACTCGGCTGCAAGGGCTGCACAACCTACCGCCCGAACGAGGTGACGGGCGCGGTGCTGCAAGCCACAGACCCTCCGGCTTCTGAAATCCGTGAGGAACCGGCCGCCGCGCCGAACCCGCCTAGACCGCGCGAGACCAGCGGCGGCGTCGTCTACATGACGCGTCCGCTCGACCGTCCCGAGGTGCTGATCGGGCAGACTTACAAGATCAAATGGCTCGACAGCGACCACGCCTTCTACATCACCGTGAACGACATCGAGAAAGACGGCCGCAGGCGACCGTTCGAGGTCTTCATCAATTCCAAGAACATGGAGGCCTATGCCTGGGCGGTGGCGCTCACGCGCATGATCTCGGCCGTGTTCCGGCGCGGCGGCGATGTTTCCTTCGTGGTCGATGAGCTGAAAGCCATCTTCGACCCACGTGGCGGGCAGTGGAGCCAGGGCCGCTATGTGCCGTCACTGATGGCGGCAATAGGCGAAGTGATCGAGAAGCACATGATCGACATCGGCTTCATCACGCCCAATGAGTCGCTGTTGGTGCCAGAAGAACGCCGCGCTGTCGCGGTGGCGGCCGAGGGAGCGCCGGCCCGCTTTTGTCCGCGCTGCAGTTCGGCGAGCTTCGTGCGCATGGAGGGTTGCGACACATGCCTTGCCTGCGGCTATTCACGTTGCGGCTGATTCCGGTTTAGTTTCCTCGGCCGGATAGTCACATCACACCGCATTCCAAATGACCACGCCGTTTGTCATCACCAACGAAAACGCGCGGGCGCTGATTCTCGCGCGCAGCGGACTATCCGGTGTGCGTCAGGAAGGCGGCACGCGGGCTCTTGGTCCGCTCATAAGAAAACTTGGTTATGTGCAGCTCGATTCCATCCGCATCGTCGAAAGAGCGCACCATCACATCCTGTTCTCGCGCCACACCACCTACCGGCCGCACCATCTCGAGAAGTTGCAGGCCAAAGTACCGGAGCTGTTCGAACATTGGACGCACGATTCGTCCCTCATCCCGCTCGAGCACTATCCGCATTGGCGGCACCGTTTTGCGTTCGTGCGCTCGCGCATTGCTCTATGGCGTCAACGCTTCGGTGACGACCGCGTGCTCAAAACGGTGCGAGACCACATTGCCGCACATGGCGCCGCACGGGCGCGCGACTTTGCCCATTTGGGCGGCCGCACGGGACCGTGGTGGGGTTGGGGTCCGGCCAAAGCTGCGCTCGAATATCTCTGGCGCACCGGTGAGCTGGCTGTACTCCAACGCGACGGCTTCGAGAAGATCTACGATCTTTCCGAACGCGCCATTCCGCCGTCCTTGCGCGAGGCGAAGCCGACGCGGCGCGACACGATCGCCTGGTCTTGCAGCCAAGCGCTCGAGCGTCTTGGCGCAGCAACACCGAAAATGCTCTCCGACTTCTGGGATCATGCATCGATCGCGGAAGCGGCAAATTGGATTGAAGCGGAAAAGAAGGAGGGCCGCCTCATCGACGTGACGTTGGAAGGCGCATCCGGGATGCGCGGGTTCGTGGCGGTGGCCAGGCCCGACATCGAAGCCCGGCTTGCGGACTTGCCGCATCCGACCAGCCGGCTCCGCGTTCTTTCGCCTTTCGATCCCGTGCTGCGCGATCGCGGGCGGCTCGAGCGCATCTTCGGTTTCGATTACCGCATCGAGATTTATGTACCCGGTCACAAGCGACAATATGGCTACTACGTGTTTCCTCTTCTCGAAGGCTCACGCTTCGTCGGACGCATCGACATGAAAGCGGAGCGGGCAAAGGACCGCCTCGCGGTCAAAGCGCTGTGGCTGGAACCGCGCTTCACGCTGAGCACAGTCCGTCGCGGCAAGCTCGACAGAGAATTGCTCCGCCAGGCCAGGCTCGGGGCGGTTCGCGACATTGCATTCCCGCAATCGGCTGTGAAAGTGCGATCGCAGCGATGACCTATTCCAGCCGATTCTTCCTTTATGCACCACTTGCGCTGTTCCTCGTTCTTGCCGCCGGAGTCAGTGCGAACTGGTGGATCGTGGCGCGCGCGCTCTCCGACAAGCTGGATTCGCTGAACGGCCGGCCAGCCATGCCAGGCGTAATCCTCACCTTTTCGGCGAAACAGATCAGCGGCTTTCCCTTCAATCTGGACGTCGTTTTCCACGACTTCCGGATCGAGGTGCAGACGGCCCACGGCTCTTCATCGTGGCGCACGCAGGATTTCGCGCTTCACGCGCTTGCCTACGGCCGCGAGCAGATGATTTTCGAGGCGGCAGGAAAACAGCGCCTGAGCTGGATCGATCTTGCGGGTGGCCGTCACGCAATGCCCTTTGAAGTGGGCGAGTGGCACGCGAGCAGCATCGTCGATGGCGGCCGGCTTTCGCGCTTCGACATGGACCTGATCGGTTTCGGCTCGCCGGCCCTGACGGCCGCGCGCATCGGGCTTCATGCCCGCGTCAATCCGAAAGCGGATGTGATCGATGTGGCTGGCGAAGTCGATTCGTTGACGCAAACGGCTCAACCGCCATCCCTGTTCGGCCCGACAATCGTGCGCGCGCGGTTATCCGCATCGGCGTCGCCATCGCAGTCATTCGCCGCGATCCGCGCAGCAGGGGCAAGTTGGGAGAGCGCACTGGAAGGCTTTCGCCGAAGCGGCGGCACCCTGCATATCGACGCGGTGGATCTTGCCTGGGACCGCGTCAGCGCCATGGGCACCGGAACGCTTTCGCTCGGCGAGGCCCATGGCGTCCAAGGATTCGTCGATTTAAAGGTTGCGGGCATCGAGACGCTGCTTGACGTTGCTGCGCGCAGACGCGTCCATGGCGGCGCCCGTCAAGGCATTGGCAATGCGCTGCTCGATCGCGCGGCCAAGTCGGGGAGCAACCAGTCGGGGCAGCTTGGCGCCGTTGTCGCGTTTCACGACGGCGTGGTCAGCGTGGGCGACGTGCCGGCGACAACGGAAGAACCGCTTTATTAGCGGCGCGGCGCACGCGGTTTCTTCTTCACCGGTACATTGCGGCCGAAGTTGACTTCGGCGCTATCCTGTCCCGCATCGACAATTCCGCGACGGATGGCGCGGGTGCGGGCGAAAAGCCTGTACAGAGCCTCGCCATCGCTCCACCGAATCTGGCGCTGCAGCGCGCTCAGGTCCTCGCTGAAACGTCCCAACACTTCGAGCACCGCATCTTTGTTGTTGAGAAAGACATCGCGCCACATGGTGGGATCGGAAGCGGCGATGCGCGTAAAATCGCGAAAGCCGCCCGCGGAATATTTGATCACTTCGCCTTGTGTGACCGTCCGCAGGTCATCGGCGGTTCCCACGATGTTATAGGCGATGAGATGCGGCACATGGCTGGTGACGGCGAGCACCAGATCGTGGTGCTTGGCGTCCATCACATCCACCTTGCTGCCCAACCTCTCCCAGAACGTCTTGACGGAACTGACGGCGCGTTTGTTGGTGCCCTTTTGCGGCGTCAGGATGCACCAGCGGCCGTCGAAGAGCTCCGCAAATCCGGCTTCCGGGCCAGAACGTTCAGTGCCCGCGATAGGGTGGGCGGGAACAAAATGGACGCCGCGGGGAATGTGCGGCGAAACATCCGCGATCACCGCGCACTTGACCGAACCGACATCGCTGACGATGGCACCAGGCTTCAGGTGCTGCGCGATCGCCTTTGCCAGAGCGCCAAAGACGCCGACCGGGGTCGCCAGGATCACGAGATCGGCACCTTTCACGGCCGAAGCAGCGCTGTCGCTGAGCCTATCGGCGAACCCGAGTTTTCGGGCACGTTTGAGCGTCTCGGCGCGATGAGCGTGGCCAACGACCTCGCGCGCCAAATGACCACGCCTTATGCCGTGGGCGATGGACGAGCCGATGAGCCCGACGCCAAGGATCGCGACACGATCGAACAGAGGCTTGGTCATTTGCGACCCGCAAATGCACCAAGCGCCGCGACGGCGGCGCGATTGGCTTCCTCGCTGCCGACCGTCAGCCGAAGACAATCGGGCAAGCCGTAGTTCATCAGGCGGCGCAGAATGACCCCATGGCTGCACAGGAATGCGTCGGCGTCGCGCGCAGTCATGCCCTTGTCATGCGGGAAATGGATGAGGACGAAATTTCCGACACTGTCGTCGACGCGAAACCCGAGCTTGCGTATCTCGTCGGTCAGCCAGTCACGCCATCTTTCATTGTGCGCGAATGCCCGTTCGACATGGGCGCGATCCTTAAGGGCTGCCGCTGCCGCGCGCTGGGCGGGAACGTTGACGTTGAACGGCCCACGGATGCGGTTCAAAACGTCGGCAACCTTTGCCGGGCAGTAGGCCCAGCCCACGCGTAGGCCCGCAAGCCCATATATTTTCGAAAAGGTGCGCGTCATCACCACGTTCTGGAAATTCGCGACCATCTCGATGCCGGACTCATAATCGTTGCGCCGCACATATTCGCAATAGGCCGCGTCAATCACGAGGAGAATATCGGGACGGAGACCAGAGTGCAGTCGACGCACTTCGTTATGGCGCAGATACGTGCCGGTCGGGTTGTTTGGGTTGGCGAGATAAACAAGACGCGTCTTCGGCGTAACGGCGGCCAGCATCGCATCGACGTCGGCGCGCAGGTTCTTTTCCGGCACGGGCACCGGCGCGGCACTATTGGCGAGGGTATCGATTTTGTAGAGCAGGAAGGCGTGCGCGGAGAACAGAACTTCGTCGCCCGGACGCAGATAAGCGTTCGAAAGCATGGTGAGAAGTTCACCCGAGCCGTTGCCGCAGACGATACGCGCGGCATCGAGGCCGTATGTCTCGGCGATGGCATCGCGCAAGAGCTTCACGCTGCCGTCGGGATAGAGGTCCAGGTCTTGCGCGACGGATTTGAACGCCGCGATTGCGAGCGGGCTGGCGCCCGTCGCGGACTCGTTCGACGAGAGCTTGAAGACTTTTTCGACGCCCGCGACATGCGCGACGCCGCCGACATACGTCTCGATCTCCAGAATGCCGGCCTTGGGCGTCGGATCCATGATCAGGCGGCCCTGGGTCGGGGAATGGGATCGGCATAACCGCCGACGCAGACGATGCGTTGGATCGTGTCGCCAGCCTGCTCCAGCAAGGTGCCGAGCCGCGAGTCGTCACGCGGCACAAAGCCGGAAATCTCAAGCAGATGCTGCCGTGAACTGCTGCGCGCCGAGTCCCGCCCGACCGCCACAAGCTGGGCCTCGAAGCCGACATCCCTAATCAATGTTTGGAGTTTCGTACGGCTGAGCCCTGCGTTCGCTTCGAGGATGATCAAGGTGGTATCGGCGCCTGTCGGCTCCTGCTCGAGCGAGGCGATGGCATACGCGGCGCCGGACTGCTGCGGACCCGCTTCGACTTGCGGCAAGCGCGCGATCACGCGTGGACCCCGCTGACCGGAGGGCGCGAGTTGAGCCCACCAGGGACGTTCATTCTCGTCGCTGTCCGGAGGCGGCAGGAGTCCGAAGGCGGCCGTGTCACCGGCACAGGCATGGATGACGGCGGAAGCCGAGGGATGGCTTTCCATCGCGGCGGCTGACCCGAAATAGGCCCGCGCCAGATCGCGATAGTCCGCGACGTTGTCGCCCGCGAACACATGCACCAGAGGCACCGTATTGGGCGTGGACGCCATGATTTCTCGCCAGATGCGCACCAGAGCTGCAAGCGGAAAGGCCCCGTCGTGACGCGCCGCCAGCCGGCGCATGGTCGCCGCCTCCCGCGCCGGACTTGTCGGCCCACACTGTCCGGCAAGCTCAACACGGCGCATCAGAAGATCGTGGAGCGCGTCGTCGAGCGCATCGAGCCTGCCCGCCGGATCGGATGTCGAGGATGAGGGCATGGCTGGAATGATCTACACCTTGCTGGCCGATGGCGCTGCCGTTCAGGAAGGCCGGTCCTGAAGGGGCGGTATTGATAAGGTCGCTGCCGCGCAAAATCAAAGCAACCCCGGCCTGCGTTTGACAGCGCAGGCGCTCGGCCTTAGCAAAACCGCCCTTGAGTCTGGCAGGAACAGCAACCTTATGGCCGAGACTGGAAATCCCCGATTCCTGCGGCCAGTGATCGCAGCTGATGTGGACGTGGGCCAGGCCATCACGTTTGGACGCGATAAGCCGCTCGTCTTGGATTGCGGCAAGACCTTGTCGCCGCTGACGGTCGCCTACAAGACCTACGGCAAATTGAACAAGGCGCGCAGCAATACCGTATTGATCTGCCACGCATTGACGATGGACCAGTTCGTCGCCAGCGCCCACCCGATCACCGGCAAACCCGGGTGGTGGGAAGAAATGGTCGGACCCGGCAAGCCCATCGACACGGAGCGTTTCTTCGTTGTCTGCGCCAATGTCGTCGGAGGCTGCATGGGATCGACGGGTCCTGCTGAAATCAATCCGACCACCGGCAAGCCCTATGGACTCGATTTTCCCCTCGTCACGATCCGCGACATGGTTCGCGCCCAGGCAATGTTGCTCGACGCCCTGGGAATTGAAAAAGTGCTGTGCGTCACCGGCGGCTCGATGGGCGGCATGCAGGTGCTGCAATGGGCCGCCGATTTTCCGGAGCGCGTCGTTTCGGCCGTACCGATCGCCTGCGCCGCGCGTCACTCGGCCCAAAATATTGCGTTTCACGAGGTCGGCCGACAGGCGATCATGGCCGATCCGGACTGGAAGGGCGGCACCTATCAACTCCACGGCACGCAGCCGGCCAAGGGCCTCGCCGTGGCGCGCATGGCGGCGCACATCACCTATCTGTCCGAAACGGCGCTGCAGCGCAAATTCGGCCGCAGCCTGCAGAACCGCGAACAAGTGTCGTTCGGTTTCGGTCCGGACTTCCAGATCGAGTCGTATTTGCGCCATCAGGGCGTGATGTTCGTCGACCGTTTCGATGCCAACTCGTATCTCTACATCACGCGCGCGATGGACTATTTCGATCTGGCTGCGGAGCATGGCGGTCGGCTCGCCGACGCCTTTGCCGGCAGCAAGACAAACTTTTGCATCATCTCGTTCACCAGCGATTGGCTTTTTCCCACCGCTGAGAACAAGCTCGTTGCGCACGCGCTGAACGCGACTGCGGCGACCGTTAGCTTCGTCGAAATCCAGACCGATCGCGGTCATGACGCGTTTCTTCTGGACGAACCGGAGATGTTCGCAACCATGCGCGGTTTCGTGAACGCGGTCGCCGCCAAGGCCGGCGCATGAGCCTGAGAGCGGATCTGGCGGCCATCGCGGAGATGATTCCGGTTGGCGCGCGCGTGCTCGACGTCGGCTGCGGCGACGGCGCGCTGCTCGAGCATCTGGCCGCCAACAAAAACGTCGATGGCCGCGGACTCGAACTTTCCCAGCAGAACGTCAATGCCTGTGTTGCGCGCGGCTTGCCGGTTGTGCAGGGGGATGCCGATACCGATCTCAGCGACTATCCGAGCGGCGCATTCGACGTCGCGATTCTGAGCCAGACCATTCAAGCCACGTTTGCCCCGAGCGAGGTTCTCGCGCATCTGCTTCGCATCGGCAGACGGACAGTCATCTCGCTACCCAATTTCGGCCATTGGCGCATTCGGCTTGCGCTGCTCGCCGGCGGGCGGATGCCGCGCACGCAAGCGCTGGGTTATGCCTGGTACGACACGCCCAACATTCACCTCTGCACGATCGCCGATTTCGTGCAGCTCGCACAGGACAAAGGCGCGACGATCGAACGAGCCTTATCGCTGGACGAAAAGGGCCGCACACATCCCATGCCCGCGAACGCCTGGGGGCCGAACCTGTTCGCGAACGGCGCGATCTTCCTGCTGCGTGGCAGATGACGCGCGCAGTCCAAAGTCCGATTACACTCCTTTGATGAGCGCAATCGGACTCTAGCCTGCTATCGTCACGCTCCTTGCGAGCGCAATTTCGCTACTGGGCGCGAGGCGCATCCTTCTGCGTCATGGAGACGTTCAAGAGCTCCAACGCCTTGCTGTAGCGGCTGACGCCTTCGGCATAACGCCTATTCGAGCAGAATTCGCGCGCTGCCGACGACAAGTTCTGCGCCTCGTGCAGATTTGGCGATTGCTGATTGGAGTTCATCGCGTCTTTGACCTGTCGCGCCAGGTCGACGCAGCTGCCGACCGATGCCGGAGCCCCGACATCCGTCGCATAGCTCGCCGTCGCCGCAAGCATCACGCACAACGCTGCGGCGCCTGCCGCCGTTTTTGCAAACTTCATGACATCCTCCTGGTTTGCGCCAGGCATCAGACATGCCTGACGGAATTGGAGGTGGGATCGAAAGCGGGAATTGAAAGCGTCTGCCAATCACCGTTTCGTGCATTTCATTTTTCGCACGTCATGATGTGGCGAAGAAGTGCGCGATTGCTCGAAAAACGATTCATCTGATGCACGCCGCTCGATCGTGCATATCCGCAATGCAAATTCGCGTTGTGCTCACAGTATCGTGAAATCGAAATAGCTGTCACGCGTTCGTACCAACGACTTCACAGTCGTGTCACAGCCGGTCGAAAGATTTGTTCAATGCGGCCGGCGCTTCGCGTACCGGCGACCATTGCCGCCTCACTCGACCGACGGGAACAGGTGTGGCGCCATAGAGCGACTTGCCGGCCTCGACCAGATGCACACCGGAAAGCCCCGGCAATAGTCGGCGCAGGATCCGCTCCCATGCGTTTCCTGATCGCACGAGGCTTCGACCGCGCAAGGGCGGAAGATAGAGCGCACGATCCCAGCGCAGCGGTTCGAACAGCGCGCCGCGCAACAAGCCGTCGAGTTCGCCGCGGCTGAATGGGCGGCCGAGCGCGAACGGCGACCGTTCAAGCTGGGCCCAGAGGCTGGTTCGGTTCGGCACCACCAGAAGCATCCGGCCTTCGGGAGCAAGAACACGCCAGAGCTGGCGCAACAGCGGCCGTGTCGCGTCGGCGCCTTCCAGTCCGTGCACCACCAGGATCCGATCGAACGCCGCGTCCGCGAAGGGAAGCGAATCCTCGTCGCACAATGCCGTCAGCGGCGGCCCCGACGGCCAGGCAACAACGCCCTGCTGCGCGGGCATCAGTGCCACGACCCGTTCTGCATCTGCGAGGTAAGGCCGCAGGTAAGGCACTGCAAAGCCATAACCGAACAATGAACTTCCCTTTGCGGACGGCCACATGACGCGCACCTGGCGCGAAATCATGCGCCGGGCCAACTGCCCGATTGGCGCCTCGTAAAAGTCGGCCAGATCGGAAGCGTCGAGTTGCATTCTTCCTGCGTAGCGCGACGCTGCGTCCGGTTCAACGCGCCGGCGCCCGCTGTTAGGCTCGCTCGATCCGCGAAAGGACCATCCCATGGCGGCGCTCGAGATCGAACTGGTTCCCTGCCTGAAAGACAATTACGCCTATCTGGTGCACGATCGCGACGCCGGATTGACGGCGATCGTCGACCCTTCCGAACCCGAGCCGGTCAGGAAAGCCTTGTCCGCACGCGGCTGGAAACTCACCCACATCCTCAATACGCACCATCACTTCGACCACACCGGGGGCAATATCCCGCTGAAGGAAGCCTTCGGCGCCACCATCGTCGGACCCGAGAAGGATCGCGATCGTATTCCCGGCATCGACACCGGGGTCGACGAACGTTCGGGCTGGACGTTCGGCGCCCGCAACGTTGGGGTCCTGGAGATTCCCGCACACACCCGCGCCCATATCGCGTTCATCGTCGATGACGCCGCCTTCACCGGCGACACGTTGTTCGCGATGGGTTGCGGACGCTTGTTCGAAGGCACACCGGCGATGATGTGGTCGAGCCTTTCCAAACTCATGCGTCTGCCGGATGCGACGCGCGTCTTCTGCGGCCACGAATACACGCTGAACAACGGCCGCTTCGCGCTGACGCTCGAGCCGGAAAACACGGACCTCATCTCACGCATGCGCCAGGTGGAAGCGGCGCGTGCGAAAAACGCGCCCACCATTCCCTCGACCATCGGTCTCGAAAAGAGAACCAATCCCTTTCTGCGTCCCGACTCGCCAGACATTCGCCGTTCGCTCGGGCTGCGCGACACGGGCGATGTGGACGTCTTTGCCGAGATGCGCCGGCGCAAGGATTCGTTCTAAGCGCTATTGCGCGTTGTCGTTGTCGCCGTCGTCGCGCGGCTTGTCCTTCTCGCCGGCCTTATCCTTGTCGTCATTCGGATGGCCGCTGACCGTATCGGCAACACCGCCAACGACATCGCCCGCGACATCGACCGTGGTCGTGACCACCGTGGTCGCGACGCTGACGCCGGCGCCTGCGACTTCCGCGACCGCGCAGCCCCCCAGCGACAGTGCGAGAACGGCGAGTGTTACGAGAGTGAAAATTGCGCGCATGAACCACCTCGTTGCGATCGCGTACCGTGCGATCTTGCGCCCATTCAACCGCTCCCCGCTAGAGGCTCGCGAGAAGCGGCTCGGCTTCCGCCCAAGTCGCGACGACGCGTTCGGCGCCGACTTCGGAAAGCCGCGCCGTGATCCGTTCCGTCATGTGGCCGCCGCCGCCAAAGCCCCACACGCGCATGCCCGCGGCGCGGCCCGCGAGAACGCCGTTCACGCTGTCCTCGATGACGAGACATTCCGCGGGCGCGACACCGAGTTCCGAGGCGGCATGCAGGAACAGATCGGGCGCGGGCTTGGCGTGCGTGACATGTTCCGCCGAATAGATATGCGGAGCAAAACTCTGCCAAAGACCGGTCTTGCCGAGCTTGATCCGCAACCTGTCGAGCGTGCTGGAACTGGCGACGGCCTTGGCGCCGCAAACTGCGTTCACAGCGCGCAGCGCGCCCGGGACTTCGGTCAGCCGCTCGGCCACCGCCTTCTGCAATCTGTCGTTCATCGGACCGCGAATCTCCGCGATGATGGAGCGGCCAAGTCGTGCCTTGCCGTCTTCTTCGAGAGCGGCGAAGAACGCCTCATCGCTCATGCCCATGAAGCGCTGAGTGAAGTCGTGACGGTCATAGTGAAGGCCGATCGCCTGCAAGACCTCGATCTCGACCTCGTGGGCGAGA
>DATLOU010000100.1:0-17329 GCA_035536115.1 Rhizomicrobium sp.
CAGCATATGCCGGCGGTAGACGGGGAGCCATTCGCTTTCCTCCAAAGCAACATGCTTTGGGCGAATCCCATTCAACTGATCTCCCAACGCGTCGAACGCCAGATGCCAGCCCGCCAGCGTTCCCGCTCGCCACGGGTTGACGGCCGCCGCGGGGTGATCGGCCGGGTCGGCACTCAACTCGGGATGCGGGACCAGACCCGGCGTGAAATGCTGCACGAACGTCATCGTTGTGCCCGCCGAATCGGCTGCTAGCGAGAACTGCATGTAACCTTCCGGATTGGTTTGCGGAAACGGTCCTTTGAAGCGGACGAGGCGTGGCGGATCGACGATTTCGAACAGGCCGTGCATATCGCTGTCCTTGGGGCCGAAGCGAAACGCGCCCCCGACACGCAGATCGAAACTTGCCGTCCAAAACCAGAGCGAAATTTCCCTCGGCTCGGTGATGGCCCGCCAGACCCGGTCGATCGGATGCGGATAGGTGCGAACATACTCGACCGTCCAGCGGTCGATGAATCGCGCCAACTCAGCCTTTGGCATCCGACTCCTCCTCTTTCTTCATGCGATCGAGATGCTCGCCCAGTCGGTCGAAGCGTTCGCGGCAGATATCGAGCTGCGCCTGCATCCATTGCTGGACCTCGCTCAGCCGTTGCTCGTTCAGCCGGTAGACCCGCGACGTCGCCTCGGCGCGATACGCGACGAGGCCGCACTCGCGCAGGACTTTGAGATGTCGTGAGATCGATGGTCCTGCCATGTCGAAACGAGAGGCGATGTCACCGGCATTGCGCTCCCGCGCGGCGAGCATCGCGACGATTTGACGGCGGGTCGGATCGGCGAGGGCTTCGAAGGCGTCCATGGCAATACCTAGCAATTATGCTATTTAGCCGTCAAGCTAACAAAAACAATGTTGTTTACCGTGGGCTAGCTCTTGCAGTTTTGGAAATTATTCCTATATGGCAATGAGGCGGCCTCGGTGCCGACACGGAAGATCGGGGGTAAAGGTGGACGGAGACGCGATATCTATAGAGGGGGACCCCCGTGCAAAGCGCGCGAATGGGCGGTTCGAATGTACGCCGATCGAGCCCGATCAAGGACTTGCGCAAAGGCGTCCGCGCGACCTCTTGAAACGGGTTCGTCGCAGCGGCTATCTCACCCGCCCAACCAGAGACGCGCATGGCCGGACATAGTCAGTTCAAGAACATCATGTTCCGCAAAGGCAAGCAGGATAAGGAGCGCTCCAAGCTCTTTTCCAAGCTGGCGCGCGAAATCACGGTGGCGTCGAAAACGGGCCTGCCCGATCCCAACCACAATCCGCGCCTGCGCACTGCTATCATCGCCGCCAAGGCGCAATCGATGCCGAAGGACAATATCGAGCGCGCGATCCGCAAAGGCCAGGGCGGCGATGCGGAGAATTACGACGAGGTGCGTTACGAAGGCCGCGGTCCGGGTGGCGTCGCCTTGATCGTCGAAGCGCTGACCGACAATCGCAATCGCACCAGCGCGGATGTGCGCTCCACCTTCGCCAAGTATGGCGGCGAAATGGGCGCCTCGAATTCGGTCGCGTTTCTGTTCGAGCATGTCGGACAGATCGTCTATCCGAGGAACAAGGGCAGCGACGATGAGATGCTGGAACTCGCCATCGATGTCGGCGCCAACGAGTGCGTCTCGACCGAAGACGGCCACGAATTCCTGACAGCGCTCGACGACTTCATCGCGGTGCGCGACGCGCTCGAGGCCAAACTCGGGCAACCGACGTCGGCGTCGTTCGTGTGGCGGCCGCAGAACGCCATCGCCGTGCGCGACGATGCGGCGGACCAGCTCGTCAAACTGGTCGAAGCGCTCGACGATCATGACGACGTGCAAAACGTTTTCGGCAACTATGAATTGTCGGAGGCGGCGTTGGCCAAGCTTTCGTCGTGAATCGAGACGAGGGCGAACGGAAGGGGTACAAAGGCACGATGAGCACAGCGATTCGCATTCTCGGCCTCGATCCGGGCCTGGCCCGGATGGGCTGGGGCGTGATCGCACTCGCCGGCACCCGGCTTACCCATATTGGGCATGGCGTCATCACCACGCGCACAACGGATGGATTGGGGCCGCGTCTTCTCGCGTTGCATCGCGCCGTCGCAGCCGTGATCGTCGAGCAGAAACCCGACGCCATCGCCGTCGAACAGGCTTTCGTCGCCAAGGATCCGGCAGCGGCGTTGAAGCTCGGTCATGCCCGCGCCATCGCGCTGCTTGCCGCCGCGCAAGCCGGACTTGCGATCGCCGAATACGCACCCAATCACATCAAGAAGTCCGTCGTCGGCGTCGGTCATGCGCAGAAGGAGCAGGTCCAGGCCATGGTCCGCCGCTTGCTTCCGACCTGTGGTGTCGAACAAGGCGATGCCGCCGACGCGCTCGCCTGCGCCATCGCGCATGCGCATCTGTCGGGCACGCGCGCCCGCATGCTGGCGGCGCTCGCATGATCGGGAAACTCACCGGCATCGTCGACAGCATCGCGGAAGATCACGCCGTCATCGATGTCGGCGGTGTCGGCTATCTCGTGCAGTGTCCGAGTTCGACGTTGTCGAAACTCGCCGCCGGGGCGCATGTCTCGCTGATGGTCGAGACAAAGCTGTCGGAGGATGCGATCCGGCTCTACGGCTTTCATTCGGCCGAGGAGCGCGAGTGGTTCCGCCTTCTGCAGACGGTGCAGAATGTGGGAAGCCGCGTTGCGTTGAACGTGCTCTCGGCACTTTCCTCGCGCGAGCTCGAACGCGCCCTTGCCTTGTCGGACAAGGCGGCCATCGGGCGCGCACAAGGGGTGGGCCCGAAACTTGCGCTGCGCATCGCCACCGAATTGAAGGACAAGGCGCCCGCGATGATGCTGCGCGGCCATGGCGAAGGCGACAAGGTCGTCGCGCTCGCGCCGCGCGGTCCCGAAGCCGATGCCGTCGCCGCGCTCGTCAAGCTCGGCTATTCGCCGTCGCATGCGGCGGAATCGGTGGCGCGCGCCGCGAACGATCTCGGCCAGGCCGCGCCCGTCGACGCGCTCATCCGCGAATCGTTGCGGGCGATGGGGCGGTGAGGAAAGGTTAGATGGCCACGCCAAAGCCCGAAAATCGCGAACGCCTCGTCGCGCCCGAGCGGTCGCAGGACGACACGCTCGAAGCGTCGCTGCGGCCGAAGCGCCTCGATGAATTCGTCGGACAGAAGCAGGCCTGTGCCAATCTTTCCGTGTTCATTCAGGCGGCAAAGGCGCGCAATGAAGCGCTCGATCACGTGCTCTTCTCGGGCCCGCCGGGTCTCGGCAAGACCACGCTGGCGCAGATCGTGGCGCGCGAACTCGGCGTGAACTTCCGTTCCACGTCCGGCCCGGTGCTGGCAAAGGCGGGCGATCTCGCGGCCATCCTCACCAATCTGGAGCCGCGCGACGTTCTCTTCATCGACGAGATTCATCGCCTCAATCCGGCGGTCGAGGAAATCCTCTATCCCGCGATGGAGGATTATGAGCTCGATCTGGTGATCGGGGAGGGACCGTCGGCGCGCTCGGTCAAGATCACGCTCAATCCGTTCACGCTCATCGGCGCGACCACGCGGTCAGGATTGATCACCACGCCGCTGCGCGACCGCTTCGGCATTCCGGTACGGCTCAATTTCTATTCGCCGGAAGAGTTGCTCGCCATCGTGGAGCGCGGCGCACGAGTCCTGGATCTGGATCTCACCGCTGACGGCGCGCGCGAGATCGCCGGGCGCGCCCGCGGCACGCCGCGCATCGCGGGGCGGCTCCTCAAGCGCGTGCGCGATTTTGCCTCCGTTGCCGGGCATGCGCGCATCGATGCCAAAGTGGCCGACGCAGCGCTGACGCGGCTCGAAGTGGATGCGCGCGGCCTCGATGCCTTCGACAAGCGCTATCTGAGACTGATCGCGGAAGGCTTTGGCGGTGGTCCGGTCGGCATCGAGACGATTGCCGCCGCGCTCGGCGAATCGCGCGACGCCATCGAAGAAGTGATCGAGCCTTATCTGCTGCAGCAGGGTTTCGTGCAGCGCACGCCGCGTGGCCGCCTCATCACCGGCGCAACCTATGCCCATCTCGGGTTAGCGGTTCCGCTGCGCGACCCGCTGCAGATGGAACTGCTCAACCGAGACGATGCGAACGATGACTGAGCACAACGGTCTCGGCCGCTTCGAAGGCAAGGTCCATATTCTGCCGATCCGCATCTACTACGAAGACACGGATCTGTCGGGCGTCGTCTATCACGCGAATTATCTGCGCTACATGGAACGCGGACGCACGGAATTCTTCCGTCTCGCCGGCATCACCAAGATGGCGATGCTCGACGATGCCGAACCGACGGCCTGGACTCTGCGCAGCGCCTCGCTCGTATTCTTCAAGCCGGCGCGACTCGAAGACCCGATCGAGGTGCGAACGACCTGTCCGCTGCTCACGGGTGCGCGCATGCAAGCGGATCAAAAGATTTACAGCGGTGTAACATTGCTCGCGCATGGCAAGGTCGAAGCCTGCATCATGACGATGAGCGGAAAGCCCAGACGCATTCCGCAAGCTGTGCGCGACAAACTGCTTCCCTTCGTGTTGGAAACAACCGATTAAGTGTTGACGCCCCAATTCGGCCACCATTGAATGACTTTTGCGCCGTTCGCGGATGATTCGGTCGAGGTGAGGGCCACGGGCTCTCGCTCCTCGTTGCATGAGGTTCGTTGATGAAACTCCTTCGCCTGATCGCCGCCGTCCTTTCGGCGCTTGTTCTCATGACGGCCGTGCCTGCCCTGGCGCAGCGTTCTCCGGCTGCGGCGCCGACGGGAAGTGCCGCCGAATCGCGCGACCTGCCGGCGCCGGCCGCCGCTCCGACCGGAGCGGTCGAAGTTGCGCCGCTCGGGTCGTCGGATTCCGCAATCGGGAACATCTCCGTCGTGCACATGTTCATGGGCGCGGACTGGATCGTGAAGACCGTGATGCTCATTCTGCTCGTCGCGTCGCTCTGGTCGTGGACAATCATCTTCAACAAGTGGCTGGCACTCGGCACGTTGCGGCGCAGGGCCGCCAAGTTCGAGAAATCCTTCTGGTCAGGCCAGTCGCTGGACGAGCTCTATCAGCAGTTCTCCGGCCGCGCCGATCACCCGATGGCCGCGGTCTTCGTATCTGCTTTGCGCGAGTGGCGCCGCGCGTTCGAGGGCGGCACACCGCTCGTGGTGCTGGCACCGGGCATCAAAGACCGGATCGACAAAGCGATGAGCGTGACGATCATGCGCGAAGCCGACGGGCTTGAGCGTTCGCTCGGCTTTCTGGCCACTGTCGGCTCGACCGCACCGTTCATCGGATTGTTCGGTACCGTCTGGGGCATCATGAATTCCTTTTCGGCGATCGCCGCACGCCATGACACGACGCTTGCGGTGGTCGCGCCCGGAATCGCCGAAGCCTTGTTCGCAACGGCGATGGGTCTCCTCGCGGCCATTCCCGCCGTCATCTTCTACAATCGCTTCGTCAACGAGATCGGCCGCTACAACACGCGTCTCGACGCGTTCGCCGACGAATTCTCCGCCATCCTGTCGCGTCAGCTCGACGAGAAAGTGCGCTGATGGCGGGCAATGTCCAAACCGTTGGGCGGAGCGGGCGGCGCGGTCGTCGTCATGCCATGTCCGAGATCAACGTCACGCCGTTCGTCGATGTGATGCTGGTGCTTCTCATCGTCTTCATGGTGACGGCGCCGCTTCTCACGGCGGGCGTTCCCGTCGATCTGCCCAAGACCCGGGCCCAGCCGCTTGGTCAGGATCGCGAGCCCTTATCCGTCACCGTCAAACGCGACGGCAAAGTCTATCTTCAAAACACGGCGGTCGGCGAAGACGAGCTCGTCGCCAAGCTGACGGCGATCGCCGCCAACGGCTACGATCAGCGGATCTTCGTGCGCGGCGACAAGGCTGTCGATTACGGCCGCGTGATGGAAGTGATGGGCATTCTGTCCGCCGCAGGCTTCACTCATATCGGGCTGGTAACCGATGTCGCAAAGCCGAAGTCAGAGAAGGAATAGGTACGCGCCGACCACAGCGCGTAGTCCTCGCGTCGGCTTGCTCGGCGCCCTTCTCCTGCACGGGGTGATCGCGGCGGGCGCACTCTTCACCTGGCAGCATCATTGGGAGATCACCGATCAGGCGGCACCCGTCGTGCCGGTCGATCTCGTAACGATCGCGGACAAAACGAACATCCGCGCGACTGCGCCGCCGCAGCCCAAGGTGGAACCGAAGGAAACACCGCCACCTGTCGATATCCCGGTGCCGAAACCTGCGCCTGCGCCGCCCAAGGCGGAGCTCGCACCTTCGCCGATCAAACCGCCGCAAATCATGCCAAAGCCTGCGCCTACGCCCAAGACGGTCGTCGACACGCCGACGCCGATCGCAAAGCCAGTGGAGAAATCGAGCGATGCGTTCAACGCGCTCCTCAACAAGCTGACGTCGCCTGCAGCGGCGCCGCGCAACGCGCGCACGGCCGACCGCACGACGCGCGGCGTCGGCGCGATGAATGCCATGACGATGGATCTTTCCGATGCGCTCAAGAACCAGATTGCGCAATGCTGGAATCCGCCGGTCGGTGCGCCGCATCCCGAGCAGTTGATCCCGACCTTTCGCTTGTTCCTCGGTCCCGATGGCAGCGTCCAACAGCCGCCACAATTGGCTGCAGACTCTGCGGCACAGGCGGCGAGCGATCCTTTCATGCGCGCCGCCGTCGACGCGGCACGGCGTGCGATCTACACCTGCGCGCCGTACAAGCTTCCTGCCGACAAATACAATGTCTGGCGCGACATCACGGTCGACTTCGACCCGAGAAAAATGTTCCAGTGAACGGAGTCTGGCATGCGCATCTCCTTCTTCGTCCCATCCATCCTCGCTGCGGCGCTGATTGCGCTCGTTGGCGCCGCACCCGCGCGAGCCGAGTTGCACGTGACGGTCGATCAGGGCAACGCCAAGCCGCTCCCCATCGCCATTCCAGACTTCAGCGCGGCGAGCCCGAGCGATGTGGCGGCCGGCCAGAACATCGCCAAGGTCGTGCGCGCCGATCTCGAACGCTCGGGCCTGTTCCAGCCGCTCGATCCCAAGTCCTTCATCGACAAGCTCGCCAACATCAACACGCCGCCGCAATTCGGCAGCTGGCGCGCGATCAACGCGCAGGCGCTCGTCGCCGGGCAAGTGCAGGCGCAACCGGACGGAAGACTGCGCGTCGATTTCCGCCTCTGGGATGTCTTCGGCGAAACCCAGATGATCGGCCAGCAATATTTCACCACGCCGGAAAACTGGCGGCGCATCGCGCACATCATTTCTGACGCGATCTACGAACGCATCACGGGCGAGAAGGGCTATTTCGACACCCGCATCGTCTTCGTCTCGGAATCAGGGCCGGCGCTCGCCCGCAAGAAGCGCCTCGCGGTCATGGACGAGGACGGCGCCAATCCGATCTTCCTGACACGCGGCGACTATCTCGTGCTGACGCCGCGCTTCAATCCGACGGCGCAGATGATCGCTTACATGTCTTATATCGGGTCGAAGCCGCGGGTCTATTTGTTCGATCTGGAAAGCGGACGGCAGGAGATGCTGGGCAACTTTCCGAACATGACATTCAGCCCGCGCTTCTCTCCCGACGGCAACAAGGTTGCGCTCACGCTGGAAACCGGCGGCAACTCGGACATCTATGTGATGGACTTGCGCACCCGTGCGCTCAGCCGCCTCACAAGCGATCCCGCGATCGACACGGCACCGTCCTTTTCGCCCGATGGCAGTCAGATCGCGTTTGAGTCGGATCGCGGTGGCAGTCAGCAGATTTACGTGATGAACGCCGACGGCTCGAACCAGCACCGCATCAGCTTCGGGGCCGGCAGAAATGGCACACCGGTGTGGAGTCCGCGCGGCGATCTCATTGCGTTTACAAACCAAAATGGCGGTTTCCACATCGGCGTCATGCATCCCGACGGATCGGCGGCGCGCATCATCACCAATGGTTGGGAAGACGAGGGCCCGACTTGGGCCCCCAATGGGCGCGTCGTCATGTTCGGGCGCACCACTCCTGGTGGTCGTGGTTCACAGATATGGTCGATCGACGTCACCGGCCGCAATGAGCGTCGTGTCACCACTCCTGGTGACGCGTCCGACCCCGCGTGGTCTCCCTTGATCCAGTAATTGCAAAGTTCCAAAATTACGCCATCTATTTATGGAACCATTTCCGCATACTACGCGTATGGGTATGAGTTGACTGGCGATGCGCTGCGGGTTTTCCGCAACTTTGCATGGCCAACTGCTGGAGGAGCCTGAATTCGATGAAGACCTATTCCGCACTCGTCACCATTGCCGCATTCTCGACGGCGTTGGCGCTTGCCGGTTGCTCGACGCCGAAACCGGCAGCCGAGGCGCCGCCGCCTGCGGCGACGCATGAAACTCCGGCCCCAACCTCCAGCATCGTGCCTGGAAGCGCGGAAGATTTGCGCGTGAATGTCGGGGACACGGTTCATTTCGGATTCGACCAGTACAATATCGAGGACAACGACAAAGCCACGCTGCAACGTCAGGCAAGCTGGCTGCAGAAATATCCCGCGGTTCGCGTCACGATCGAAGGCGACTGCGACGAGCGCGGCACGCGCGAATACAATCTCGCGCTCGGTGCCCGCAGAGCCAATGCCGTGAAGGAGTTTCTGGTCAGCCTGGGCGTCTCGGCCTCGCGCGTGGAAACGATCTCCTACGGCAAGGAACACCCGATCTGCACGCAATCGACCGAGGATTGCTGGGCGCAGAATCGCCGCGGCGTAACCGGAATCTCGGGCGGCGCGAGTTCCTGAGCATTGCTGACTGGCGAAGAGGGCGCCCGTTGCGGGCGCCCTTTTTGTTGCCGCGCGGGGAGCCTCATTTTGGGCTAAGTGTTCGCCAATGAATGACAACTGCTCCGGAGGCACGGCATGACCAAGTCTGGCTGGTTGATCTCGGGTTCCTTCATATTTTGCGCGCTGCTGGCGACGAACACGGTGTTCGCTGCCCCTTCCGATCAGTCGCCCTCCAGCCAAACGCGCATCCAACTTGCAGACTTGTTCGGCGAGAGCGACGAGGAAAAGGCGGCCCGCCAACAGAAAGAGCAAAACCAGGACGATGCGATCAATGCCCTGAACGCCAAGGTCCGCGATCTGGAGGATACGATCCGCAATCTGACGGGCCAGAACGAGACGCTCGCGCACCGCGTCCAGGAACTGGACAACAAAATCGACCGCCAGAAAAAGGATTTCGAATACCGCTTGTGTGCCATGACGGCGCAGCAACTGGGTGCCGGCACAGGCCAGAACGACGCCAATGCGGTGCCGTGCCCAGGGGAGGCGTCGGGCGGCGGCGGTGCGTCTTCCTTCAATCCGCCTCCACCGCAAGGAAATGGCGAACCCCTGCAGCAGCTTGCGCCGCCTCCAGGCGTACTCGGCACGCTTCCGTCCGGGACTCCGCAATTGGTGGCGCCGCCGAGCACACAGCCTGAATTCTCGAGCGCTATGAACCTGCTCGCGAAGGCGCGCTATGACGAGGCGCGGGCGGCGTTTCGCAGCTTCGCCGACAACCACCCAAAAGACGACCTGGCGCCGCAGGCAATCTATTGGATCGGCGACATCGCCTATGTGCAGAGGGATTATCCAGGCGCAACGCGCGCCTTCGCAGAGGTGATCAAGAAATATCCCACCTCCAGCCGGGCGCCCGATAGCATGCTGAAGCTTGGCCAGGCGTTGATCGCGTCGGGCCAGAAAAAGGAAGGTTGCACCGCTCTTGCCGCGCTCCCGGCAAAATACCCACACGCGACAGCCGCTGTCCTCGCGCAAGGCAGCGAGGCGCGCAAAGCCGTCTGCCGCGGAACCTCTTGAGACGCGCTTCATCGAGGCCATGGACGCGATCGTCGCGACGGGCGCGCCCTGGCCCGGCGCGGTCGCGGTTTCCGGCGGCGGCGATTCCGTTGCGCTCATGCATCTCCTCGCCGCGTGGGCGAAAAAGAGAAAGCGGCGAGCGCCGCCGGTCGTGACCGTCGACCATGGCTTGCGTGCCGGCTCGGATGCCGACGCGCGCAAAGTTGTGCGCTGGGCGAAATCGGCCGCGCTCAGGTCGCATGCCCTGCGCTGGGAAGGGCCGCATCCCAATTCCGACATCGAAGCGGCGGCGCGCCAGGCGCGTTATCGCCTGATGGGCGAGTGGGCACGCGCCAACGGCATCAGAGCGCTCTATGTCGGGCACACGCTCGACGACCAGGCCGAGACGTTCCTGCTCAGACTCATCCGCGGTTCGGGCCTGGATGGACTTTCGGCGATGCGCACCATTGCGCCCTATCCCATCCCGGGCTTCCGGGAATTGCAGCTGGTGCGGCCGCTTTTGTCCTTCGAGCGCGCGCAGGTCCGCTCACATTTGACGTCTCGCAAACTCGAATGGCTCGAAGACGCCATGAATGAGGACGAGCGTTTTGCGCGCGTCCGCCTGAGAAAGGCGTGGCCCGCGCTCGAGAGCGCCGGCCTGAGCAAATTCCGAATCGCGGCGGCGGCAGCGCATTTGGCGCGCGCGCGCGACGCGTTGGACTTGGTCACGGAAGCCGTCTTCCGCCGCGCCGTGCGCCCATCGCACGGCGGCGTTCACGTCGACGGCGCAGCCCTTGTAAGCGCCCCGCGCGAAATCGGCCTGCGCGCCTTGGCCCAGCTGCTCCAACTCGTCGCGCAAAAGCCCTATCGCCCTCGATTCGAGCGCCTGGAGAGACTTTACGACGGGATCGCCAACGGAACGATCGGCGGCGGCTGCACGTTGCACGGTTGCCGAATCGTGTTTGTCCCCAAAACGGACGGGGCTTTTGGCGCAGGAACGCTCGCCGTCGTGCCGGAGAATGTGCCGCAGCGCCCAAAAGGCGGCAGAAAGCGGGCATCTGCCCAGAAACCAACGGAATGAAGCTGTTAAGCGCCTTTTGGCATTGCGATTGCAGCGAGGATACAAACTTCTTAACGTTTTGCAGGCTGGCAATACGTTAAAAACGGCCTATCTATCAGGTACGTATATGTCTGCTGGTATCGTCGCCTGATTGGCCCCGCGTGAAAGGACGGCCCTTTGAACAACCTTAGAAATCTCGCGCTCTGGATCGTGGTCGCGCTGCTCTTGGTGTTCCTATTCAACTTGTTCCAGGGCACGGCGCAGCACGCCAACGCGCAGAACATCACCTACTCGAAGTTTGTCGAGGAGGTGAACCAGAACCAGGTCAAGGCTGTCACCATGCAGGGCGACGCCATCAAGGGTGAACTGGCCAACGGCCAGACCTTCACGACGATGGCGCCCAACAACGATTCCACGCTTGTGCCGATGATGAAGCTGCACAACGTGAACATTTCCGTCAGCCCGCCGGACGACGGCTTCAATCTGATGGGTGTGTTGCTCAATGCACTCCCCATGCTGCTTTTGATCGGCGTTTGGATCTTCTTCATGCGCCAGCTTCAGGCCGGCGGCGGCAAGGCGATGGGCTTTGGCAAGTCGCGCGCCAAGATGCTGACCGAGCGCACCGGCCGCGTCACCTTTGAAGACGTGGCGGGCGTCGATGAGGCCAAAGATGATCTCAAGGAGATCGTCGACTTCCTGAAGGATCCGCAGAAGTTCCAGCGCCTGGGCGGCCGCATCCCCAAGGGCGTGCTGTTGGTAGGCCCGCCCGGCACCGGCAAGACCCTGCTCGCCCGCGCCATTGCCGGCGAGGCGAATGTGCCCTTCTTCACGATCTCCGGTTCGGACTTCGTCGAAATGTTCGTCGGCGTCGGCGCAAGCCGCGTGCGCGACATGTTCGAGCAGGCCAAGAAGAACGCGCCCTGCATCGTCTTCATCGATGAAATCGACGCCGTCGGACGTCATCGCGGTGCCGGCCTTGGCGGCGGCAATGACGAGCGCGAGCAGACGCTGAACCAGTTGCTCGTCGAGATGGACGGTTTCGAATCCACCGAAGGCGTCATCCTGATCGCCGCGACCAACCGCCCCGACGTGCTCGACCCCGCGCTTCTGCGCCCGGGCCGCTTCGACCGCCACGTCGTCGTCGCCAATCCCGATCTCGGCGGCCGCGAAAAAATTCTCCGCGTGCACCTGCGCAAGGTGCCGCTGGCGCCCGATGTCGAGCCGCGCACCATTGCGCGCGGCACGCCCGGCTTCTCCGGCGCCGATCTCGCCAATCTCGTCAACGAGGCGGCCTTGCTCGCGGCGCGCCGCGGCAAGCGCGTCGTCACCATGAGCGAGCTCGAAGACGCCAAGGACAAGGTCATGATGGGTGCGGAACGCCGCTCCATGGTGATGAGCGAAGACGAGAAAAAGCTCACCGCCTATCACGAGGGCGGCCATGCCATCGTCGCGATCGCGGTCGAAGGTTCCGATCCGATCCACAAGGCGACAATCATTCCGCGCGGCCGCGCGCTCGGCATGGTGATGCGTCTGCCGGAACGCGATCAGCTCTCGCTGACCCGCCAGAAGATGCTCGCCGATCTCTGCGTCGCGTTCGGCGGCCGCATCGCCGAGGAGTTGGTCTTCGGTCACGAAATGGTCACAACCGGCGCCTCCAGCGACATCGAGCAGGCGACGCGCATGGCGCGCGCCATGGTGACGCGCTTCGGCATGTCGGACGATCTTGGCCCAATCGCCTATGCGGAAAACCAGGAGGAAGTCTTCCTCGGCCACTCCGTGTCGCGCACCCAGAATGTGTCGGAAGCGACGGCGCAGAAGATTGACGCGGAAATCCGCCGCATCATCGATGAGTGCTATCGCCGCGCCTATGACATCCTGAGTACGCGCATCAACGATCTTCACACGGTGGCGAAGGGGCTTCTGGAATACGAAACGCTCACCGGCGATGAAATCGTCGGCCTGATGAAGGGCGTCAAGCCGATCCGCACACCGTATGAAGAGCCGGCGCCGGAACGCGGCCCCGGACCAAGCGTGCCGGCAGCCGGTCGTCCGCGCGGACCGCTGGTTCCCGAACCACAGCCGGGCCGCTAAAGCTTACCCGCTTCGACGCATGACGACGATCCTCGGCATTCTCAACATCACCGAGGATTCGTTCTCCGATGGTGCGAAATACCTCGACCCTGTCGCAGCGATTGCGCACGGACTCGCACTTGTGACTGATGGGGCTGATGTTCTCGACCTTGGTGCGGCGTCGTCCAATCCGGAATCGAAGGGCGTTCCGCCGCAGGTTGAGATCGGCCGTCTCACGCCCGTCGTCGCCGCGCTGAACGGCGTGGCGCTTTCGATCGATAGTTATTCGCTGCCCGTACAGCGCTGGGCACTGGCGCAAGGCGTCGCCTACATCAACGATATTCATGGCTTCGCCGACGCTTCGCTCTACCCGGAGCTCGCCGGTTCGGCGGCAAAACTCATCGTCATGCATGCGGTGCAGGAACAAGGCGTGGCGACACGCGTTGATATTGCGCCAGAGGCTATCATGGGCCGGATCGAGAGGTTCTTCGAAACACGCTTGAGCGCGCTTGAGCGCGCCGGAATTGCGCGTGCCCGGATGATCATCGATCCCGGCATGGGTTTTTTTCTCGGAACCGATCCCCGCACGTCCTTCACTGTGCTCGGCAATCTCGCGCAGCTGAAGGCGCGGTTCGGCCTTCCGATATTGGTATCTGTGTCGCGTAAATCCTTTCTGCGCCGGCTCACGGGACGCGATGTGCAGTCGTCCGGAGCGGTCAGTCTGGCGGCCGAATTGTTTGCCATTCGTCAGGGGGCGGACTATATCCGCACCCATGCGCCGGGGGCGCTCAGAGACGCTTTGTTGCTGGATAAGGCACTCAAGGAGTCGGATTAGCGTCGGCCAACGCCATACTTAAGGCTTTGTTGGGAAAAGACTGCGAAAAATCTGAAAACAACATAAAATACAAACAGCGCCAGGATTCAGGGGAGACAAGTTCAACATGAGCCGGAAATATTTCGGCACCGATGGAATCCGTGGTCGCGCCAATTCCGGTGCGATGACGCCGGTCGTCGCGATGCGCGCGGGCATGGCGGCAGGACGCATCTTCACCAGGGGCAACCATCGCCATCGCGTCGTGATCGGCAAGGACACACGGCTCTCGGGCTACATGCTCGAATCGGCACTCGTTGCCGGCTTCACATCCGTCGGTATGGACGTGTTCCAGTTCGGGCCGCTGCCGACACCCGCCGTCGCCATGCTCACGCGCTCCTTGCGCGCCGACATGGGCGTGATGATCACCGCCTCGCACAATCCCTATCAAGATAACGGTATCAAATTCTTCGGACCCGACGGCCGCAAACTTTCCGACGAGCATGAAGCGGCGATCGAAGCGTTGATGGACAACGGCCTCGAGTCCGGCCTAGCGACGTCGCCCAAGCTCGGACGCGCCAAGCGCATCGACGATGCCCAGGCCCGCTATATCGAATTCGTCAAGAATACCTTCCCCAGGCGATTGACGCTCGAAGGCCTCCGCATCGTCATCGATTGCGCCAACGGCGCCGCCTACAAAGTCGCGCCATTGGCACTATGGGAGCTTGGCGCGGAAGTCGTGTCGATCGGCGACACGCCGGACGGCTTCAACATCAATTCCGGTTGCGGATCGACCTCGACGGAAGCGATGTCGGAAAAGGTGCGCGAGATGCGCGCCAATTTCGGCATCGCACTTGACGGCGACGCCGATCGTGTCCTGATGTCCGACGAACACGGCCGCATTATCGACGGCGACCAGATCCTGGCACTTCTGGCGCGCTCATGGTCCAAGAGCGGCAATCTCAAAGGCGGCGGCGTCGTCGGCACCGTGATGTCGAATGCCGGTCTCGATCGCTACCTGAAGACGATGGAGCTCAAGCTCGCCCGCGCGCAGGTCGGCGACCGGTATGTCATCGAGCAGATGCAAAAGGGCGGCTTCAACGTCGGCGGCGAGCAATCCGGCCACATCGTACTCAGCGACTTCTCGCCGACAGGCGACGGGCTGATTTCGGCGCTGCAGGTTCTGGCCGTGCTGGCCGCGGAGAAGAAGCCGGCGAGCGAGGCGGCGCATCTTTTCGAGCCGCTGCCGCAGGTCATGGAGAATGTCCGCTTCCAGAAGGGCTCGCCGCTGTCCAACGCCCGCGTCACCGCCTGCATCAAGGACGGCGAAGCGCGCTTGAACGGAACTGGTCGTCTGCTCGTGCGCAAGTCCGGCACCGAACCCGTCATCCGCATCATGGCGGAGGGCGACGATGAAGCGCTGATCCGCGCGGTCGTCACCGACGTCGTCAGCGCGATCGAGGAGGTCGCGGCTTGAAGCCTGTGCGGCTTCTCGCCATTGCAGGATCGGATTCAAGCGGCGGAGCTGGCATCCAGGCCGACATCAAGACGGCGAGCGCGCTTGGCGCTTACGCTATGACGGCGATCACGGCCGTGACGGCCCAGGATACGACCGGAGTCGGTTCGATCCATCTTGTACCCGCTGACGTCGTGCGCGAGCAGATCGAGCGCTGCCTTTGGGACATCGGCGCCGATGCAATCAAGATCGGCATGCTGGGTTCGCGCGAGATCGCAGACAGCGTTGCCGCCGCACTTGCGCGCAGCGCCAAAGACATTCCGATCGTCGTCGATCCCGTGATGATCTCAACCAGCGGCGCCGAACTCGCGGACGATTCCGTCGTGGACGTGCTCAAGGCGTCCTTCTTCCCGCTCGCCCAACTCATCACGCCCAACTTGCCGGAAGCGGAACGGCTGTGTGGATTTCCGCTTCAAGCAGGCGACGATCTCCTGCGTGCCGGCAAGGTGCTGTTGTCGCTCGGGCCGCGCGCGGTTCTGCTCAAGGGCGGACATGGCGGCAGCAACACGGTTACCGACCTGCTGTTCACGCCCAACGAGAGTCCGCGCGCCTACATCGCCAAGCGCGTCGACACCAAGCACACGCACGGCACCGGCTGCACGCTCGCAACTGCCATCGCCTGCGGGCTCGGCGAAGGAATGCCGGTCGGTGACGCGATCCAGCAGGCGCATGATTTCGTGCAAAGGGCCATCCGCACGGCGCCGGGCTTTGGCTCTGGCAATGGCCCGATCGATCATCTGCAACGTTGAGGCGTCAGGCCGCGATCGTCGCCAGTTTGGCCAGCGCAGCGCCCGACAAAGCGAGTTTGTCTGCAGCCATATTTTCGCGCAGATGGGCGAGCGACGACGTGCCCGAGATCAACAAAATGTTGGGCGCACGTTGCAACAGCCACGCGAGCGCGACCTGCATCGGCGTCGCGCCAAGCTTGGTTGCGACCTCGGAGAGCGTCGCCGACTGAAGCGGTGCGAATCCGCCCAAGGGAAAGAACGGCACATAGGCGATGCCAAGTCTGGTCAGTTCGTCGATCAGCGCATCGTCGTTGCGATGGGCGACATTGTAGAGGTTCTGGACGCAGACCACTTCGCCGATGGCGCGCGCCTCGGCTAGCTGGGTCGACGTCACGTTGCTCAAGCCGAGATGGCGGATCAGGCCCTGCCGTTGCAGCTCCGCTAGGGCGGAGAACTGTTCTTCGATCGGCTCGTCGATCGGCCCGTGCACGCCGCCGACGCGCAGGTTGACCACGTCGATCGCGTCGAGCCGCAGGTTCCTCAGATTGTCGTGCACGGCGCGCGCCAGATCGGCCGGCGTGCGTGCGGGAATCCAGGAGGCGTCCTTACCCCGCACGGCGCCGACTTTGGTCACGATCACCAGATCGTCCGGATATGGATGCAGCGCCTCGCGGATCAGCTGGTTGGTGATGTAAGGCCCGTAAAAATCGCTGGTGTCGATGTGATTGACGCCGAGCGCGATGGCCTCGCGCAAAACGGCGCGTGCGACGTCCATGTCCTTGGGCGGTCCGAACACGCCGGGACCGGCGAGCTGCATGGCGCCGTAACCCATGCGGTTGACCCGGCGAGAACCGAGTCCAAACGAACTGTTCGTCTCGGGCATCTTCGCCGACGCCTTACGCGACCATCTGTTCGAGGCGGCTGTGGATGATCCGCTCCGCCTCGCCCATGATGTGGTCGATGAGTTCCTTGCAGGTCGGGATATCGTGGATCAGACCCTGGGTCTGGCCGGCCGACCAGATGCCGAAATCCGTATCGCCCGTGTCATAGACCTTGCCGCCACGTGTTCCGGCGACGAGATCGCGCACATCCTCGAACTTGGCATTGCCACGGCGCTCGATGGCGACCACTTCCTGGCTGATCTTGTTCCTCGCCACGCGCGACGAGTTGTGCATGGTGCGGAAGATCATGTCGGTGGCGCGTTCGTCGTTGGCGACGAGGGCTTCCTTCACCTTCTGGTGGATCGGCGCTTCCTTCGTCGCCATGAAGCGCGTTCCCATGTTGGCGCCTTCGCAG
>DATLOU010000101.1:0-17998 GCA_035536115.1 Rhizomicrobium sp.
GAGCCGGGCGCTACGATGATGACGTCGATGCCGAAGAGCATGAGCTCGCGGCGAAGCGATTCCGACAAACCCTCCAGGCCGAATTTCGACGCACTATAGGGTCCGACGAAGGGGCTGGCGTTTTTCCCGCCCACCGACGAGATCATCACGATGCGGCCAGGCTCGCCCTTGCGCGAGCGATCGGCGCCGAGCAACGGTGCGAACGCCTGTGTGACGATCAGCTGACCGGTCAAGTTGACGTCGATCTGATGGCGAAACTCGTCGATCTTCAGATAGAGCAGGGGACCGGCCACCGCGATGCCGGCATTGTTGACGAGGCCGAACAGCATCTCGCCACCGAGCGCGCCCGCCACCTGGTCGGCGCCCTTCGCCACGGCCGCAGCGTCGGTGACGTCGAAATAGAGCGGCACGAAATTGGCTCCGAATTCCTTTCTCAGGCGCTCGCCGTCTTCGGCCTTGCGCACGCTGCCGAAGACGCGGAAACCCTTCGCGATCAGGACTTTTGCGATGCCCCAGCCGATGCCGGTGGACGAGCCCGTGACGACGACGCTTTTCATTGGCTGCCTCTATGCGCTTGCTTGTGCAATATAGGGTCTAATTCCAGGATGTCCGGCATGCCAGTGTCGCCCGAGACCATCGCCTTCGCCCACAAGCTTGCCGACGCGGCCGGCGAAATCATCCGGCCCTACTTCCGCCAACGGCTGGACGTGACCGACAAGCGGCCGATTATCCACGGCCAGGCCGTATTCGATCCGGTCACCGAAGCCGACAGGAACGCGGAGAAGGCGATCCGCGCCATCATCGAACGCGAGCGGCCGGACGACGGTATCCTCGGCGAGGAGTTCGGGGAAAAGAAGACCGCGAATGGCTTGCGCTGGGTGCTCGATCCGGTCGACGGCACGCGCGCCTTCATCAATGGCCGTCACGAATGGGGCTCGCTCATCGCACTCGAGGCGAACGAAAGACCCGTGCTCGGCGTCATCGATCAGCCGTGGATCGGCGAGCGCTTTGTGGGCGTCAATGGTGCCACAGAGCTTCACTTTCGCGGCGCCGTCTTGCCGCTCAGGGCGCGCATCTGTTCCGATCTTTCTGAAGCGATCCTCTGCGCCACCCATCCCGATGGGTACTTTCAGCAGGGCGAGCGCGAGGCGTTCAGGCGTGTGCAGCGCGTCGTCAAGATGACGCGCTGGGGCGGCGACTGCTACATCTTCGGCACGCTCGCGCTCGGCTTTACCGACCTCATCATCGAGTCGGCGTTTCACCGTTGGGATGTCGCCGCCCTTATTCCCATCGTCGAAGGCGCCGGCGGCATCATCACCAATTGGCAAGGCGGCAGTTGCGCCGAGGGCGGCCAAGTCCTGGCCGCGGGCGACGCGGAACTGCACGCGCAAGCGCTCAAGCTCCTCAACGCCTAGTGTGTGGATTGCGCGTGCCCCGGCGCGCACCGCGAGTTCAAGGCGAGCCTCGGCGAGCACGATCTTGTTGCGGCAACGCCAGGCGTGAATGCGCCTTCGCATGGCGCGCATCTCGGCGGTGTGGCGGCCGCTCTTGACGGCGTTGCGATTGCCGGGTTGTCCACCAGGCCGGCGCCGCGTTGGCGCGGAAATTTCAGTCCCGGCCATGGTTTAGTCGTTTTCGCGTTTGTCGAACCCCTTCCCCCTCAGCGTCGGCATATTCGACGATGACGCGATGGCGCGACTCGGGATCGCCGCTCTGCAAACGCATCGCAACCTTTGCGAGGTTGGCCGACGCCAGCGTCAGCTTGGCGACGCAATTGCTAATCTCCATGCAATCGCGAATCGGTGCGTGCGGGTGCGCGATATAGCGATTGAAGGTGTCCATGATCTTCAGCGCCTCCGCCATCTGGGCTTCGATGAGAGGCAAGGTACCGCTCGGAATAACCAGCGTGGATGGCGCGAAGGGCATGGGTGGCAGTGGTGCAGAATCCTCCGGTGTCGAGGTGGACGACGATTGCGGTGATGCAGGATCTTCGCCTGCGCGGTTTTCATCTTCAGTCATGCGCGCATTATCGGGCCGTTCTGGGTGCTGTTGGATAAGGTTTAATATTTTAGTTGTAAAAGCCGCGACGCCCGCGGGAAATTATTTTTCCGGCACGAGAGTTATCCAACACTTCCGCCTCAAATTCTCATCCTGGCGGGCGCCGCGGAGCGGTGCGAGGGAAGGGCAGGATTCGGAAGTCAGAAACGAAGTCAGACGTCAGAACAAGAATCCTTTCTGATTTCCGTTTTCTGATTTCCGGCTTCTGACTCCTGGGTTCCATTCCCTCACATCGCGCTATTCGCGCGATGTTCGCCGGGGATGACAATTTCAGACATGTCGCCGCAGGAAATTCTCGGCGACCGTCGCGAAATAAGGCGGGCATTCCTGCATCGGATAGTGGCCGCAATTGGCGATGGTCAAGACTTCCGCGTTCGGATGCCAGGCGAGGAACGTCGCCTTCATAGCGGTCTCGTCGATGCCGGGATCCTTGTCACCGACGAGGACGAGGAACGGCGTCGCGAGGCCCTTCACGTCGTCGACGAAGTTCGTCTTCCAGAACATGTTGAGATAGCCCTCGCGGCAGGCCGGCGAAACCGTGGCGCGGTTCTGGCGCAACTTCGCGTTCGCCCAGCCGTCGGAGAGATTGCCGGTCACGAATTTGATCAGGCGGCGAAAGGCGTCCTCATCCGTCGTGGTGCTCCTGAAAAAGGCGATCGCGTCCGCCGGCGCCGGCGAGCCAGCGGCCGACATCGGACAGACCGCGATCGCGCTCTTGATGCGTGCCGGCGCATCGGCGGCGATGCGCTGCACTGCCATGCCGGTCATGGAGTGGCCAAGGACGTGGAAGCGCTGCCAGCCCAGCGTGTCGGCAAGGCGAAGACAGTCGCGCGAGATTTCTTGAACGGTGTACTCGCCGAGGAGGTGCTGCGATTTTCCATAGCCGCGCAGATCGGCGAACGCGTAGGTGAAGGTCGCGCGATCCAAATACTCGAGGATGGGATCGTAATTCGTGTGATCGCCGTTCCAATCGTGCAGGACGAGAACGTGTTCGCTGCCGGTGCCGTGCAAGGTGGTGCCGAGCGTGATTTCGGTGGTCATGGCGTGTCTCCTTTTGTCGTCGATCGCATCGAGACAAAAAGAACCGCCCTCCGCGGCGGGGCCGGGAGGGCGGGCAAGAACGGATTCGGGATACGAAACGAAAGAGGGAGAGTCAACCTCATCCTTCGGCAAGCTCAGGATGAGGAAAACTCAACATCCTCGCTCCGTCATGGCCGCCCTTGAGGCGGCCATCACCGGCGCGTCGGCGCGCCGAGAGGAGTCATATGCGCTTGCAAACGCAAGCGCGATGGGTGGGCCGGTCAAGCCGGAAACTAGGCGGTGAACCCATCGAACGCCTGCCAGAAACGCGCTCGGATGGCATCGTTCTCCATCAGGATCTCGTGCTCCGAGTCCTCGAATTCGACATAGGTTCCGTGCGGCAGGCGTTGGGCGTAAGCGCGCGCCCAATCCGTCAGGCAAATGCGATCCTTGCCCGCGCCGCAGACCAGCACGGGCGTTGTAATCGATTCGGGATAGCCCGCCTCTTGCACCCGCGCCATCGACTCGTTGGCGGCCTTGAGCCAACCCCAGGTCGGCCCGGCCAATCTGAGTTCCGGCATGCCGGCGCAGAGCGACTGCGCGTGCTCCCAACGCGCGCGATCGGAGGTGACGAGATTGTCTTCGAACGTCATCTTCAAGGGATCGCGTGCCGCCATGCCCAGCACCCAGTCATCCGAACGGCCGACAGCGTTCATGACGCGTGTCGCAAGCGCGGCGACCCAGGCGGGTTGGCCGCGCGTCGAGACCGCGAGCATCGGCGCGCTCAGCACGGCGGCGGAAAAGCTCTTCGGCCGGTCATGCAGCGTGCGCAACAGAATATGTGCGCCCATCGAATGGGCGAGCGCCGAGGGCGGCGCCACGCCCATCGGCCTGACCACCTGGTCCAGAAAGGCGGCGAGGTCCTCGTCATATTCGCGAAAATTGCCGACATGGCATTTGAGCGGATCGGCCAGCGCGCGCGCCGATCCGCCTTGCCCGCGCCAATCGAAGGTTGCGACGGTGTAGCCGCGCCCCTGTAGCTCGCCAATCACCTCTTCGTACTTTTCGATGAACTCGGTCTGGCCGTGCAGCAGCACGCAGACGCCGCGCGGGTTCGTGCGCGCGTCGCGCTCGAAGACGGCGCAGCGCAGCCGCGTGCCGCCCGGCGTGAGGATGAACCGCGCCTTGAATGCGCCCGGCGCCGGCGCCATGGAGCTAACTGGCCGCCTTTTGCAGGATGGGACCAAGCTTCATCGCCAATCCCATGTCGCCCGCGACCTTCAATTTGCCTTGCATGAAGGCGGAGGTGCCGTCGAGTTCGCCCTTGACCATCTTGTCGAAAGTGTCGAGCGACACCGAAATGGTGCAGTCGGCGGGTTTGCCTTCGCCGTCGGCGACGGTGTTCGGCGTGGACTTGCCGTCGATGAGGACGCTGCCTGCCTCGCCGAAATCGAATTTGAGCACGCCGCCGAGGCCGGAATTGGTGCCGATGGCGCCGGCCATCTGCGTGATGATCTGCTGAACCGCTGCCGAGCTCATGATCGTCCTTCCCGAGCTCCCCTTTGGGGGGATTATGCCCCTTCTGAATATGAGCATTTGTGGCGGTTTCAGACAACCGGCCAAGAGCGCATTGCATTGCGCGCCTAGCTGACCGAACCTCGCATTTGAAGCAATTGCGTGAGCCCATGAGCCTCACCGACGACAAGGAAACGCCTGCCATCGCGACGGCTCTTCCGTCGCACGCCGCCGAAAAGCGCGATTGGCTGGGGAGCGTCTGCTTCTATCTGCACTTCGCGATCATGATTTTCATCGTCATCGGCTGGCTCGTGCCGGCGAGCGCGGTCCTGATCTTCTATCTCTGCTTCCTGCCGGCGGTTGCGGTGCAGTGGCAGTTCAACAAGAACTCCTGCATCTTGAACAATATCGAATCCGTGATCCGCAGTGGCCAGTGGCGCGACCCGAACAACCGCGAGGAGGGCGCCTGGCTTCAGACCCTTGCGCTCAAAGTCACCGGCATTCTCTTCAAGCCGTGGCAGGTCGATCTTTTCACCTACTTCATTCTGGTTGTGCTCTGGAGCGCCGGCTTGAGCCATTTGCTCTGGTGGTAAAAAGCCGCGGTTCCCGCCCTTGAAGTGTTTTTCTCGCCTCCTACCTAAGCCATGTCCGGGCGGCCTTTGGGCGTCCGGTGCTTAGAAACGGCCTTGGCCCCGAACGGGGTGAGGCCAAAAACCACAACGCTTTCAGGAGGTTGTATCATGCGTGACTTTTCCCCCTATTTTCGTTCCACCGTCGGCTTCGACCATCTGTTCGACATGCTCGAGCAAGCCGTCGACACCGGCAACGGCTATCCCCCGTACAATATCGAGCGCACCGACGAGACCCATTACCGGATCTCGGTTGCGGTCGCCGGCTTCGCCGAAAAGGACTTGAACGTCGAAGTGCGCGATGGCGTGCTGACGCTCAGCGGCAAGCGTGAAGACGCCGAGAAGCCGGGCTACCTCTACCAGGGCATCGCCGGGCGCTCTTTCGAGCGTCGCTTCCAGCTGGCCGAACATGTCGAGGTTCGCGCCGCCAAGCTCGAGAACGGGCTGCTTCATGTCGATCTGGAACGCGTCGTTCCGGAAGAGAAGAAGCCGCGCCGGATTGCGATCAACGCACCGGAACTCAAGACGATCGACGCGCGCGCCGCTTAAGTCGGCAACGACGATCGATTGATGGATGACAGGGGCCGGGTATCGGAGTACCGATATCCGGCCTTTCTCGTGATCATCCGGAATGAGCAGTAGCAGGCAAAATTCTCTCGTCGACCGGTTCCTGCATCCTGGCCGTCCCAACGTCGTCACGGCGGACACCGCGATTGCGGACTTGCGACGCCGCTATGCCGCGATGTTCGAGCGCTTTGGCGCGCCGCCCAGCGCCGCGACATTCGAGCCGGCGCAAATCGGTCCCTTGAAAGGCGAGTGGGTGCGTTGTCCGCACAGTTCGCCCAACCGGCTGATCCTTTATTTTCACGGCGGCGGTTACATCGCGGGTTCGCCGAAGAGCCATCGATCCTTGATCGCGCGTCTGGCGCAAAGCGCCGAATCGGCGGTCTTTGCGCTCGACTATCGCCTGGCGCCGGAATTCTCGTTTCCCGCCGCGGTGCGCGACGGCATCGACGTCTATCGCCAGATCATGGCGAAGGGCGTGTCGGCGTCTTCCATCGTGTTCGCCGGTGACGGCAGCGGCGGCGGGCTCGCTTTCGCCGTACTGCACGCGGCGCGCAACGCAAAGCTCGCGCTTCCTTCGGGTTGTGTTGCGATGTCGCCCTGGGCGGATCTTTCGCTCTCAGGCTGGTCGCTCATGAAGAATGCCGACCGCGACGCGTTGCTCAGCTGGGAACTGCTCTTCGTCAGCGCGCGCCACTATCTCAAGAAGACCAATCCGAGCGATCCCTATGCTTCGCCGGCTTTCGCCAATTTCCGGGGCTATCCGCCGATCATGGTTCATGCCGGCAGCGCCGAGATCCTGCGCGACGACGCGTCCAAGCTCGGCGATCGCGCCGCGGACGCCGCCATTCCGGTGAGCGTGGAGATCTATGACGGCATGCAGCATGTCTTCCAGGCGAGCGATGTGCCGGAGGCGCGTGTGAGTCTGCAGCGTCTCGGTCAATTCGTTCGCACACGCACAGCAGCGCGCCAGGACGCGGCCTGACCGCATCGTTCATCTTCACGAGCGCGGCCGATTCGGCCACAACCTTTCCGCGCGCTTTCGCGTCGTAGCGCGTCTTCTTCATGACAGCGACGTTGCTGGCGGCTGTCGGCCGCTAATGTCATGTGAAAAAGCGGAAATTTGCCTTTCGGCCGCAGCACCGCTAGGTGAGGCGAACGAAATTGGTTATGGTGGATTGGTCGCAGCCGGTTCCCGGGGGTGAGGCAGCGAACGAGGTGAGGTTGATCCGAAGGTCGGGCCCCGGGCTAAGCCACTTCGGAATCCATTTTTTGGCCGTAGTAAAAAGAGGTTCGACTTGAACAAGCGCGCTCTCATGCTTTCGGCTGCCATCGCAGTCGTCATGTCCGCCCCGGCTTTTGCTGCAGCCCCCATCGATGCCATCGCGACCACGGCGCAAAAGACCAGCGCTCTCCCCAATCCGCTCAACATCGCGTCGAACGGCGGCATCAAGCTCAGCTCGGGCACCGCGCCGCTCCTGACCATCGATTCCAATTCGGTCGTCACCAACTCTGGAACGTTCACGTTCACCGATACGGCCTCGGCGGTCGGCATCCTGATCGACGGCACCAAGAACACGGTCGGATCGCTCACCGAACAAGGCACGATCGATCTGACGGGTTCGGGCAACACCAAGTCGGCGCTGCATTTGAGCGGTGTCGGCTCCTATACCGGAACGATCACGTTCGCGTCGGCCTCGGTGGTCAAGATCGCCGGCGATACTTCGAACGGCATCCTCCAGGACAGCGGCTTTCTCCTGAACGGCGACATGCTGCTCGGGGGCACATTCACAATGTCGCCGACCCAATCGAACGGAACCGCGGCCAGCGGCGTGAACATCGCCAATCTTCAGGGGACGATCAAAGGCAATGTCTCGATCGCGACCGGCGCCATTTATTCGGCGATCGGCAACAGCGCCGGCGGCGTCATCATTTCCGGTCCGATCCTGCCGTGCGATGCGACCTTGGCGGGAAACTCGGCGTGCACCGAGCTTGGCACCTTCTCGAACTCAGGAACCCTCTCGGTCGCCGGCGTGTTGAGCCGCTCGTCGAAGGCTACCAACGCCGAGTCCGGTTCGGCGCTCATCATCGGCAACAGCGTGTCTGGCGGAATCCTGAACAACGGCCCATCCTCGATCAACGACACGGTCGCCAACGCGGTCATCGCGGCCAACGGCGTCAATTCGGCGACGCTCTTGATCGCGCCGGCCGCCGGCGCGGCCAATATCACGATCGGATTGGACACGCCCGACGTCAACGGCACGTTCGGCTTCATCAATCGCGGCAATATCACGGCGACGCCGGAGGATTCCAACAAAAGCTCGCACGACATCATCATTTCCGGAGCGGCAAACCAGACCGTCACGTTCCTCGGAGGATTTTTCAACTCCGGCCTCATCAGCGCGCAGGCAACGAGCATCAGCCCCGGTAACACGGTCAACGCCACGGCGTTGGAAATCGATTCCTACGTCACCATTCCCGAAATCGAGGTTTCCGGACAGAGCGCCGTCGCCGGCACCAACTCGAACGGCGTGATTTCGGCTTCGATCAACGGTCCGGAAGGTGGCACCGCCACCGCGATCCTGATCGCGGGACAACCGGTTTCGGGCACGACGCCGGTCACCAACGTGCCCAACATCACGATCGATACGGGCGCCCGCGTTCTGGCCGCCGCCACCACGACCGACCCCACCAACAAGGCGGTCACGCAACTGCAAGCGATCGGAATCGAGGACCGCTCCAATTCTCTCGTGTCGCTGAACAATGCGGGTACCATCTCCGCCACCGCGACGCCGCTCACCAACGGCTTCACGTCGGTTGCGCACGCGGTCGACACCTCGTTCAACTCGGTCGGCCTGAATTTCATGAACACCGGCACGGTGGTCGGCGACGTGCTCCTGGGCGGTGGCGCGGACACCTACACCATCCAGGGCACCGGCACTGCGGCCGGCCAGATTGCGACGCAAACCGGCGACATCAGTTTCGGGACCAGCATCGGCGGCACCGGCATCGACACGCTGAACGTGAACAATTTTTCCAATGTCAGCGGCGCGATCACCGATCAGGGAACGCTGAACATCAATGTCCAGACGAATGCGACGCTGACCGTCAAGAACCTGCCGACTTCGATCCAGAACAATCTGCAGGTCGCCAATCTGACGGTCGCGGGCGGCTCGCCGGTGAGCGCGGGCACGATCAACATCACCGTCTCATCCGGCCTTGCGAACGTTCCTTTGATTCAGGCCTCGCAATCCATCAACTTCGCCACCGGAACGAATCTCGGAATTCAATTCGGCGGCTTCATCCCGACCGGCGGCACCTTCCTGCTGCTGTCGGCGCCGCACGGCAATCTCTTCATCGATCCGAACGACGTCGCCCGCTACAGTGCGGAGATCGGCACCGGCGGCGCCGGGTTGCCCTTCTTGTTCAGCAGCGCCTCGATCACGACCGCGACGGTCGGCGGAACGGACTTCCTCGAACTGAACGTAGTCGCGAAGTCGGCGGTCGATCTGGGCCTGACGGGCTATGCCGCGAAACTCTTCCCGATCGCCAACATCGCGGTTGCCGGCGACGATGCGCTTGGTTCGGCGATGGTTGCCGGCATCAATTCCGCAAAGGACGCCCAGGCCGCCTACGACTCCTTCGCGCCCGACGTTTCGGGAGGCACGCGCGCGGTGGCGCTGTCGCTGACCGATCAGGCCACGGGCGTCGTCGCCGCGCGGCAAAGGCAGTTGCGCCTGTTCTCGAAATCTCCGGGCGAATTGACGCTTTGGGGCAATGAGTTCGGCGAATATCTCAGCACGCACGGTCAGACGAAAACCGGCGTCGTCGGCGATACGCTTCCCGTCGGCACGGTGTGCGCCGCAAAATGTCCATCCATTTCGCTCTCCGGCTTCAAGGACCACGGCTTCGGCTTTTCGCTCGGCCTCGACGGCGGCGCGCCGGAGTCCGGCTGGTACGGCGCGGCATTCACGTTCTACACCGGAGACGTTCAAGCCGGCCGGACCGGGGCGGCGCCGAACTCCAAGACCGGCGAACTTTGGTACCTCCTGACCGGCTACACCGACTGGCGCGGCAAGGGGCTCTTTGTCGATACGCAGGTTTCGGTCGGCTACGGACAGCTCAAGGGCAAGCGGTTCCTGACGCTCGACATTCCGGTGACCAACGGCTTCACGACGTTCACGCGCGAGGCCGACAACACGCATGCAGCCCTCGTCGGCGCCTTGGGCGCCACGGCGGGCGGCGTCATGAAATACGGCGATACGACCGTGACGCCGCAGATCGCGCTCGACGGCATGACGCTGCGCCAGGAAGGCTTCACGGAGGCGAATGGCGGCACCGGCTTCAACCTCGCCGTCAAATCGTCCTACGCCAATTCGATGCGCGTGTTCCTCGGCACCGAGGCGCGACAGGATATCGATGTCGGCGATTTCTTCCTGCAGCCTTCGGCGCGCATCGGTTATCGCTTCGATCTCTTGAACGGCGCGGAGAAAGTGCGCGCGCAGTTCGCCGACATCGACTCCAACACGGCGGGCGCGCAACCCGGTGCCTTGTTCTCGATCCAGGGTCCGGACCCCAGCCGCGGCAACTTCGTCGGCGGTCTCAACCTGAACGCGACGACGGATAACTGGACCATCGGACTCAGCTACGACTTCGTGCGCGGCTCGAACAACGCGACGGAACAGTCAGGCGTGATCTCGCTGCTCGGCCGCATTTGATCCGCGCACCAGCGCGATCAGGCGCGCGATGTCTTCTTCCGGAGTGGCGAAAGAGAGCATGAGGCGTGCGAGCGTGCGGCCGGCTGACGGTACGCCCCAGCTATAGAACGCGACTCCTGCCTTGCGCAGGCGAGAAGCAAGCGCGTCCGGCATGCTGGCGAACACGGCGTTTGCCTGAACCGGGTGGACGATCTCGATCTGGTCGCTTTGCGCGATGCCCTCGGCCAGTCGTCTGGCGAAAAGGTTGGCGCGCCGTGCGTTGGCGAGCCAGTGATCGTCCTTCAGATAAGCCTCGAGCTGCACCGACAGGAAGCGCATCTTCGACACCAGGTGGCCGGACTTCTTGCGCCGGTATTGGAAGTCGCGCGCCTCCTGCGGCTTGAAGAAGACCACAGCTTCGGCGGCGAGTGCGCCGTTCTTGGTGGCGCCGAACGACACGACGTCGACGCCGGCTTTCCAGGTCAGCTCCGCAGGCGAACAGCCAAGCCCCGCGAGTGCGTTCGCAAAGCGCGCGCCGTCCATATGCACGTTCATGTCATGCGCATGCGCGAGTTTCGCAAGGGCTGTGATCTCGGCCGGCGAATAGACGGTGCCGCGCTCGCTGGCTTGCGCAAGGCTGATGGCGGCAGGCTGGAGGTGATGGACGACCCCTTTTTGAAAACGGCCGAGCGCGCGTTGAATCAGGTCCGGCGTCAGCTTGGCGTCGCCGCTTTCGATGGCGACGAGCTTGGCGCCATGGGTGAAGAATTCGGGAGCGCCGCACTCGTCGACCGCGATATGAGCCTCGGCATGGCAAAAGATGGCGCCGTGAGGCGGCACCAGCGTCGCCAACGCCAGCGCATTGGCGGCCGTGCCGCTCACGACCGGAAAAACCGCGACTTCGCGCTCGAAGATTTCGCAGAAGCGCGTGGTCACGCGTTGCGTGACGTCGTCGTCACCATAAGCCGGCTCAGGGCTCTGACGGATCGAGGCGATGGCGGCAAGAATTTCGGGCGTTGCGCCATAGCAGTTGTCGCTGACGAAATTCATCGCGTGTCCGCCTGAAAGCCTGCCTACCACGCACCGACATTGGGCATGGAAACCCAGGGCTCTTGTGCCGGCTTGCTGCCGCCTTCCTGCAGCAATTCGATGGAAATACCGTCGGGTGAGCGCACGAAGGCCATATGACCGTCGCGCGGCGGCCGGTTGATTGTCACGCCGCCATCCATCAGCCGCTGGCACACCGCATAGATATCGTCGACACGATAGGCCAGGTGTCCGAAGTTCCGCCCTGCGCTGTAGGCCTTCTCATCCCAATTGTATGTCAGCTCGACCATGGGAATGCCGTCCCCACTCGCGCTTGCGGCGTCTTCGGGCGTGGCCAGGAACACCAGCGTGAAGCGGCCAGCCTTGTTCTCGACGCGCCTGAGCTCCTTCAGTCCAAGCTTGGCGCAATAAAAGTCCAACGCGGCATCCAGGTCGGCGACGCGAACCATGGTGTGGAGATAGCGCATCTGAAAGTCCTCACGTTTATCTGATCCCGTCGCTGTTTGCCCCCACGGCGCGCCCCGTGCAACGACCCACGCGACGCTAAAAGCTTATGTTGTCAAACTAAACCGCAGAATAAGCGCAGGGATCATCGCACGCGAGATGCCGCCGCCCGCACAAAATCGTGGCGCGGCGTCACCGCACGGGCTCATTTCGGCCATGAGCACGCACGATAACTGCATGGGTCCAAAGGTGGAACGATTAGCCGCATCGTCGACTGTCCTCATGCACGCTTAGCCAGGAGGCCGCTCATGCACACAATTGACGGCTCGCGTCGGCGCACCGGACGCCGGAATGGCGCGCGGTACTGCAATTGTGACCACTTCTCAGCGATGCCCCGCGCCCTGCCGCCACGCGACAGCGCGGCCTGTCATATTCGTCGGTCGCGATTAACCCGGATCATCACGAAGTTGCGTTTCCCATTTCGAAAGACTAGACCCTCCCTCAAAACCGTGATTACGTTGGGTTTAAGAAAAAATGCACCGGACGAAAACCGGTGCCGGGAGGGGGACGCGTATTCGGCCCAAATCCGCCAATCCCGGTGCCATTGCGCCGGGATTAGTTTTGTGTAGGCGACGGAAGATCCATGGAACAACCAAGACACGACCTTAGAGGACATATCCCGGCTGAAGCGCCAAATCCCGCGCGGCGCACGGCGATTCTGATCGGCGTCGGCATCCTGCATGTCGGTTTGATCTGGGCTCTTGTCGTCGGACTCGCATCTGGTCTCATCCAAAAACTTCCGGAAGAACTCAAGGCAGAAGTCGTCAAGCCGACCGAAGAAAAGAAACCGCCGCCGCCGCCGCCGCCAGATCTCGCCAAGCCGCCGCCGCCCTTCGTTCCGGCGCCCGAAATCAATATCTCGCCCGAAGCGCCGGCCACGACAGCCATCACGGCCGTGCAGGCAAAGGCGCCAACGCCGGCCACGCCGCCGCCCATCACCTCGCCGGCGTCGATCGGCACGCCGCATACCTGCCCCAAGGCGAAATACTATCCGGATGTCTCGATCCGCTTGTCGGAGCAGGGCTCCACGACAGTGTCCTTCTTCATCGAGCCGGACGGCTCGACCAGTGGCTTCAAAGTGGAAAGTTCGAGCGGTTCGCAACGTCTGGACGATGCCACGATCGCTTGCGTGACCACGTGGCGCTACAAACCCGCTTTGCAAAACGGCCAGCCGATCAGGGTGGCGTGGAAATCGGTCGTCAAGTGGCAATTGCAGTAAGACGCATCGGAATACCTTCGACATAACAGGTCCAATTTTTACTTACGGAGAAACCAAGTCATGAAGTTGACGCACCTGACGGTCGCAGCCGCGCTCGTCGTGATTTTGGGCGCGGCCTCGGGTCCGGCCGTTGCACAGAACACCCCCGCAGCACCTGCAATGGCTACGCCAGCAAGCAACACCGCCGCCGCACCAGGGGGCGCAACGATGGCGCCTGCCGCGGCACCGGCGGCCCCGGCTGCGCCGGCGGTTACGCCGCCTGCGGCTTCCGCCAATCAGCCGACCGAGAATCCGTACGGCCTGGGCGACATCGTCGCCAAGCGCAATCCGGTCTCGATGACGATCCTGATCATCCTCGCCGTCATGTCGGTGGGCACCTGGTACATCTTCTTCATGAAGTACTTCGAGCAGTCGCGAATCCTGACGCAGGCGCGCACGGTGGAGAAGCGCTTCTGGACGTCAGGCACGCTCGCCGAAGGCGTCGACAAGCTGCCGAAGAACTCGATGTTCCGCAGCGTGGCCGATGCCGGCATTCGCGCCAGCCAGGGCGGCACCAGCCTCGTCGGTCTCAACGACTGGATCGCCATGTCGCTGACCCGCCAGCTCGAGGATGCCAATTCGCGCCTGCAAAGCGGCATCGCCTTCCTCGCATCGGTCGGATCGACGGCACCGTTCGTCGGCCTGTTCGGAACCGTCTGGGGCATTCTGCAAGCCCTGATCGCGATCGGCGTTGCCGGTCAGGCTTCGATCGACAAGGTTGCGGGTCCGGTCGGCGAGGCGCTGATCATGACCGCGCTTGGCCTCGGCGCCGCCGTGCCGGCCGTGTTGCTCTATAACTTCCTCGTCCGGCGCAACAAGGTCATCAACGAGAAGCTGCGCGGCTTCGCGGGCGACCTTCAGACCTACCTGATCACCAAGAGCAAATAGGCCAAGGAGCGCAGTAGGGCGCGGAGAACCAAACCATGGCCATGAATGTTCAAGTCGCCGATCACAGCGAAGATCCGGAGCTGAACACGACGATCAACACCACGCCGTTGGTGGACGTGATGCTCGTCATGCTTATCATCTTTCTCGTCACCATCCCGGTGATCGTGAAGACGGTGCCGGTTCAGCTTCCCAACGCGCGCAACATCGCGACGATCACCAAGCCGGAGAACATCGTCGTCGCCGTCGATAAGGACGAAAACATCTATTACAACAACGCGCCGATCGAACAGACGGAACTCAAATACAAGTTCGAGGATGCATTGCGTCGTGCCATCGCGGCGCATCGTCCCTATCCGGAAGTTCACATCCGAGGCGACAAGGATGTCCGGTTCGAAGCCGTCGGGCGCGTCGTGCTCGCCTGCCAGTTGGCCGGCATCCCGAAGGTCGGCTTTCTCACCGAACCGCGCAACACCGCGCAATAGTCAAGGACGTTTCGAAGGTATCGCCCCATGGCAATGAATATCGGCAACGAGAGCGGCGAAGGCGAGGTGATGGTGGAGATGAACACCACCCCCTTGATCGACGTGATGCTCGTTCTCTTGACCCTGCTCATCATTACGCTGCCCATCCAGACGCATGCCGTGAAGCTCGACATGCCAAGGCCCAATCAGCCGCCGCCGAAGATCCAACCGGTCGTCGTGACACTGGAAGTCGATTTCGACGGCACGGTGCTGTGGAACGGCACGCCGGTGGATCGCGCGACGCTCGACAACTATCTCGAGCAGGCGGCCGCGCAAGGCGACACGCAGCCTGAAATCCATCTTCAGCCGAACCGTCTGGCGAAATACGATGCGGTCGCCAAAGTGCTGGCCGATGCGCAGCGGATCGGTGTGACCCATATCGGATTTACCGGTATCGAAAATATGCAGTGAAATGAGGGGCGAATTCGCGGCTGGCCGTGCGCAGGCATGGGTTTGGTCCGGCACGCCCTTTTAGTGAGGTCTCGAATGTTGTCCAAAGTCATCCGCGCCGGCGTCACGGCACTCGCAATCGGAACCGCCGCTGTCGCGGTTGCGGGACTGATAACGACGGTTCCCGCGCAGGCGGCGGTCCGTTCCGTGGTGGGCAAGCCCTTGAACGAAGCCAAGGCGCTGGCAGCGTCGGGCAGCTATAGCGCCGCCTTGGCACGCGTCAGCGCTGCCGAGGCGGTTCCCAATCTGACGCCGGAAGAAAAATCGGTCATCAGCGCGATGCGTCAATATATCGAGGTGAAGTCCGGAACCGGCGCGCTCGGCACCAAGGCGAAATTCGCCAACGATTATAATGCAAAACGCTATCGCGACGTCATCGCCGACGGCGAATTGCTGCGCAAGAACGGCGGGCTCGATGGCAGTTCCATGCAGATCATCGCGCAGGCCTATTACCTGCTCGGCGACTATCACGGCTGCAGCCGCTACATCATGAGCAATTTCGGCAGCGGCGGCGGCGAAGAAGTCCTCAAGCTGCAAATGCGTTGCGCTTATGAAAGCCAGGACAACGACTCGATGCGCACCGCGCTCGAGACCTTGGTCGCGCGCACCAACAAGCCGGAATATTGGGGACAGCTTCTCAACGCCGCCCAGAGCACCAAGGGTCTCACCGACCATCAGACGCTCGACATCTATCGGCTGAGACTTTTGACGAACACCATCACCAAGGCGGACGACTACAATCTCCTGGCGCAGCTTGCGTTGCAGCTCGGTTTCGCTGCCGAGGCACAGAGCGTGATCGAGAAGGGTATCGCAGCGAAGGTGCTGACCGGCGATCGCACCACGCGCTTGTTGACGATGGCCCAAAAGCAGGCCGGCGCCAACGCGGCGAAGAACGCGGCTGCGCTCGCGGCCGCCAACGCTGCGCCTAACGGCGATGCGCTTGTCAAACTTGGCGAAGACGCCTGGGGCCAGGGCCACTATCCCGACGCGATCAAGCTGATCCAGGCGGGCCTTCAGAAGGGTCCGACAGACAAGGACAATGCCCTGATCCGCCTTGGCGTCGCCTATTACAGCGGCGGACAAAAGGACCAGGCGGTCCGCAGCTTCGAAAAGGCGGACGGCGATGCCAAGCAGAAGATCATCGCCCATCTGTGGACGATTTTCGCCCGCACGCACTGAAAGCGGCGTTGGATATTCGCGACATCACAGTGCGCGAGGCACGTGGCGTCGTTAGCACCGCCGGGATATAACGCCCTGTTGCAGGCTGGTTGCCCTCATCATGACCGAGATCTTGACGCCCGCTGAGAGCGAGGCGTTGTTGCTGTCATTGCGCGTCTCCGCGGTCGCCGTATTCGCCGCCTTGCCGTTCGCGTTCGCAGCCGCGTTGCTCCTGGCGCGTACGCAATTCTTCGGCAAGACCCTGGTCGACGGTCTCATTCACGTACCGCTCGTTCTGCCGCCGGTCGCGATCGGTTTCCTGCTCTTGACGATCTTCGGGACGCGGGCGGGACTTGGCGCCTGGCTGCTCGCGCATTTCGGCATCCGCTTCGTGTTCAGTTGGACTGGCGCCGCATTGGCGTCGGCCATCATCACGTTTCCGTTTCAGGTGCGCGCCATTCGGCTTGCGCTGGAAAGCGCGGACAAGGGCTTGAACGAAGCTGCAGAGACGCTCGGCGCCGGCTGGTGGGACAGGCTCGTCAACGTCACGCTGCCGCTCGCGCTCCCCGGCATCTTTGCCGGCATCATCACGGCCTTTGCCGCAAGTCTCGGCGAATTCGGCGCCATCATCACCTTCGTCGCCAACATTCCGGGCCAGACGCGCACGCTGCCGCTTGCGATCTATACGGCGTTGCAGGCGCCCGGCGGAGAGGCGGAAGCCGCACGGCTCTCCGTTCTCGCCATCATTCTTGCCCTGATTTTCATGACGCTGGCCGAGATTGCCTCGCGCCGGGCGCAGCGCACGACATGAGCATCGACGTTTCCCTGGCGCACGACTTCCCAGGTTTCGCGCTCGATGTGCGCTTCTCGGTCGAGCGCCCCGGCGTGACCGCTCTGTTCGGCCCATCGGGGGCGGGTAAGACCTCGATCATCAATGCCATCGCCGGAACCTTTCGCCCCCAGCAGGGGCGCATCGTCATCGCCGGCCGCCCGGTGTTCGACAGTGCCCGGAGCCTCTGGCTATCGCCGCGGTCGAGGCGAACGGGCTACGTCTTTCAAGACGCGCGCCTTTTTCCGCACATGAGTGTGCGCGACAATCTCCTGTTTGGCTGGCGCCGGGCGCAGAAGCGCGCGGAGCTTGGAGAAATCGAGCGCATCATAGCGCTGCTTGGTCTCGAGCATCTCCAGGAACGCATGCCGCGCTCCCTGTCGGGCGGCGAAAAAAGCCGCGTGGGCCTTGGCCGTGCGCTGTTGTCGTCGCCCGATATTCTCCTGCTGGATGAGCCTTTGGCGGCGCTCGACGCCCAGCGCCGTCAGGAGATCTTGCCCTATCTCGAAAAGCTGCGCGACGAGGCCAGGCTGCCGATGCTCTATGTCAGCCATGCGCTCGATGAAGTCGCGCGCCTGGCGGACCAGATCGTCGTTCTCAAGGACGGCCGCGTGGCGCGCCAGGGCTCGGTGTTCGATGTCCTCAGCGACATCGAGCTCCCCGCGTTCGCGGGCTCGCCACCGCTCGGTGCGGTGATCGAAACGAAAATCGGCGCGCGGCGCGGCGACGGCTTGACCGCGCTCGACTTCGAGGGCGGCACGCTCCTCGTTCAGGAACTGAACCGCCCGCAGGGAACGGTCCTGCGCGTCCGCATTCGGGCCGAAGAGATCATGCTGGCACTCGAGGAGCCGCGCACGATC
>DATLOU010000102.1:0-22671 GCA_035536115.1 Rhizomicrobium sp.
GCCGCTCACTACACGCCCGGACGAGCAGGTGCCAGCGCCTCCAGGGCCGGCGCCGCTGCAGGGCCCGCATTCCCGGGCGCATATCCAATTTTCGTATAAGTAATATTATGGGAAATAAGACGCTAGCCACGGCAAAGCGGATGCTCAAGACGCCTCACAAACACCACGCCAGGAGCAAGGCTAAACCGGGTCGCGTGAAGACGCGCGCGAGGGCCAGAGCGTAACCGTATCGACCAGCAAACCGTCGCTCCAGATCTCCGCCTTCGGCAGAGCGTGCGAAAGCAGAGGCTCGGCTTGCTTCGTGGCTTCGTCCACGCTCCAGCACGGCATGATGAGTTGGGCGGACAACGCGCCATCGTTTCGGAAAATACGAATCTGAAATTCTCTAAAGGCGCGGTCCATCGGCCGCTCCCTCAACCCCAATACCCAGCCACGATTCTTTGTCAATTCCCGGCTAAGTCAACAAAAATCAACGCCCGTACCTACCCAAAGCGGATGGTCAATACGCCCCGCGAGCCTCATGCCAAGAGCACCGCTACCGGCCAGGCTGAAGCGGTGTTAGCGACGCGCCTAATTTCGCCGGCAGTGGCCGAGCGGGCCAAGGTGCCAGCCGATCGGGCAGACTTTGCCTCTCGGTGCAACGACGACGGCGCCGTCGGGCGTCACCACCGCGGCGCCTCCCGGCGCAACGATGGCGGCTCGCGGTGCCACCACCACAGGCGCAGCATTGTCGTGGCAGGCACCGAGCACGCCACGGTGACGGCCGAGGCCGCATCCTCCGCGTGCGTCGGCAGGCGCGAATGTCGAAATGCTCGCAACGGCAACAAGGAATGCGAGCGCCAAATATCTGGTCATGAGCCCCTCCTCGGAATCACTTACGGTGTAATGGAGCGAGCTTGCGCCCATGGCGCCTCCTTTCCATTGCAAATTTATTACGGGGCAGTCATTTGCCGTCGTTCAGCGGCGAAGACTTATCCAACACCACCGGCTCCGCTCGCGCGGATTTTTCCAGGCAGCATGCGGGTTCGGTTCGGCGATGCAGCGCTCGGGGCGAGGATAAGTTGGCGAGTGCAAAAACTTTTCAGAACTTTCGTCGTAAGAACCCAGGCCGCTCTTGAACCGTCACGGTCGAACCACCACTTCCGCTATATCCCCGAAACTGCGTCTTCTACAGAGCGACTGAAATGGTCATGCCGTCATAGGCCGGCTCGACTGTGGGCGGCAGTTCGCGGCGCAACGTCTCGTAATCAAGATCGACATGAAGGTTTGTGAGGATGGCGCGCTTGGGCTTGACGCGTTCGATCCACTCCAGCGTGCGCGCGACATGGGCGTGGCTCGGATGCGGCGTGTAGCGTAATGCGTCGACGATCCAGCACTCGACGCCGGTGAGCGCGGTGAAAGCCCTCTCGTCGAGAGCGTCCGCGTCACTGGAATAGGCGATGGGGCCGAAACGATAGCCAAGGGATTCGATTTTCCCATGGCCCATGCGAAAGGCGAGGACGGGAATGGTGCCCCCTGCCCCGCTCAGAACAAACGGCGCGAACGGCTCGGCGATCTGGTGCGCATTCAGAATGGGCGGATAGTCGCTGCCGGTCGGCTGCACGAAGCAGTAGCCGAAGCGCGCCATGATGCCGACGAAGGTTGTGGCGTCGCTGAAAACATCGACGCGGCGGCGCATGTTCATCGCGACCATGCGCAGATCGTCGAGCCCGTGAAGTTGATCGGCATGGTCGTGCGTGATCAGCACCGCATCGAGCTCCGAGACGCGCGCATCGATCAGTTGCTCGCGCATGTCGGGCGAGGTGTCGACGAGAAGCGTGCTGGTGCCGGCAGGCGCCTGGCGCTGAACGAGGATGGAACAACGGCGGCGGCGGTTTTTCGGATTTGCGGGATCGCAGGCGCCCCAATAGCCCTGGCCGCCCGGACCGCCGATGCGCGGCACGCCGCCGGACGAGCCGCAACCAAGGATCGTGACGTCCAGCCGATCCGTCACTGAGGAGGAACCACTTTTGTGAACAGGCGGAGGAAATTCTCCGTCGTTGCGTCTTCGAGTTCGGGCTGGCTGATGCCCCTGAGCGCTGCGAGTGCGGCAGCCGTGTGACGGACGAAGGCGGGCTCATTGCGCTTGCCGCGCAGCGGCATCGGCGCGAGATAGGGCGAGTCGGTTTCGACCAGGAGACGCGCCAGCGGTACGTCTTTCAAAACCGCACGCAGGTCATCGGATTTCTTGAACGTGGCGATGCCGGACGCCGAAATGTAGAGGCCGAGCTCGAGGGCCGCGTCCGCCAGACGGCGCGTGCCGGTGAAGCAGTGGATGAGGCCGGTGAACGGGCCTGTCGTCATCTCCTCGCGGAGAATGGCAATGGTCTCGTCTTCGGCGTCGCGGGTGTGCACGATCAGCGGCAGGCCGGTCTGCCGCGCGGCTGCGATGTGCATGCGGAAATTGGCAACCTGCTGCACGCGCGGACTGTGCTCGTAGTAATAGTCGAGCCCGGTTTCGCCAATGCCGACGACCTTGGGATGTTCTGCTGCCGCGAGTAGTGCGTCCGGCGTGGCGAGCAACTGCTTTTCCGCCTCGTGCGGATGGATGCCGACCGAGCACCACACGTCGGGAAAGCGCTCGGCAATTTCGCGCACACGCGCAAAACCGTCCATGCGCGTGCCGATACTGACGCAGAGTCCGACATTTGCCTCGCGCGCGCGGGCCATCACGGCGTCGAGTTCGGAGGCAAAATCGGGAAAGTCGAGATGACAATGGGAATCGACGAGCATCACAGCGCTCCGGCACGCCGTGATGTTGCCGCCAGCATGCGCGCTGCGCTCAGCACCGTCTGCCGCGGCTCGAGGTACAAGGTTTGCGAGCGCAGAAAGCTTTCCTCGAGTGCGGCGAGACAATCGACCCAGCGGTCGAGACGGGAATTGTCAGTTAAAGCCCTGGCCCGAATGCGCTCGCCGAGGGCTTGGTTGAGGAACAGGCCAAACGAGTCGAGCCCGTCGGTAACGCGCGCCACCTTGTCTGCCAGAGACAGAAAAGCCACGACGTCGGGCTTGGCGACCGAGCCGAGCAGCCTGTCCGCTTCGTTCGCGAGCATGACGCCGTCGCCGCCGGAAAGCTGCGCCGCCATGCCGATGGAGCCGCCGGAGAGCCGCGCCAATGCCGCGCGTTCCTTTGGTGCGGCGTCCGGGAGAAGTCGCGCCAGCTCGGCTTCGACGAGCGCGGTCTCCAGCGGCCGCAGCGCGACCTTCTGGCAGCGCGAGCGGATGGTAGGAAGGAGACGACCGGGCACATTGCTGAGCAGGATCAGCATGGCCTTTGCCGGCGGCTCTTCGAGCATTTTCAAGAGCGCGTTGGCGGCGCTGTCGTTCATGTCGTCGGCGGTATCGACGATCACCACGCGCCAGCCGCCGGAAACGGACGTCATGCCGAAGAAACCGGCAAGGCTGCGCACGACGGCGACCGAGAGCACGTTCATCAGCCTGCCCGTATCGGGATTGAGACCACGCTTCAGGACAAGGAGCCCGGGATGCGAAGCGGCAGCGAGCTGCACGGCCGCAGAGTCACGCTCAGGAACCGAAAGATCCGCGGGGCCTTTCTCGGTCGCCCCGAAGGCAAGAACATAGCGCGCCATGCGATAGGCAAGCGTCGCCTTACCGACACCAGGCGGTCCGCTGATCAGCCAGGCCTGCGGCGGGCGTCCTGTTCGGATAGAGCGCGCGACGCGTGCCAGCGCCCAGTCGTGGCCGACAAGTCGCGTGGTTTCGCGGGGGTGCGCGAAGCCTTCGATGCGATCGGTCTCGGCGATCTCGTCGCTGCGCGTACGCTTGGCCATGTTCAGAGTTTGAACCGTTTGGCGACGACTTTCCATATTGCGGCGGCAACATCGTCGGCGTCCATGTCCGCGTCGACGACGACGCAGCGCTCCTTCTCGCGCCGCGCAATGTCGAGAAACGCGCGGCGCAGCCTTTCATGGAATTGAATGTCGAAACTCTCGAAGCGCGTCGCACCGTGAGCGCGCTTCGAGGTGCGCGCGAGGCCCGCTTTGACGGGAAGATCGAGAATGATTGTGAGATCGGGATGAAGGTCATGCAACACAAGGGCGTCGAGCCTGCGGATGATCTCCCGCGCCAGCCCCCTGCCCGCGCCTTGATAGGCAAAGGTGGAGTCGGTGAAGCGGTCGCAGATCACCCATTTCGTGCGCGCGAGCGCCGGCTTGATGGTGCGCGCGACATGATCGGCGCGCGCCGCAAAGATGAGGAGCGTTTCGGTGAGTGGATCCCAGCGGCCCTTCTCGCCATGAACGATGAGTTCGCGGATTTCCTCGGCGCCCGGCGAACCGCCCGGCTCGCGGGTCGAAACACATGGGATGCCGCGCTTCTTCAGAGCAGCTACCAGTTTTTTCGCCTGCGTGGACTTTCCCGCGCCCTCGCCGCCTTCGAGCGTGATGAAGCGGCCGACCGACGTCACTTATTGCCGCCGAAGAGCGCGCGAATGCCGAGCATCATGCGTCCGAAGATTCCGACTTTGGCAACATCATGGGCGGCGTAGAGCGGAGTCGTCACGCCCGGAAAGTCCGGCGCGGTCACCGACAAGGTGCCGACCTGCTGACCTTGCGCGATCGGTGCAGCGAGCGGGCTGTTGTAGTGCACCGCCACCTTCATGCCTGGTCGCGAGTCCACCTGCAGCGTCACCACCACAGGAGTCTTCACGGTCAACGGCACAGTCTTGTCGCTGCCGCCATAGACATCGGCCTCGGCAATGCTGTCGCCCGGCTTGAAGAGCTGGTAGCGGCGAAACTCGCGGAATCCTGCTTCGATCATACGTGCGCCTTCGTCGGCGCGGTCCTTCTCGGAAGCCAGGCCATTGAGCACGACGATGATTCGCCGCCCATCACGCGCGGCGGAGCCGACAAGACCGTAGCCCGACGCTTCGATGTGGCCGGTCTTCAGTCCGTCGGCGCCGGGCGTGTTGAACAGAAGCGGATTGCGATTGGGTTGGTGGATATTGCTCCACACAAAGTCCTTCTCGCCGAAATAGTGATAGAGATTTGGATAGGCGTAGATGATGTGCCGCGCGAGTTTCGCGAGATCGAGCGCCGACATCATCTGGCCGGGCGGCACGTCGAGTCCGTCGGGGTTGACGAAGTGTGATTGCTTGAGGCCGAGCTCGCGCGCGCGCGCATTCATCATCGTGACGAAGCCTTCGACCGTGCCACCCAGCGCTTCGGCGACGACGATGGTCGAGTCATTGCCCGAGACGATGATGATGCATTGAATGAGGCTCTCGACCGTCATGCGGTCGCCGATATTGACGAAGCATTCCGACCCCGCGCGCTCACGCCAGGCGCGTTCGGAGACGGGAAAAGTGTCCTTGAGCTTGACGCGACCGTCTTTGATCCGCTGGAACAGGAGTTCCAGAGTCATGAGCTTGCTCATCGATGCCGGCGGCATCGGCGTTTCCGCATCCTTTTGCCAGAGGACGTCGCCGGATTGCGCATCCATGAGAAGCGCGTGATTGGCGGTGGTCGTGATGTCGGCATCAGCCGAGGAAAGGGTCAGCCCAAGGCAGATGACGACAGACGCAACGCCAATCAGGCGATGAAACATGAACAAGGCTCCCGTGAAAGGCCGCTTATTGGTCGACCACGATTCTCGCGTCGTTACTACCAAGGCTGCTCAGCCGGGCCAACGCCCTATCGGCCTCGCCCAGTTCGTCAAAGGGACCCAGCCGCAGGCGATAGAGTTTCTGGCCGTTTTGCGTGATCGTGGAGATCTGTATTCCGGACCCCAACCTCGCCTGCAGACGCAAAGCATTGGGATAAGAGCTGAAGGCGCCCGCTTGGACGTAAAGATGCGTTTCGGCCGGCACTGGCACCGTTGTGACGATTCCGGTCGGCTGCGTGGAAACCGCGGTGTCCGCCGTCCTGACCGGAGGCGCCGGCAGTTGCGCGGGTTGCTCTGGCGGCAAGGTGGCAGCACCAGGAATGGGCTCGAGATCGTTAGCCACGATCCGTCCAGTCGGGGCGGCCTGAACCGCAGAGGCGATTTCCGGCGGCGATTCAGAGGAAGGAAAACCACCCTTCAGATCGGCGCGGCCCACAAAGGTCACACGGACTCGTGCCGTGCCTTGCTGCTTGTAGCCGAGAAGAGTCGCAGCGCGCTCCGACAGATCGATGATCCGGCCCTTGGCGAATGGCCCGCGATCGTTGACACGCACGATCAGCGACTTGCCGTTGTCGAGATTGGTCACACGCACATTGACCGGCATGGGCAGCGTGCGGTGCGCCGCGGTCAGTGCATCGGCATCGAAACGTTCGCCGTTGGCGGTGGACCGGCCGTAAAAGGTTGGTCCGTACCACGATGCGATGCCGGTCTCGTCATAGTCGGGTTGTTCGCTCGGATAGTACCAGGTGTCGCCAATCTGGTAGGGCACGCCCACTTTGTAGACGCCCGCATTCGGCGGGACTGTGACACTGTTGTCCTCGGGACCGGTTGCACAGCCGGCTGTCAGCGCAGCAAGGACCGTGACGGCGGCGGTGGTGCGGGCTGTCGCAATCATCCAGTCGAATCAAAGTTTGAGGCGGCACGCAGTTTAGTCGACGCCGCGCGAGGCCACAACGCGGCGGTCTGTTCAGCGTGCGCTGGCCGGGGAAGAGAGCTCCCGCTCAGCGAATGAGACGGCAATGCCCGATGCCGTGTGACGCACGACCACCGCGGTCGTCTTGCCGAACGTGATCGTCTCGCCGACCGCCGGCCTCATGTCGGTACGAAGCGAAGCACCGCTGAGCGCAATGTCGACAATCTCGCAGTCTTGCGATTGTCCCGAGGCAAGGACGAATTGGTGCAAGGCATGACTGCCCGTCAAGCGTGATCGCGCGCGCAAGCTCGTCGCTTTGATGTCGCCGCGTTCGACGAAGTCTGCGATCATTTGGGCAAGCCGGGCCCGCTTCGCTTCGGAGAAGCCGAATTTGACGCCGAGACGAAGACGATCGTGACGCACGATCTTCCCTTCGAAGCGCCCAAGTCCGTCGACGTAGAGAACGGCGAGCGCGCCGATCGCAGCGGAGCAGGAAGATTTGAGCCCCGCGCCATCGGGTGAGAGATCGCTGACGACGCATTCCTCTTCCCATTTGCGTTCGGGAAAAAAGATCTTTCCCTTGACGCCGACGGGTGCGCGTTGCCGCGCGCGGCGTTCGCCACGGGGCAGTCGGAATCCGCTTTGGTTTCGATCTGATAACGCCATGCGAAATGCACAACCCGAATTGCGCGCCACTACACAGCACAACCGTAAAGAACGAGTTATCGCAAAAACTAGCGAATGTTGTGGGCTCGCGGCGGCGGATCACTACGCCTATGGATGGGTCTGGTTTGTCCAACCCACCGATGTCGCAGGCCATTTACGAGACATTAGCTTAATTGCCATAGCGTCGACGGCGCAAAAATTCAGGCTGCGCCGTGAACAACTCGATTAACGCATTGCATGGTGCCGAGGGTGAGCCGATCTGGCTCACCGTTGCACGACTGAGCGCGGGCTTTCATCGCATGGCGCAACTTGGACAGGAGCTGGTCGAGCTCGACGGCGTTCGGCAGGACTATATGCGCACACACGGCGTCATCCGCCGCGATGTCGCGTCGGCCGTCTTGCAGAATGCGATCGCGCTGAAGGAGCTTGAGAAGGCGTCTGACAGTGCCGAGATTGACGTGTCGGACGTGGCGGTGTCCCAGCAGAGCCCCCCACAGACCGACGAATGGGCGGGCCGCCTGGTGCGCTGGGCCGACCAGTTCGGCCGCGATCTCTTCAGGCTGCCCACGCTGTTTCTGCCGAGCAAGAAGCAAGGCGATGACAAGCCCGAATAGACGAAGGTCTTAAGAGCCTCCGCCGCCGAGGCGACAGCAAGAAAAATTTGGCTGACGAGGGAACCAAAACGGCGGAAAATCGTTCCGGGCGAGTTCCCTGTTTACTATGGCGGTCGTGATGCCATGGTAAATCATTGTTAAGCCTACTGAATCGCCCTATTTTTTCTGCATGTAAACCGTTGATCTAAAGGACTTCGGCCATCGCCATCTCCTTGAGATCGCATTCTGGGAGGAATGACGAAATGCGACGCTTATTGATGAAAACCCCGTTGATCGCGTTGTTTGGTGCCGGCCTGTTGCTCAGCGGTTGTGCTACGCGGGAATCTGTCGAGCACGCCCAGGCGACCGCGGATTCTGCCAAGGCAGATGCCGCTTCGGCTATGACCGCGGCACAGAGAGCACAAAGCGCTGCTGACGCGGCTGACGCCGCGGCACGCGCGGCGGCTGCGGCGGCGCAAAACGCCAACGATCGCCTCGACAAGATGCCGCCGCCGGAAGCGCACCATATGATGCGCGGACATCACCGCCACCACCGTCACCATCGCCACCACGCGATGAAGGCGACCACGGGAAAATGAGCTGAGCTAGGACCTCATCTCGAGAATGCAAGCGGCGCCTTCGGGCGCCGTTTGTTTCAGACGAACGCTAATTCCATGGAATGAAGAAGAGGAGACAGAGCGCATAGGTCAACGTGACCCATTTGATGCACTGGCCCAAATGTTTCATTCCCACCGGAGTCAAAGAGTCCTTACCGAGGAACAGCCAGGGGAGCAAAAGAACATACCAAGGCATCGGCTTGGTGAGATTTCGCCTGACGATCACCAAATGGGCGAGTGAAAACGCGAGTGACAACAAAGTGAGGGCCGCGAGTGCCTCGTACCCGACCTCTCCAAGTCGCCTCATCTGTTCGCCCCTAGTTACTCTACGCCCACCAAGCGATGCCTTGGACGATGTTCGTTTTGCGATCTGACCCTACGCCCCTCTGCCTGTGGGCCGATCATGATTCGAAAGTTTCGAGCGGTACTATCCCACAATGCATTCCAAAGTCGAAATTAACGACGGCGTTTTTCGCTTCCATGACCTGGGAAAGACGGAAATTCAGGAGGTGATGCCGGACGGCGAGAGCCTTTTGAACCATTAGGCGTTCGTGGACGTTGTAGGCGACGGCGGTGCCCAATGACCCGACTGTCACTCGCTATTGCCGGTGTTGTTTTTCTTGGCACGACCTTCGGGGCGAATGCCGATGAATCAAAATGGTCTGCGTCCCTCTATGCCGGACCGTCCACGAACTACATTTTTACGGAAGTGGTCGCCGGTCGCTTCCATTGGGCAGATACCATGGTTGGCGTCGCTGTCGATCGCAACCTTGTCTATTTGGGATGGGGCTGGTCGCTGAAAGGAGAGGCTCAAATTACGCAGCATCTCCTCGGTCACACTTACAACACCGCGGCTTTGGGTTTGGGAGTGGAATTTGATCAATTCCCCTGGTCGGAGTCTTTGCCTACATCGTTCGCCCTCTATACTGGTCCCTCCTTCACAACCAACCCGCCGCAGCAATATCCGCGCGCGGAATGGGGAAGCAAGAAGTCCCTGCTGAACTATGTCTCGGCTGAGTTGGCTTTCGCCGTTCCGAACGCGCCCGGTTGGGATTTCGAAGTCCGGACGTTCCACCGCTCCGGTGCCTGGGGGATCTACACCCTGGACCCTGACGAAAGTACAATGATCGGCATCGGAATCCGTCGCCGCTTTTGACGGCTCTCTAGTTTGGCGGATGGGGTGGGATTCGAACCCACGGGACCCTTGCAGGCCCGCCGGTTTTCAAGACCGGTGCTTTCAACCACTCAGCCACCCATCCAATAGCGAGAACGTGATTCATCGCGCGGATACCTTCGCCTATCACGTTGCAGATTGGGCGGTCCAGTCGCCTTCGCCAAGTGAGCGACGCCTGGGTCAGGCTGCGGCCAAAGGCGGGCCTGTGCTCGCGCTTTTGGGACTTGTACTGACAGCCGGCAAGCGTTTGCATGGTCTAAGCTCACAAGGATGCCTGCCATGATGTCTCGACGATCACTGCTGGCCAGTGGCGCGGCGCTTGCCGCGGCGCCAGCCTTGGGAAGCGTCCACACGACGCGTGTTTCTGACGCGCGTGCACTGCATGAACGTTTGCTCTGCCTCGACACGCACCTGGACACGCCGATGAACTTTGCGCGTCCCGGCTGGGACATGATGAAGCGGCACAGTTATGAAGCCGACTTCTCGCAAGTTGACTATCCCAGAATGATCGAAGGCGGTTTGGACGGCGGCTTTTTCGCGATCTACACGCCGCAGGGTCCGTTGACGCCCGAGGGCATGATGGCGGCACGCGACTATGCGCTCGTCCGCGCAGCGGCGATCCGCGAGATGGTGGCGAAGAATGCGCCGCGTTTCGAACTCGCGTTTATGCCTGGCGACGCAGCGCGCATTGCAGCCAAAAAGAAGCGTGTGGTTTTTCAAAGTATCGAAAATTCGTATCCGCTGGCCAATGACGTGACGTTGCTGCGAAGTTTTTATGCCCTTGGTGTGCGGATGGCGGGGCCGGTGCACTTCGCAAACAATCAGCTCGGCGATTCCGCGACAGACCCGAAGGGTAAGACGTGGAACGGCCTGAGTCCGATGGGACATGATTTCGTCGCCCTCGCCAACGAACTTGGCATCATCCTGGATGCATCGCATTCATCCGACGATGTTTTCGACCAGATGGTCGCCCAGTCGAAGGTGCCGATCATTCTGTCCCATTCGGGTTGCCGAGCCGTGCACGACCATCCGCGCAACATCGACGATGAACGAATGAAGAAGCTCGCGGCAACGGGCGGTGTGATTCAAATCAATTCCTACAATTCCTATCTTGTGAGCGTCCCGCCCAATGCGGACCGCGAGAAGGCGCAAAACGAGATCTTCGCGGCGCTGCGAGGGCTCTACTCACTCTCGCCTGTCGATGCCACCAGGGCCATCACGACCGCCGCGGCCCGCATGCGCGCGCTCAATGCCAAATATCCTGTGCCGCGTGCGACGTTCGACGACTATATGGCGCACATGCTGCATGCGTTGAAGCTCGTCGGCCCAGACCATGTCGGCGTGGGCGCGGACTGGGATGGCGGCGGCGGTGTCGTCGGGATGGAAGATTGCGCCAGCAACTGGAAGATCACGGCACGGTTGCTGGAGGCAGGATACAAGGAAGACGATTTGCAGAAGATCTGGAGTGGAAATGCGTTGCGGCTGATGCAGACCGTTCAGGATGCGCGTAAGCCCGTTACGCCCGCGCCGGTGAGCGGCGGAGGCGAGTGAGGATGTCGCGACGTCAGACGCTTAACGCGAGGCCACCGTAAGATTGTGATTTTTGATCGGCAAATCGCGCACGCGAACACCGGTGGCTGCGAAGATTGCGTTGGCAACCGCCGGCGCAGTCGGTGGAACACCAGGCTCCCCTGCTCCGCCGACGGGCGCGTCACTCTCGTGCAGATAAACCTCGATCTGCGGACACGTCGCCAGTCGGATCATTTCATAGTCTGGGAAGTTCGCCTGTGCGACAGCACCCTTCTCGATGGTGATCTCGCCATTCAGGGCGGCGGCGAGACCGTAGATGATCGCACCTTCGATTTGTGCCTTCAGTCCATCGGGATTGACGCTCATGCCGGCATCGACGGCGGATACAATGCGATCGACTTTGAGTGCGCCGTCGGTACCGACGGTAACGTCTGCGACGTGAGCGACCACCGTGCCGAAGCTTTCGAACACGGCAATCCCACGCCCCTTGCCGGTTGGAACAGGTGAGCCCCAGCCGGCCTTCTCCGCCGCGAGATTTAAGGTGGCGAGATGGCGTGGCGAGTTGGCGAGCAAGGCGCGCCGATACGCCAAAGGATCCAGTTTTGCCGCGTGCGCAAGTTCGTCGACAAAGGATTCGACAAAGAATCCATGCCACGAGGCTTCGACGCTGCGCCATGGGCCGACTGGAACGTGCGTCGCCACTTGGGCTATGCGATAACTTTGATTTGCTATGCCGTAGGCGATGTGTGCTTCGCTGTTGGCGCCACTGTCCGTCGTGTAGTCGCTAATCCATACCGCAGGCATGCCCTTGGCATCGAGAGCCGAGCGCATGCGATTCATGACATTCGGGCGATAGTAGTCGTGCTGCATATCCTGTTCGCGCGTGTAGATCAGCTTGACCGGGGTGCCAGGCATCGCCATTGCGGTCCTTACGGCGTGTTCCAGGAAGTTGAAGAAGCCTGGCAGCCGGCGTCCAAAGCCGCCGCCCATGGGAAGGAGATGGAATGTCACGTTCTCAATCGGCAACTTCGCGGTCTTGGCGATGAACGCGCGCGCGCCGAGACCATCTTGCGTGCCGGACCAGACTTCAAGCCTGCCGTCCCTGAACACGGCCGTGGCGTTCATCGGCTCCATCGTCGCGTGAGCAAGATACGGTACGGTGTAGGTCGCTTCGATCACGCGCGCACCAGTGAGCGCATCGGCGCCATTGCCGATCGTCTTGTCTTTCTTGAGGTCTGCGCCGGCGAGCGCCGCCACCCGTCGCGCCTTCAATTGGGAAGAATTGACCGTGCCATCGGCGCCGGCGTGGAACACGGGATTGAGCGCGGCAACGGCATCGCGGGCGCGCCAGAAGCGGTCGGCGACGACAACGACGGCATCGTCCAGTCTCACGACTTTGAGGACGCCGCGGCGGCCGGCGACGGTGCTGCTGTCGACCGATGCGAGTTTGCTCCCGAATACGGGCGCGATGCGGATGGCCGCATAGGCCATGCCCGGGAGTTTGACATCGACTCCGTAGGTTGTCGTTCCGTTGACTTTCTTTGGAATATCGACGCGTGCAATCGATTTGCCGACGAGCGTGTATTGGCTCCTCAGTTTCAGAGTCGGATTCGAAGACGGTGTGTACGACACCGCATCCGCGACCAGCTCACCGTATCCAAGGCTTCTGCCGGATGGCGCATGCAGGACCCGGTTCGACTTTGTCGTGCAGCTCTCGGTATCGACGTGCCAGCGGGCCGCTGCCGCCTTGACGAGCATTTCGCGCGCGGACGCGCCCGCAATGCGCATGCCGAAGATGCCAGTCGCGCGGACGGCAGAGGAGCCGCCGGTAACCTGCAGATTCATGAAACCGGCGACGGTCCGGAAGGAGTTGTCCGCGGTGCCGCGCAGAAATGCAGGCAGGCTGTCGCGCGTCATACCTTGCGACAGCAGGATGAAACCTTCGCCGAGCGGACCATTCGCGAAGAGCGAATCCGGCGGCGCGGCTTCGACTTTTACCTTCGTCCAATCCGCATCGAGCTCCTCGGCTGCCATTTGTGGCAAGGCGGTATAGATGCCAGTGCCCATGTCGCAGTGTGGGACCACGACCGTGACCGTGTCGTCGGACGCGATCTTGATCCAGTTGTTGATGAACCGCTCTCCGGGCTTGGCTGCGAGCGCATTGGCTCCGTCCAGCCGGTGACTCGGCCAGAGCGCGTAACCAACCACGAGTGCTCCGGCGGTCCCTAGACCGCCCAGGACGACGATTCTGCGTGTCGAGGCCATGGCGTCACACCTTCTCGTTGGCCAGGGCGCGGACCGCGTTTCTGATCCGCGGATAGGTGCCACAGCGGCAGATGTTGGTCACTGCAGCGGCAAGATCGTCTTCGCTCGGATGCGGATTCGTTTTCAGAAGTGCGCTTACGGCCATGATCATACCGGACTGACAGTAGCCACACTGCGGCACCTGGTGATCGATCCAGGCCTGCTGAACCGGCGAGAGGCCATTTTCGCCGATCGCCTCGATCGTTGTGATGTCCGCGCCAACTACGGAGCTGACAGGCGTGGCGCAGCTGCGTTGGGCATTGCCGTTGACGTGAACGGTGCAGGCGCCACACTGGGCTATGCCGCAGCCGAATTTTGTGCCTGTTAGTCCGACCTCGTCGCGGATCACCCATAACAGCGGCGCGTCAGGCTCGACGTCCAGATCGTACATCTTGCCGTTGATCTTCAGTTGAACCGACATCCATGCCTCCCAGCGTTGGGGATTCGCCGCGTCATCAATTTCTATCACAGGTGAGTGCTGCGTCGCGACGGGAGCCCCTCGTAAAACACAACGCACGACTGTCAAACAGGCGCGTATCGCTTTTGCAAGAACGCTGAATTTATGCGTCTCTTGCCACCGGGACGGATGTGCTGGGAGACCTCTGCAGATGATCAAACTGACGTTTTGCCTGCACCGCTTGCCAAATCTTACCCGCGACGAATTTCAGAAATATTGGCATGAGAAGCATGCACCCCTTGTCGCGAAGCATCGCGAAGTCCTTCGCATTCGGCGCTATGTGCAGATGCATTCGCTTTCGCATCCAGCCAATGACGGAATCCGGGCCACGCGCTTGGGACCCGAAATGTACGATGGCGTTGCGGAGCTGTGGTGGGATTCGATCGACGATGTCCTTGGCAGTCCTTCTCCCGAACGTCAGGCGGCGGGGCTTGCGCTTCTTGAGGACGAGCGCAAATTCATCGACCTGTCGCGCTCACCGCTTTGGTTCGGCGAAGAGAAGGTCATTTTCGCCTGATCATCAGATATCCGCGTAGCATCTCACCTCGTCGTTCGCGCCCGGCGTCGTCACTGCGCCCAGGCGAGCCGGTCCGACGTTTTTTGCGAATCGCGCCAGAGCGCCCGTATTGAACGATGCCGCTTTCGCCTTCCACGACTTGCGCCGTTCCGCCAACTCTGAGGCAGCAAGTTCGACGTTCAAGGTGCCTTTGTCGGCATCGACCACGACGATGTCGCCGTCTTTGAGCAGCCCGATGGGACCACCTTCCATCGCTTCGGGACCGACGTGGCCGACGCAAAGGCCACGTGTCGCGCCAGAGAAACGCCCGTCGGTGACGAGAGCGATATTTTCGACGCCCTGTCCGTAAAGCGCGGCCGTTGTCGACAGCATCTCGCGCATGCCGGGACCGCCTTTGGGACCTTCATAGCGAATGACGATCACGTCGCCTTCTTTATATTCGCGCCGCTGTACCGCGGAGAAGGCATCCTCCTCGCAATCGAACACGCGTGCGGGTCCGCGATGATGCGTGTGTTTGAGGCCGGCAACCTTCACGATGGCACCTTCTGGTGCGAGATTGCCTGTAAGACCCACGACCCCTCCCGTTGGTGCCAGAGGATTGGTGGCATCGCGCATCACTTTTTGATCGCGATTGAACTTTAGGCCCTTCAGATTCTCCGCGACGGTCTTCCCCGTCACGGTCATGCACTCGCCGTGCAGGTACCCGCCATCAAGCAAGGCGCGCATCAGCATCGGCACACCGCCGGCTTCCCACATATCCTTGGCGACATATTGGCCGCCGGGCTTGAGAGAAGCGAGATAGGGTGTCTTGCGGAAGATCTCTGCCACGTCGAAGAGATCAAATTTTATACCCGCTTCATTTGCCATAGCCGGCAGATGAAGCGCGGCATTGGTCGAACCCCCCGTCGCGGCCACGACCATGGCCGCATTCTCGAAAGCCTTGCGGGTGGCAATGGCGCGGGGACGGATGTTCTTCGACAAAAGGTCCATCACCGCCCGACCGGCTTTCAACGCAAAATCGTCGCGCTCGAGAATGACGGCCGGCGGACCCGAAGAATAAGGAAGTGCCAGGCCGATCGCCTCCGCAACGCACGCCATCGTATTGGCGGTGAACTGCCCGCCGCACGCGCCTGCGCCTGGACAGGCATGACGTTCGAGTTCGTCCAAATCGCACGCAGACATCTTGCCGGCCGAGAACTGTCCGACGCCCTCGAAGATGTCGACAACCGTTACGTCCTTGCCCTTGAACTTGCCGGGCATAATGGAGCCGCCATAGAGAAACACGCTCGGCACATTAAGACGAAGCATTGCCATCATGATGCCGGGCAATGACTTGTCACAACCCGCGATGCCGACGAGCCCGTCATAACAATGACCTCTCATCGTGAGTTCGACCGAGTCAGCGATGACTTCGCGAGAAACGAGAGAAGATTTCATGCCCTCGTGTCCCATCGCGATGCCGTCCGTGACGGTGATCGTGCAGAACTCGCGGGGCGTACCACCGGATTCCTTGACACCCTTCTTGGCGGCCTGTGCCTGGCGCATCAACGCGATGTTGCAGGGCGCGGCTTCGTTCCAACACGACACCACGCCGACGAAAGGCTGGTGAATCTCCGCCTCACTCAGACCCATCGCGTAGTAGTAGGAACGGTGCGGCGCGCGTTCGGGTCCTTCCGTAACGTGGCGAGACGGGAGTTTGGATTTGTCGAAAGTCGTCATTCTGGTTTCTCGTCGGTTCCGCTATCGTCAAACCTACTGGCGCGGGCTGCACTATTCTAGTCGTGCGATAGCGTCCTTGAGGCGCGTTACGATTTCGGCGGCTTCGCGGCGCTTCTCGCGCTGCTCCAGCAACACCTCCTCTGGAGCCCTAGCGACAAATTGCTGGTTCGACAATTTGACGTCGACCCGCCCTACTTCATCCTCTGCCTTCCTCAATTCGCGCTCCAGACGTGCGCGTTCCTTGCCGAAATCAATGACATCGCCGAGTGGCAGCCCGACCGTTGCCTCCCCGAGCACAAATTGCGCCGTGCCCTTGGGAAACGTGTCTGCGTTTTCGGTGCGCTCCAGGCGAGCGAGTTGACGGACGACATCGAGGTTGCGGCCGAGCCGCTCGCGCGTTTGCACACTTGCGCCTTTTATGATGAGTGCCACTCGGGTGCCCGGAGGCACATTCATCTCCGCCCGGATCGAACGCACGCCTTTTACGAGATCGATAACCCAGTCGAGTTCGGCTCGTGCGTTCTCAAATTCTTGCGGAACTGTCACGGTCGGCCATTCGGCCTCAATCAGCAGGCCAGCGCGGTCCGCACCGACGGCGGTACGGGCCCACAGTTCCTCGGTGATGAAAGGCATGAAGGGATGCAACAGCTTTAGCAAGGTGTCGCGCGCCCACGCCGCCGTGGCACGCGTCTCAGACATGGCCGTCGCATCTCCACCGGCAAAGATCGGTTTAGTGATCTCTAGATACCAATCGCAAAAGACATCGTAGACGAAATGGTAGGCAGAGCTCGCAGCTTCGTTAAAGCGAAGAGCGACGAGAAAGCTCTTAGTTGTTTCGCACGCCTGAGCCACCTCCGCCACGATCCATTGATTGACTGCCTGTTTCACCTGAGCTGGATCAAAACTCTCCTGTGTCCGGCAATCATTCATTTCGCAGAAACGCGCCGCGTTCCATAGTTTGGTGCCGAAGTTTCGGTTCACTTCGACGCGCGACGGCCCGATCCGCATGTCGCGACTCTGTCCTGCAGCGAGTGCAAGTGTGAACCGCAGCGCATCCGCGCCAAACTCGTCGATCAGATCCAGGGGGTCGACGACATTGCCCTTGGTCTTGGACATTTTCGTGCCCTTCTCGTCGAGCACGCGTGTGTGAATGACCACTGTCTTGAATGGTACGTCGTTTCGAAACCAAAGCCCCATCATCATCATGCGGGCAACCCAGAAGAAAATGATGTCGAAACCGGTGACAAGAACCGACGTGGGATAGAAACGTTTCAGCTCAGGCGTCTCGTCCGGCCAGCCCAATGTGGAAAACGGCCACAATGCTGACGAGAACCAGGTATCGAGCACATCCGGATCGCGACGAAGCGGTCTCCCGCCGGCAAGCTTGCGCGCCTCCTCCTCGGATTCGGCGACGTAAATCCGATCTTCCTCGTCGTACCATGCGGGGATCTGGTGACCCCACCACAGTTGGCGTGAAATGCACCACGGGTGGATGTTTCTCATCCAGCTGAAATAGACGCTGGTCCAGTTCTCTGGAACAAACGTCGTGCGCCCAGCTTCGACCGCGTTGATAGCTTTTTCCGCCAGTGGCGCGACGTTCAAATACCATTGTTCGGTCATGAACGGCTCAAGCACGACAGTTTTCGTCTTCTCATCATGCGGCACGGCGTGGGTAATCGACTCAACGCGGTCGATTAACTCGAGCGCGTCGAGATCGGCAACTATTGTCTCGCGCGCCGCCTCGCGATCCAGTCCGCGATAAGCCTGTGGAACATTTTCGTTCAACGTGCCGTCTTTGTTGAGGATGTTGATCAGCGGCAGATTGTGCCGCCGCCCCACTTCGAAATCATCGAAGTCGTGCCCGGGCGTGATCTTCACCGCGCCAGTGCCTTTTTCAGGATCGCAATGCTCATCGGCAACGATGGGGATAAGCCTATGGGCAAGAGGCAACATCACATTCTTGCCGATGAATTGCTTGTGACGCGGGTCATCCGGATGAACGGCGACCGCAGTATCGCCCAGCATGGTTTCCGGACGTGTCGTCGCCACAGTGATGAAACGCCCCGGCTCGTTATCGATGGGATAGTTGACGTACCAGAGGCGTCCCTTCACCTCGATGCTTTCGACCTCGAGGTCGCTGACCGCGGTCTGTAGTCGTGGGTCCCAATTTACCAGACGTGTGTCCTTGTAGATGAGCCCTTGCCGATGCAATTCGACGAATGTCTTGATGACAGCGCGGGACAACCCCTCGTCCATCGTGAAACGTTCGCGCGACCAGTCCGTAGAAGCTCCAAGCCTGCGAAGCTGCTGAACGATGGCGCCGCCCGATTCGTCCTTCCATTTCCAGACGGCTTCCAGAAACTTCTCTCGACCCAACGCAATGCGGCTCTGTTGCCTTTCGGCAAGCTGACGTTCGACGATCAGCTGCGTCGCGATGCCCGCGTGATCCGTTCCGACCTGCCAGAGGACGTCCTTGCCTCGCATGCGCTCGAACCGCGCAAGAATGTCCTGAAGCGTGTTGTTCAGGGCGTGACCGATATGCAGCCGCCCTGTGATGTTGGGCGGAGGAATGACAATGCAGTAGGGCTCGGCTTGTGGTTTGCGGCCCGCGCGGAACGCACCGGAAGCTTCCCATTGGGCATAAATGCGCCCTTCGACGTCTCTAGGATTGAAAGTCTTGTCGAGCATGAGAAAACCTCTTGAACGCCGGTTTTGATGAGCCAAGAGGGCTCGGTCAAGTCCGGACCGATTCAAGAGGTGGCCCGGCGTGATCCGGACCCACTTTAGGGAGGATCAGCGCTTGTTGCCGCGAGCCTTCACGACGCGCTCAACCTCATTGCGTACAGCGCCCTCGAGCAGCGCAGGAAAGTGCTCGTCCATCCACTCACGGATAAGCGGCTTCACGGCCGTCAGAAGATCGGTCTTGTTCCTGTCCATCCAGTCGTGAAGAAGCGGATCGACCGCGTTCGAAACGGCCCGTTCGAAAACCGCCTCGACAGAGTTTCCCGCGGCGACGGGGCGCGATGTCGTGGGGCGCGGCTCCGCAGGAACTTCAGGAATCTTCTCCGAGATATGCGAGAACGTGTCGTCGAGCGCCTTGCGGGTCTTGTCGGAGAAGATGTCGTCATCGGTGGCAGGTGCTGCAGCGGCCACGGGGGGCTCCTCTCTTGGCTGGAAGGAAACGTCGCTTTCCGCCCTGGTGACTCCTGCCGGAGCGCTTGCTCTGGCTGGGGGTGCCAAAGATTCCTCGGGCATTTCCTGCGTCAACTCCAAGACGTCCTCGTCAGGAGTCGCCCCTGAGGCAGCTCCCGCAGATGCTGGCACGGCAGGTGTCGAACCTTCTGGCGAGTCTTCCGAAATGATCTTGCGGATGGAGGCGAGAATCTCCTCCATCGTGGGCTCGTGTTGTGGGCTTGACGCCATGACGTGAGCTCCCGGAAACGCGGCGAAAGATGCCCGATGACCCTAGGACAGTGGCGGCTAGAAGGCAAAAAAGAAGTTAATGCGCTAAGATAATTCTAATCTCCGAGCCCGATCCAGCGCGCGGCATCGTCGTCGTAGTGCTCGATCGGATCGTACAATTTCACCTTGAGGCCAAGGTTCTTGGCGGTGAGGGAACCATTCGCCGCCAAAACGCCGAACGCTGCTACTTCGGCGTTGCGCTTGGCGCTCACGAGCGCAACCGAGGCGTTGAGGAGCTCCTGTTCGGCGTTCAACACGTCCAGAATGGTGCGCCCTCCCACCTGCTGCTCCTTCGTGACGCCTTCAAATGCGATTTCGTTGGCACGCTCGGCCGCTTCGTTCGATGCGATCGAGGCCTCGGCGGATTGAAATTCTGCCCAGGCAGACGTGACCGCCTGGCGCACCTGTCTGTCGGAAACATTCACGTTCAGCTGCGCTTGAGAGTGAAGTTCCTTAGCCTGGCGAACGGCGGCTTCTTCGACACCTGCTTGGTAGATCGGAATGTTCAACTGGCCCGAGAGTATTAGAGCATGGCTGGTGTTTCCGCCGATGGCCGTCCCGCCAGTCGGCGTGACCAGCGAGCCCTGCGAATAGCCATATTGTCCCTGGACGGATAAAGTCGGCAGCATGGCGCCAAAGGCATCGTCGACGGAATAGTTGGCCGCCAACTCATTTTCACGCGCTGAGACGATCGACGGATTTTGTTGCAACGCAAGCGTGATTGAATCGTCGACGCTGCTCGGCATGGCTGGCGGCAACGCGGGGTCGGTCTCGAGAGTCTCAGGAACGCGACCAATTGCCTGCATGAAATTCGCTCGACTGATTTGCAGTTGGCTTTGTGCGGCGGTCAGATCGGATTGAGCGCCGGCAAGCCGAGCTTGCGACTGAGCGACGTCGGTACGGGTCAGCGATCCCGCATTGAATTGCGCTTGCGTCGCCTCGGCTTGCTTTTTCAGAAGTTCGACGTTGTGCTCGCGCAAATCGACGATCGCGCTATCCCGGACGACATCCATGTACGAAGTGGCCGCGCTCAACAACACGGTCTGTTCAGCCGCGAGCAACTGAGCTCTTCCGGCGCGGACCAGGGCTTTTGCGCGTCGGATTTCGGCAATTGTCCGACCTCCGCGCAAAATGGGCTGAGTAACCGTGATAGCACCTTGCAAAGGATGGGCAGAAATCGTCGAGATGGTACCAAAGCCTGGAATGGTCAACGGATTGAAATAGAATTGCTGATAGGCGTAGGTGCCGCCCGCGGAAATCGTCGGACGCCAGGCGCCGTTGGCAATCGCGACGCCTTCGTCGGTGGCGCGTAGGGCCGCCTGCTGCGCCGCAAGCTGGGGATTGGTCTCATAAGCGATCGCCAACGCTTCATCGAGCGTCAAGGTCGGTTTCGCTGCAGTGCGCGGCGGGACAGGTTTTGGCGAGGTCGGCAGAACGGCTTGGGCAATCCTTGGCGCCCGGTGATGAGCACCGGCCGCCGGACCAGCCGCCAGCAACGCCAGCGTCGAAGCTGCCGCCAATCTAAAAGTCGTTTTCATCGAAGGTCCCCCCAAGGTCACCCATCACATGGGGATTTCAGAAGACGAATCCAACTGCCTTTCGAAAACCCGCCAGCAGCGGCACCCCGGAATCGAAGTCCGCGCGGCAGCCCACATGCCCCCTGTCCCTGAGGAATAATCTGGCACGGCTTTGCCCTTCTGCCCGAACCACGGCCACCAGCCTGCCTGCCTCGGCCAACTGCGCCAGAAGCGATTCCGGAACCGTTTCGACTGCCCCATTGATGAAGATGACATCGAATGGCGCCTTTTGCCGGAACCCTTCGGTCAGTCCTCCCTGGACGACGGTCGCATTGGCCGCGCCAGCTGCCCGAGTCGTTTCCGATGCGATTCGCACCAGGTCCGCGTCTTGCTCAAGCCCGATCACTTGCCTGGCGAGCCTGGCGATGACAACGGTCGAATATCCCGTAGCGCATGCCACATCGAGAACTGAGTCGGTGCTGCGAACGTCAGCCAATTGCAGCAATTTTGCGAAGGTCCTGGGATCAGGAAGGAATCGCCCCGGAGCGACTTCGAGAGCGAGATCGGCGTAGGCGACAGACCTTTTGGTCATGGGCACGAAACGTTCGCGCTCGACCGTCTGCATCGCGAAATGAATTCGAGGATCCGTGACATCGTTCGTACGGACCTGTGTCTCAACCATATTGAAGCGCTGGACTGCGTAGTTGGACATGGGAACCCGAACCATTTGGACGCTGGCTTATAGGGGTCCCCGCGCTGCCCTGACAACATGCAGCCTGTCGCGACTTGTTGTCGTTTGGTGCATGCATCTGATATAGGCCGCGCCTGCCGCCGAGGCCGGACTTGCCGACCGAAAACCTATACGGGGCCACGTGGCGGAGTGGTGACGCAGCGGACTGCAAATCCGCGAACCCCGGTTCAATTCCGGGCGTGGCCTCCAGTTTCCATCGTCCGATCGGTGGTGGATAAAAAAGACCAATTAAGAGTTTGTTAACCTTGTCGGGGCAACCTCCCCTCGTCTTCCCTTGAAGACACCCCACCATTACCCAACGCCTTGGGGCCGGGCTAACACCCGGCCTCTTTTTCTTCGAGCTTCCTGATATTCAAGCCTTTTTCGGCAGCTTACTTTTGTCTAGCCATCGCCAAAAAGACAGGATAGACACCGCGTCCACGTCGTGGTCCTCGGTAGCTCAGCGGTAGAGCAACCGGCTGTTAACCGGTTGGTCGCTGGTTCGAATCCGGCCCGGGGAGCCATCCTTTCGTGATCCTCCTCTGCCTGACTCGATCGCGCTTGCCTGCTTCCTGCACAGTTTCGCGTGCTGACATGATGGGGTATTCGCCGCTCGATGACGATCAGTGACCACGAAAAACATTCGCCAAACTGCATCGCAACGCTTTGGCTGCCGCGTTCATTTTTTTGAGTTGGAGAGGGACTATCTGAACGGGCCAACGCGACGGACTATGTGCGGCGGCGACGCGAGAAACGATCGCGACTGTGGTGATTGAACCGCTTCGTCGCGCCGAGTGGGAAGGACAGACTG
>DATLOU010000103.1:0-7584 GCA_035536115.1 Rhizomicrobium sp.
CTTGATGCCGAGATCCTCGCTGATCACCTGGCCGCCGGTCACGATGGCGATGTCTTCGAGCATCGCCTTGCGACGATCGCCGAAGCCCGGCGCCTTGACGGCGGCAACCTTGAGACCGCCGCGCAGCTTGTTGACGACGAGTGTCGCGAGCGCTTCGCCTTCGATCTCTTCCGCGATGATGAGGAGCGGACGGCCGGACTGCACGACGGCTTCCAGAATCGGAAGCAGCGGCTGCAGCGTCGTCAGCTTCTTCTCGTGGATGAGGATCGTCGGCTCTTCGAGCTCGGCGACCATCTTGTCCGCGTTGGTGATGAAGTAAGGCGAGATGTAGCCGCGGTCGAACTGCATGCCTTCGACGACGTCGAGCTCGGTGTTGAGGCTCTTGGCTTCCTCGACCGTGATCACGCCTTCGTTGCCGACCTTGGCCATGGCTTCGGCGATCATCTTGCCGACTTCATGGTCGCCGTTGGCGCTGATGGTGCCGACCTGGCCGATTTCCTCGTTCGACTTGACCTTCTTGGAGCGCCTCTTGAGGTCGGCGACGACGATGTCGACCGCCTTCTCGATGCCGCGCTTCAGGTCCATCGGGTTCATGCCGGCGCTGACCGCCTTCGAACCCTCGCGCACGATGGCGCGGGCGAGCACGGTCGCGGTGGTGGTGCCGTCACCGGCCGAGTCGCTCGTCTTGGAGGCGACTTCGCGCACCATCTGCGCGCCCATGTTTTCGAACTTGTCGGCGAGCTCGATCTCCTTCGCCACCGTCACGCCGTCCTTGGTCGTGCGCGGGGCGCCGAAGCTCTTCTCGATGACGACGTTGCGGCCCTTGGGGCCCAGCGTCACCTGCACTGCATCGGCGAGGATGTCGACGCCGCGGATCAACCGCTCACGCGCGTCGGCGCCGAATTTCACGTCTTTCGCTGCCATGATTGCAAAACTCCGTTTTCAGTTTTCCGTTTTTTTTCAGATTGCCAACGCGAAGCCCTACGCGGCCTTCTTCTTGGCGGCGGGGCGGCCTTCAAGGATGCCCATGATGTCGGACTCCTTCATGATCAGGAGTTCCTCGCCATCGATCTTGACTTCGGTGCCCGACCACTTGCCGAACAGGACGAAGTCGCCTGCCTTCACTTCGGGAACGACGCGCTTGCCGTTCTCGTCCAGGGCGCCCGGACCGACCGAGATGACTTCGCCTTCCTGGGGCTTTTCCTGAGCTGTTTCGGGGATGATGATTCCACCGGCTGTCTTCTGATCCTCTTTCACGCGACGGACGACCACACGATCGCCAAGCGGACGGAATTTCATGATCTGGCTCCTAAAGGGTTGAAAATGATTAGGATTTATCCGATAGCAGCACTCTTATCGGCAGAGTGCCAGCTGCCATGCGGCTATTTAGTGAGACGGGCCCGGGGCGTCAAGGCCCGGCGGCAGGGAATTAGGAGAGGCGGAGAACAGGGTCGCCCACGATCCGACGGATAAGGTCGGACTGCCGCCGGCAGCCCGTCTTGGCGAACACCGATTTGAGCTGACTTTGCGCGGTATGGATGCTGACGCCGGCATCGCTCGCGTATTCGGCCAAACGGCGGCCATTGAGCAGCGCGAGCAGCAGGCGCGACTCGGCAGGGGTCAATCCGTAAACGGCGCGGATCCGCTCGGGCCAGTACGGAGGCATGGTCGGCGGAACGCCGATGAAGACGATGGCGAGAGGCTCGAGGACCGCGGATGGCGACGGCTCCGGCGGCAGCGGACCGACGCGCAAGACGCACGATCGGCCCTCACCAACGGGGACAACAATGGTCTCGCCCGCAGCCAGGGAACGGCCGAGCGGAGCCAGAGACGCCGACCTGACCGCGGCACGCAGCCGTTCGTCGAGTCTCGGATCGCAGAGTTCGAGCCGCCCATTGTGTATGCGCAGTCCCGTACCGGCTGCGGCGAGCCGCTCGGCTGCTTCGTTCAACGAACGGACGCGATTGCCTGCCCCCACGACCACAACGCCGAGCGAAAGGTTCGCAAGCGCGTCGAAGCCGGCGCGCAATCCGCATTCGGTCGCTTCCATGCGACGCATCAAACGCAAGGCCTGCGCCAGGTGCGGCAGGAGCAGAGCGAGCTTGGTGCGGTCGCACGCCGCGAAGGACGCCGCATCGGCGGGCCTGTGAATGGCGACAGCGGCTATCAGGCCAGGCTCGACCTCGAACTCCGCACCGACCACGTGATGGATCTCGGCCGGCAGAAGATAGTCGTTGTACCACTCCGTCTGCATCAGCACGCTCTCGGCGACGAGATCCTCACCGAGCACGGCTTCGCCGAGATGGTGTCGCGCTCTGATGTACCATTCGTCTAATTCGTAATAACGCTGAACATAGAGCGGCCACTTCGCGAGAACGTTTTCGGTCGCCGACACCGAGGAAACCTGGGACGAGTCGAGATCGCGCACTTGCAACATGCTGCTGCGCGCATCGAAGCCGCTCGCCAGGCGATCGGCGAGCGTGGCGCGGGCGGCGGTGTCCGATGTCGCGGCATAAAGATCGCGCAGAAGCTCGGAAAGCTGGTGCGGGTCGATGTCCGCAGACGTGCTCCGGTGTTTGTGGCAAGAGTGCTGCATCTGTCTTTCCGAAAAACGCATCACGCCAGGACGTCGTGGGACGGATGATCGGTGCTGAGAAAATGCGATCGCGCCCTGGCGAATCGGACCGCAAGCTATCCGACGCGCCTGAACGGCGATACATCGCCGAGATTTATGTACGGCGTATTCTTTGGTCGATTAAAAAATTCCGGCACAAACATTTCCTTCGTAAGCAAACTAAGGGGGCTGCTCCGTGCCACTGGCTTGAATGGGTAGGAGCCTTGCTCGCAGAAATTGCACGCCACGTCACCCGGACACGCCGCATCCGGGAATTCCTTAGATTTCAAAGTAATACGAAGTCCGTCGAAATCCGGCGAGGCGCTCGCCATGCTCGCGTACAGCAACGAACGCAGGCGACACGGCGCGAGCGCGAAGCTTACGCCGCGCGAATGCTCCGTCGGGATTGTCGTCAAATCTTCATTATCGGATTGGACAAATCACTCATTCGGGTGATGCAATCGCGAAGTCGCGTCTTTACGTTTAGTTTTCGCGTTGATTTGGACGAAGAACGAACATGGCAACGAAACGCACTCTGCCGCAAACGGACTCGCCGGAGCTCCACATTGTGGAAGTCGTTGGCCGCGACGGTCTTGTGCATCACCTCGGCCCGTTCAAGAGCCGTGCCGCGGCGGAACGCTGGATCGCGCAAAACGCGCCACCGCAATGCTGCTGCGATCACGAACACACGGTTCAGAACGATGCGCCGTCGCGTCGTCGCAGACCCGGAGTGTCGGCGCTCTAGTGGAGCGGCTTTGTTAGTGGAGAGCGAATTCGCGCCCGACGAGCGCGAGTTCCGATTGCGAGATCAGGCCGCAGGAGGCGACGCGGACGGAAAAAAGTTTTCCGTCGAGACTCGTCTCCCAGAAATGCAGGAACTTGCTCAATCTAGGAAAGCGCGGCGCGAGATCGAGTTCCTGCCAGATGAAGCTCTGCAGCATCGCGGGATGATCGGGCAGGCGATAGAGAATTTCCGCCGTCGTCAGCCGGTAACCCCGCAGCTGAATCGAAAGATTGTTCATCGGACCACTCTGCGTTGCGAGCTTCGACATCCCTTCTTCTTGCGCGATGCTCGCTGAATCATCTGAACAAAAGATTGCGGCGCCCAGATCGTCTGTCGAGGCAAATTTCCGGCAGCAGTCGCCATGGGTGAGTGCTTGCACTGCGCGGGTGCGAACGCTAGAGCGTTGCCATCGCTATCCAAGGACGTCCATGTCTGCACAGGTCCCAGAGGGGTTTCGCCCGTTTCGTTTCAGTTTCGGTTTTCTCGAAGCCATCGGTCCGCTCTACGGAAAGTGGGATGGCGCGCGTCTCCTGATGGGCTTTCGCGCCGAGGAGCGGCACTGCAATCCCGGCCAGGTCGTACATGGCGGCATGATGGCGACCTTCGCCGACATGCTGCTGCCCATCGCGGCGCGCATGCAGTCCAAGGCCGATGTCGGCTTCGCGCCGACGGTCAATCTGACGCTCGATTACCTTGCGCCGGCCAGGCTTGGGGCATGGGTCGAAGGCACCGCCGAATTCCTGCGCGCCGGAAAGACCTTGTTCTTCGCCCATGGCACCGCGAGCGCGGACGGCGTCCTCTGCCTTCGCGCCAGCGCCATCTTCAAAGTGACCGAGCCCATGGGTAGCATTCCCACCCCTGAAACCATGTTCGGGGATGGCTGAAGGAGAAGCGCGGTGGCGTTCGATGGCTTTCCCAAGGATTTCTTCGCCTTCTTCCGCGAACTGAAGACGCACAACGAACGCCCCTGGTTCGAGGCGAATAAGCAGCGCTTCAAGGACAGCGTGCAGGCGCCGATGTCGGAGTTCATTGCCGCGATGGCGCCGCGCCTGCGCAAGGTCTCGAAGAATTTCGCGGCCGATCCCAGGCCCAATGGCGGCTCGATGTTCCGCATCTATCGCGACGTGCGCTTCGCCAAGGACAAACGTCCGTACAAGGAGCATGCCGCCTGCCACTTCCGTCACGCGGCGGGAAAGGATGTGCACGCGCCAGGCTTCTACATGCATTTCGCGCCCGGCGAGGTGTTCTTCGGCGGCGGCATGTGGACGCCTCCGCCCGACGCGCTCGCCAGGATACGCGATGCGATCGCGAAGGACGCGGGCGGCTGGAAGAAAGTGAAAACGGACAAGGCCTTTGTGAAGCGCTTCGGCGATATCGATGGCGACGCTCTGATCCGCCCGCCGCGCGGCTATGATCCCGAGCATCCCTTCATTGCGGACATCAAGCGCAAGAGCTTCTTCGCCATGGGCGAGGGCGACGTGAAGCTGGCGTCTTCGGCGAAGCTCCTCGATGCCGTGACTTCAACGTTCGAGGCGGCGAGCCCGCTGATGAAGTTCCTGTGCAAAGCGCAGGGCGTGCCGTTCTGACAGGCGACCATCCCATGACCGAGACCAACGAACCTGCCATTTCCAACGTCGACCCGCATGCCCGTTGGAAGTTCATGCGTGACGTACTGGTATTCGAATCCAAGCTCGCGCTCAACAATCTGCACAACTTCTTCCAGATTCCCGTGACGCTCGCGGTCGCTGCCTTCGATCTGGTGTTCAAGGGCAAGGAGGAGGGCGAGCGCTTCTACAAGCTCTTGGAATGGGGGCGCACGATTGACGATTCGATCGACATCTATTCGGTGATCGAGCATCGCGAGAAGAGCCTGAACAAGGATTATACCGTCGACGCCGTCGTCGCCCGCATCGAGGGCGTGATCATCAAGGAATACGAAAAGGGCGGCACGGCGGCGAGCGTCAAACAGGCGGTCGACAAGGCGCTCGACGGCATGCAGGCGAAGACCGGGCCGCACGTCGAAAAGGCCTCCGAAGCGATCAAGACGGCTGCCGACAGGTTGCAAACGAAACTGCAAAACCTGGGCGGCGAAAAGAAGTGAGCGTGTGGCGCTTAATCACTCTCAACAGCCGTCATTGCCCGTCTTGTCCGGGCAATCCATTTTGCGCGCGCGCATAAATTGGGTCGCCCGCATAAAGCGGGCGATGACGTTCTTTCTAGAAAGCTTTACAGACCCTCGAACCCTTCCAGCGTGTTGACCGTGATCTCCGCCAATGCGGTGAGGTCGTAGCCGCCCTCGAAGGCGAAGAGCGTCGGAAGCCGCGCGCGGGCAATTGCTTCGCCGATGCGCAGGTAATCCTGTTTGGTCAGTTTGAAGCGCGAGATCGGATCGTTCTCGAACGTGTCGAGGCCGAGCGAGACCAGGAGCACGTCGGGGCCGAAGGACTTGATCCGTGCTAGCGCCCGTTCCAGCGCCTGCGCATACGTCGCCCACTGCGTGTACATCGGCATGGGCAGATTGAGATTGGCGCCTTCGCCGCCGCCTTCGCCTGTCTCGTCGGCGAAGCCGAGGAAATGCGGATACGCGAATGTCGGATCGCCGTGCAGCGAGCAGAACAGCACATCCGCCCGGCGATAAAAGATGCTCTGCGTGCCGTTGCCGTGATGATAGTCGATGTCGAGGATCGCGGGTTTCAAACCTTGATCGACGAACCATTGCGCTGCGATGGCGACGTTGTTGAGATAGCAATAGCCGCCGAACACGTCGTTGCTCGCATGATGGCCGGGCGGACGCGCGAGCGCAAAGGCCGAGCGTTCGCCGGTCTTGATCGCCTGGGCCGCGCTCAGCACCGTGTTCACGGCTGCCAGAGCCGCGCTCCACGTGCCTTTGACGATAGGCGTGGCCGTGTCGAAGCTGTAGGTCCCGAGGCGCGACTCCACATCACCGTGGAAGCGGTCACGCAGGCCGCGTGCCGGCCAGGCAGAAGGGATCGCCGGCGGCGCGTCGTCGCCATAGCGCTTGCGCCAGAGTTCGCTCGCCTCGCCCAGAAAGCGCACCATGCCGGCATCATGCACACGGGCAATCGGTGCGATCCCGAAGTCCGAGGGCGGAAGGAGCGGGCCGAGCTTGCGGCGCTCGACCTCCGCACGAACCAACTCGGCGCGGGCCGGTACCTCGACTGCGGGAATCATCCGGCCCGCCTCGAATTCATTCAAAGGCGTGTGCTCGAGGTGGGTAGAGGAATAGTAGGTTTTCATCGCGCCTGAATTGGACAGCCGCACCGCCGCTGCGTCAACGGGCGAGGTACCCTCTCCCGAAAGGGGTACACTCGGCTAACATCGGACGGTTCAAGGAGGAACGGCAATGGGACTGATGAGGCCGGAGGACTATGTCGCCAGCCTGAACGACGGACGCGTCACCTATTGGGACGGCGAGAATATTCCCGACATCACCAAGCATCCGCGGTTTCGCGTGCCGATCGCGATCACGGCGAAGGACTATGAATATGACGACCCTGCGCTCGGAGAATTGCGCCGCTACCGGTGCGATGACGGCAGCTACGCGCATCGCATCTATCAGATTCCGCGCAGCGAGGAAGACCTGGCGAAACGCGTCGAACTGCTCGCCCATACCTCGATCGGCAGCGCGGTCTCCGGCGTCTACATGGCGCTGATGAGCGTGAAGGATCAGGTCGCGCAGGTGAATCCGCAATACGCCGAGAATATCGAACGCATGTACCGCTATTGCCGCGACAACGATTTGCGCGCCGCCGAGGTGATCACCGATCCCAAGGGCGATCGCAAACGCCGCGCGCACGAACAGGACGATCCCGATCTTTATGTTCGCATCGTCGAGAAGCGGCCGGACGGCATCGTGGTACGCGGCGCCAAGCTGCACATCACCGCCGCGTCAGTGATTCACGAACTCGTCGTCATGCCGACGAAAGGCATGCGTCAGGACGAAACCGCCTATGCGGTGTCGTTCTCGATTCCGGTGAACACCAAAGGCGTTTCGATCATCAACCGCAGTTTCGCGCCCGCCGAGCTCAACCCGTTCGATTATCCGGCGAGCTCGCATCACTCCATGCCGGAGGGCTTCGTCGTGTTCGACGATGTTTTCGTGCCCTGGGACCGCGTCTTTCTGGCGGGCGAAGTCCAGCTTGCCAGCAAGCTCGCGCAGTCGCTC
>DATLOU010000104.1:0-8041 GCA_035536115.1 Rhizomicrobium sp.
AAATTACCAACCGCCCGATAGTGGCAGTCACGCGGAAGATTGATCGCGCACTGGCAAAGCAGACGCGCAGCGCAACCAACACTCAAAGATTGCATCAGAGAAAATGATTTTTCGTCTCAAATGAAGTGACGATCTGCGCGATGCTGCGTCCGAATGAAATGGCGCATTGCGTAGAAGTTCTGCAGCCAAATCAGAATTTGCGTGGAACGGAAGCGATTTGTGCCGATGCTTCGTGGCAATAAGGCGAACCAAACAATATGCCATCTGAGAAAGGCGTCGAATTTGCGCGACGAGAGAGCGCAATTCGCTCTCTCAGGCGCGGGTGCGAATGCGAATTCGGGCGCCAACCGCCGGGAATGTCTGACTCTTCGTTAGAGAGAAAAAACACAATTAAAACAAGTACTTAGTACTGGCGGAGCCGGAGGGATTCGAACCCTCGATACGGCTTTTCAACCGTATAACGGTTTAGCAAACCGCCGCCTTCAGCCTCTCGGCCACAGCTCCTGACCGCCCTTTGGGGGCAGCGGGGCGACTTTTGCCTGAGTTTGCCACCCGCCTCAAGTCGCGTCGAAACCGTGGGCCTCAGGCGGGTCTGGGGCGCTTTCGCGCCGCCAGGAGAATCGCGTTCTTGACGATGGCATCGACGAACGAATCGTCGATCGTTTCGCGCGAGAACCAGCGCCTGTAGACCAGCGGCCCCATGATGAGGGCGATGAGCGTCGTGGTGTCGACGGCGGCGGCGAGCTGCTTCTTCGTCTTGGCGCGCTCGATGATGGTGCGAAAGGCCGTGGTCATGGCCACATGCTGGCGGGCATGCAGCGCCGCAAGCTCGCGATCGCGTTCGGCGGCGTCGATGATGGAGGGCAGGAGTTGCGCCCAGCGGCCGGTCTGCATGCTTTTGGCCAGGAGCAGCGCCAACTGGCGGATGTCGCCGACGAACTTGCCGGTATCCGGTATTTCCGCGCGAGGCGACATGCGCGAGCAGGCGTCGAGGAGGAGCGCCGCGCGCGAGGGCCAGTGCCGGTAGATCGTCATCTTCGCGACGCCTGACTTGCGCGACACCGCGTCGATGCTGAAGCCGCTCAGCCCTGCTTCCGACATCATCGCATAGGCCGCGCCGAGAACGGCATCCTTCGAACGCGCGACGCGGTCATTCCCGAGCGGCTGTGCGCCAGCGGCCTTCGACGTCGCCACAAACTCTCCTTGTGCGGTTGCGCATTTACAGACGCAACGGCCTCACGACCAGGTGATCGGCCCTGGACATCGCCTTATTGACAGTCATCTGTCAAGACGGTAAGAGGCTGTCAAATTGTTACGAGACCGTATCGTATAGAAACCTTGGAGCCAGCCATGTCGATGACCTTTGCCTCTGCCAGAATCGTCACGAAAGACGTCCGCGCCCTTGCCGGCTTCTATGAACGCATCACAGCCATTGCGCCCGTGTTCGGGTCGGACGAATTCGCGGAGATCCGCACGCCGTCGGGGACGCTCGCCATCAGCAGCCTGCGCAGTTCGGACCGCAACGGCGCCGGCGCCGCAACGCCTGGCTCCAACCGTTCGATGGTCGTCGAGTTCATCGTCGAGGATGTCGACAAGGAGCGCGCGCGCCTGGCCTCGATCGTCAAGGACTTCGTGCTCGAGCCCACCAATCAGCCCTGGGGCAACCGCTCGATGCTGTTCCGCGATCCCGACGGCAACCTGATCAATTTCTACAAGCCCCTGCCGCGCCCGGCCGCCGCCTGACCCGAAAGCTCGGCCACCAGAAGGAAAACCCATGCCAACCGTCACGCGATATCATCCAGTCCTGGTCGTGCTGCACTGGATTCTTGCGTTCACGATCACGGCCGCGCTCGCGCTCGGCGCGCTCGTCATGGTGCACCTGCCGAGCAATGCACCGATGAAATACGAGGCGCTGCGCAGTCACATGATCGGCGGCGTGCTCATTCTGGTTTTGATGGGACTGCGCTTCACGATCCGCCAACTGACGGCGATCCCGGCGCCGGCGCCGACGGGGAACGGCCTGCTGGACCGCCTCGCCAAGCTTTCGCACCGCGGCTTCTACTCTCTGGTCCTGGCTCAGGTGATAACGGGTCTCGTCATGGCGTTTCAGGCGCACCTGCCGCAGATCCTTCTCTTCGGCCATGGCACGCTGCCGGCGACCTTCTGGACGTTTCCGACGCGTTTGCCGCACTACCTGATCTCGCGCATGCTGATGACGCTGATCGCGATCCATGTCGCGGGCGCCCTCTATCACACCTTCATCCGCAGGGATCGCCTCCTGCGCCGCATGTGGTTCGGAAAAAGACTCGTGCCGGCGGGTGAGCAGAGCTTGGCTCAAGCCCAGCCGACGCTGCAGGTCTCGTCATGAACGCGCTTCTGGTTTCGCAGGCCGCGGCCCAGTTCGGCAGCCTGCTCGTCTACATCATGATGACACGCTGGCGTGTCGCGCCCTGGCTGCGCACGCTGTCGCGCGCCAATGCCTTGATTGCGCTGTTGTGGATCCATGTCTTTCGCTACGTGGCCTTGCAAGCCTATTCGGCGCAGCATTCGGGTTTCCCGATCTCGGATCAGGGCCTGCGCGACGTCGTGCTGGGCGACGTCGGTGGCGCGATTCTCGCCTTCGCGGCAATCGCGCTCCTTCAAATGCGCTCGCGCCTCGGTCTCTTTGTGGCCGCGGTTCTGGTGGCTGAAACCGCCTATGACACCGTCACCAACATCCATGGCGGCATGCAGGAACATCTGCTCGGCGCCGCGAGCGGACTGAGCTGGTTCATCCTCGCCTTTTATGTTCCAGCCGTCGTGGTCAGCGCGGTGTTGATCGCCTGGCAGTTGCTGTCACGCCGGCACGAACCGCTCGTCGCCGAAATGGGGGTTGAGCATGCCTGAACTCAATCGCCTCTCGCCTTACTTCGCGCGAACGGTCCTGGTGTTGGGCGCAGCCTTGCTCGGCATGATCGCGCTGCACTCGATCATCGATCCGGTGGGCACCGCGGCGCACAACCAGATAACGCTGCGCTCGGACTTCGCAGTCACGGTCCAGCAGGTCGGCTTCGGCGCCTTTCCGCTGGGTGCCGCCTTGTTCGCGCTCGGCAGTGCGTTTTCACGCAAATCGCTTGCCGGCGGTCTCACGCTTGTCGCGGCGCTGGTGCTGACGGCGGTCCTGGTTCGGCTCTACGGAATTCTTGAACATGGCGGTCTCGCCCTCAACCTGCGCCCCTTGGCCGGCGAATTCACACTGGGCGCTCTCAGCCTCATGGCGCTGTGGTTCGAGCGGCTGGCGGAGCGGCGGCGCGGAGCGGTGTAAGCGACGCCGGCTTCGACTCACATCGACCGTTGTCGCGAGCGCAGTTTAGACAAGCAATCCAGCACGTTACTCCGCTGCCGCAAGCTTATTGCGAAGTTCCGCCGGTTAACGCGACTCTCTTGTCAGCCTTGCGGAAGAGGCGCAGCATTCGCTGATAGCGGGGGCTGACCGTTTAAGGGCTTCGCACCCCGCCGCGAAAGCCGACCGGAAAAATCCGGCAAAAGAGTTTGGGCGGCGCGGGCGTCGGGTCCGAAACGGTTTGCAACAACCGCAACGGAGGAGCGACGCATGTTGGTCAAGAACATTCTGGGCGAAAAAGGCCGCGAGGTGGTTTCGATCTCGAGCGACGCCACGCTCTCGGAAGCGACGCGACTCCTGGCGCGCCGCCGCATCGGCGCGGTCGTGGTGCGCGACGAGACCGGCGCACTGGCCGGCATCCTCTCCGAACGCGATGTCGTGCATGCCGTGGCCGACGAAAGCGTGACGTCCCTGGCGAGGCCCGTCAGCCTCTATATGACGCGCGCGGTCGCAACCTGCACGGAATCGGATTCGATCGAAGAATTGATGGAGATGATGACGCACGGCCGCTTCCGCCACATGCCGGTTGTGGACAACGGCCTCATCACGGGCATCGTGTCCATCGGCGACGTCGTCAAGACGCGCATCGCCGAAACGGTGCAGGAAGCGGCATCGCTGCGCGAGTACATCACGGCGGCCTGATCGACCACGCAATCGCAAGCCTCTGGCCTGCTCGTTGCGGGGCGTGGCAGATTGCGGCCGTCATCCCGCGAGGAGGCGACGCATGCGCGACGTCACGATCGGCTATATCAATCTGGCGGTGATCGATTTCGAACGCTCCATCGCCTTCTACCGCGACGTGCTCGGGCTTCCGCTTCTGTTCAGCGACGAGAAATTCCAGTTCGCGTCGTTTCGCGCCGGCGCGATCCGGTTCGCGGTCGTGGGCGGGCCAGAGTCCAAGAAGATGCGCGAGAGCAAGGGCGGCGACGTCCACGCCGGCATCGCCTTTTGCGTTCCCGATGTCGACGCCGCCTATCGCGAACTCTCCGCCAAGGGCGTGCGCTTCACCATGGCGCCGGCGAAGCAGCCCTGGGGCGGCTACATGGCGCTGTTCGCCGATCCCGACGGCAACATCTTCTATCTCGATACGCCGCCGGAACTGCCATGAGCATCCTGAACGATCCGAAGCTCGAGGCCTTGCTGGACGCGCTGCATGCGCAATCGCAAGGCCAGAACGGCGCCATCGATTCCTATTTCGCCCGCCGCATCAAAGAAGGAACGCTGAGCTGGGACGGCATGGACGCCGAAACCACCACGTTCTTCCGCGACAAGATGGTCGCGCTGGAAAAGGACAAGGCCGAATTCTGCTATGCGCTCTGCCGCGCACTCGGCGCCAAGCGCATCGTCGAATGCGGCACCTCGTTCGGCGTCTCGACGCTCTATCTTGCCGCTGCCATCAGGGATAACGGCGGAGGTCAGGTCATTGCGACGGAATGGGAAGCAGCCAAAGCCAGAGTCGCGCGGCGGAATTTCGCAGCCGCCGGACTTTCGCAATTCATCGATCTGCGCGAAGGCGATCTTGCGGACACGCTGAAGGTGATCGACGGTCCGGTCGATTTCGTTCTGCTCGACATCTGGGCGGAAGCCGTGATGCCCGCGATTCTGAATATCACGCCGCATCTGCGCCCGGGCGCCGTCGTCATCGCGGATAACACTGAAAGTGCGCGCCGCGGCTACGAGGCGTATTTCGGCTTCATCGCCGATCCGAAGAATCGCCTGAAGACGCTGACATTGCCTTTTCCGGGCGGCCTGGAAATGACGGTTCGCGTGTAAACTTCGGGAACTTCCACATCGCGGAACCTGACGCGCTGCACCGCGTTTTCTTTGCGGAGGGCGAGGCTTGTTCTCGCCCCAACGCGAACCAGGAGAATGCCATGACTGTCAGGAAACTGCTGTTGGGCTGTGCGGGGAGCGTGATGCTTGTCGCGACACCGGTGCTCGCGCAGAGCATCTACACGCACGAACCCACGCCGGAAGAGCGCGTCCAGACCAACAATCTCAACACCGAAGCCGCCGACCAGGCGAAATCGGATACCGATGCGTTCGTTCAGGCCAAGGACAATTACGACGCCGACCGAGATCGCTACGAGCGCAGCCTGGAAGACTATCGCGCCGACCGCGATTCCTATGATCGCCAGCGCGACCGCTACGAGGATCAACGCGCGCTTTATGATCGCGACCGCCAGCAGCGCTGGCGCGCCTTCGGGCACTATGACCGCTATCGCGCGATCTACCGCTTCCATTCCGAAGACATGGTCGGCTTGACCGTGTTTGCCCGCGATGGCGAGCGGTTGGGACAGATCCGTGATGTCAGCTTTACTCCGGATGGGCGCGTGAACCGCGTGGCGATCACGACCGGCTGGCACCGCACCGCCTGGGTCTATGCCGACGACGTGCGCTACGATCCTGTGACGCATGAGTATCTGATCGACCTCTCGCGCGATCAGGTCTGGCGTCTGTCGCGGATGCGCGAATTCGGAACATAGTTGACTGGACAAAGCGAAAGAGGCCGGCGCGAAATCGCCGGCCTTTTTTTATGCGTGCGCCACGACGATCTCGTTCAGCGCCTTGGTCCAGGGGAGCCAGCGCTCGTCCGGGCCGCGAATCCCGTCCCACACCATGTTGTTGCAGACATAACCGACCGCGATGCCGCTTTCGGGATGGGCAAAACCGAGGCGTCCGCCGGCGCCGGCATGGCCGAACGAACCTTGGCCCAGCATCGGCTCGATGCCGCGATTGAGTTCATAGCCGAGCGCGAGGCGCTGCGGATCGGCATTGGGCAGCTTGGCGAACTCGCCCGGGCCTTTCAGGCCGTCGGTTTGCGGCTTGCGCGCGCGTTCCATCGTCTCGCGTTTCAAGAGACGCACGCCGTCGACGTCGCCGATCGTTGCGGCGTACATGCGCGCCAGCGAACGCGCATCGCCGATCATGTTCGCGGCAGGGATCTCCGCTGCATGGCCTTCTGGACGATTGATCATCTCGATCGCTTCGTCGGTGGCCGTGATCATGTGCATCATGGCCCGGCCGACGCGGCTTTGCATGTCGATGCCGAGGCCCTTGAAGAGTTCGCGCCACTGTTCGAGCGTCAGGGTCGGCCGGTCGCTGAAATGCGGCGCGACGCGCTCTTCCTGTTCGGCAGGCAGTCCGATCCAAAGATCGAGCGCCAGAGGCTTGGCGATTTCGTCGGCGAGGAATCGGCCCGGCATCTTGCCCGAGACGCGGCGGATCACTTCGCCGACGAGATAGCCATAGGTCACCGCGTGATACATATAGGCGGTGCCGGGCTTCCACAGCGGCTCCATCTTCGCGAGCGCCGACGTGCAGCGCTGCCAGTCGAGCAATTCGCGCGGGCCGACGCCGCTTTCCGGTTCGAAGCTGTTGAGTCCGACGCGGTGCGAAAGCAGGAAGGAGACCGGCACGTCTGCCTTTCCCGCCTGGCCGAACTCGGGCCAGTATTTCGTCACGGGCGCATCGAGATCCAGAAGCCCGCGCTCAGCCAGCATGTGCGCAATCGTCGCGACCGCGCCCTTGCTGCACGACATCATCACGGCGATGGTCTGATCCGTATACGGACGATTACGGATCTTGTCGCGCCCGGCCCAGAGATCGACGACTTTCCTGCCGTGGCGATAGACGCAAAGCTGCGCGCCGCCTTCATCGGCGGCCTGCGCTTCGGCGAAGCCTTCGCGCACCCGCTCGAAGCCTTTTTCCACCGTGCCGCTGACGTCGACCATTCGGATTCCCCGCCCTGATTGCGCGCGCAATTTGAGGCCAGGAACAGGCGCAAAACCAGCACTTCCGCGCCTTGGGGCGGTCGGTTCGCGCACACTCTATATATTGTGGAGTCTGCGCGGCGGCTTACAGAGCCCGGCGAGACACGGATTTGGTCCACAGGCTGGCCAAAATTTCCTTATTTTCCTGCCTTTTAGCGTTTGACATGGGGGTAACGCCCGCCTATACACCGCGCCCACGCCGAACGCAGGCGAACTGCTTGCGGTCGGCGTTGTTTCTGACGGAAGATGGTCATTCGTCTTTCCGGCGGGGCTCTTTGACATTGTGATTGAAGGAAGGGGAACGTGGGCGGCGGCTCGGCCAGCCATGCTTCAGGACTCATGTCTTGAAGCCAACAAATCGAGCTCTCGAAGATGAAGCTCGCGTTCTCTTGCAAGACAAAATTGAAAATGTTCGATCGTTTCGGACCTGTGACGGGACCGAGGCGATCAAACCCTAGTCAATCAGTTTTGCGAACAAACGCGAGAATGAGTCAGCGGGAGTTCAGGATCATAACTTGAGAGTTTGATCCTGGCTCAGAACGAACGCTGGCGGCAGGCCTCAAACATGCAAGTCTAGGGGGTGTAGCAATACATCACCGGCGGACGGGTGCGTAACACGTGGGAATATACCTTTCGGTACGGAACAACTGAGGGAAACTTCAGCTAATACCGTATGCTCCGGAAACGGCAAAGATTTATCGCCGAAGGATTAGCCCGCGCTCGATTAGCTAGTTGGTGAGGTAATGGCTCACCAAGGCTCCGATCGATAGCTGTTCTGAGAGGAAGATCAGCCACACTGGGACTGAGACACGGCCCAGACTCCTACGGGAGGCAGCAGTTGGGAATCTTGGACAATGGGGGAAACCCTGATCCAGCCATGCCGCGT
>DATLOU010000105.1:0-48083 GCA_035536115.1 Rhizomicrobium sp.
CGGCAGACGGAAAGGTGGTGGCGCTGGATGTCAGCAAGGAGTTCACCGATCATGCGCGCGGCTATTGGAAGGAAGCAGGCATCGATGGGAAGATCGACCTCAGACTTGGTCCGGGCCTCGATGCGCTCGACAAGATGCTGCAGTCGGGCGAGGGGCCGTTCGATCTCGCCTTCGTCGACGCCGATAAGACCAACTATGACGGTTATTACGAACGCGTTCTGAAGTTGTTGCGCTCAGGCGGTCTTGTCGCGCTCGACAACATGCTGTGGAGCGGTTCGGTCGCGGATCCGAAGATCAGCGATGCCGATACCAGTGCTCTTCGAGCCTTGAATGCCAAAATCCATGCCGATCCGCGCGTCGACATGGCGCTGGCAACGGTCGGCGACGGCGTGATGCTGGCGCGCAAGCGCTAGTTCAGCGCCGAAAAATGGCTTGCGACGAACGGCGCGCGGGCCCACACTTCGCGCGATGGCGGAAGAACCCATAGCGTTTCTCCGCGCGGCCCAATCGCCCGCCGCGCGGACGAGTTATTCGGGCGGACATGGCTTCTCGGCTGCACAGGTTCGCTTTGAGCGCGCCGAGTTGAATCGCATCCTCACCCTCTACGGACGCATGGTCTCGGCCGGCGAATGGCGCGACTATGCCATCGACTTCCTTGACGAAGTCGCGGTGTTTTCTATTTTCCGCCGCACCAGCGAGATGCCGCTCTTCAGGGTCGAGAAGCGCCCGAAGTTCCGTGCCAAGCAGGGCATGTATGCCGTCATTTCCGCTTCCGGACACGTGCTCAAACGGGGCCATGAGCTTGCGCAAGTCCTGCGCGTGTTCGACAAGGCTCTCATGAAGGCGCTGGCGTTTCAGGGCTGATCAGCTGCCGGTGTATTTCGGTTTGCGCTTCTCGCTGAACGCGAGCATTGCTTCCTTCGCGTCGTTGCTGGCGCGCCGGCCCATGGCGAGGCCGACCGTTTCATAGCGCATGGCATCATCGATATCGGCTTCGAAATTGTGCTGCAACACGCGCTTCGACATGCGCATCGCCAAGGGCGGCCATTGAGTCATTTCATTGGCGAGTTTGATGGCTTCTTCCAGCAGGCGATCGTGCGCCACCAACCGGTCGAGCAGGCCAAGGCGATACGCCTCCTCAGCATCGACGGTTCGGCTGGTGAAAATGAGATCGGCGGCGCGGGCATAACCGACGATGCGCGGCAGGAAATAGCTCAAGCCGGAATCCGGCGACAGGCTGCGCTCGATGAATACGGTCTTGAAACGCGCGAATTCCGAACCGACGCGCAGGTCGGCCGCGAGTGCCGTGCTCATGCCGGCGCCTGCGGCGATGCCGTTCACGGCCGCGATGACTGGCTTGTCAAAGCGGTGAAACATCTTGGCCCAACGTCCGACCCAGCCGTCTTCATCCAGTCTGCCCGCTTGAGTTGTCGGTTCCGGGAGCGTGCCCCGTACGCCCGATGCTACAGCGGACAGATCGGCTCCCGAGCAGAAACCGCGGCCCACGCCGGTGATGACGAGCGCGCGAATGCCGTCGTCGTCGTGTGCATCCTTGACCGCCGCCGCGACCTCGGAACGCAGATCGGTGGAGATGGCGTTGAGCCGATCGGGTCGGTTCAAGGTGATGATCGCCACATGTTCGCGCTTGTCGAACAGGATCGTTTCAAAGGACATGTTGCTCTCCGTTGTTGCGCGAAGCGTAGCAGCGGTGGCGCGGGCCACAAGCAGAAAGGGCTCCGCTGTCGCCAGCGGAGCCCTCGATGATCGTTGGGAAGCGCGTTACCTGCGGTTGCCCATCAGGCGAAGCAGCATCAGGAACAGGTTGAGGAAATCGAGATACAGCTTGAGCGCGCCGAAGATCGCCTTCCTGCCGGCTGTCGCGGCGTCGTCCGATTCCGCATAATTGTTCTTGATCCACTGCGTGTCATAGGCGGTCAGACCGGTGAAGATCAGGACGCCTGCGACAGAGATGACCCAGGTCAGCATTGTCGACTGCACGAAGAAGCTGACGAGGGATGCGATGATGATGCCGATCAGGCCCATGAAGAGGAACGAGCCGAACCCGGTCAGATCGGTCTTCGTCGTATAACCCCAAAGGCTCATCGCACCGAAGGTGGCGGCCGTGATGAAGAACACCTGCGCAATGCTGGTTTGGGTGTAGACCACGAACAGGGATGCCAGCGTCACACCGACCAGCGCGGCATAACCGAGGAAGCTGGTCTGGGCCGCGCCCACGCTCATCTTGTTGATGCGGAAACTGAGGAACATGACGAGGCCGAACGACGCCAGAAGCAGGATCCACATCAGCGGTCCCGTGAACAGCATCACGCCGAAGCTCGTCAGCAGAACGCCGTTGGGCAGGCGGGCGGCTGCCGCGCCAGGATTGTTTGTTACGGCCGCGAGATAGGCGCCGAACGCGGCGACGCCGGTGAGCGCCAGGCCCGCGAACATGTAGTTGTAGATTCGCAGCATGTAACTGCGCAGACCGGCGTCGATACCGGCAACAGCGCCCGTCTGGCCGCGGAGTGCCCGGTTGTCATAGTCAGCCATTTGAATTCTCCTTTCCGGCGCAGACGGCCGGTTCGTGCATAATATCGGGCTTCGGCCCCCCCTTATCAAGGACTGCGCAATTGCGCCGCGGCGCGGGCGGAAAGCGCCGTCCAGGCGCCGACAAGGCCGAAAAGCAAGGTTACGAAGCCGCCGCCAAGAACGGTCAGCGCCGCGACACCAAAATCGAAGTCGAGCGGCATTTCCAGCACCTCTCGACAGATGATGTCGGTCGCGAGAGTGCCGATGGCAAGCGCCAGTACGCCTGTGAGCAGACCGAGCACGCCATATTCGATAATGTAAATGATTGCGATGCGCAGTCGTGTTGCGCCAAGAACCTTCAAGATTGTCGCGTCATAGAGGCGCGATCGGCTGCCTGCAGCGATGGCGCCGGCAAGCACCAGTAACCCTGACAAAATCGTAAGCAAGCTCGCGGCGCGCACGCCGGCCGCCACCTCCTGCAGCAGCGCATTGACCTCAGCGATTGCGTCCTTCACCCGGATCGTCGAGATGTTGGGAAACGCATCCGTTACTGCGCGAAAAAGTCGTTCCTCCTCGCCGGGCGCGACGCGAACCGTGGCCAGGAAGGAATGCGGCGCGTGGTCGATCAGCCCCGGCGACATCACGATGATGAAATTCTGGTTTCCCGTCGAAAAGTCCACCTTGCGAAAGCTCGCGATCGTCGCGTCGATTTCACGCCCCAGCACGTTCAACGTCAGGTGGTCGCCGAGTTTGAGGCTCATGCCCTCCGCTAAAGCCTGGTCGAACGAAACGAGCGGCGCGCCGGTATAGTTGGCCGGCCACCAACGGCCTTGGGTGATGACGCTGCCTTCTGGCGGCGTTGCGGCATAAGTGATTCCGCGATCGCCATTAACGGCCCACCTTGCACCAGGCGCGATGACGGCGTCCTTTGCCGGCACGCCCTTGATCGCGACAATCCGTCCACGGATCATGGGCGTGCGCCTGTAGTTCTTGGCAGAAGCGAAGCTTTTGACCGTTTTGTCGAAGCGTGCCGTCTCGTCCGGCTGGATATCGACGAAGAAGAAGCTGGGCGCTGTGCCAGGGAGACGGTTCTCGACTTGCCGCGAAATCGTGCGATCGAGAAGCGAGACGGTTGCGAGCAGCGTCAGGCCAAGCCCGAGTGCCGTGATGACGCCCGCTGCTGCAGAGCCCGGACGCGTGAGATTCGCCAGGGCGAGGCGCGGTGCCGGCGAGCGCGGGCGAGGCAGTCGCTTGAGAATAGCGCGCACGCCCTCCGCAATCAGGCGCAGCACGGCAAGCCCTGCCGCGGTCCCGCCGAGGAACTCGATGGCGAAAATCGGCGACGGTGCAAGCACGAGGGCGATGGCGACGACCAAGACTGCGGCGAGTGCCGCAAGAACGAGATAAGGCAGGGCGCCGCGAGCGTCAGCGGGTGCCACGATATCGCGGAACAGGCTCGCAGGTGCGATCAGGCGCGCGCGCGAGAGCGGCGGCACGGAGAAGGCAACGGCAGAGAGCAGCCCGAAGACGGCCCCAAGCAGGAGCGGTCTTGGATAGAGCGCGAAGTGCGCCGGGGCGGGGATCTTGTCGCTATAGAGGGCTTGCACCGCAAATGGGAGAAGGGCGCCGATCACCACGCCCAAAACGACCGCGGTCAGCGCGATCCCCATGACCTGGAAAAAATAAATGAGGAAGATCAGGCCGCCATCCGCACCGAGCGATTTGAACGTCGCGATCTCTTCCTTCTTACGGTCGAGAAAGGCTGTGATTGCCTGGCCGGCGCCGACGCCACCAACCGCCAATGCGGTGAGACCGACGAGTGTCAGGAAACTCGTGACCTGCTCTACGAACCTCCTGATGCCAGGCGCGGCATCGTTGCGGTCGCGAATCTCCCAGCCGCCGTCGGGAAAGGCTGCGGTTGCCTCGTTCTTGAACGTGGCGATGGTTTCGCCAGGCGCGAGCACAACGTGATAGTTGTAGTTGATAAGGCTCCCGAGCGTGACGAGCCCCGTTCGTTTCAGGCCATCATCGCCGATGATGACGTGAGGCCCGAGACTGAAGCCTCCGGAAATCCTGTCCGGCTCGCTTTTCAGCGCCGCTCTGACGCGAAAGACTTGCGTGCCGATTTTCAGCAGCCCGCCTGGCGCAAGATGCAAACGGTCCAGCAGCGTCTGTTCGGCAACCGCGCCGCAGACTTGGCCGTCACAACTGAGCGCAAGCGCAAGTGTCTGCACCGGGTCGAGCCCGACTGCGCCAAAGAATGGATAGGCGCCGTCGACGGCCTTGAGTTCGACCAATTGACGTTCCGCTTCGGCGCCGCTCTTGAGGGCATAAGCCATGGCGCGAAGCGAGACGGTTCGAGACACCCGTCCGTGACGGGCGAGAAAATCGCCCTCGGTTTTGGTCGTGGTGCGATGAACAAGTTGCACCACCACATCCCCGTCAAGGAGCGTGCGGCCCTGTTCGGCAAGCCCAGTGAGGAACGCTGTGCTAAGCGATTCCACGCCGGAAATGGCGGCGACTCCGAGGACGAGACAGGCGAAGAAAATGCGAAAGCCGCTTAAACGCCCGCGCACTTCGCGGCGCGCCAGCCTAAGAGCGAGGTTAATCCGCCTCATGCGGAACGTTCATCGGCCACGATGCGGCCATCGTTCAGCCGCACGATTCGTCCGCAACGTTTCGCTAGACTCTCTTCGTGGGTGACAAGAAACAGCGTCGCGTTGGTCCGTTCGTGGAGTGCGAACAGAAGATCGGCGATGTCCGCGCCGGTCTGACCGTCAAGATTTCCCGTCGGCTCGTCGGCGAAGAGCACGGCCGGGCGCGGCGCGATGGCGCGCGCAAGCGCAACGCGCTGTTGCTCGCCGCCGGACAGCTGACCGGGATAGTGATCCAGGCGCGCGCTCAGTCCCACCGCCTCGAGTTCGGCCGCAGCACGTGCGAACGCGTCTTGCACCCCCGCAAGTTCGAGCGGAACAGCGACATTCTCCAGCGCCGTCATGGTCTGAATGAGATGAAACGACTGGAATACGATGCCGACATGATTGCGTCGGAAGCGGGCGAGCCCATCCTCACCCATCGATGTGATGTCGGTACCGGCAATTCGGATTCGCCCGGCCGTTACGGTCTCGAGCCCGGCGGCCACCATGAGGAGCGACGACTTCCCCGATCCCGAGGGGCCGAGAAGCGCGACCGTCTCTCCGGAGGCGACGCGCAGCGACACGCCAGCCAGAATACTGACCGGTCCAGCCAAGCTGGACAGCGTAAGCGTGACGTCTTCCAAATTGATGGCGAGTGCGGAATTGTGCATCGGTGACTCGGCCCTGCAGCTCTCTGGCGATATGGGATGAACGGCGTCCTCTTCAAGCGCATGCTTAGCATGATCGCCGCATTCGTCATGGCGGTGAGCGCGGCGGATGCCGCGACTGTGAAGATTCTCGCGCTAGGAACGAGTCTGACGCAGGGATTGGGCGTTCCGCCGGGGCTCGATCTCACAGCCGTGCTCGAAGCGCGACTTAAGGCTTCGGGTCTCGATGTGAAATTCATCAACGCCGGAGTCTCCGGTGACACCAGCGCAGGCGGACTAGCGCGACTCGACTGGTCGCTCGCAGATCGCCCGCAGGCCGCGATTATCGAACTCGGATCGAACGATGCCCTTCGCGGGCAGGCGCCGGCCGAGACGGAAAAGAATCTCGCGGCAATTCTCACGCGTCTTAAAAGCGCGCATGTCGCCGTTCTGCTGACCGGGATGAAGGCGCCGCGCAATCTTGGACCCGAATACGACGCGCAATTCGATGCGATCTATCCCCGGCTGGCCAAGCGGTTCGATGTGCTGTTCTATCCCTTTATCCTGGATGGCGTCGCCGCCGATCCCAAGCTCAACCAGGCCGACGGGATCCATCCCAATCCTGCCGGAGTGAAGATCATCGCCGACCGCATGCTGCCATATGTGAAGCGCCTGGTGCTGGAGGCGAAGCGCTAGATGCTCAGGCGGCTTCTTTCGGTGGGTGGTTTCACGCTTCTTTCGCGCATCGCCGGCTTCATCCAGAACATCGTGATGGCGGCGATCCTCGGCGACGGGCTCTTGTCCGACGCCTACTTCGTCGCCTTGCGGCTGCCCAACAGCTTTCGCGGCATCTTCGCGGAAGGCGCCTTCAACGTCGCCTTCATTCCGCGCTATGCGGCGCTTCGCACACGCGAGGGCGATGACGCGGCCTTCCGATTCGCCGACCGAGTCTTTTCCTGGCAAATGGCAGCGCAACTTGCGCTGCTTCTGGCTGCTCTCGTCTTCATGCCGCAGATCGTGGCGATCATGGCGCCGGGATTCTCTCAGCATGCAGGACAGGTCGCTCTCGCGGTCGACTTCTCGCGTATCACCTTTCCCTACCTGATCCTGACTGTCGTCGCAGTGCAGCTCTCCGCGATGCTGAATGCGCATGAGAAGTTCGCGGCCGCCGCTTTCTGGTCGATCTTCCTCAACCTCGCCGTGATCGCAACGCTGCTCCTCTCGCGACACTTCACCAACGCAGGCTATGCGGCCTCCTGGGGCGTCTTGCTCGCCGGATTCCTGCAGCTCTTCTTCATCGTATGGGCTGCCGCGCGCGCGGGCCTTTCCTTGCGTCTCGCCTGGCCGCGCTGGAGCGCGCAGATGAAGGAGTTCCTCCTGGCACTCGGCGCCGCCACGCTCGGCTCCGCGAGTGTGCAGATCGGCCTCTTCGTCGATACGATCATTGCCAGTTTTCTTCCTGCCGGCGTGCTGACGGCGATCAACTACGCCGACCGGGTGAACCAGTTGCCGCTCGGCACGCTTGGCATCGCGCTGGCGACGGTTTTGCTGCCGGAGATGTCGCGCCGCGTGGCGGAAAACGATCGCAAGGGCGCGGACGCGGCACAGAACAACGCCGCAGCACTCGGTCTCTTTCTGACACTGCCTTTCGCCGCCGCGTTCCTTCTCGTGCCGCAGACCATCATGCGCGCGCTGTTCGCGCATGGCGCCTTCTCGATTTCGGCGGCTGACATTTCCGCCGGCGCGCTCTCGGCCTACGGCGTCGGACTGCCGGCGTTCGTGCTCGTCAGGGTCGTTGCCGCCACCTTCTATTCGCGCGGCGATACGGCGACGCCGGTTCGGGCCACGATTCTGGCGGTCGCCGTGAATATCGGGATGAAGATCGTGCTGGTGTGGGGTTTCCATCTCGGTGCAGTCGGTGTCGCGCTCGGCACGTCGTTGGGATCGTGGGCCAATGTGTCTCTGCTTTTGTGGCTCGCGTTGCGCCGCGACCTGCTGACGATCGAGACGCATTTCACCCGCGCTTTGCCTGCGATCCTGCTGGGTGCGGCGGCGACAGGAGCTGCGGCGCTCTTGGGAGTCATGGTCGCCGACAGCCATTTGCAGGCGATGCACTTTCGCAAGGAAATCCTGCTTGCGGCCGCGATTGTGCCGGCCGCTCTTGCCTATGGGCTCGTTGCGCTAGGTTTCAGGCGCGCGCTGCCGCTCGGCCGGCTCAGCGCTAAAGTCTGAAGCCATGCAAAGGTTGTTTGTCGCCTTGCCGCTGCCCGACGATGTCGCAGAGTCGCTCGTCCGGCTGCAGACGGGCGTTCCCGGCGCGCGCTGGCAGACGCGCGAGCAACTTCATCTCACGTTGCGATTCATCGGCGAGGTGGATGGGCGCGAGGCAAGCGCCGTTCACGATGCGCTGTTTGGCATCGATGCGCCCGCCTTTTCGCTCGCACTGCATGGTGTGGGCGAGTTCGGCGGCAAGCGGCCGGCCGCACTCTGGGCGGGCGTGCGCCCGAGCGAGCCCTTGATGCATCTGCAGCGCAAGGTCGAGACGGCGCTCATGCGCGTGGGCTTTGCATCGGATCGCCAGCGCTACCTTCCGCACGTGACCTTGGCGCGCTTGCGCGGTACGCAGCAGGGTCATGTCATGGACTATCTGACCGATCACGCGCTTTATTCGAGCCGGACATTTCCGGTCGATGCCTTCCTTCTGTATTCAAGCCTTCTAACGGGCAATGGAAGCATCTATCGCGCCGAACATGCCTACAGGCTGAAGGAGGTCCCATGAAGAAACTCTCGCCCACCGAACGCGCCGCCGCTTTGAAAAAGCTCCGCAAGTGGAAATCCGTCGCCGGCCGCGACGCCATCACACGCAAGTTCGAATTCGCCAATTTCAACGAGGCGTTCGGCTTCATGACACGCGCCGCGCTCCTGGCCGACAAGATGGATCACCATCCCGAGTGGTCCAACGTCTACAACAAGGTCGAGGTCACGCTCTCGACCCACGACGCGGGCGGCGTGACGCAGAACGATGTCGACATGGCCGCGGCTCTCGACAACTACGCCAAGTGATCCGCCTGCTTGCGGTCTGCGGCAGCCTGCGGTCGGCCTCGACCAGCAAGGCCCTGCTGGAGGCGGCGGCCAGGTTGGTGCCTAAGGGCATGATCATCGATCCCTTCGACGGTCTGGCGGACCTGCCGCCTTTCAACCCGGACCACGACGTCGAGCCGTTGCCATCGGCCGTGGCGCTCTGGCGGGGCGAGATCGCCATTTCGGATGGCCTGCTGATCTCTTCGCCGGAATATGCGCGAGGGATCCCCGGCTCGCTCAAGAATGCGCTCGACTGGCTGGTCAGCAGCGAGGTGTTTCCCGGTAAGCCCGTCGCTCTGTTCCATGCGTCGGAGCGGGGCGTGGCGATGCAGGCGTCCCTGCGCCTCATCCTGGAGACCATGTCCGCCAAACTCGTCGAAAGCGCGATGTTGACAGTGCCGCTCCTCGGCACGCAGACCGATGCGGCCGCGATCGCTTCCGATGACGCTCATGCCGACAAAATTCGAGAGGCGTTAAAGGCTTACGCGCGCTTTCTCGCCTAGACTACGAACTTGTAGCTGTCCCCGTCGCGCTTGATGTGACCGGCGGTCGGCGCCGAGAAGTGGGTCCCGATGATCAGGATCGGTTTGTCTGCCCAATCCTTGAGCATCGCCCGTCGTGTGACGCGCGCGGCCTCTTTGTCGCTGTCGAAGGCCGGTGACCATTCCGGGTGCCCGATCTGCGAGGGGTGGTGCATCATGTCGCCGGTGATGATGGCGGTTTCGCCCTTCGATTCGATCACCACGCTGACATGGCCGGGCGTGTGGCCGGTCGTGGGCATGAGCCGGATTTCCGGCGAGATCCGGTGGTTCATCTCCACCTTCTGCGCCAGACCCGACTCGAAGATCGGAGCGACCGAGTCGGACATGATCTGCTTCTGCTCAGCGTCCTCGTCTTTGATCCAGTGTTCATATTCCTGACGCCCGATCAGGTAGCGCGCGTTCGGGAAGGTAGGAACCCACTTGCCGTTCTCCAGCATCGTGTTCCAGCCGACATGATCAACGTGCAGATGCGTGCACACGACCGTGTTCACGCTCTCGCGTGGAAATCCGGCCTCGGCGATGTGGTCCAGGAAGGGCCGATGCAGCGGACGGCCCCCCGTCAGCCCGCGTGGCTTGTCATTGCCGACACAGGTATCGACGACCAGCTTCAATCCCTTGGCTTCCACAAGGAGCGCGTGGATCGAAAGATTGAGCGAACCGTCTTCCTGAACGAAGTTCGGATAGAGCCAAGGCATCGAACGCAAGGTTTCCGGCGTCGCCTCTTTTAGGAAGGTGCCTTCCTCGCTGTATGGCACGGCGGTCTCGAATTCGACGACGCGCGTGACCGTGACGTCGCCGATTGTCCATTTAAGCATGTCGTTCCTCCCGGTTCCCTGTTTGCCACCTTAATACAAGGAACCCTTTTTCGTCAGAACCGTTTTAAGGATCGGAACTCATTGTGGAGCTGGCCATGGCAAGCGATACAGGCAGCAGCGGCGGTAACGCATTCCTCGCCTTCGTCGTCGGCGGACTTCTTGTGGTCGTGGCGGTCTTCGGCTTCTTCATGTTTACCGGTGGCCATCTTTCTATGCAGAATTCCCAGCCCTCGGTGAATTTGACGGTCAAGCCGCCGGTCGTGCCGAAACCAAGCGGTCAATAATCTATTTCTTTGCATTCTTCACCAGGTCAGCGACGACACTCGGATCCGCGAGCGTCGTCGTGTCGCCCAGGTTTGCCAGGTCGCCCTCGGCAATCTTACGCAAGATGCGACGCATGATCTTGCCCGAGCGGGTCTTGGGCAGGCCAGGCGCGAACTGGATGACGTCCGGCCGCGCGATGGGCCCGATCTGCCGGCCGACCCATTGCTTCAGTTCGGTGTTCAAGGTTTCGCTCGGCGCCACGCCGAGCTTCAAGGTGACATACGCATAGATGCCTTGACCCTTGATCTCATGCGGGAAGCCGACCACGGCGGCCTCTGCGACTTGCGTGTTGCCGACGAGTGCACTCTCCACTTCCGCGGTTCCCAGGCGATGGCCGGAGACGTTGATCACGTCGTCGACGCGACCGGTAATCCAGTAGTAGCCGTCTTCGTCGCGCCGGCAGCCATCGCCGGTGAAATACTTGCCGCGATAGGTCCTGAAGTACGTATCGACGAAGCGCTGATGGTCGCCGTAGACCGTGCGCATCTGCCCTGGCCAGGATTCGAGCAGGCAGAGATTTCCGCTCGTGGCACCTTCGAGCACCTTGCCGTCACCATCGACCAATTGCGGCACGATGCCGAAGAGCGGCTTTGTCGCCGAGCCGGGCTTGAGATCGGTAGCGCCGGGTAGAGGCGAGATCAGGATCCCCCCGGTTTCGGTCTGCCACCAAGTGTCGACGATGGGGCAACGGCCGTCGCCGACGACGCGGTGATACCAAAGCCAGGCTTCCGGATTGATGGGCTCGCCGACGCTGCCGAGCAGGCGCAGCGATGCGCGGCTCGTCTTCTTCACGGGTCCGTCACCTTCGCGCATCAGCGCCCGCAACGCGGTCGGCGCCGTGTAGAAGGTGTTGACCTTGTGCTTGTCGATCACTTCCCAAAACCGCGAGCTGGTCGGATAGTTCGGCACGCCTTCGAACATCAGCGTCGTGGCGCCGTTCGCAAGCGGTCCATAGACGATGTAGCTATGGCCCGTGACCCAACCAACGTCCGCCGTGCACCAGTAGATGTCGCCTTCGTGATAGTCGAACACGGTTTGATGGGTGAAGGCAGTGTAGAGCGCGTAGCCGCCGGTCGTGTGCAAAACGCCTTTCGGTTTCCCGGTCGAACCTGAGGTGTAGAGGATGAACAGCGGATCCTCCGCGTTCATCTCTTCGGGTGGACAGTCGTCCGAAACTTTGGCTGCCTCTTCGTGATAGTAGTAATCGCGACCCTTGTGCTTCAACTCGACCGCGCCCGTGCGCCGGACCACGATCACGGTCTTGACATCGGGACATCTCGTAAGCGCGAGGTCCGTGTTCACCTTGAGAGCGATGGGTTTGCCGCCGCGCAACCCTTCGTCGGCTGTCAGCACGATGGTGCTTTCGCAATCGAGGATGCGTCCGGCCAGGCTGTCGGGTGAGAAGCCGGCGAACACCACCGAATGCACGGCACCAATACGCGCACAGGCCAGCATCGCGTAGGCTGCTTCCGGGATCATAGGGAGATAGATCGTGACGCGGTCGCCGCGCTTGACGTTGTGTGCCTTGAGCACATTGGCGAAGCGGCAAACCTCGCGGTGCAGCTCTTCGTATGTGATGTGGCGGCTGTCCTTCGGATCATCGCCCTCCCAAATGATCGCCGTCTGCTTGGCGCGCTTTGGAAGATGACGGTCGATGCAGTTGGCCGAGACGTTCAGCGTGCCGTCCTCGAACCACTTGATGTAGAGATTGTCCGGATCCCACGAGACGTTTTTCACTTTGGTGAAGCGCTTGATCCAGTCAAGCCGCTTGGCCTGCTCGCGCCAGAACTCCTCCGGATGTGAGATGGAGCGGGCGTACATCGCCTCGTATTTTTCGCGGTCTATCAACGCGCGTTCGCGCCAGTCTTTGGATACCGGAAAATGTGTGTCTGTCATGAGTTACTCCGCCGCTTCCGGCACGGTTTCCTCGCAATAAGTTTTGGTGTCGAATGGCCGTCTGGGGAGATTAAGCCATGGCGAAAAAGGGGCAAGCGGCGGCGCGTGCGCCGGTCATGACCGATGCCGCGGTCAAAGCCAGGACTGGCAAGGACTGGGATTACTGGTTCACGGCGCTCGACAAGGCGGGGGCCGCGAAACGAGATCACAAAGCGATCGTCAAGATCCTCTACACGAAGTTGAACGTCGGACCTTGGTGGGGACAGATGATCGCCGTGTCCTACGAACGCGCGCGCGGCATCCGCGCCGTCAACCAGAGGCGCTCCGGCGAATTCGCGGTGAACATCTCGCGGACCGTGGACGTGAAGCTCTCGACATTGTTTGCAGCGGCAACTGCAGGACGCGCGAAATGGTTCCCAAAGGGATCGTTCGAAGCGACATCGGTTACAAAGGACAAGTATTGGCGCGGCAAGTGGAAGAAGGATGGCCGCCTTGAGATCGGTTTCCTTGCCAGGGGCCCCGGCAAATCGCAAATCACTGTACAGTCAAACAAGCTGCCTGACGCTGCCGCGGTGGAGGCTGAGCGCGCTGCCTGGAAGAAAGCGCTTGAGAAGCTGAGCACGTCGATCGGCAGCGCTGCTTGAGCGTGGTTGAGGCCGCTGCTACACAAGGCCATGCAGCTCCATCTTTCATCCTGGCCGGAAGTCGAGGCCTATCTCGCCAAGTCAAAGGCGATCCTGATCCCGATCGGTTCGACTGAACAGCATGGCCCGAACGGCCTGTTGGGCACGGATGCTCTCTGTCCTGAAATCATCGGCAGGCGCGCCGGCGACGAGGCCGGAATTCTTGTCGGGCCAACGTTCAATGTCGGTCAAGCGCAGCATCATATGGCATTCTCGGGCACGATCACGCTTCGGCCTTCGACGATGATCGCCGCCATGACCGACTGGGCACAGTCGCTCACCCGCCACGGCTTCGAGCGCATCTATTGGCTGAACGGGCACGGCGGCAACATCGCAACGATCACGGCCGCATTCTCCGAGATGTATCACGGCATCACGTTCAACGACTCGCGCTCCAATCGTCCCCCCTTGCGCTGCACGCTGCGCAACTGGTGGGAACTTCCAGGCGTCAACGATCTCTGCAAGCAGCTCTTCCCGGTGGGCGAGGGCAGCCATGCCACGCCATCCGAAGTGTCGGTCACGTATTTTGGCTATCCCGAGGCGATCAAGCGCGTCGTGATGACGCCCAAGATCGCGCCCAACGGGCCCATCTACGATGCGGAAGATTATCGCCGCCGTTTTCCCGACGGGCGCATCGGCTCCGATCCGTCGCAAGCGACCGTCGAGGCCGGCGAGAAGATCGTGGCGGCGGCCGTGAAGGGCGTCATCTCGGAGTTCCGCGCCTTCGCGGCATCGTGAAGTTCACGAATTCTTGTCGAGCACTCTCAGCGTCCGCACCGTGAGCCGATCGATTTCGAGATCGCGCACGCGCGCCCGTCCGATCGCGAGACGCCCGATCACAAGATTGCCGATGGCGAGAAAACCGATTGCTGCCGCACCGAGCGCGAACGCACCAAGCGCCACTGCGCCTAGTGGCGGCGCGCGGCGAATGTCCTTGCGAACGGGTTTGGACACGGAATCATTCATGACACTCACCGTGTTATCTTAGCTGGCCAGACATGGAGTGCATCGGGAAGCTTTTCTTCGTTATCGGCGCCATTCGTCAGGCGCACCAACGCGCAACCGTGTCGCTCATAAAAGCGTCTCGCTCCGGTATTCTGCTGAAAGGCCCAGAGCTGAAAGCCTTCCGGATGTTCCTTGCACACCTGTTCGAACAGCCTGCCGCCCGTATTGGTGTTAAAGCGTGAAGGGTGGACGTAGAGATGATGCAGCCAACCGTCATGAATGACGGCGAAGCCCACCACATCGCCGTCGCGATCGGCAACCCAGGTTTCCGCTTCGTTCACGACGCGGCGAATGAAGTTCCGCGTCTCTTCGTCGGTGTGGAGATGGGGCAGATATGTCATCGTCGCCCGCGAGGCGAGAAAAACCTCGGCCGCTTGGGGGGCATCCTGGGGCGTCGCGCGCCGAATCGTAGTGGCCATGCGTTCACTTCATGCTGGTTGCAAGCTTGAAACCCGGCCTGCTTGAGACCATCATCGCATCCATCCCAGGGGTGCCCGCAAGGGCTGAGATCGCAATTGGGCGAATCCCTTTGAACCTGATCCGGCTAGTACCGGTGTAGGGAGAGGCACATGAACAAACCCATCCTCAACTCCAAGACTGTGACAGACATCACGCGCGGACCCTTGCCGGGTTCGAAGAAGGTGTTCGTTGACGGCGTTCCATTCCGCGAAGTGGCGCTCAGCGGCGGCGAAGCGCCCGTCCGGCTCTACGACACGTCCGGTCCGTATACGGACGACTCAATCAAAATCGATATCGAAAAGGGACTTCGACCGCGCCGCCGCGAGTGGATTCTGGCGCGCGGCGACGTCGAAGACTATCAAGGCCGCGCGCGCCGGCCCGAGGATGATGGGTTGAAGCGCGGCGAGCTTTTGTCGGTGCCGCAGTTCGACCGCGCCGGGCGCCAGCCTTTGCGTGCCAGGCCCGGGCGCAACGTCAGCCAACTGCACTATGCACGCAAGGGCATCATCACCGAGGAGATGATGTTCATCGCCGCGCGCGAGAATCTCGGGCGTTCCGCGCTCGCCGAGGGCAACTCGTTCGGCGCCTCGATCCCGGACGCGATCACGCCCGAATTCGTGCGCGACGAGTTGGCGCGTGGCCGCGCCATCATTCCGGCCAACATTAATCATCCCGAGACCGAGCCGATGATCATCGGCCGCAATTTCCTCACCAAGGTCAACGCCAATATCGGCAACTCCATCGTCACCTCCGGCGTGGCCGAGGAAGTGGAAAAGCTCGTCTGGTCCATCCGCTGGGGCGGCGACACCGTGATGGACCTCTCGACGGGCCGTCACATCCATTCGATCCGCGAATGGATCATCCGCAATTCGCCCGTTCCCATCGGCACCGTTCCGATCTACCAGGCGCTTGAGAAGGTCGGAGGCGTGGCCGAAGAACTCACCTGGGAGATCTACCGCGACACGCTTGTGGAGCAGTGCGAGCAGGGCGTCGACTATTTCACCGTTCATGCCGGCGTTCGGCTAGCGCATATTCCGCTGACGGCGGAGCGTGTTACAGGCATCGTTTCGCGCGGCGGCTCTATCCTCGCCAAATGGTGTCTCGCGCATCATCAGGAGAATTTCCTCTACACGCATTTCGAGGAGATCTGCGAGCTCCTGAAGCAGTACGACGTGTCATTCTCGCTCGGCGATGGTCTTCGCCCCGGCTCTATCGCCGACGCCAATGATGCTGCGCAGTTCGCCGAGCTCGACACGCTGGGCGAGCTCAACAAAATCGCCCAGCGCCACGATGTGCAGGTGATGATCGAGGGTCCGGGTCATGTGCCGATGCACAAGATCAAGGAGAATATGGACCGCCAGCTGAAGGCGTGCGACGAGGCTCCATTTTATACGCTGGGCCCGCTCACCACCGATGTTGCGCCCGGCTATGACCACATCACGTCCGCCATCGGCGCGGCGATGATCGGCTGGTTCGGAACGGCGATGCTCTGCTACGTCACGCCGAAGGAGCATCTCGGACTTCCCGACCGCGACGACGTGAAGGCAGGCGTCATCGCCTATCGCATCGCCGCGCACGCCGCCGATCTCGCCAAGGGGCACCCCGCGGCGCGCATCTGGGACGATGCGATGAGCAAGGCGCGCTTCGAGTTCCGTTGGCGTGATCAGTTCGCGCTCGCGCTCGATCCGGAAACGGCGGAGACGTTCCATGACGAGACGCTTCCCGCTGAGGGCGCCAAGGTGGCGCATTTCTGCTCGATGTGCGGTCCGAAATTCTGCTCGATGAAGATCAGCCAGGAGGTGCGCGATGCCGCGCGCGGGCAGAATGATTCGCTCTCAAGCACTGAAATCCGCGCCGCGCTGGCGAAGAAGGCCGAGGAGTTCAAGCAGAGCGGCGGGGAGATCTACGTTCACAAGTCTTGAAGGCCAATTCTCCCCCTCATCCTGAGCTTGTCGAAGGATGAGGGTGCGCCGACAGCACTTTCACATCGGCCTGCGGCCCGAAATCGCGTGCCAAAGAAAGAGCACGATGACCGCGCCGAGTATCGCGATCAACATCGACGTCGGATTGAAGCGGAAGACGTCGAAGGTGGTGATACCGCGAAAGATCGCGCCGCCGACGAGTGCTCCCACGAGGCCGAGCACGATGTTGACGATGCAACCCGAGCCGCGCCGGTTGACGATCTTGCTGGCGATGAACCCGGTGATCGCCCCGAACACAATCCACCCCAAAATGGACATGGCCCGTCCCCTTTTTGCCGCAACGAAAAGGTAGGTTACTCGTTGTTCATCGTACAAGGCGAATCGGAGAGCGGGTGGCAGGCGAACCTTCGAACTTGCGAAGACTGTGGAGCGCACTCGGCCCCGGCCTCATCACCGGTGCGGCGGATGACGATCCGAGCGGCATTGCGACATATTCCCAGGCGGGGGCGCAGTTCGGCTATGCGCTCACTTGGACGATGCTGCTCACGTTGCCGTTCATGGCGGCAATTCAGATCATCAGCGCCTGTATCGGCTGGGACACGCGTGCGGGCCTGGCGCGAAACATCGCCCAGCAGATGCCGGCGGCCGTGCTTTACTTCATTGTCGCGCTGCTCCTCGCCGCCAACACGCTCAACATCGCGGCCGATCTCGCGGCGATGGGCGCCGGCCTTCGGCTCGTCATCGGCGGTCCCGCGCTTGTCTATGCTCTGGCGTTCGGATTTGCTTGTCTCGCCGCTGAAATCATCGTGCCCTATCACCGTTATGTCGGCTATCTGAAGTTCCTGACACTCGTTCTATTCGTCTACGTCGCTGCCGCGTTCAGCATCCAAGTGCCGTGGGTTCAGGTCTTGCGCGCGACGCTGCTGCCGCAGGTCTCCCTCGACCGCAACATGCTGCTCACCATCGTCGCCGTCTTCGGCACCACCATCAGCCCCTACTTGTTTTTCTGGCAGGCTTCGCAGGAGGCAGAGGAATCGCGTTTGAGCTATCGCCGACGGCGCAAGGCTGCCACACCGCTCAGCCCGACCGCATTCCGCCACATCGCGCGCGATACCTGGACGGGCATGATCGTCTCCAATCTCGTCGCCTTCTTCATCATCGTCACCACCGCGGCCACGCTGCACGCCCACGGCCTGACTAAGATCACGACCGCCGCACAGGCCGCCGAAGCGCTGCGTCCGATTGCGGGATTTTTCACCTTCGCGCTCTTCTCGGCCGGCATCATCGGGACGGGTTTGCTCGCAGTGCCCGTGTTGGCCGGTTCGGCAGCCTATGCGGTCGCGGAAACGTTTCACTTGCGTGGAAGCCTCGAACTCCCGGCCAACCGTGCCATCGGCTTTTACGCCATCGTCAGCGCGGCGACGCTCGCCGGCGCCGGCCTGACGCTGACCAAGATGGATCCGATTGCGATGCTGTTCTGGGCGGCCGTCATCAACGGCGTTGTCGCCGTGCCGATCATGGCGGTGATGATGATCCTGATTTCGCGGAAGGGACCCAGCGTGGCGCTGCCCGCCTGGCTCAAATCGCTCGGTTGGCTTTCGACGGCGCTGATGGCCCTCGCTGTCGCGCTGATGGTGTGGTCGGCACTGTGAGGCGCCCGCTCATCCTTCGACAAGCTCCTCCTTCGGCAGGCTCAGGATGAGGTTCCAGCCTATTCCCTCATCCTGAACCTGCCGAAGGACGAGGGCAGGCGGACTACATCGTCACGACGACTTTGCCCATTGCCTTGCGATCCATCAGCATACGGATCGATTTTCCGGCATCCGCCAGCGGAAATTTCGCGGACACGTTGGGGTGCAGCTTGCCCTCGGCGATCATCTGCATGATTTCGTGCAGGCTTTCGTTCGCGCGTTTGGGATCGCGTTGCGTCGACGCGCCCCAGAAGACGCCCTGGATATCGCAGCCCTTGAGCAGCGTCAGGTTCAGCGGGATTTTCGGAATCTCGCCGGCGGCGAAGCCGATCACGAGATAACGTCCCTCCCAATTCATCGCCCGCAGCGCGGGCTCGGAGTACTGGTCGCCGACCGGATCGTACAAAACGTCCGCGCCCAGGCCGCCGGTCAGTTCCTTGATCTTGTCGGACATCGCCTTCTGCTGGTCACGCGTCAGCGGCAGTCTCGGATACACGAAGCCGGCACTCGCGCCATGCTTCATCGCGAGATCGACTTTCTCCTGGGACGAGGCTCCGGCAATCACCTTCGCGCCCATCGCGGCGCCGATCTCCACCGCCGAGAGGCCGACGCCTCCGGCCGCACCGAGCACGACCAGCGTTTCGCCCGCTTTAAGGCGCGCCCGATCCTTCAGCGCGTGATAGGACGTGCCGTAGGTCACGATGAAGGCCGATGCGACGTCGAAATTCACATTCGCCGGCATTGGAACGCAGCGGCGGGCGTCGGCCAGCACCTCCTCCGCGAACCCGCCGTTGCCGACCGAGACCGCGACACGGTCGCCAACCTTCGGATTGCTCACGCCTTCGCCCAGCGCCGTGACGACGCCGGCCACTTCACCGCCGGGCGGAAAGGGAAGCGGCGGCTTGAACTGATATTTGTCGGCCAGCATGAGCACATCCGGGAAGTTCACGCCGCAGGCCTTGACCGCGATCAGGACCTGGTTCTTGCCCGGCGTCGGAGAGGGTAGCTCCCTCAGCTCCATTTCCTCCGGCGGTCCATAGTGCGTGCAAAGCATGGCTTTCATGGCGTTACTCCCCAAATGTCACGATGTCTTGATAGCGAGATCGGGCAAGACCTTACGGGAAGGACGCGCCCGGTCAAAGCAGGATTCGCGGAACCAAAAGCGCGGGATTCGAGTATAATAGCTGGTGGAGGGCAGACTCGTTGAAGGACGTTTAGGTATGCGCAAACTTTTCATGGCCCTGGCCGGCATTGCAGTTCTCACGGCCACGTCTGCTTCTGCTTCGGCCGGCAACAGCTGCATTCGGCACGACGACATCTACAACTGGAACAATCTCGACGACAGGACTTTGATTCTCGAGAACTATCGCCATCAAAAGTTCATGGTGAAGCTGATCGGCACTTGCCAGGATTTCACCTATCACCAGCGGCTCATCATCAAGTCGCCGGGCGCCTTGCGCATCAGCTGCGTGGAAAAAGGCGACATCGTGATCACGCCCAACAACGGCATCTCGGGCCGCTGCGCGATCACTTCGATCACCCCCTATACCGCGCCGGTCAAGAGCGACAAGCACACGGGGTACTGAACTCAAGCCAGCGTCAGCTTGGCGAGCGCGGCCGCGGGGCGGCGCTCGCCAACGACGGTGCCGCGCGTATTGAAGACCGGCGCGCGCAGGATGCTTCGCGCCGGCTCACTTGCATCGAGGAGCTTGAGAGCATCGAGCGTCGCGGCAATCGCGGTTTCCGCGGCACGCCCCGCGCCATCGTCGATCTTGATCGCGACACCGAAGCTCATTTCCGGTACCCAAGCCGCATAGAAACCTTCCGCACCCGCCTTGACGGCCGCGCGGCCGCGGCAAGCGCGCATCAGCGTGGCACAGACGCGTCCGGTACCTGAGACAAGTTCGGGATGCGCAATCATCGCTGCGAGCAGGCGCCGGGAGGCCACTGCGCGCTCTTTCGACAAACCGTCCGGCGCCGCCATGCGCGCGGCGGCGCGCGCGAATTCTCTAAGCGACAGCGCATAGTTCGGCGCCGCGCAGCCGTCGATGCCGAAAGCGAGTTCCTTTGCGTCGCTGAGTTCACGCAGAGTCTTCGCGACTTCTTGCTGCACGGGATGGCTCACGGACTCATAGCCTTTCGTCGCGATATCCCAGTGGCGCGCCACGCTGAGAAAGCCGGCGTGCTTTCCCGAACAGTTGTTGAAAAGGCGCGTCGGCTTCTCGCCACGCCGGATCATCGCTTCGGCGACCGGTTCGTAGCGCGACGGATGCGCGCCGCAGGCGAGATCGCTCTCGCCAAGACCAAGTCGCTCCAACCAGGCGGCGATCCGCGCGATGTGCATCGGCTCGCCCGAGTGCGAGGCACAGGCGAGCGCGAGCTCTTCGTCGCCGAGGCCGAACGCATCCGCCGCTCCGGACTCGACGAGCGGAAGCGCCTGCAAGGGCTTGAGCGACGAGCGCGAAAAGACCGGCGTTTCGATATCGCCGAGCGCGAGTTTTACAGACCCTTCCGCATCAAGGACTGCAATCGAACCGCGATGGACGCTTTCGACCATCTCGCCACGGGTGATCTCGACCAGAACCGGATTCGTCATGCAAGAACTCTTGTCATCGCCGGTATCCGACGCTATCGCGTCCATCCGGGATCACAAAGCAGGCATTTGGCCATGCGCGGTTATTTCGCTGTCGGCGTCGACGGCATCTCGAAGCCGATGAATCTTGGCAATCTTATGCGCACCGCCAACGCGTTCGGCGCAAGCTTCTTTTTCACGATCAATGCGCGCGTAAAACTCTCCGAGGCCCAGTCCGATACATCCAGGACGGAAGGCGCGATCCCGCTTTATGCTTACGCAAACGCCGAGGAGTTCAGACTGCCCTCGGGCTGCCGCCTCGTCGGGGTGGAGATCACCAACGATGCGGTCGAACTGCCGCGCTTTCGCCATCCCACGCGCGCCGCATACGTGTTCGGCGCCGAACGCATGTCGCTTTCGTCGCAGGTCCTGGCGCGCTGCGAATTCGTCGTGAAAATTCCGACGCGTTTTTCCATCAATGTCGGAACGGCGGGCGCTATCGTGCTTTACGACCGGTTGATCAGCACTGGCGGCTATGGCAGCCGCCCGATTGCGCCAGGTGGAGCGCTGCCGGAAATACCCCCACAGCACAAATGGGGCGCGCCGATCGTCCGCTCGCGCAAGTGACAACGCATCTTCGCCCTGTATAGTCCGGCCACGCATGACACCAGCCATTTCCATCTCACATCTGCGCAAGGTCTATCGCACCGGCACAGTCGCGGTCGAAGACATTTCGCTTACGATAAATCCCGGCGATTTCTTCGGCTTTCTCGGACCCAATGGCGCCGGCAAGTCGACGACGATCCATTGCTTGACGGGTATCGCGACGCCGACATCGGGCAAAATCGAGATCTTCGGCGTCGATGCGGTCAAGAATTATCGCGAGGCGAGGCGGCTCGTCGGGCTCTGTCCGCAGGAATTCAACGTCGACCCATTCGCGACGCCGCGCAACATCGTCGACTGGATGGGCGGCTATTTCGGCATGAGCGCGGCGGCACGGAAGTCGCAGATCGACATGCTGATGGAACGCTTCGATCTCGTGGCACATCAAAAGAAGGCTTTTCGCGAACTCTCCGGAGGGCTCAAGCGCCGCGTGGTGCTCGCCCGAGCGCTCGTCAACGACCCCAAGCTGATCGTGCTCGATGAGCCGACGGCCGGCGTGGATGTCGAGTTGCGCCGCGTCTTGTGGCGCTATCTGCAGCAAATCAATGCAGACGGAAAGACGATCCTGCTCACCTCGCACTATCTGGAGGAAATCGAACGCCTCTGCCGTACGGTCGCGATCGTGAACAAGGGACTGATCGTCAGGGAGGGCACCAAGGACCAGATGGTCAAAGCCTCCGGCGGCATCGAGGCGGCCTACCTTTCCGCGACCGGGGCCGAACCGGATCATGTGGGCGCACGATGAAGCGGCTCGGCATCAACTGGATCGGGCTTTGGACCATCGTGCGGCGCGAGCTTTCGCGAATGATGCGCGTGCCGATCCAGGCCTTCATTGCGCCGTGGATTTCGGCGCTACTCTTCATTTTCATCTTCGGTTACGTCATCGGCGGCCGCATGCCAACGATCGGAAACCACAAATACCTGGTCTTCGTGCTGCCGGGCATTCTGATGATGAACATCGTCAACGCTTCATTCCTGCAGGCGTCGAACGCGATCTATTTTTCCCGCTTCCAGCGCTATGTCGAGGAGACGCTGGTTGCGCCGCTGTCCTATGTCGAGATGATCCTGGGCTCGCTGACCGTCGTGGTGATGCGCTCGACGGTGACCGCGATCGGAATCCTCGTCATGGGGGTGGCGTTCGGGGCGACGTCGATCCAGTCGATCGGCGGCTTTTTATTCTGGGTCATCGGCGTGTCGGCTATCTTCGGCCTCTTCGGCATCATCATCGGGCTTTGGGCGAAAACCTTCGAGCAGCTCAACGTGCTCATCGTCTTCTTCATCGCGCCGCTCTCGATGGTGGGAGGCGTGTTCAACACCGTGAATATGTTGCCGCCGTGGCTGCGCTGGCTCGCCTTGGGCAACCCCTTCTTCTATTTCATCAACGGACTTCGCTACGCAATGATGGGATTCAACGAAGCGCCGGAGGGTCTCGGCGCCGCGCTGACCCTTGGACTTCTCTCCCTGCTGGGCCTGATTGTCTGGCGGCTCTATTCGACCGGCTATGGCCTTCGGGAGTAGCGTCACTATCTAACGGATGGAAAGGTTCGCCATGCCACCTCGCAACGCCACTGCGGCCGTCGTGGGCGCCGGCGATTTCATCGGCTCCGCCATCGCCCGGAAATTCGCCGCCGAAGGCTTTACCGTTTTCGCCGGACGCCGCACCGCGGAGAAGCTTTCCGCGCTCAAGTCGGATATCGAAGCGCGCGGCGGTCGCTTGGAGGCGCGCGGACTTGACGCGCGCAGCGAGGAGCAGATCACCCACTTCCTCCAAGAAGCCGATGGCCATGCGCCGCTTGAGGTTTGCGTCTTCAATCCCGGCGCCAATGTGAATTTTCCCGTCCTGGACACGACCGAACGCGTGTTTCGCAAAGTCTGGGAGATGGCCTGCTATGGCGGATTTCTCACCGGGCGCGAGGCGGCGCGGCTCATGCTGGCGCGCGGCAAAGGCACGATCCTCTTCACGGGCGCGACGGCGTCGCTGCGCGGCGGCAAGGGCTATGCCGCATTCGCCAGCGCCAAGTTCGGGCTCAGAGCCGTCGCGCAGAGCATGGCGCGCGAGCTTGGTCCTCAGAATATCCATGTCGCGCATCTGATCATCGATGCGGGCGTCGACACGGCTTTCGTGCGCGACCGCATCAAGGCGCGCGGCGGCGAGGCGGCGCTTTCGGACCTCAAGCCCGATCAGCTGATGAACCCGGAGTCGATCGCCAACGCCTACTGGTATCTGCACACCCAGACGCGCGACGCCTGGACGTTCGAGCTCGATGTGCGGCCCTATGGAGAGACCTGGTGATGAGCGTCAAAGCGGAGTTCCTCTTCGATTTCGGCAGTCCCAATGCCTTTCTTGCCCATCGTGTCATCCCGCATATCGAAAAGCGCACGGGCGTGAAATTCGTCTACAAGCCCGTTTTGCTCGGCGGCATCTTCAAGGCGACGGGAAACCAGTCGCCGATGCAGGCGTTCGGGCACATCAAGAACAAGCTTGCCTACGAACAGCTGGAGACCCAGCGCTTCATCCGCAGTCACGGAATCTCGGACTTTAAGTTCAATCCATTCTTTCCCGTCAACACGCTCAATCTGATGCGCATGGCGGTCGCCGCTCAGAGCGAGGGTATCCTTCCCCGCATCATGGACGCCGTCTTTCATCACATGTGGATTGCGCCCAAGAAGATGGACGATCCGCAGGTCGTGAAGGCGGCGCTTGTCGAGTCCGGCATTGACCCGGCACTGCTCGAGCGTGCTCAGGCGCCCGATGTGAAGGCTGCGCTCATCGCCAACACCGAGGATGCGGTCGTTCGCGGCGCATTCGGGATTCCGACATTCTTCGTGGGCGAGGAAATCTTCTTCGGCAAGGATCGCCTGCGCGATGTCGAAGAGGCGATTCACGTCGCCATGGCGTCCGCGTAAGTACCAAAACGGGATTCCGGTCGATGGACGGGATGCGGTCCGGCCCCTATTGTGCCGCCCGCACCGAGGTGGATTTGGGCGGGTGTGCGGCGCTAGTGTGACTGGGCCGGAGCGGGGAGTTGGGTGGCCGATGATGATTCGTGCTCGTCTTGTGTCGCGTCTGTTGCTCGCGGGCGCCTTTGCGGCGTCGGCGCTCGGTACTGCGGCTGCCGCGGAGCCGGCCACGCTTTTGGGCGTGAACAAGGACTGGTCGGCTTTCACGACCGGTAGCGGCGGGTCGAAAATCTGCTATGCGCTGGCGAAACCGGTGTCGAGCGATCCCAAGAAGGCGAAACGCGATCCGATCTATTTCATCATCACGGATTGGCCGGGCCGCAAGCCCAAGACCAAGTCCGAACCGGAAGCCGTCCCAGGCTATCTCTACAAGGACGGCACGACCGTTTCGGCGCAGGTCGGCGGTGCCAAGTTCGAGATGTTCGCCAAGAACGACGCCGGCGCCGGCGCCGCCTGGGTACGTGAACGCGCCGATGAAGTGCGCATGATCGAAGCGATGAAGAAGAGCAAGCAGCTGGTCGTCACCGGTACGTCCCAGCGCGGCACCGTCACCCGCGACACCTATTCGCTTGCCGGACTCTCGGACGCGCTGCAGAAGATCCACGAAGCCTGCGGCATGTGACACGAATTGGTCGTGCCGTCCCCGGCGCGTGGTAAGATTAGCGAGATGACGGAACGGACCAACCTCATCGGCCTTTCGCCGGCCGAAATGCATGCGGCGCTGATCGCCGGCGGCGTGCCTGAAAAAGCGGCGCAGATGCGCACGCGCCAACTGTGGAACTGGATTTATGTCCACGGCGCGCGCGAGTTCGGCGCCATGACGAATCTTGCGAAGGATTTTCGCGCCGAGATGGCGGCGCGCTTCGTCCTCGAGCGTCCGCAGGTGATGACGGAACAAATCTCCAACGACGGAACGCGCAAATGGCTGCTCCGCACCGATCCCGGCATCGAATTCGAAACCGTGTTCATTCCGGAGCCGGGCAGGGGAACCTTGTGCATCTCCTCGCAGGTCGGCTGCACCCTAAATTGCCGCTTCTGTCACACCGGCACGCAGAAACTCGTGCGCAACCTCACGCCAGAGGAGATCATCGGGCAGGTGATGATCGCGCGCGAGGCGCTGGGCGACTGGCCATCGACGAAAGAGAATCGGCGCGTCACCAATGTCGTGCTGATGGGCATGGGCGAGCCGCTCTACAATTTCGACAACGTCAAGCAGGCGATGGCGCTTGTGAGCGACGGCGATGGCCTCGCATTCTCCAAGCGCCGCGTTACGCTTTCGACCGCGGGAGTCGTTCCGATGATCGCCCGCGCGGGCCACGAGATCGGCTGCTCGCTTGCCATTTCGCTGCACTCGGCGCGCGACGAAATCCGCGACGTCATCGTGCCGATCAACAAGAAATACCCTCTGAAGGAATTGCTCGAAGCCTGCCGCAGCTATCCCGGCGTCTCGAACGCGCGGCGCATCACCTTCGAATATGTGATGCTCAAGGGCGTGAACGATTCCCTCGCCGACGCGCGCGAGCTCGTGCGCGCGATCCGCGGCATTCCGGCGAAGATCAATCTCATCCCCTTCAATCCCTGGCCGGGCGCGCCCTATGAATGCTCGGATTGGGAACAGATCGAAAAGTTCGCCGAGATCGTCAATCGCGCGGGCTATGCCTCGCCGGTGCGCACGCCGCGCGGGCGCGACATCATGGCGGCGTGCGGCCAGCTCAAGAGCGAGAGCGTGAAGCTGCGCGCCAGCGAGCGGGCGGCGGCGGAAAAGCTCGCCGAGATGCGTTCTGCCGAACTTGCCCGCATGCCGTCTTGAGCGGACATCATGCTTCTTTCTTGTCGGCTTGCGCGCGGAGGACTCTTTTAGTCAGATGGATGGCTGCCACAAGGCCGGCCCTGACGGAGTGGGAAAGCAATGGCGTCCAGTCTCTTCGACCTCTCGAACAAGATCGCCGTTGTTACTGGCGGTTCGCGCGGTCTCGGCCGTCAGATGGTGCTGGCTTTCGCGAAGGCCGGAGCCGACGTGGTGATCGCAAGCCGCAAGCTCGAGGCTTGTCAGGTTGTGGCGAAGGATGTCGAGGCGCTCGGCCGCCGCGCATTTCCCTTCGCCACGCATGTCGGCAAATGGAGCGACAACGACGCACTCGCCGACGCCGCCTACCGGCATTTCGGCCGCGTCGACATCCTCGTCAACAATGCTGGAATGTCGCCGCTGGCGCCATCGTTGTCCGAGACGAGCGAGGACCTGTTCGACAAGATCGTCGATGTGAACTTCAAGGGACCGTTCCGGCTCTCGTCGCTCATCGGCGAGCGCATGGTCAAGGGCGATGGCGGCGTGATCATCAATCTGTCGAGCACGGCCGCGTTCCTGGCGATGCCGCACACCATTCCTTATGGCGGCGCCAAGGCGGCGATCGGCGTGATGACGGTCGCGCTCGCCAAGGCCTTCGCGCCGAAGGTGCGCGTCAACTGCATCGCGCCAGGACCCTTCCTTACCGACGTCTCGACCGTGTGGCGCGAGAACGAGGCGGCGAAGAACGCGCTCGGCTTGAAGCGCTTCGGCGAGCCGGAAGAGATCGTCGGCACCGCGCTCTATCTCGCTAGCGACGCCTCATCCTATACGACCGGGCAGGTCATTCGGGTCGACGGCGGGAGTTGGTAGCGCTCAGCCGAGACCGCCGGTTGGTAAATCAAATTTAGCAATTGGCCGTTTAACGTCTTCGAAAGTGCCGTCGGCTTGGGCGGTCGAGGCGGGCGGAGACTCCATGCCAAAAGGCATATTCGGCGCGGCGATTTTCCTCAGCGCGTTCCTGCTCTTCTGGGTGCAGCCGCTCTTCTCGAAGATGGTATTGCCGCTTCTCGGCGGATCGCCCTCCGTTTGGAACACGGCGATGATGTTCTTTCAGCTCGTGCTGCTCGCGGGCTACGGCTACTCCCATCTCCTGACGCAACGCGTTGCCGGCCTTCGCACGCAGATCGCCATTCACGGCGCCGTCATCGCGGGCGGTCTGCTCTTTCTTCCGTTCGCCGTTGCGCGCACACTGATCCCGCCGACGAGCGGTTCGCCGATCCCCTGGTTGATCGGTCTGTTGGCACTCTCGGTCGGCTGGCCGTTCTTCGCACTCGCCGCGTCCGCGCCGCTTGTGCAAGCCTGGTTTGCGCGCAGCGGCCATCGTCAGAGCGATGATCCCTATTTTCTCTATGCCGCCAGCAACTCCGGCAGTCTGCTGGCGCTGCTGGCGTTCCCGATCCTGTTCGAGCCGACGCTGACGCTCGCCGGGCAGGCGAGGGCGTGGGCGTTTGGTTATGGCGCGTTCATCGCCGTCCTCGCGGTGCTGGGCGTGGCCTTGTCGAGGACCGACGGACAAACAGCGCCCGGCGCGAAATTGCAGACACCGGGTTCCTCCAGCGCTTGGACGCAGCGCCTGATCTGGATCGCGCTGGCCTTCGTGCCATCGAGCTTGTTGCTTGGAGTTACCACCTACATCACGACGGACATCGCCTCGGCACCGCTGCTTTGGGTAGTGCCGCTCGGCCTTTATCTGCTGTCGTTCATCATCGCCTTCGCGCGCCAAACGCTGCTCAGACCCGAATGGACCTTAAAAGCGCAGTCGGTCGGCATTCTCGTCGTGGCGACCATGGTGACGTTGGTGCTTTTGTTTGAACGTCGCGGACCGGTGTTCGTCGTCGCCGGCGTTCATCTCCTGACGTTCTTCGTGACGGCAGTCCTCTGCCATACTGAATTGGCACGTCGGCGGCCCGGTGTCGCGCTGCTCACGGAATTCTATTTCTGCATGTCGATCGGAGGCGCGCTGGGCGGCATCTTCAATGCGCTCGTTGCGCCGCTGCTGTTCTCCACGGATTACGAATACTACCTTGCCCTGGTCGGTGCCTGCGCGCTGCGCGTCTTCGTGAGTGGCGAAGCGAAAGGCGTGAACATCAGGGACGTGGTTTTTCCGCTGATCCTTGCGGCGGTCGTCGCAGCCGTTTCCTACGAATCCGTCGACAAGGGGATGCTTGGACCTTTGGGCCGCGTCCTCTTCCTGGTGCCCTGTGCGTTGGCGCTTTACGCCTTCACGGCGCGGCCATTGCGTTTCGCGTTCGGCGTCGCGGCCATGGTTGGCAGCGCCTTGCTCGTGCAGAGTTCGGTCGACGTACTCCTGACGGAACGCAACTTCTTCGGCATCAACCGCGTCAAGCTGATCGAGGGCGGCTCCAAGACCGCGCTCATTCATGGCACGACGATGCACGGCACCGAATTCACGGCTCCGAGCCTTCGCCGTGAGCCGCTGGCCTACTACGCCCGTTCCGGCCCCGCCGGTCAGCTGATGGCGTTGGGAGGCATTCGAAACGACGTCGCCGCCATCGGCCTTGGCACCGGCGCGCTCGCTTGTTACCGCAAATCCGGCGAGCGTTGGACCTTCTTCGAAATCGACGCCGCGGTGGAGAAGATCGCCCGCGACACGCGCTATTTTCACTATCTGTCCGATTGTGGCGTCCCGAAGATCATTCTCGGCGACGGACGATTGTCGCTCAAAGAACGTCCTGATCACAGCTATGATCTGATCATCGTGGACGCGTTCAGTTCCGACTCGATTCCGATGCACCTGCTGACGCGAGAGGCCTTGGCGCTCTACTTGAGCAAGCTGAGGTCGCGCGGCGTCGTCCTGTTCAACATCAGCAATGATTATCTCGAGCTGGCTCCCGTACTCACGACGCTGGTAAAGAGTGTCGGCGCGGCAGCACGTCATCAACTCTTCCAGCCGTCGCCGGCGGACGTGGCCAAAGGTGCGACCGCTTCGGAGTGGATGGCCATTGCAGCGTCAGAGTCCGACCTGGAATTCTTGCGCAAGGAGAAACGCTGGCAGGTCGTGAAGACAGACGTTGATCCGGCGCCCTGGACCGACGATTTCTCGAATATCATCGGTGCCATGCGCTGGTGAGGCGCCCGCTTGACGGTGCGCAGGTGAACGGAAGCCTTACAGCGACAGCAGCAAAGCAAATTGACGAGAATGGCTTGACGCCTTGGCGTCGCGGACTATCTAACATTGCCCTCGTCGTACCTTCGCACGCCGGCCGGTTTGGGGGAGGGGGTGCGCAAAAGTCGAAAACGAATAAACTGATTGATCACAAGGACTTGGTGTTCAAATCGGTCCTGTCGATGTGGGATAAGTCGTGGCGCAAAAAGACGTAAAAAAAGTCGTGTTGGCCTATTCGGGGGGCCTCGATACGTCGGTCATTTTGAAATGGCTGCAGACCGCCTATGGCGCGGAGGTGATCACATTCACCGCCGATCTTGGCCAAGGCGAAGAACTCGAACCCGCGCGCAAGAAGGCCGAGATGCTGGGCATCAAGCCGAGCAACATCTTCATCGAGGATGTGCGCGAGGAATTCGTGCGCGACTATGTCTTTCCGATGTTTCGCGCCAATGCGATTTACGAGGGCGTCTATCTTCTCGGGACCTCGATCGCGCGTCCGCTGATCGCCAAGAAGCAGATCGAGCTTGCAGAGCGGCTTGGCGCCGATGCCGTCTCGCATGGCTCGACTGGCAAGGGCAACGATCAGGTGCGCTACGAACTGACCTATTATGCGTTGAAGCCCGACATCAAGGTGATCGCACCCTGGCGTGAATGGGACCTGACCAGCCGCACCAAGCTGCTCCAATTCGCCGAGAAACATCAGATTCCGATCGCCAAGGACAAGCGCGGCGAAGCGCCGTTCTCGGTCGACGCCAATCTTCTGCATTCGTCGTCGGAGGGCAAAGTGCTCGAAGATCCGGCGCGCGAGGCGGACAGCATCGTCTATCAGCGCACGCTCTCGCCGGAGGAAGCGCCCGACAAGGCAACGATCGTCGAGATCGGTTTCGAGACGGGCGATGCGGTCTCGATCGACGGCAAGAAGCTTTCGCCGGCGGTTTTGCTCGCCAAGCTCAACGAGTTCGGGCGGGCCAACGGCATCGGCCGCCTCGACCTGGTGGAGAACCGCTTCGTCGGCATGAAGTCGCGCGGCGTCTACGAGACGCCGGGTGGCACGATTCTGTTGGCGGCGCACCGCGCGATGGAATCGCTCACGCTCGACCGCGGCGCCGCGCACCTGAAGGACGAGTTGATGCCGCGTTACGCCGAGCTCATCTACAACGGCTTCTGGTTCTCGCCCGAACGCGAGATGCTGCAGGCCTTGATCGACAAGAGCCAGGAATTCGTCGCGGGCACGGTGCGGCTGAAGCTCTACAAAGGCAACGTGTCGGTCATCGGACGCTCGTCGCCGAATTCGCTCTACGACCAGGATCTCGTGACGTTCGAGGATGACCAGGGCGCGTACGACCAGAAGGATGCGCAAGGCTTCATCAAGTTGAACGCGCTTCGCCTCCGCACGCTCGCCATGCGCAAAAGGAAACTCTCAAAGTAGTTGCGCATTGGTAACACATATGATACTATCGACATGATCAAGCTGGTCGAATATGTCGATTCGCTTGGTCGCAATCCATTCGTTGTTTGGCATCGCAAATTGGATGAAATGACACGAGCACGCGTGACGACCGCACTTGTTCGCTTGGAGGAAGGCAATACGTCAAACCTGAAGGCCGTTGGACGGGGAATCGTCGAACTTAGAATGAACTTCGGTCCAGGTTATCGCGTTTACTTGGCTTGGGATGGACCGATTACAATTGTGTTGCTCGGAGGTGGGTCCAAGGCACGCCAGCAGGTTGATATTGAGACAGCGCGCGCGCGATGGGCGGACTTTAAGCAGCGCAAAAGACAGGGAGAGGTTTAAGTGCCTTTGACTCACGATTTCCGGCAAACCGTCATGGAAAATATGCGAAAGAAGCCCGGCTTTCGTGATGCGATGTTGCGCGAAGCGATCGATGCATTGCTCGGCGGCGAACTCAATGTCGGCAAGAGCATTTTGCGCGACTATGTGAACGCCACGATCGGCTTCGACAAACTGGCGAAGAAGGTGAAAATCCCGCCCAAGAGTTTGATGCGGATGTTGGGTCCTTCGGGCAATCCGCAAATGAGCAACTTGTTCGCGATCATTGGCGCCTTGCAGTCGTATTCCGGCATCGAGTTACACGTTGCAGCGGAGTGACCCATGACAATTGTCTCTGCCAATCAGGATCAGATCGACTATTGGAACGGTCCCGCGGGTCAGCGTTGGGCCGAGGCGCAGGAGAGCCTCGACAAGAACTTGTTGTCGATCTCCGCGGCTCTTCTGTCGTTCGTGGGCGTCAAGACCGGCGAAAGCGTGCTCGATGTCGGCTGCGGTTGCGCCACCACGACGCTTGCCTATGCGGACGCTGCGGGACGCGACGCACGGGTCATGGGCGTCGACATTTCAGGGCCCATGCTCTCCCTCGCACGCAAGCGCGCCGGCTCGCGGCCGATCGAATTCATCCAGGCGGATGCGTCCACGCATCCGTTCAAGCCTGAGTTCGACGTCGTGGCGTCGCGCTTCGGCGTCATGTTTTTCGCGGATCCGGGCTCGGCGTTCGCCAATATCCGCAAGGCCTTGAAGCCCGGCGGGCGCCTGCGTTTCGTCTGCTGGCGGGCCATGATGGACAATCAATGGGCGACCGTGCCGCTGATGGCGGCGCGTGATCTGCTGCCGGCTCAGGAACCGCCCGACCCGAACGCGCCCGGACCATTCGCCTTCGCGGACTCCGCGCGGCTCAAGGCGATACTCGAGCGCGCCGGCTTCAAAAACGTGACCGCCGAAAAACTCGACAGCGTGATGAACATGGCGCCGACCGCGCGCGAGGCGGCGCAGTTTTCGCTCGGCATCGGACCTTTGGCGCGCGCCAGCGCCGAATGCGACGACGCGACCAAGGCGAAGATTGTGGTTCGGGTGACCGAGGCAATGAAAAGGTTCGAAACGGACGACGGCGTCGCGCCACCGGCGGCGTGCTGGCTCGTCGGCGCGTCGGCCTAGCCGTCAGAGATCGAGCGAGGCGTTCAACGCATTGTCCTGGATGAATTCGCGGCGTGGCTCGACGATCTCGCCCATCAGCTTGGCGAAGAGATCGTCCGCTTCGTCGGCATGCTGCACTTTCACCTGCAGCAACGTGCGTGCATTTTCGTCGAGCGTGGTTTCCCACAACTGCTGCGGGTTCATCTCGCCCAGGCCTTTGTAACGCTGCAGGGTCAGGCCCTTCTTGCCCCATTCGATGATGACGTCGAGCAGCTGGGTCGGCGAGCGGACTTCGATCGTCTCGTCCTTGCGGCGCAGCTGCCCCGCCTTGAGATAGGCAAGCTGCAAGTCGGCCGCCATGCGGTCGAGCTTGAGCGCATCCGCGCTTGCGATCAGCGCTCCGTCGATGGCGACTGCCTCGCGCACGCCGCGCACCTCGCGCCAGAATTTGAGCCCGCCATCCGACGTTGGCTCGCCATGCCAGCCGCGCTCATATTCCTCCGACAGCTGGTCGAGGCGGCGTGCGATATAATCGGCTGCTTCCTTCGCCTTGCCCGGATCGGCAAGCAGTTCCGGATTGAGCGCGCCGGCAATCGCGGCCTGCTCGAGCACGAAGCGCGGATAGTGGTGCGGGAAACCGTTGAGCGCCGAGACGGCGGCCCGTGCCTTTGCGACGAGCGCGTCGAAGTCCTGTCCCGCTCTCGCTTCGCCCGAGTGCAGCGTGAACGTCGCGCCTTCCGAGCCCTCCGTGATGACATAGTCGTCGAACTCGTCCTGGTCCTTCAGATAACGCTCGGACTTGCCGCGCGCGGCCTTATAGAGCGGCGGCTGGGCGATGAAGATGTGGCCGCGCTCGATCAGATCGCGCATCTGGCGATAGAAGAAGGTGAGCAGCAGCGTTCGGATATGCGCGCCGTCGACATCGGCATCCGTCATGATGATGACCTTGTGATAGCGCAGCTTGTCCGGGTTGAACTCCTCGGTGCCGATACCTGTGCCCAGAGCGGTGATCAAATTCACGATGGATTCGCTCGTCAACATGCGATCGAAGCGCACCCGCTCGATGTTGAGGATCTTGCCGCGCAAAGGCAGCACCGCCTGGTTCTCGCGGTTGCGTGCCTGCTTGGCGCTGCCACCGGCGCTGTCGCCCTCGACGATGAAGATCTCGCATTTGGACGGATCGCGCTCCTGGCAATCAGCGAGCTTGCCGGGTAGCGAACCGCCGTCGAGTACGCCCTTTCTCCGCGTCAGCTCGCGCGCCTTGCGCGCCGCTTCACGCGCCGTCGCTGCTTCGACGACCTTGCCGACGACGGACTTGGCTTCACCGGGATGTTCCTCCAGCCAACGGCCGAGCTGATCGATCACGATGCCCTCGACCACCGGACGCACTTCCGATGAGACGAGCTTCTCCTTGGTCTGCGACGAGAATTTCGGATCGGGAACTTTGACCGAGAGCACGCACGTCAACCCCTCGCGGCAATCATCGCCCGTCAGCGGCACGCGATCCTTCTTCGCGGAGATTTTCTCATCGGCGTATTTCGTCACCACGCGCGTGAGCGCCGCGCGGAAGCCGGCGAGGTGCGTGCCGCCGTCCTTCTGCGGGATGTTGTTGGTGAAGCACAACATGCTCTCGTGATAGGAATCGTTCCAGGTCAGCGCGACGTCAACCGTCAGTCCGTCCCGTTCCGCCGTGATCATGATCGGCGCCGAGATGAGAGAGGTTTTGGTCCGGTCGAGATATTGGACGAAGGCCTTCAATCCGCCTTCATAGTGAAGCGTTGCTTCCTTTGGCTCGACCCCGCGCCGGTCGGTCAGGACGATCGTCACGCCCGAGTTCAGGAAGGCGAGTTCGCGCAGGCGATGCTCGAGCGTGGCGAAATCGAACTCCGTCATGGTGAAGGTTTGCGTCGACGGCAGGAACGTCACTTCCGTCCCGCGCATGTCGGGCGCATCCGCAATTGCCTTCAGAGGCGCCACCGCATCGCCGTGACGGAAGCGCATGTAATGCTCCTTGCCGTCGCGCCAGATGCGCAGGTCGAGGAATTCCGACAGCGCATTCACCACCGATACGCCGACGCCATGCAGACCGCCGGAAACCTTGTAGGCGTTCTGTTCGAATTTCCCGCCGGCGTGCAACTGGGTCATGATGACCTCGGCCGCCGAAATGCCTTCGCCCTCGTGGATGCCGGTGGGAATGCCGCGGCCATTGTCGCGCACCGTGCAAGAGCCGTCGGGATTGAGTGTGACGTCGACGCGCGTGGCAAAGCCGGCCAACGCCTCGTCGATGGCGTTGTCGACGACTTCGTAGACCATGTGGTGCAAGCCCGACCCGTCGTCCGTGTCGCCGATGTACATGCCCGGCCGTTTGCGCACGGCGTCGAGGCCCTTCAGCACCTTGATGCTGTCGGCGCCATAGTCGTTCGGATCCGGAAGTGGGGATGAAGCCATGGCTGTCACTCAGATGCGCCTGGGTTGCGAATTGGCAACCTCGAAGAGATCGGCGTGCGGCCGCAGCGGCTCGAAGATTTCGCTATCCGTGCCCGTCAACCACGCCTGTCCGCCCAGCGCGACGATCTCTTCGAACAAAGCGCGCCTGCGGTGCAAATCGAGATGCGCGGCAATCTCGTCGAGCAAGAGGAGCGGCGCATGCGAGTCACGCAATCTGGAAAGTTCCCAGGCGTCAGCGAGGACGATGGCGATCAACAGCGCCTTCTGCTCGCCGGTCGAGCACTCCCGCGCATTCGCGCGCTTCGACGTGTGGCGAACGGAGAGATCCGTCAGGTGCGGGCCGAACGTCGTGCGGCCGGTCTCAGCGTCGCGGATGCGGGCGCGCGCCAGCTTCTCGCGCAGCGCGTCGGCCGAACCTTCGCCCTGCTCGTTGAACAGCGCATCGGTTTCGCCCTCCAGTGCCAGCTGTGCCGACGGAAACGCGCCGGCCTCTCCGCGCGCTTCCAGCGCGCGGTTGAGCCGTGCAACCGTCTCGGCTCGGCTCGCGGTCATGGCGGCCCCGGTTTCCGCCATCAGCTCTTCGAGGCCGTCCAGCCATGACGGATCGCGCGGGCCGAACTTCAAAAGCCGCGCGCGTTCACGCATCGCGGTCTCATAGCGCGTGGAGGCGCGTGCATGGGCGGGCTCGAAGCCGAGCACAAGACGGTCGAGAAATTTTCGCCGTCCGCTCACACCTTCGATAAACAACCTGTCCATCGCGGGCGTCAGCCAGAGCATCTGGACGAGTTCGCCCAAATCGGCCGAATTCTGCGCCGGCGCGCCGTTGAGCTTGACTTGCCGCCGTTCGCCGCCATTGGGTCCAAGCGTGAGGCCGGTGCCGACCTCATAGGTCTCGCCGCCACGCGACACGTCCGCCGCCACGGCCCAGAGTGCGTCGCTCGGAATGATCGGACCGCGGCGCACATGGTCGGAGAGTTTCGCACCGCGCAGACCTCGACCCGGCGAAAGCAGCGAAATGGCGTCGAGAAGATTGGTTTTGCCCGCGCCATTGGGGCCCGCCAGCACGATCGGCCTTCTGGATACGGCGAAATCCAACTCCGCATAGGAGCGGAAGTTGCGCAGCGCGAGCCGCGTCACGGAAAGTCGCGGGCCCGCGTCAATGACCGGCGCCGCGCCGGTCGCGCGATCAGGTGAGGAGCCGGTCAATCTCAGACCCGCATGGGCATGAGGACGTAGAGCGAGCGAGAGTCCTCGGCGTCCTCGATGATGGTGGGTGAGCCGGCGTCCGAAAGCAGGAAGCGGATTTCCTTGCCTTCGATCTGGCTCGTGATGTCGAGCAGGTATTTTGCGTTGAACCCGATCTCCATGGCTTGAGCGCTGTAGGTTGCGCCGAGCTCCTCGGTCGCGGTGCCGCTTTCCGGATTCACAACCGAAAGCGTCACCTTGTCCTTGGCAACAACAAGTTTGACCGCGCGCGTCTTATCGGCCGAAATCGTCGAAACGCGATCGACCGAGTGGGAAAAGTCCTTGGAATCCAACGCCAGAGATTTGTCGTTGCCGCTGGGAATGACGCGCTGATAGTCCGGAAAGGTGCCGTCGATCAGCTTGGAGGTCAGTTCAACCCCGCTGAACGTGAATTGGATTTTCGTGTCCGACAAACCGATTTCGATGGCGCCATCGGCATCGTCCAAGAGCCGGCGCAGCTCGGTGACGGTTTTGCGCGGCACGATGATGCCGGGCATGTCGGAAGCGCCATCGGGCAAATCAAGCTCGAAACGCGCCAGCCTGTGACCATCGGTGGAGACGGCGCGCAGCGTCCTTGCCTTCCCGTCCTTTGCCGCGTGCATGTGGATGCCCATCAGGTAGAAACGCGTTTCATCCGTCGCCATGGCGAAGCGCGTCTTGTCGACGAGGCGTTTCAAGTCGTCAGCCGCAAGTCGGAACTTGTGTGGCAGCGCACCGGCCGACATCTGGGGGAAATCCTCCTTAGGGAGGCAAGCCAGTTCGAAGCGCACTGCGCCGGCCGAGACGGCAAGCCGTCCGCCTTCGCTGGCCAGCAACTCGACTTGGACCTGTGCGCCGTCGGGCAGCTTGCGCACGATGTCGTAGAGCATGTGCGCAGGCGCGGTGGCCGAGCCATTGCGCAGAACGTCGGCCGGAATGGCTTCGACGATTTCGATGTCGAGGTCGGTGGCCGTCAGCTTGAGCTGGCCCTTGGCGGCTTCGATCATCACGTTCGACAAAATGGGAATCGTATTGCGGCGCTCGACAACGCTTTGGACGTGGCTCAGCGCCTTCAGATAGGCGCCCCGTTCGACGTTGATTTTCATCGTTCCCGCAGCATGATTTTGGGCCGTTGGAAAACCCCAGGTCCACCCCGTCGGATCGGGCCGGTAACCCACTGATTTCCTTGAGTTTCTTGGCGGCCGAGACTCAGGTTTTGCACTATACCAAATGGACTTCGGAAAGGGAGAAAATAATACGGCCGGGCGAAGCTCTGCCCGGCCGTCGTAAAGGTTAGATTGGGCGCGAAAAGCCGCCTCTCGTCAGGCCCTGCGCGACAGCATCTGGCTGAGGAAATCCACCTCCTGCTTGAACAGCGGATCTTCCTCGCACAACGCCTCCACGCGCCGACAGGCATGCAAGACGGTCGTGTGGTCGCGTCCGCCAAAGCGCCGCCCGATCTCAGGTAGCGAGCGCGTGGTCAGTTTGCGCGACAGGTACATGGCGACCTGGCGCGGACGCGCCACGCGTCTTGCGCGCTGCGGCGAGTGGAAGTCACGCACATCCAGTTTGTAGAATTCGGCCGTCTTGCGCTGGATGTCCTCGATGGAGGTCTTGGCTCCCGGCGCACTGCGCAGGCCGACGATGTCTTCGATCGTGTCGAGCGTGACTGTCTTGCGGGTCAGATCGGAATAGGTCGCAAGCTTGGTGAACACACCGATCAATTCGCGTGGACTTGCGTCGTCGGTCTCTGCGATGCGCTCCAGAACCTCGTCGGGAACGATCACTTGCGGTTTCAATCGGGCGAACTCGGTCCCGCGCGCCCTCAAGATGGCGAGACGTGTGGCGCGATCCGGTTTGTCGAGACCCACGCAAAGACCGCCCGCGAGCCTTGATCGCACATCCGCGCCCAGCCCTTCGAGCGCAGATGGCGCGCGATCGGCCGCGATCACGACGCGGCGGCGCAGATCCGCAAACGCGTTCACCGTGTAGAGAAATTCGGACGCCGTCGCCGTCGAACGGCAGATGTGCTGCAGATCGTCGATGATGAGCACTTCGCCGGTGCGCAGCTCCTCCTTGAAGGTGAGCGTATCCTTGCGATAGAGCGCGCCCAGGAAGTGGCGCATGAAATCTTCTGCGCGCAGGAACAATGTGCGCCTGCCGCGTTTGCGGAATTCCAGCGCCGCGGCGTTGAGCAGATGGGTCTTGCCGTAGCCGAAACCCCCGTGGATGTAGAGCAACGGAATGTCGCTGTTCGCACCTTCCGCAAACGACCGCGCAGCGCCCAAAGCGAATTCGTTGGACGGGCCGCAAACAAAGCTGTCGAAGGTTTGCTGGGGATGGAGCATGCGGGTCCAAAGACCGCGGCTCACATCCTTGGCCGCGTCGTCGTCGCCGGTTCGAACGGCATAGCTCGCGACCGGCGGCTCGATCCGTGCCGGCTCGCGAACGATCCCGCCGCCGATCACCGGCTTTGGAATCGTGAGCACGATCGAGATCGACGCCGGCTCGGCGCCTTCGGATTTCAACGCACGTTCGATCCGGGCCACATAGTGGTTGGATACCCAGTTGCGCACGAACGGCCTGACCGCGCCGATGTTGAGTTCGTCGTTTTCCCATCCGTCGAGTGTGAGCGGTCCGATCCAGGCATCGAACACCGCATCGCCGAGTTCTCTCTTCAGTCTTTCGCGTGCACCACTCCAGGCGGCGGGCCAATCAGGTCGCGCCGGCTTCACTGTCGTTTGAACCATACTTGTTACCTGCTTCTTGCCGGCGCGAAGCCGGTGAGCCCCATCTTGTCGTGCGGACGCTGCGTCCGTTTCCCCAGTCTCGTCCTAAGCAGATCTACCTCGTCGCATACTTCATCCCCCTCTAAGTTTGTTTCCAAGGAAGGCCGCTCGCCTTCCATCCGTTCTTGTTGCCGCGATGCCGCTCAGCGTCCGGATCGCCTTCAAAGCCCTGGGCGATGTTGTAGGCGCGCGAATAGCCCGCTGCCGTCATTGCGATCGCAGCAGCACGCGAGCGCACGCCGGAGCGGCACAGGAACAACAACGGTGTATCCTTGCCCACCGCAGTGGCGCGTTCCGTGTCGGCCACGAACGACGGGTTGGGCCGCATGCTCGGAAAAGACTGCCATTCGACAAGCGCTGCTTCGCGTCCGACGCTCGACAGGTCGGGGAGGCCGACATAGTTCCACTCGGCGGTCGTGCGCACATCGACCAGTTGGGCCTTAGGATCCTTCTGCAGGATGTCCCAGGCGTCGGCGGGGCTGATGTCGCCCGCATAGTCGCCAGAGGAATTCTTCGTGGACATGGTCCGAAAACCCGACAATAGCAGTCACCAACCGGGCAGTCGCCCAGTCCAGCAGGTCAGTCATTTCAAGAGTTCAGTGGCTACTAGTCTTGCAAAGGCGGGAATAATCCCGACTTCTGACCTCGATTATTTTGTCTGGTCTTTGTCTAGTGTTCGACATGTCAGTCTCTTGCCACCGAACGAGAGTTAACATCCCGCAAAAACGAATCAGTTTCAAGCGAACAAACAGGCAACAGTCATGATTCTGTTATGGCTAACCGTTTGTACGTATACGGATTTTTCGAATTGTGGCGCTTCGTCCGCCGAATCAGTCACTTAGATGACAGACGCTCCGTGTTGCGATGCAGCAACGCGACCGTATGAAGAATATCAGCATACTGACAATAAAACGCGACTTCAAAAGCACGGAGTTCCAGGGCGCAGCCAATTCAGCGAAAGAATTCAGCTATTTGGCCAGTTTTGCGACGCGCTTTGTGAGACGCGCGACTTTTCGCGCGCCGGTATTCTTGTGTAGTACCCCTTTTGACACACCCCGCATGATTTCCGGCTCGGCTGCCGTCAACGCGGCCTGGGCGGCGGTCTTGTCGCCACGGCTCAAAGCTTCCTCGACCTTGCGAATGAAGCCGCGCACGCGCGTCTTGCGGGCGGTGTTGATGGCGGCGCGCTTGGTCGACGTGCGGACGCGCTTTTTGGACGAGGCGATATTGGGCATAGGGTTCCTGCGAGTATTCCGGAGGCGGGCGTATAGCGCCGGGCGCCGCGAGGGTCAAATGGCCTATTGATCGCCGAATTTCGGCTTCCGCTTCTCGCTGAACGCAGCCATGCCCTCCTTCTGGTCTGCGGTTGCGAACATCGAATGGAAGACGCGCCGTTCGAAACGCACGCCTTCCGACAGCGTCGTCTCATACGCGCGATTCACCGTTTCCTTCGTCAGCATCACGATCGGCAAGGATTGTTCGGCGATCTTCTGCGCCGCCTTTTTCGCTTCCGCCATGAGTTCGCCGGCCGGCACGACGCGCGAGACGAGTCCGGCGCGTTCCGCTTCGGCCGCGTCCATGTTGCGCCCGGTCAGGCACATTTCCATCGCCTTCGACTTGCCGACGAAGCGCGTCAGGCGTTGCGTGCCGCCGATGCCGGGCATGACGCCGAGATTGATCTCCGGCTGACCGAATTTCGCAGTGTCGGCTGCAATGATGAAATCGCAGAGCATGGCAAGCTCGCAGCCGCCGCCCAGCGCCCAGCCGGCGACGGCGGCGATGATGGGTTTCCTCACATTTGCGATTCTGTCGTTCGCCTCGGCGAAGAAATTCGCCTTGAACATGTCCATGTAGGATTGCGGCGCCATCTCCTTGATGTCGGCGCCTGCCGCGAAGGCCCGATCCGATCCCGTCAGGATGATGCAGCGCACCGCGTCGTCGCGATCCCATTCCTCAAGCACACCGACAAGTTCCGTCAACAGTTCCGCGTTCAGGGCATTGAGCGCCTTGGGGCGGTTCAGCGTGATGATCCCGATCGCGCCTTCGGTCGAGGCGAGAATGTGCTGGTACGTCATGGGAAACTCCATCGTCAAAGGCATGTCCATAACTCTGCCCTTGACATGCAACCAAATGGTTGCATATTACGCTTATGAGCATGGATGCGGTGTTTCGGGCGCTGGCAGATGCGAGCCGCCGTCAGCTTCTGGACAGGCTGCACAACAAGAACGGACAGACCTTGGGTGAATTGTGTGAGGGACTGGCGATGTCGCGGCAGGCGGTGACCAAGCATCTCGCCATTCTGGAGAATGCGAACGTCGTCGTCTCCAAACGGCAGGGCCGCGAAAAGCTGCACTTCATCAATCCCGTGCCCATCCATGACATCGCCGAGCGGTGGATCGGCAAGTTCGAACGCGGACGTCTCGCGGCGCTCGCGGACCTCAAACGCAAACTCGAAAGGGAAGAGAAATGAGCACGACATTCGTCTACGTCACCTATATCCGCACGACGCCGCAGAAATTGTGGGACGCACTGACCAAGCCCGAGTTCATCAAGCAATACTGGTTCAACATGACGCAACAGAGCGAATGGAAGACCGGGGCGTCGTGGAAAATGCTGTTTTCCGACGGACGCGTTGCCGATGTCGGCGAGGTGTTGGAGATCGATCCGCCGCGGCGCCTCGTGCTCAAATGGGCCAATGAATTTCGCCCGGAATTGAAAGACGAGGGTCCGACGCGCTGCGTCTATGATCTCGAACAGGATGGCGACGTCATGCGGTTGACGATCACGCACACGAGCGAGCGCGACGGCGCCAAGGTCATCGAAGCCGTTTCCGGCGGTTGGCCGCGTGTCCTGTCGAGCCTGAAGAGCTTGCTGGAAACCGGAAAACCGATGCCGTCGAGCCATAACCGACCCGCCACCTGAGGCGGCCCGCTCAAAGATAAGCGTCGATGCCACTCGACGCTTATTGCCTTGGCGCTATCCTGCTGAGCGAACAAGCCGCGACGCACGTAAAGCGATGGAGACAAAATATAGCTCATGTAAATAATCTGTCTGCCAAAGTATACGGTGTCACTAATTCAGATACCGCCGAATTCTACACATCGGTTTAATTTGCGATTAGGAGATCGTGCCTAGCCTCGCGCCTGTCCTGGTTGGTCTCTCACTGTCACCGGCCGGACGTTCACGGTGTCAAACACAGAGGCTGACATGAGCAAACTTCTTTCCAACTTCCTGCGCGACCAGTCGGGCGCGACGGCAATCGAATACGGCCTGATCGCGGCTTTGATTGCGGTGGTGATCATCACCGCCGTCACAACGGTCGGTACCAAAATATCGACGACATTCACGACCGTCTCTACGAATCTCTGACGCGTAAAAACTCCACCGACCCTTGCGGAATTCGGCCGCCTCTGCGGGAGAGGCGGCCGATTTTCTTAATAGTGCGAGAGAACTATCGCTGGCAGCTTGGGCAGTAAAAGGTCGAACGGCCGGCCTGCACGATGCGTTTGATCCTGCCCTTGCAACGTTTCGTGCGGCACGCTTCGCCCTCGCGGTCATAGGCGAAGAAGGTCTTCTGGAAATACCCCATCTCGCCATCGGTGCGGCGATGATCGCGAAGCGACGAGCCACCGGCAACGATGGCTTCCTGGAGCACGGCCTTGATCTCGCGGGCGAGCGCAGCGGCGCGCTCCTTCGAGACGGACTTGGCAAGACGTCTTGGCGAAATGTGCGCTCGATACAACGCTTCGCAGACATAGATGTTGCCGAGACCCGCGATGACACGCTGATCGAGCAGGGCGGACTTGATCGGCGTTTTCTTCCCCCTGAGCGCTCTCGCGAGATAGGCAGCGTCGAACGCTTTGGAAAGCGGCTCGACGCCGAGCCCGTCGAACAGGCGATGCTCGTCGAGCTTCAATGTGTCGATCAACGTCATCAGCCCGAAGCGGCGGTGATCGGTGAAGACGATCCTGGCCGGCGCGTCGGTGCGCATGACGACATGGTCGTGTTTACCCAGCCCCGCTTCGGGCGGCGATGCCGGGTAGACGAAGGTACCGAGCTTCTGTTCCTTGCCATCCGCGAAGACGGCGATGCGTCCGCTCATGCCGAGATGGATGACGAAGGTCTCGCCGCTGTCGAGTTCGGCCATCAAGTATTTCGCCCGCCGCCACAGCCTGGTGACGTTGCGCCCGGTCAGCCGCCGCACGAAGTCGTTGGGAAACGGGATGCGCAGGTCGCCGCGACGGATTTCGACATGCGTGAATGCATGACCTTCCAGGACCGGAGCAAGTCCGGCCCGCACCGTCTCGACTTCAGGCAATTCAGGCATCGGGCGTCATATATCGGTATTGGGAATCGCACCTTATACTGATGGTCGATGTCCGATAGCCGATCTTTTGTCTCGTTTGGAAACCGCGACGTGCCCGAGGCCGAGAAGGAAGGCCTGGTGCACGGCGTGTTTTCCTCGGTCGCCGGCAAGTACGACCTGATGAATGATCTGATGTCAGGCGGTGTCCATCGACTGTGGAAGGACACGATGGTCGAATGGCTCAATCCGCGGCCGGGCTGGAACGTGCTCGACGTGGCGGGCGGGACCGGCGACATCGCGTTTCGCATCGCCGAACGCGCGCGCGCCCATGGCGGAGAGGCGCACATTACCGTTTGCGACATCAACAAGGACATGGTTGGCGAGGGTCTTCGCCGCGCACGTGCGAAAAAGGAGACCGCCATCGACTGGGTCGCCGGGAATGCGGAAGCGCTGCCCATTCCGGACACGAGCATGGATGCCTACACGATCGCCTTCGGCATACGCAACGTGACGCATATCGACAAGGCGCTTCTGGAAGCGCGCCGCGTTCTGAAGCCGGGCGGACGATTTCTGTGTCTCGAGTTCAGCCGTGTCGAGGCACCGGGCTTCGACATGTTCTATGAATCCTATTCGCGAAACGTGCTGCCCCGCCTCGGGCAGTTGGTTGCCGGAGATGCTGACGCCTATCGCTACCTGGCCGAAAGCATTCGCCGGTTTCCGCCGCAGGGCCGGTTCGCGAAGATGATCGAGAAGGCGGGGCTGTCGCGGGTGAAAGTGCGAAACCTCACGGCCGGCGTTGCGGCGTTGCACTCGGCGTGGAAGATCTGATGTTCCGCCGTCTCTCGGATACCAGGCGTCTGTGGCATGCGGCGCGCGTCCTGGCGCGCAACGATGCGCTGTTTCCCAAGGAATACGAATCGCTTCTGCCAAGTTGGGCGCGATTGACGCGACGCCTTCTGGGTAGCGGCCATGCGAAGAACCGCAGCGCGCCTCCGGGTGAGCGCCTCGCACAGGCGCTGGAGAGTCTGGGACCGGCCTACATCAAGCTCGGCCAGGTGCTCGCAACGCGCGCGGATATCGTCGGCGACGACGTTGCCTTTGCCCTGGCGCAGTTGCAGGACCGGCTGCCGCCGTTCCCGATGGCGCAAGCGCGCGCAGTGATTGCGCAATCGCTCGGTCGTCCCGTCGATACAGTCTTCAGCGCGCTCTCAGAGCCCATCGCCGCCGCATCGATCGCCCAGGTGCATGACGGCATGACGACGGGCGATCCGCCTGTTCGCGTGGCGGTCAAGGTGCTGCGTCCGGGGATTGCCGTGGAGTTCGGCAAGGACCTCTCGGCCTTTGCGTTTGCCGCACGCCTCGCCGAACGCTTCGTGCCCGAAGCCAGAAGGCTTCGTCCCGTTGCGATGGTCGATACGCTGGCGGCTTCCGTCGCGATCGAGCTCGATTTGCGCATGGAGGCGGCAGGCGCCTCCGAACTGGAGGAACGCACACGCTCCGATCCGGATTTTCGCGTGCCGCATATCGATTGGAGCCGCACCTCCGATTCTGTCCTGACCAGCGAGTGGATGGAGGGGATATCGGTGCGCGATCGCGCCGCGCTTGAAGCGGCAGGCCACGATCCCAAACGCATCGCCAACCTCGTCATTCGAAGCTTCCTGACCCAGGCGCTGCGCGACGGCTTCTTTCATGCCGACATGCATCCCGGAAACCTCTTCGTCGACGCCGAAGGACGGCTGGTCGCGGTGGATTTCGGCATCATGGGCCGTCTCGATGTTCCGATGCGCCGCTTCCTCGCCGAAACGCTCGCGGGTTTCCTGGCGCGCGACTATCTGCGCGTCGCGCAAATCCACTACGACGTGAATTTCGTGCCCGCGCATCATCCAGTCGAGACCTTCGCGCAGGCGCTTCGTGCGATCGGCGAGCCGATTTTCGGCCGCTCCGCCAAGGACGTGTCGATGGCGCGCCTGCTGCAGCAGTTGTTCGACACCACGCGCCGTTTCGACATGCAGGCGCAGCCGCAACTCGTTCTGTTGCAGAAGACCATGATGGTCGTCGAAGGCGTGGCGCGCGGTCTCGATCCCGATTTCGACATCTGGGAAGCGAGCCGTCCGGTCGTCGAAAAGTGGATGATCGAGCGCATGGGGCCGGAGGGGCGGCTGCGCGATGCCGCCGACGGAATGAGCGCGCTCGGTCGCGCCGCGCAAAATCTGCCTCAGCTTCTCAAGAACGCCGAAATCATTTCCGCCATGCTCGCCGAAGGCGGGGTCAGGCTGCATCCCGAGTCTGCGCTTCTGATCGCCGAGGCTCAGGTCGCGCGCACCCGTCATGTCCGCATCGCGATCTGGATTGCTGCCGGCGCACTCGGATTGTTGGGCGCAATCGCGCTTGCGCCGCTGATTTAGTGAAACTTGCGTCAGGCGATCCGCATATGTCCGGCGTCGCACGCGGTCGTGCCGCTCGGGGCGGTGACATAGACCTTGAGCGTCACGGTGTGATGGACCAGGTCGGCGATGTCCGGCACGCGCACATGCACCGTCTTGCCGCCGATCACTTCATCGGTCAGAAGCACGGCGTCGAAGCCGGTGGGCGTTTCGCCGACGATCGGATCGAGCGTCATGACCACGCTCACTTCGGCGCCGGGCGTCCCGATGCCGTCGCATTGTATGGCGAGATCTTCGCCGCGATCGACCGGTACGACTTCGAAGCCGGCATCCGGATTGGACTGATGGATCGGCGAAAGATTCAACATCATCGCCTGATGCGCCAACGCAAGCGTCGGCAGTGCGGCCAGGACCGCCACCGCAACGGTGCAACCGACGAACGTCAAACGCATAGCGCATCCCCTTCGGTAGACGCCGATTCCGAGTGTACAGCAAATCGGGGCCGGCCCAAATGACGGCGCGCCTTCGCAGTCGCGAAATGACCCCGACACTAGGCGTCGCGCGACAGGTACCAAAAGCGCGTGGTTAAGAGGCCGGCGGCCACGGTCAGACCGAAGGCCAGGCCGATCCAGACGCCCAGGCCCTTCAAGTGCTCCCCGAATGCCAGCCAAAGACCGACCGGAGCGCCGCAGAGCCAATAGCTCGCGCCGGCGATCCACATCGGCGCGCGCGCGTCCTTCAACCCGCGCAGCGACAGAGCAGCCGAGACCTGCATGCCGTCGACGATCTGAAACGCCGCTGCGACGTGGAGGAACACCACCGTCAGCGCGATGGCATCGGCGTTGGCCTTGAGGTCCGCGCCGAAATAGAACTCCGCAATCTGTTGCGGAAAATTCCAGATCAACAACGCGCAGAGGACCATGAACGACGTCGCGATCGCGATGGCCGACCAGCCGGCACGCCGCACCGCCTCGCGGTCGCCCGCACCGGCTGCGAGGCCCACGCGCACGGTCGCCGCCATGGCGACGCCGAGCGGCACCATGAAGGTGATCGAGGGCACGTTCAGCGAGATCTGGTGCGCGGCGACTGTCGCCGTGCCGAATGTTCCCATGATCAGGGTCGCCGAGTTGAACAGCATGGCCTCGAAAATCATCGTCATGCCAATCGGCATGCCCAACCGATAGAGCTCGACGAGCTTGCCCCAATCCGGCCGATGGAAGCGGCGGAACACGCGATAGCGCCTGAGCTTCGGCGTCATCCGGATCACGACCAGCATCGCGAAGAAGCTGAACGCGAGCGAGCAGGCGCTCGCCGTGCCCGATCCCGTCAATCCCCAGCGCGGAAAACCGAAATGGCCGAAGATCAACGCATAGTCGCCGAGCGCGTTGAAGCCGATCGAGAACAGCATGACCACAAGCGAGGCGTTCGGTTTCGACAACGCCGTCGAATAGTTGCGCAAGACCTGAAAGCCCAGCGTGAACGGGAGGCCGAAAGAGAGCGGCACGACGAAGCGCGCGGCCGCATCGGCGAGCTCCGCCGACTGGCCAAGCGCGACCAGGATCGGACGGGTGAAGAACATCAAGACGATCAGCGGCACCGACATGATCAGGACCGACCAAAGGCCCATGCGCGTCACCGCGCGCACGCCGGCGCGATTGTTCGGCGTCGCACCCAAGATGTGGGCGATCATCGGCGAGACGGCGGCACCGGGACCGGTGCCGATCAGCCAGCCGAAGAAGAACATCGTGTTGCCGAGCGCGGCACCGGCGAGCGCGGTCTTGCCGATATGGCCCAGCATCAGGACGTCGGTCGTCATGATCGCCATCTGCGCCAGCTGTGTGACGATCAAGGGACCGGCGAGCTTCATCAGCTCGCCGATTTCGGCGATCCACGCGTCGCTGCCGTGCCCCTGGATGAGCACTCCGGCTTCGGCAGCATTGAGTTCGGCAACATCGGACATGACACGGACTTACTTCTTAGTCCCGAACCCGGCACGGAATGGTCAGCAACAAAAAACCCTCCAGAGCCGGGCTCGGAGGGTTCAAAACCAGCGCATAGGACGGTCCTAGAGCGCGTTCTCCTCACGAGCAAATGCAGCGGTCTTCCCGCCCGGACGGGCGAAAGGCGCGGCAGTAGGTACTTTGCAGATCGAACTGTGCATCAGTCTCGCTCAGTTGCTTCTTGGGCCCTTTTGCCCGCGAATGCGCGATTTGGGTACGCTGACCCGCTTTTGAAGTCAACACGCGGCGTGTCATTTAACGTCCCTGTTGCAGCGCAAACACGTCGACGCTTGCACCTTCCGCGGCGGAGAGCGCTAAGTTGGCGAAAATAATTCCTGGAGACGCGCCCATGGACTTCACAATTCCGCAACACATCAAGGATCTGTTGACCAAGATCGACGCCTTCATCGAGAAGGAAATCGTTCCGCTGCAGAAGCAGGACGACAACGATCGCTTCTTCGATCATCGCCGCGAATGGGCGCGCACCGACTTCGAGCATGGCGGCTTGCCGCGCAAGGAATGGGAAGACTTGCTGCGCGAAATGCGCCGCCGCGCCGACAAGGCCGGGTTTCTGAGACTGGCGCTGCCGGAAGAATTCGGCGGC
>DATLOU010000106.1:0-33233 GCA_035536115.1 Rhizomicrobium sp.
CGATATCGTCATTCTTTCCGGCGTCCGAACCCCCATGGGCGGATTTCAAGGTGAGTTGTCGGGCCGCACCGCACCAGAACTTGGTGCGGCCGCGATCGGCGAAGCGGTGAAGCGAGCCGGCGTCGCAGCCGCCGACATCGACGAGACCGTCATGGGTTGCGTGTTGCCGGGCGGGCTCGGCCAGGCGCCTGCGCGGCAGGCTGCCGTTTATGCCGGCGTCCCGTTCGATGTTCCCGCGACGACGATCAACAAGATGTGCGGCTCCGGCATGAAGGCGGTCATGATGGCCGCCGATCAGATTTCCGCCGGTCGCGCGACGCTCGCCATCGCCGGTGGCATGGAGAGCATGACGAACGCACCTTATCTGCTCCCGAAGGCGCGCGGCGGCTTTCGTCTCGGCCATGGCGAGATCAAGGATTCGATGTTCCTCGATGGACTCGAGGATGCTTACGAGCATCGTCTCATGGGCACGTACGCTGAAGATGCGGCGCGCCACTATCAGTTCACCCGCGCCGAGCAGGACGCTTATGCAACGGAGTCGCTCGCCCGCGCCAAGCGCGCGCAGGAGACGGGTGCATTCGCGTCGGAAATCGTTGCGGTCAAGGTGCCGGCCAAGGGCGGCGAGGCAAGCGTTGCGGTCGACGAGCAGCCGCGAAAGGCCGATGCCGCAAAAATTCCGACGCTGAAACCCGCCTTCGCCAAGGACGGCACCGTGACGGCGGCGAATTCGTCATCGATCTCCGACGGCGCGGCGGCACTTGTTCTCTCAAGTGCGGAAGAAGCGAAGAAGCGCGGGTTGAAACCTATCGCGCGCATCGTGGCGCAGGCCAGCAATGCGCAGGAGCCGAAATGGTTCACCACTGCGCCGGTCGGTGCGATCGAGAAGGTCCTGAAGGCAGCCGGTTGGAACAAGGACGACGTCGATCTCTTCGAGATCAACGAAGCCTTTGCCGTCGTCGCCATGATTGCGATGCGCGATCTCGGTCTGCCGCACGACAAGGTGAACGTGAACGGCGGCGCCTGCGCGCTGGGCCATCCCATTGGTGCTTCGGGCGCACGCATCATCGTCACGCTGATCAACGCGCTCGAGAAGCGCGGCTTGAAGCGCGGCGTCGCGGCTTTGTGCATCGGCGGCGGAGAGGCCACGGCGGTGGCGGTCGAACTGACCTAATCCCCCGCTCACACGGCCGCGAAATATCCCGGCTGGCTGATATCAGCGATCAGTCCGATCTCTCGGGGTTTCCATCCGAGCTGAGCCTGCGTCTTCGCGCTCGATGCGGGCATATCGAGGCCCGCAAACATGCCGACGAACCCGAAATGTGCTGGCGCGTCTTCCAGTTTGATCGAGACAACAGGCACGTTGAGTTGTTTTCCCAACACTTCGGCGATGTCGCGCATCGCCACGCCTTCATCGCCGACTGCGTGATAGGCCGCACCTGGCGTGCCTTTCTCAAGCGCGAGGCGGTAGAGGCGCACGACGTCCAGTCTGTGCGCCGCCGCCCAGCGGTCGCGACCTTCGCCGGCATAGGCCGACAGGCGCTTTTCGCGCGCGATTTGATGCAGATAGCCTACAAAGCCGGCCTTGCCTTCGCCACCATGCACTTGCGGAAGACGCACGGCCATTGCGCGCACGCCGCGCGTCGCGAAAGCGAATGCCGCCTCTTCGGAGACGCGTGGAACGCCTTCTCCGGCCGGAGCTGCATCGTCCTCCGTCGCTAGACGTCCGGGAGCGAGAAATCCCACGCCGGATGTCACGATGAGCGGTTTGTTTGTGCCGGCGAGCACGCTTCCCATGGCCTCGATCGCTCGCTTATCGATCTGACCATTCTGCGCGAACTTCGAGAAATCGTGGATGAAGGCGAGGTGGATCACGCCGTCTGCGCTTGCCGCGCCGCGTTTCAGACTTTCGATATCTTCAAGCGAACCGCGATGAACCTCGGCACCCAGTCTCTCGAGTGCATCGACGTTCGCGGCGGAGCGCGCGAGGCCCACAACCTGATGCCCATTTGCGATCAATTCCTTGGTCGTCGCCGAGCCGATGAACCCGGCTGCGCCAGTTACGAACACGCGCATGCTCTGCACTCCTCGGATTGGTGAGCGGGATGCGCGGCTCGTTGATTCCCGCGCAAAAGTGCTGGTGACGAGGTCTCAGGCATTGCGGTACTCTCCTTCAGAAGCGCGCCCAAATGAAGCGAAATATGCGAAGCTCGGTTCGACCGGAATCACCATGACAGCCATCAAGTCTGCACTCTCGAGCTCTTCTCCCTCCTTCAAGTCCAACGCCGATGCGATGCAAAACCTCGTCGAGGAGCTGAATGGGAGGCTCGCGACCGCGGCGCTCGGCGGCGACGAGCGCTCGCGCAAGCGCCATACCGAACGCGGCAAGCTCCTCCCGCGCGACCGCGTCGAGCGCCTGATCGATCCCGGCTCGCCGTTCCTAGAGCTGTCGCCGCTCGCAGCCTTCAACATGTACGAGGGCGACATACACGGCGCCGGCATCATCACGGGGATCGGGCGCGTCTCAGGGCGCGAATGCGTCATCGTCAGCAATGATGCGACGATCAAGGGCGGGACCTACTATCCGATCACCGTCAAGAAACACCTTCGCGCCCAGGAAATCGCGCGCGAGAACCGGCTGCCTTGCATCTATCTGGTGGACTCGGGCGGCGCGAACCTGCCGAACCAGGCCGAGATCTTTCCCGACCGCGAACATTTCGGCCGCATCTTCTTCAACCAGGCGAGCATGAGCGCCGCCGGCATCGCGCAAATCGCGAGCGTGATGGGCTCGTGCACGGCAGGCGGCGCCTATGTGCCGGCGATGAGCGACGAGACCATCATCGTCAAGGGGCAGGGTACGATCTTCCTTGGCGGACCGCCGCTCGTGAAAGCAGCGACGGGCGAGATCGTCACGGCCGAGGATCTCGGCGGTGCCGACGTGCATGCGCGGCAGTCGGGCGTCGCCGACCATTATGCCAACGACGACACGCATGCTCTCGCGATCGTCCGGCATATCGTCGCCAATCTGAATTACAAGAAGTCGCCCAACATCCCGCTCGCGACGCCGAAGCCTCCGGCACTCGACACGGCGGAGCTCGACGGCATCGTGCCGCCGTCGCTCTCGGTGCAATATGACGTGCGCGAAGTGATCGCGCGGCTCGTCGACGGCTCGGAGTTCGACGAGTTCAAGAAGCTCTACGGCACGACGCTGGTAACCGGCTTTGCCAGATTGGAAGGCATTCCGGTCGGCATCGTCGCCAACAACGGAATCCTGTTCTCGGAATCGGCGTTGAAGGCGGCGCATTTCATCGAGCTTTGCTGCCAGCGCCGCATCCCGCTTCTCTTCCTGCAGAACATCGCCGGCTTCATGGTGGGACAGAAATACGAAGCCGGCGGCATCGCCAAGGATGGCGCCAAGATGGTGACGGCGGTCGCTTGCGCGCGAGTGCCGAAGATCACGCTCATCATCGGCGGGAGCTATGGCGCGGGCAATTACGGGATGTGCGGACGCGCCTTCTCGCCGCGTTTCCTCTTCGCCTGGCCCAATGCGCGCATTTCGGTGATGGGCGGGGAGCAGGCGGCAAGCGTCCTGGCAACTGTGCACCGCGACGCCAGCAAATGGACGAAGGCGCAGGAAGAAGCGTTCAAGGCGCCGATCCGCCAGAAGTACGAAGAGGAAGGCAACCCCTATTTCGCCACGGCGCGGCTCTGGGACGATGGCATCATCGCGCCAGCCGATACGCGCCGCGTGCTGGCGCTCGCCTTCTCGGCCTGCCTCAATGCTCCGGTCGATGCGACGACGTTCGGCGTTTTCCGGATGTAGCGATGTTCCGAACGCTCCTCATTGCCAACCGCGGCGAAATCGCGTGTCGCATCATGCGCACGGCTCAGCGCATGGGCATCGCGACGATTGCAGTCTATTCGGACGCCGATGCCGGAGCCGTGCATGTTGCACAGGCCGACAAGTCGGTGCGCATCGGGCCGCCCGACGCACGCGAGTCCTATCTTAATATTCCGGCCATTCTCGAGGCCGCGCGGCAGACGGGCGCCGAAGCGATCCACCCCGGTTACGGCTTTCTGTCGGAGAATGCCGCGTTTGCCGACGCATGCCGTGCCGCCGGCATCGTCTTCGTCGGCCCTCCGGCATCCGCCATTCGCGCCATGGGCCTCAAAGATCGCGCCAAGGCGCTGATGGCCAAGGCAGGCGTTCCCGTCGTGCCGGGCTATCTCGGCGATGATCAGTCTACGGAGCGGTTGGCGGAAGAAGCGGCGAAGATCGGCTATCCGGTCCTGATCAAGGCTGTCGCCGGCGGCGGCGGCAAGGGCATGCGTAAAGTCGATGCCGCGACGGCGTTCACAGCGGCTCTCGAAAGCGCCAAACGCGAGGCGATGTCGGCGTTTGGCGACGAGAAAGTCCTGCTCGAAAAATACGTCGCCCGTCCCAGACACATCGAAGTGCAGATCTTTGCGGATGCGCACGGCAACACCGTTCATCTCTTCGAGCGCGACTGTTCGCTGCAACGCAGACATCAGAAGGTGATCGAGGAAGCCCCGGCGCCCGGCATGAGCGCGGCCATGCGCAAAACCATCGGCGAGGCAGCTGTCAAGGCGGCGAAGGCCGTCGACTATGTCGGCGCAGGCACCGTCGAATTCATCGCAGACTCGTCAGAAGGCCTGAAACGCGACCGCATCTGGTTCATGGAGATGAACACACGCCTTCAGGTCGAGCATCCTGTCACCGAGATGATCACGGGCACCGATCTTGTGGAGTGGCAGCTTCGCGTCGCGGCAGGTGAAACGCTGCCAAAAACGCAGGACGACCTCCACATCGGCGGGCATGCGATCGAGGCGCGCCTCTATGCGGAAGATCCGGCAACCGGTTTCCTTCCCTCGATCGGCCGTCTGGAGCGGTTGCACCTTTCTGAGGACGTGCGCGTCGACGCCGGCGTGCGCGAAGGCGATGTGGTCACGCCGTTCTATGATCCCATGATCGCCAAACTGATCGCGCACGCCAAGACACGCGAGGGTGCCGCCAAAAAGCTCGCCGCCGCGCTGGCGCAGTCCGAGATTGCAGGGGTGCGGACAAACAATGCCTTTCTGATGCGCGCGCTCGCGCACGTCGACTTCATCGGCGAGGACATCGACACCGGCTTCATCGATCGTCACATCGGCGATCTCGTGCCGGCACAGCCGATGGCCGACCGATATTTGCAGGCCGCGGCGCGGCTCATTCTTTCAGAGTATGACGGCGGCGGTTTATCCGATCCGTGGAGCGCCCATGACGGATTTCGGCTTGGCGCGCGCGTGCCCGTAAAACTCGAATTCCTGGTCGACGGCCAGCGGCGCTTGGTCGAAGCCTCTGACGCCCAGGAAGCCACGAGCGCCATCCGTCTTTCATCCGGCGCAATTGCCGTCATGGAAAGCGGCGAGACGTTTGTCGCTCAACCCTATGACCCGTTCGCCGCCGCGGATGCCGCCGGCGCAGCGACGGATCGCATCGTCACGCCCATGCCTGGCAAGGTCGTCCAATTGCTCGTCAAAGCAGGCGACAAGGTGAAACGCGGGCAGGCGCTGGCAGTTCTTGAAGCCATGAAGATGGAGCACACGCTCTCGGCGCCCGCCGACGAGACGGTGGCGTCTGTTGCGGTCGCGGCCGGAGACCAGGTGGCGGAAGGAACGATCGTGATCCGCTTTGCCAGGGACGACGCGGCGTGACGCTTCATTTGATCAAGCTCTCCGTCGGGCCGGATTCCCTGGCCGACCTGGCGCGCTGGCAGAACGCGCGTCTGAAAGAGAAAAAGAAAAAGCGCGAGCCGCTGCTCCTGCAACACGTCACCCGCATGACGCCGAAACGCGCCGAAGAATTGCTCAACGGCGGGTCGATCTACTGGGTCATCAAGGGTCAGGTCGTGGCGCGGCAAAAACTCGTCGATCTCAAACCGGTAAAGAAGAACGGCAAACCGCACTGCGCCATCGTTTATCAGCCGAAACTGATCCTGGTTGCGCGACGGCGCCACCGGCCGTTCCAAGGCTGGCGCTATCTTCTCGCCAAGGATGCCCCGCCGGACATCACCGATCCGAAGAGCGCAAAAAATCTGCCACAGGCGCTCAAGTCCGAACTCGCCGATCTCGGCCTGCTTTAAACGGCCATATTGTCGATCAAGCGCGTGCCGCCGACCTTGACGGCGGCCAGAATGCGGGCATCGCGTGCGACGATTTCGATCTTCTCGAGTGTTGCGGCATCGCGGATCGCGACATAGTCGACGGAATCGAATCCGGCGCAGAGCAATTCGCTGCGGGCATGTTCTTCCTGCGCAACGACCCCGTTTTGGGAGCGGGCCCTGTGCGCCGCGTCGCCGAGGATGCGGTTCAATCGGCCTGCGATCTTGCGCTGTTCGGGGTTCAAATAGGCGTTGCGCGATGACATGGCGAGTCCGTCGACCTCCCGAACGATCGCGCCGCCGCCGATTTCGATTGGAAGGCCGAGATCGGCGGTCAGCCGCCGGATGACCAGAAGCTGCTGGTAGTCTTTCTCGCCGAAGATGGCGAAATCGGGCATCGCCGCAATCAGCAACTTGGCAACCACGGTCGCCACGCCGGCGAAGAAGTGCGGGCGAAACTCGGTTTCGAGACCCTGGCTCGGTCCGCCGACTTCGATCCTGCTCGCAAAGCCTTGCGGATACATTTCCGCCACCGAGGGAGCGAAGATCAGATCGACGTCGGTCCCCGACAGTTTTTCCCGATCGCTCTCGAGTGTTCGAGGATAACGGTCGAAATCCTCGTGCGGCGCGAACTGCGCCGGATTCACAAAAATGCTGGCGATGGTCCTGGCGCAGCGGTTCTTCGTCTGACGCATGAGCGAGAGGTGACCCTCATGCAGCGCGCCCATCGTCGGCACGAGACCAATGCTGTCGCCTTTGCCGCGCCAACGCGAAATTTCCGCACGCAGCTCCGCGATCGTCGTCACAATGTGGACCGATTTCATGTCTTGAACATAGCGCGCCGCGTATTCGCCACGCTACAATGGGATTGCGACCCCTGTTTTGAACCGCATGACCTCCGCACCGCTCCGCGACGCCATTTCCGCTGCCTATCTCGAAACCGAAGATGACGTCGTGCTGGCCCGCGTGACGGAGGCGCGCCTCACGCCGGCCGAGGCCGCAGAGACCAAGACGAAGGCAACCGATCTGGTGACGAGAATTCGCGCCGACAGCGGCAAGAACGGCGGCATCGATGCGTTCATGGCGGAATATGCGCTGTCGAGCGAGGAGGGCGTGGCGCTGATGTGCCTTGCCGAGGCGCTCCTACGCATTCCCGACGCCGAGACCGCCGACCGCCTGATCCGTGACAAGATCGGCGGCGCCCAATGGGACAAGCATCGCGCCAAATCGGACTCGGTGTTTGTGAACGCGTCCACCTGGGCGTTGATGCTGACGGGTCGCATCGTGCGGTTCGACGAAACCGCGAACTGGGACTTCGAAGGCATCCTGAAGCGTGCCGTGGCCCGCTCCGGCGAGCCAGTGATCCGCCAGGCCGTGATCTACGCCATGCGCGTTCTTGGCCGCCAATTCGTGCTTGGTCGAACCATTACGGAGGCCCTCAGGGAAGCGAAGCCGCAAATGGCGAATGGCTATCGCTTTTCCTTCGACATGCTGGGAGAAGCGGCGTTCACGAAGTCCGACGCATCGCGCTACGCCGGCGCCTATCGCGATGCGCTCGAAGTGCTCGCGGCCCAAACGCCGTCGGAGATGCGCGAGATCTTCGCAAGGCCGAGCATCTCGGTGAAACTCTCGGCCCTTCATCCGCGCTATGAGTGGGTGCAGCGTGAGCGTGTCTTCAGGGAACTGTTGCCGGTTCTGGTCGGGTTGGGAGCGCGGGCGCGCGCGACCAACATCGCTCTGACGATCGATGCGGAGGAAGCCGAGCGGCTGGACCTGATGCTCGACGTGTTCGAAGCGCTGGGCGACGCCTCCGAACTGCGCGGCTGGAACGGTCTAGGCCTGGCGGTCCAGGCCTATCAGAAGCGCGCCATGCCCGTATTGGCTTGGTTGCGCGATCTCGCGTACAGGCAGGATCGCCGCATTCCCGTGCGCCTGGTGAAGGGCGCCTACTGGGACAGCGAGATCAAGCGGACCCAGGAGTTGGGCCTCGTCGATTATCCGGTCTTCACGCGCAAGGCGGCGACGGACACGTCTTATCTTGCCTGCGCCCGGGCGATGCTCGCCGCGGGCGAGGCGTTCTATCCGCAATTCGCCACGCACAACGCGCACACGATCGCGGCGGTCGACGTGCTGGCGGGCCGGCGGCGCGACTACGAATTCCAGCGTCTGCACGGCATGGGCGAAGCGTTGCACGAGATCCATCGCAGTCAGGGCGGCGTCGCGACGCGCATCTATGCGCCCGTCGGCAGTCACGAGGACTTGCTGGCCTATCTTGTGCGCAGGCTCCTGGAAAATGGCGCGAACACGTCGTTCGTCAACCGGCTCGCCGACAATGAAGCACCCATAGCCGACATCGTGGCCGATCCGGTGACGGCCATCGCCCAAAGCAGTCCGCGCCGCAATCCGCGCATTCCGCTCCCCCGCAACCTGCTGCCCGACCGGACGAACTCGGCGGGTCTTCTCTGGAGCGATCCGAGCGTCAGCCAACCCCTGCTCACTCGCATGGCGGGCATCGTCCAAAACAAACATGTCGCCAGTCCCATCGTCGGCGGCGAAAGCCGGAGCGGCAAGCCGGCGGATGTCCGCGATCCCTCCGATTGCCGCCGGATCGTCGGAACCGTGATCGAGGCGTCGGTGAGCGACACGACGGACGCGCTGCACTCGGCACACGCCTCTCAGCCCGCCTGGGACGAACTCGGCGGCGAAACGCGCGCGGCGGTGCTGCTTCGCGCGGCCGACCTTTACGAAGAGAACCGCGACACCCTCATGGCGCTGGCGGTGCGCGAGGCCGGTAAGACGCTGCCGAATGCGCTCGGCGAAGTGCGCGAGGCGGCCGATTTCCTGCGTTACTATGCCGCGCGTGCGCGCGCGGAGTTTTCGGCTCCGCAGATGCTGCCTGGCCCAACCGGCGAGTCCAATGAGCTTACGCTGCACGGCCGCGGCGTGTTCGCCTGCATCTCGCCGTGGAATTTTCCGCTCGCGATCTTCACGGGACAGATCGCCGGTGCGCTCGCGTCCGGAAATTCGGTCTTGGCAAAACCAGCCGAACAGACACCGCTGATCGCTGCGGCTGCGACAAGATTGCTGCACGAGGCCGGCATTCCTGCGGATGTGCTGCATCTGCTGCCTGGCGATGGACCACGCATCGGCGATGCTTTGTTTGGCGATGCGCGCCTCGCCGGCGTCGCCTTCACGGGATCGACGGAAGCGGCAACAGCCATCAACCGTGCGCTTGCGCGCCGCTCTGGACCGATTGCGACGCTGATCGCGGAAACCGGCGGGCAGAACGCCATGATCGTTGACTCGACGGCGTTGCCGGAACAGGTAGCGCGCGACGTCTTGACGTCTGCTTTCGACAGCGCCGGCCAGCGCTGTTCGGCGCTGCGCGTCTTGTTTCTGCAGGACGATGTCGCGGACAAGATGCTCAACATGATTCTCGGCGCGATGGATGAGTTGCAACTCGGCGATCCCCTGCGCCTCGACACTGATATCGGACCCGTGATCGATGAGCCGGCCCGCGCGCAACTCCAAAAGCATGCGGCGGCGATGACCGCCAGCGCGAGACTCCTGCGCAAGCTCGACGTTCCCAGCGACTGCGAGAATGGCGTCTTCTTCGCGCCGCATGCCTTTGAAATCCAAAGCATCGCGCAGTTGGAACGTGAAGTCTTTGGGCCCATCCTGCACGTAGTCCGCTATGCGGCGGACAAGCTCGACAAGGTCTGCGACGCCATCAACGCCACGGGTTACGGATTGACGCTCGGCATCCATAGCCGCATCGAGGAGACCGCTGCCTTTGTCCGCGAGCGTGTCCATGCCGGGAATGTCTACGTCAACCGCAACCAGGTCGGCGCCGTCGTCGGCGTTCAGCCGTTCGGCGGCGAAGGCCTTTCAGGGACAGGTCCGAAGGCCGGCGGGCCCAATTATCTCAGGCGCTTCGCGTTGGAGCGGACATACACGGTCAACACCGCTGCCGCCGGCGGCAATGCGGCGCTTCTGAGTTCGGGCTAGGACTTGGACTTTGTCGCACGGACGCCGACATAATAGGACGGTATGACCACCGAAAAGCTCCCCGCCAAGCCGTCGTCCTCGCGCGAAATCGACGCCTTTCTGAAGCGCGCGGCGAAGTTGCCGACGCTCGTCCAGACCAAAGGGCGTCTCATCTTCGCCATCGATGCCACGATGAGCCGTCAGCCCACCTGGAATCGCGCGACGGAAATACAGAGCGACATGTTCGCGGTCGCCCAATCCATCGGCGGACTTGCCGTGCAGCTGGTCTATTTCCGTGGCGCCGGCGAATTTCAGGCGAGCGAATGGACGGCGTCTGCCAATGTGTTGGCGAACCGCATGCGCGATGTGACTTGCCGCAGCGGGTTCACCCAGCTTCGCCGCGTCCTTGCGCACGCCAATGCGGAAGCACGGCAGACCAAGGTCGGCGCGCTCGTCTATGTCGGCGACTGTTTCGAGGAAAGTCACGATTCCGTCGTCGGAGAGGCGGCGAGCCTCGCGCTGCTTGGCGTGCCGGCGTTCATGTTCCATGAAGGCGATGATCCGCGCGCGGCGGCGGCCTTTCGCGACGTGGCGCGCATCACCAAGGGCGTCTACGCACGGTTCGACTCTGGCGCGGCGAAACAGCTTCGCGAGCTTTTGATGGCCGCCGCGATTTACGCGACCGGCGGCGCCGTCGCGCTTCGCGAACACGCCAAGAAAAAGGGCGGCGAAGTCCTTCGGCTGTCCCAGGCGATGGATCGCAAATAGATGGGCGCAATTCTGCTCGGGGCCGTTGCCCTCGTGGCCATCATCCTGCTCGTCCGCGCCTTCGTCGGCGCCGATCCGAAGGCGTTGGTGAAGGCGTTACGCTATGTTGGCGCAGGTGCACTTCTCTTGGCTGCTGCCTTTCTGGTTTATGTGGACCGTGTTGGTCTCGCTATCTTTGTTGGAAGTGCGGGATGGGGCCTCTTCACGCGCGGCCACATCTGGCCCGGCGGCTGGCCCTCGTACAATTTTCCTGGCCGATCGCGTTCGTCGTCAGGCAAGACGACCAGCGTGCGAACACAGTGGCTCGCGATGGAACTTGATCATGACAGTGGCGACATGCGCGGCACGATCCTGAAGGGCGCGCACGCCGGACAGCGCCTGGACCAGCTCGGCAAGGATGCCGTGATCGCGCTCTACCGCGAGGCGGCAGCGGAGGATCAGGAATCTGGTCGCCTGTTGGAAGCCTATCTCGACCGCACTTTTGGTGCGGACTGGCGTGCGGCCAATCAAGAACAAGCGAAGCCGCAGGACGAGCGCGGGCGAACTGGAATGTCGCGCGCGGAAGCGCTCAAGGTGCTCGGCCTGCAGGAAGGCGCCGGCGCCGACGACGTGCGCGCCGCGCACCGCCGCCTCATGCTTCAGAACCATCCGGACAAGGGCGGCACCGACTATATCGCCGCCAAGATCAACGAGGCGAAGGACGTCCTCTTAGCGGGATGACGCCAGCACGGCGAAGCAGGTCTGGCCGCGCTGCGACAGGCGCGAGCACACTTGCCGGGCATCACGCTCGATGAATGGGCCGAAGCGCGCGCGGTAAAGCGTGTGCCCTTCCAGGTCCTTGAAGGGCACAATCATCTGCGCGGCCTGACCAAGCACATCCATCGATCTTTTGGCATAAGCCTCCAGTTGGCTGCGTGCCTGGCTCGTGTCGGCGAAGGCGCCGATCTGTATCGCCCAGGCGCGCGCTCGGGACAAAACGCTTGGGACATCGCCGACATCGCCTTCGCCGACATCAGCCGCCGGGGCGGCGGGTTTTGCGGAAGGCACCACATCGTCAAACGGACGGGGCTTCGGCAATGGCGCGTTCGCGATTAGAAATGGTTTGCGCGTCGGCGCGGGCATCGTGACCGTCTGCATCGAACTTCCTTGCGGCGTCTTGGCCGAAGGCGCCGACGGCTGCATCACGACGACTCGCGGTTGCGCCGGCGGCGGAATGGTTGGTGTCGCCGTGGGCGCGGCCGATGCGACGAGCGGGCTTGTGTGCGGCACGGGCATCGGCGGCGGCGCGATGACGTTGCTCGGCCCATCGAGCGACTCGTCGGGCGCCGATTCCGCTGCGTCCTCGTCCTCGCCTGCGTGAGCCTGCGGCGCGATGTTGATGCCAGCAGTGACGGGCGGCGCGTTCGACGCGACCTGGCGCCACGGGACGCCGGCGCGCGCCACCAATGTCGGATTCTGGGCGATCTGCGCGAACGCATCGTCGAGCAAACGTATCATCTCGGCGTCGCGGCGGCGCGCGGTACGCCCGCCCATCACGATGCCGATGACGTGCATGTTGTTGCGCACGACGGACGACACAAGATTGAACCCGGACGCGCCGGTGTATCCCGTCTTGATGCCGTCGGCCCCGTCATAGCGCCCGATCAGATTGTCGTGCGTGACATAGGTGGTGCCGCGGAAGCTGAAGGCCGGCGTGGCAAAGTAGGGAAAATATTGCGGGAAATCGTAGGCGAGATGGCGCGCCAGGATGGCGAGATCATTCGCCGTCGTGATCTGCAGATTGTCGGGCAGGCCCGAGGCGTTGTGATAGAACGTGTCGCGCATGCCGAGCGCGCGTGCCTTCGCCGTCATCAATTCGGCAAAGTGGCCTTCGGTCCCGCCGAGCGCTTCGGCGATCGCAACGGCAACGTCGTTGGCCGAGCGCACGACGATGGCCTTGATCGCCGTTTCCACCGGAATGGAATCGCCAGCGTAGAGATGGAGGTTGGTCGGGCGCTGTGCCGCGGCGTGTTGCGAGACGGAAATCGACGACTGCATGTTCAAGTCGCCACGCTTCATCGCTTCGAACAAGAGATACAGCGTCATCATCTTGGTGAGTGAAGCAGGATGACGTTCTGCCGCTGCGTTGCGCGTGTACAGAGTTCGTCCGGTCTCGCCGTCGAGAATGAGGGCTGCATCTTTTGCGGGATCGGTTGGCGTGCCCCATGCCGCGAGGCGGGCGCGAGCCGCATGCGCGTGGTGGTAGTGGTGTCCGCGCGCGACGGCGGGCGACGATGCCCACACAAGCGCAAGCGTTAAGGCCGAGAGCGCGCTTCCAAGGGTGCGCGGCCAGTTAGACATTCACAGCCCCAAATCCTGTACTGACGTGGCACCCCTGCCTGGCGTCAGAAAACCAAAATGTTGCCCAGACCGCAAGCAATCAGAAATAGACGATAAAATTCCGGTATTTACGAAGTGTTAACGCTGGTTTCTCCCTTCGCAGGATGGGGCGATCCGTGACATTTTGTGCACTGCAGCACGAATCCCTTGACAGTGGGGTTGCTGCACCGCATATACGCCATGTTGCACTGCAGCACGGCCGCTGATCCCCAGAGACGGTGCGCCCTAAAACGAAAACGGAGCATTGAACATGGCGAAAGCAAGGACGGCCGACGAGAAAATCAACGGCACCACGGAAACCATCGAGACGGCGTTCAAGAACGGCACGGAAACGCTCAAGTCGAACTTCGAGAAGGCCGTAAAGGGTTACGACCAGCTCCTCGGCTTCAGCAAGGAAACGGTCGAGGCCTATGTCAAGGCCGCGAACGTCGCCGGCAAGGGCGCCGAGACGCTTCACAACGAAATCTACGCGTATTCCAAGCAGTCGATCGAAGATTCGATCTCGGCCGCGAAGGCCGTCATGGCATCCAAGTCGGCCCATGAGGCGTTCGAGCTTCAGACCGATTTCGCGAAGAGTGCCTTCGAAGGGTATGTCAGCGAGTTGACGAAGATCAGCGAGCTGTTCGCCGCGACGAGCAAGGAAACGCTCGCTCCGATCCAGGGCCGCGTTCAGGCTTGGGTCGATGTCGTGCAGAGCGCGCGCGCCGTTTAATAGGTCTTGGCGTAAAGATTGACGAAGGGCTCGGGAAGTTCCCGGGCCCTTTTTCTTTTGATTCGCAGGCTTTGTGCGGCCGCGGTATCGGGTTGCAAGGGCTTTGCTTGGCCCTCTTATCGATTAGGATATGCTTACCCATATAGGTTTATGACAGACGGCAATGAAAGACGGACGTGACGGGCGAGGGCAGGGCGGCCAGGGAACGCGGGACGGTGACACGGGCACCGGGATCGTCACCAAAACGCGCCCCAAGACCAAGAAACCAAGCCTCTACAAGGTGCTCATTCTCAACGACGACTACACGCCGATGGAATTCGTCGTCCACATTCTGGAAAAGGTCTTCAACAAGAGCCGCGAGCGTGCCGTGGAGATCATGCTCCATGTTCATCGCCACGGCGTCGGCATCTGCGGCGTTTTCACCTACGACGTCGCCGAAACCAAGGTTGCACAAGTCATTGAATTTGCCCGCCGCCACCAGCATCCTCTGCAGTGCACGATGGAGAAGGAGTAAGGCCTAGATGCCGTCACTCTCGCGAAGCCTCGAACAGGCGTTGCACCGCGCGATCAAGCTCGCGAGCGACCGGCATCACGAATATGCCACGCCTGAACACCTTCTTCTGGCCTTGATGGACGACACGGATGCGGCGCAGGTCATGAAGGCCTGCAACGTCGACACCGATGCGCTGCGCAAGACCGTCCAGAAATATGTCGACGAAGAATTGATGACGCTCGTGATCGAGGACGGCGAGGATGCCAAGCCGACCACGGGCTTCCAGCGGGTCGTGCAACGCGCCGTCCTGCATGTACAGAATTCAGGTCGCGAGGAAGTGACCGGCGCCAATGTCCTGGTCGCGCTTTTCACAGAACGCGAAAGCCACGCCGTCTATTTCCTGCAAGAGCAGAACATGACGCGGCTCGACGCCGTCAGCTACATGAGCCATGGCATCGCCAAGCGCCCCGGCATGAGCCAGCAGAAGGCTGCGCGCGGGACGGAAGACGAAGGCGAGGACGGCGAGCCCAAGAACAAGCAGGGCACCGAGGCGCTGGAAGCCTATTGCGTCAATCTCAACGAAAAGGCCAAGCAGGGCCGCGTAGATCCCTTGATCGGCCGGCTCTCCGAAGTCGACCGCACGATCCAGATCCTGTGCCGCCGCCAGAAGAACAATCCGTTGTTCGTCGGCGATCCCGGCGTCGGCAAGACGGCGATTGCCGAAGGTCTGGCGCGCAAGATCATCAAGAACGAAGTGCCGGAAGTTCTGCGCGGCAGTACAATCTATGCGCTCGACATGGGCGCGCTGATCGCCGGCACGCGTTATCGCGGCGACTTCGAGGAGCGGCTCAAATCCGTCGTGAAGGAACTCGAGGGCCTGAAGGGCGCGATCCTGTTCATCGACGAAATCCACACCGTGATCGGCGCCGGCGCGACGTCGGGCGGCGCCATGGATGCGTCGAACCTCTTGAAGCCCGCGTTGCAAGCCGGCACGCTGCGCTGCATCGGCTCGACCACCTACAAGGAATATCGCCAGTACTTCGAGAAGGACCGCGCGTTGGTCCGCCGCTTCCAGAAGATCGACGTCGTCGAACCGACCATCGCCGACACGATCAAGATCATGATGGGCATCAAGCCCTATTACGAAGAGTTCCACAAAGTCCGCTACACCACCGATGCCATCAAGGCGGCGGTCGACCTCTCGGCCAAGTACATCAACGACAGGAAGCTGCCGGACAAGGCGATCGACGTGATCGACGAAGTCGGCGCCTCGCAGATGCTGCTGCCTGAATCGCGGCGCAAGAAGGTGATCGGCGTCAAGGAAGTCGAGGATGTCGTCGCCACGATGGCGCGCATTCCGCCCAAGACGGTTTCCAAGGACGACACGGAAGCGCTGCGCACGTTGGAAGAGGATCTCAAGGCTGCCGTGTTCGGCCAGGAGAAAGCACTGCACGCGCTCGCAAGCGCGATCAAGCTCGCCCGCGCCGGACTGCGCTCGCCCGAAAAGCCCATCGGCTCGTATCTCTTCTCCGGCCCCACCGGAGTCGGCAAGACCGAGGCCGCCAAGCAGCTCGCCAAGACTCTCGGCGTCGAGCTGTTGCGCTTCGACATGTCGGAATACATGGAGCGTCACACGGTCAGCCGTTTGATCGGCGCACCGCCCGGCTATGTCGGCTTCGACCAGGGCGGATTGCTCACCGACGGTGTCGACCAGCATCCGCATTGCGTGCTGCTGCTCGACGAAGTCGAAAAGGCGCATCCCGACCTTTTCAACATCCTCTTGCAGGTCATGGACCACGGCAAACTGACCGATCACAACGGCAAGAAGATCGACTTCCGCAATGTCGTGCTGATCATGACGACCAACGCGGGCGCATCCGATGCCGCCAAGGACGCGATCGGTTTTGGCCGGGGAAAACGCGAAGGCGAGGACGAGGAAGCGATCAAGAAGCTTTTCACGCCCGAATTCCGCAACCGCCTCGACGCCACGATCACCTTCTCGGCGCTCGGCCGCGACACCATCGACCGCGTGGTGGAGAAGTTCGTGCTCGAACTGGAAGCACAGCTCACCGACCGCGACGTGACTTTCGACCTGACGCCGGAAGCCACACGCTGGCTGGGCGAGAAGGGCTACGACGACGCGTTCGGCGCCCGTCCGCTGGCCCGCGTCATTCAGGAAAATCTCAAGAAGCCGCTGGCGGACGAGATCCTCTTCGGCAAGCTCAAGGATGGCGGCACGGTGCGCGTGCTGCTCGACCGCGAGAAGGACAAGCTCGCCTTCGAATTCATCGCCAACTCCGACCGCAAGCCGAAAGCGCTGCCGCCTCCGCCCAAGAAGAAGCCGAAGGCGGAAGAGAGCGTGTGAGCGAGCGTCCGGTGATCACAGGCGGTTGCCTGTGCGGCGGCGTGCGCTATGTGGCCGATGCGGCTCCCCAATATGCGGGATATTGCTTCTGCGCCGACTGCCGCAAGGCTTCCGGATCGGGATTCATTCCGTTCATGGGCTTTGCCAGTAGGTCGGTGCGTATCACCGGTCGGGTCGCTACGCACACGCTTAGGCATGGTGACGGGCGACAGTCGGATCGCAATTTCTGCGTCGAATGCGGCGGGCTGGTATTCGGAGGAATTCTCGGCCAGTCGGAGCAGCACACGATCTATGCCGGCTCGCTCGATGATCCGACGCACTTCAAGCCAACGATCGCGATCTTCAACCGCGACCGGCCCGACTGGGTGCCCCTGCCTGAAGGACTCAAAGTCTTCGAGGCGATGCCCGTATGACCCAGTCCAGCTCGTCCATCGCAGCCGCCCAGAAAGTGCTCGACGATTTCATGGCCGCGTTCAACGCGCGCGACATTCCGGCGTTCGAAGCGACGTTCAACTTTCCCTCGGTGCGGCTCGCCTCGAACACGCTCGTCATCCTGAACCGGGGCGACATGAAGCCGGAACGCTTCACGACGGGCGCATTGGCCGAATGGGATCATTCGGCCTGGGAGAGGCGCAACGTCATCCACGCCGGCGCCGACAAGGTCCACATCGACACGCGCTTCACCCGCTATCGCAAGGACGGCAGCATCATCGGCGGCTTCGACTCGATCTATGTGATCACCTGCGAGAACGGGCATTGGGGCGTGAAAGCCCGCTCGTCCTACGCGCCGTAGCCTCTCAGCGCTGCATCGACCGCATGATCCGCCGCGCCCGGCGGTCTTCGCGCGCGTCGCTGATCGCCATCACGGCATGGAGGAAGGCGAGCCCCCAAAGCACGAAGCCCGCGTGGAAGAAGATGATTGTGACCCAGCAGACGATCGAGAGGATATAGAGGATCAGATTGAACAGGGCGGAGATCGGCTTCCCCGCGAAAAGCAGGGCCAGCGGTGAGCAGAAGATCGCGATCAGGTAGATCATGAAGCGAATATAGGAAGGCGCTCGGCGCTTTCCAACTCGCTCAGGCGCGGCGGCCGGAAAGCGCGGCAACCCGGGCGACGTCGTCAGGCTGCTGGGTTTCGGACGCCACCTTGTTCGTCCCATGGCCGCCGCAACGTCTGCAGCGGTGCACGATCTGCCAGCCCTTGTTTCCGCTGTGCACGAGGGCCATTGGCACCATGACGCCGGCACAGTGATTGGCGCGGTCGCCCGGGCGCACGTCCACATGCACGGAATACAGGCAGACCGGACAGTGGTTGCGATAGCTTCCGTTGTTCAGCGGCTTCACGGCCGCGCCGCAATTGATGCAAATGAATCCGCGGTTCTCGTCGTTCCGCGCCATCTTCGACTCCCTGGATTGAGTTCCAAGGGAGCCGGGTTCCGTTTCTTCTTCGGCCTCGTTTGATTGCGCGCAGACGAAACGAACGCGTTCGTCCTATTGCGCTTGTGGCCGTTCCAGGCTTGTCCGCGTCAGGGACCCATTCACCGCCTTGCCTTCGGCGATTACTTCCGGTTCCGGCTTCGGGAGCATCAGGCGTTTGCGCTCCGTCCGAACCTCGGCCCGCTTTGCTCGATTGAACGGGCCACTGTAGTGCGGCTTCTGCCACACTCCACCGGTTGGTGTGTTCACGTCTCACTGGCGAATTTCGGCGTCGTCCCCGTTCAGATGGTGGTCGGCGTCGTTCGCGTCATGCGGCCTCCTTTCGTTGCCCAAGCGACCATCTTAGATCGGTTGGCCGTAATGTTGAACTGTCGGGAAGGGTTCATAGAAGCCATGCAGGGCCTCGCGCCACTCGTTGTAGCGCGCCGACTGGCGAAAACCGACAGTATGAGCCTCGACGCTGCCCCACCACACCAGGAGGAGATAGCGGTCCTTGCTCTCGATGCAGGGTCGAACCTCCATTTTTTGGAAACCCTCCGTCGCCTCGATCAACGGACGCGCTTTTTTCATCGCGGCTTCGAAAGCGGCCGACTGGCCTTTTCGGATGTTCAGAATGGCGTGCTCGACGATCATAGCGCTGCCCGGATTCTGTCTGCGATTGGCGCAAGCGTCTTGGGATCCGCCATGGTTCGTCCGTGCAGTTTCATGTCGAGGCCGTGCGCGCGCGGCAAGATGTGAAAATGAAGATGCGGGATGCTTTGTCCGGCCTCGGCACCGTTGAGCTGCACGAGCATCAGGCCCGGGCAGGAGATGGCCTTCGTCACCGCGGCCGCGACCTTCTGCGTCGTGCGGATCGTCGCCGCGACGACATCCGGCGAACAGTCGAACAGGGTCTCTGCCGCTTCCTTGGGGATCACGAGCGTGTGGCCTTCCGTCGCCGGCATGATGTCGAGGAAGGAGAGCGTCAAGTCGTCCTCGTAGATCTGGAACTTGGGAAGTTCGCCGCGCAGGATGCGCGCGAAGACGTTGTTGGGGTCGTAAGCCATCTTCGGCTCCTCAGACAGGTTTCTTGAAAGGGCTGCGTTCGGACAGTGCTTCGATGTGTTCGGCGACGGCTTCGCGCTCGCGGCAGAGATAGTCGTCGACCGCACGTCTCAGACCCTCATGGGCGATGTAGTGGGCACTGTAGGTCGGCGTCGGCATGTAACCGCGGAGCAGCTTGTGCGCGCCCTGCGCGCCAGCCTCGACCTTGGCCAAGCCGCGGGCGATCGCGAACTCGATCGCCTGGTAGTAGCAAGTCTCAAAGTGGAGGAACGGAACGAATTCGCTGCAGCCCCAGTTGCGACCGAAGAGGGTGCCGCCGCCGCAGAAGTTGAGCGCGCCCGCGATTGTGCGGCCCGCCCGCTTCGCAAAGATGAGCACGACTTGATCGGCCATCGTCGCGCCGATGCGGCTGAAGAATTCGCGGGTGAGATAGGGCCGTCCCCATTTGCGGCCGCCCGTGTCCATATAGAACGCGAAGAACCTGTCCCAATGGGCTTCGCTGATACCCGATCCGGTCACCCAGTCGAACTCGACGCCGGCGTCGCGCACCGACGCGCGTTCCTTGCGCAAATTCTTTCGCTTGGACGATGACAGTTCGCCGAGAAACTGATCGAAACTCCGATAGCCCGGGTTCAGCCAGTGGAATTGCTGATCGGTGCGCTGCAGATAGCCGATTTCGCCGGCCGCTTTCCACTCGTCCTCCGTGAGAAAGGTGATGTGCAGCGATGAAGCCTTCAACTGCCGTACCGCCGTCGCGCCCGTCGCAAGCAAGGCCTCTCGTCCGGCCGCCAAACCGGTATCCGCCGATACGAGGAGGCGGCTGCCCGTCACCGGCGTGAAGGGAACCGACGCCTGCAGCTTCGGATAATAGTCGCCGCCCGAACGCTCCAAGGCATCCGCCCAGGCGGAGTCGAAGACATACTCGCCCTGGCTGTGATTCTTGAGGTAGGTCGGCAGCAACGCGACGACGCGGCCGCCGTCCTCTACGACCAGATGCGCCGGTTTCCAGCCCGTGCGCGCCGTTGCCGAACCCGATTCCTCGCACGCCGCAAAGAACTCGTAGCGCGTGAAGGGGTGCGGATCGGCGACGCCATCTGGATTGGCACACGCGTTCCAAGCCGCCGCTCCGATTTCGGAAGCTGGACCTGCAATGCGGGCGGTAATGGAATCTTTTGTCACGTAATTTCGATTATCGCTTCCACTTCGGTTGCCACATTGCGGGGCAGCGATCCCGCTCCGACGGCGGCGCGCGCGTGCTTTCCTTTTTCGCCGAACACTTCGACAAACAAGTCTGAAGCACCGTTGGCGACTTCAGGGTGCTGCGTGAAGCCCGGCACGGCGTTGACGAAGACCGTGACTTTCACGATGCGCCTGACGCGCTCGAGATCTCCGCCGCACGCAGCCTTCGCCTGTGCAATGACGTTCAGTCCGCAAAGCCTGGCGGCGGCGCGACCATCTTCGAGCGAAAGTTCCTTGCCGACGGTACCGACATATTTGAGGCCATCGGGTGCCAAAGTCACCTGGCCCGAGATGTAAACATTCTTGCCGCTGACGACGGACGGTACATAGCTCGCCACGGGCGCGGGCGGCGTGGGCAGGACGATATTCAATTCCTTGAGGCGCGATTCAGCGGACATGATGTTTCCTTCACGAATGAAAAGAGTAACGCGCGGCGCTTTACGGCGCGAGGGGTTCCTGATGCCGCACGCGGCGCGCTATAAGCGATCATGACCAAACGGCTCGACGCCGACGACCCCTGTCCCGCGCGTGACGGCTTTGCAATGCCCGCTGAGTGGGCACCGCATGCGCGTACGTGGATCTGCTGGCCTTGCCGGATCGAAAGCTGGGGCGGACCGGAAGGTCTGCTGCGCGCCAAACAGGCAGTTGCGCGAGTCGCGCGCGCCATTTCGACCTTTGAACCGGTGGTGATCGCCGCGAGACCGTTGGATGCGCCCGAAGTACAGCTGGCGACATCGGGCAAGGCACAGATTTTCGAAGTCGCGATCGACGATTCCTGGGCGCGCGACTCGGGCCCGACTTTCGTCACCGCGGAAGATGGTCGCAAAGGCGCCGTACAGTGGGAGTTCAACGCCTGGGGGAACAAATATCACCCGTGGACCGACGACGCCCAACTCGCCAGTCGCATCGCGCGCCAGGCGGACGTGCGTCTCTATTCGGCGCCGCTGGTATGCGAAGGCGGCGCCCTCCACACGGACGGGCAGGGCACTCTGTTGACGACTGATCAGTGTCTGCTCAATTCCAACCGCAATCCGCATCTCGACCGCCAGCAGGTAGAGGAGCGTCTGGCCCTCTTCACCGGTGCGAGGCGCGTGATCTGGCTCGGCGAAGGTTTCTCGGATGACGAAACCGACGGCCATGTCGACAATATCGCCTGCTTCGTCGCGCCCGGCCGCGTGCTGATCGGCGTGCCAACTTCGCGCACGCATCCCGATTTTGCACCGGTGATGGAAGCGATCCGCATTCTGCGCGAAACCCGCGACGCCGAAGGTCGAAAAATCGAGATCGTCGAAGTGGAACAGCCGCTCGCGCAGCGCACGGACTGGCGCGGCCGCCCGCTCCAGGCAAGTTACGTCAACTTCTATCTCGCCAATGGCGGCGTCGTCATGCCGGGATTCGATGATCGCAACGACGAGAAGGCGCGCGAGATCGTCGCCGCCTGTTTTCCCGGACGCGACATTCTTCAGATCCAGGCGCTGGACATCGTCGAGGGCGGCGGCGGCATTCACTGCATCACGCAACAGGAACCGGAATGAGAAAGGTCACGTTCGCTGCGACACAATTCGCCTGCAGCTGGGACAGGCGTGCGAATGTCGAAAAGGCCAAGGCGCTCGTGCGCGCGGCGGCTGCCAAGGGCGCCAACACGGTTCTCATCCAGGAATTGTTCGAGACACCCTATTTCTGCCAGGACCAGTCCGCGGATCATTTCGCGCTTGCCGCACCCTTCGAAGGCAACAAGCTGATTGCGGAAATGGCCGACCTGGCGAAGTCGCTCGGCGTCGTTCTGCCAGTCAGCTTTTTCGAGAAGGCGGGTCACGCGCACTTCAATTCGCTGGCGATGATCGACGCCGACGGGACGGTGATGGGCCGTTATCGCAAGTCGCACATTCCCGATGGCCCTGGGTATCAGGAAAAGTTCTACTTCACGCCGGGTGATACGGGTTTCAAAGTTTGGCACACGAAGTTCGGCGTATTCGGCGCGGGTATCTGCTGGGACCAATGGTTTCCGGAAAGCGCGCGCAGCATGGCGCTGATGGGGGCGGAAGCCTTGTTCTATCCGACTGCGATCGGGAGCGAGCCGCCGCCTGCACCGCCCGTCGACAGCCGGGACCATTGGCGCCGCGTCATGCAGGGGCATGCGGCGGCCAATGTCATGCCTCTGGTCGGATCGAACCGCATCGGAACCGAAAAGGCGAAGTCGAGCGAGGTGACGTTCTACGGCTCGTCTTTCATCGCCGACCAAACTGGCGCGATTGTGGCCGAACTCGATCGCGAACACGAAGGAGTCGCCAGCGCCGCGTTCGATCTCGACGAGGTAGCGAAGGCACGCGCGTCCTGGGGACTTTTTCGCGACCGACGGCCGGAGCTCTACGGTGTGATCGTCGGGCACGACGGTGCCAACAGGTAGGCTTCAGCCTCGGACCGCCGAACGTCCTTTTCGCAGCGAGTCGCCGCCGAATTTCTGGCGGACCTTGTCCATGGCGCGCTCGGCGGCGGCGCGCTTGCCGGCGCCGTCGTCGACCAGGTCCACCGGATCGCACTCGCCGGCCGGCGCCATGTGCGAAATGCCGACGCCAAGGAGGCGAAACGCTGTGCCGTTCGCCTCCTTGCGCAGGCAGTCGCGAGAGGTTCGGAAGATGCGGTCGGCCAACTGGGTGGGCGCCTCGAGCGAGACGCTGCGCGTGCGGATCTTGAAGGCCGCTGTCTTCAGCTTGAGCACCACCGTGCGTCCGCCGACCTCGGAGGACTTGGCGCGGGCGGAAACTCGCTCGCTCTGGCGCCAAAGAATTCTTTCGAGTTCCGCATAGTCCGAAATGTTTCCGTCGAACGTCGTTTCCGACGAAATGCTTTTCATTTCGCCATCGGGTTGAACGGATCGCGTGTCTTCGGCGTGTGACAGGCGGTGCAGCCAAAGTCCGGTGTTGCCATAGCGCTTTGCGAGCTCTTTCTGGCCGAGGTCCTGGAGTTGCGCGATATGGGTGATGCCGTCCTTGGCCAGTCTCGCCTGCAGCGCGACGCCGGCACCGCGGATGAAGCTGACCGGTTTGTCGCGCAGAAACGACAACGCCTCCGCCCGGCCGATCACGGCAAAGCCGCGCGGCTTGTCGAGTTCGGACGCGAGCTTTGCCAGAAACTTGTTGAAACTCAGACCGACGGAAACGGTGATGCCGATCATGGTCTCGATCTTCTTCGCAAGCGCGGCCAACGATTTCGCCGGCGGAACGCCATGCAGCCGTTCGGTGCCGGTGAGATCCAGATAAGCCTCGTCGAGCGACAAAGGCTCAACCATCGGCGTCAGATCCAGCATCATGGCGCGCATCTGCCTGGCGGCCGCGGAATATTTCGCAAAGTTCGGCCTGATGACGACGGCGTCGGGGCAAAGCTGCATCGCCTTGAACATCGGCATCGCAGAGCGCACGCCCGATATCCGTGCCACATAGCATGCGGTCGAAACCACACCACGCCGCGAGCTGCCGCCGACGATGACGGCCTTGTCGCGCAAATCGGGGTTGTCGCGCTTTTCGATCGCCGCGTAGAAAGCGTCGCAATCCAGATGCGCGATGCCGAGCGTGGAGAGTTCGGCATGGGCTCGAACGCGAAGGCTGCCGCAAGACTTGCAGCGCCGCGCTTTGTCAGTGGCATCGGCAAGACAGTCGCGGCAGAATGCGGTCATTCGCGCATCAGGGCCGAAGCCTCCTCCTCGCTCCAGAGCCAGGCCGCGCCGCGGACGCCGCTGGAATCGCCGTGCTTGTTCCTGACGATGTTCGTGCGGCCTTCGGGCGAGAAGGCGTAGGATTCTACGCGTGGCGGCAGTTGGGAATAGAGCGTATCGATGTTGGACAAGCCGCCGCCAATCACGATCACGTCCGGATCGAGAATATTCACGATCCCCGCCACCGCCCGGGCGAAGCGATCGTAGAAATCTTCCATGACGGCGCGCGCCAAGCCATCGCCTTTGGCGGCGAGTGCGGCGATCGCGTCGGCCGCGAGTTCCTTGCCCGCACGACGCGCATAATCGGCGCTCAGCCCGGTGCCGCTGATCCAGGACTCGATGCAGCCAACGCGTCCGCAGTAGCAATGCGGCGCGATCGCGATTTCCTCAGGAGTCGGCGCGGGCAGGGGATTGTGGCCCCACTCGCCGGTGATCGCATGCGCGCCCGTCAGCACGCGGCCGCCGACGCAGATGCCGCCGCCGCAACCTGTACCGACGATGATGCCGAACGCAATGTCGAATCCCGTGGCTGCGCCGTCCGAGGCTTCGGAGAGCACGAAGCAGTTTGCATCGTTCGCCGCCCGTACGGGGCGACTCAGAGCGGCGCCGAGATCGCGGTCGAGCGGATGGCCGATCAGCCGCGTCGAGTTGGCGTTCTTCACCAGTCCCGTGACCGGGCTCAGTGCTCCAGGAATTGCAACGCCCACACTGCCGCGCCGCCCGAGTTTCGCTTCCGCGTTGCGGACGAGGTCGCGCATGGCGCGGATCGTGTCGTCATAGCTCGTCGACGGCGTCGCGATCCGTTCGCGCAACACTTCGCGCCCTTTATCAAGAGCGATGATCTCGATCTTCGTGCCGCCGAGGTCGAGACCCAACCGCATCTCAGAGTCCCGCTTCGCTGAGCCTGGCGGCGATGAAGCGGTGCGCGTCATCCCAGCTTTGGGCACGGAAATGGGCGTGTTCCGATATCGGCAAAAGCGGTTTCAAACGATCATCGCCGATGAGATGGATGCGCGTCACATCGGGCGCCAACTCGGCCGCCGAAGCCAGATGTTGCGGAATGTCGTCGACGAAGAACGCCGGACGACCGGCCCGCGACGCTAGCGCCTTCACCGACTCGCCCTTCAAGCCCTTGTTGGCGACGACCGGAAGCGGCAGTCCGAAAGTCGCGAGATTGCGCAACCGTGCCGCGGCCTGAGTCGGTGCGATGTTGCTCAGGACGACGATGTCGAGCCGGCGGGAGAGATCGCGAAGACATTCGCGCGCGCCTTCCACAGGATCGAGCGAATCGAGCTCGCGGCGGAATTCCTCCAGCAACGCGGTAACTTCGACATCGAGGACCGCGCTCTTGTCATCGAGTCGTTTGACGTTGCCGTGCAGACGATAGCTGGTGAGATCGAGGAAGAGACCGTGCTGCACGAGAAAGCGGTCGAATCCTGCGACGAAACGCAACAGGACTTCGTCCGCGTCGACGATCAACAGCGGTCGGCCAGCGCTTAGTCGCGCCAGCGCCGAGGCGAGGTCATGGTTGCCGTTCATGGGCCGCCGAGCTCGTAATTCGCCCATCTGACGGACGTGGGCGCGGTTCGCGTGGATTCGCAGAAACGGACGAGAAGCGCCTCATCCGCCATGAGAAAATCGAGGACGGCCGCCAGAAAGTCGCGCTCCGTGGCCCTTAACCGAATCGTCGTCGGGTCGACACCGGACTGGCGCATGAAGGATTCCAGAGAGTCGGGCGATTCGGCGAGGAAGCTCAAGGCGTTGAGCGCGAGGGTTTCGGCGTTCTTGGGGTTCAAAGCACGGCGCATCGTCAAGGGAGCGTTAAGAGTTCGACCGTAATACTAACCAAACGGGGCCATCCCACCGAGCCTTTTCAGGGCAGTCGCCCAAGAACGTGTGTGCACACATCGGAGAGTAGCGTCATGGATGCGAAGACCAAGACTGTTCTGATCGTTGAGGACAACGAACTGAATATGAAGCTCTTCCATGACCTGCTCGATGCTCATGGCTACAACATTCTGCAGACCAAGGACGGCATGGAAGCGCTCGACATCGCGCGTGAACATCGTCCCGACCTGATCCTCATGGACATCCAGTTGCCGGAAGTTTCCGGACTGGAAGTCACGAAGTGGCTCAAGGAGGACGACTCCCTCAAGTCGATCCCAGTCGTCGCTGTGACGGCGTTCGCGATGAAGGGCGACGAGGAAGTCATCCGCCAGGGCGGTTGCGAGGCCTACATCTCCAAGCCGATTTCCGTCTCGAGCTTCCTGGACACCGTTCGCCGCTTCATCGGGTAGGGCCAACCATGACGGCGCGCGTTCTGGTCGTCGACGACATCCTTTCCAACGTCAAGCTTCTCGAAGCGAAACTCTCGGCCGAGTATTTCGAGGTCGTCAGCGCCTTCAACGGTGCGGAGTGCCTCGCGAAGATCGACGAGTCGCTGCCCGACATCGTGCTGCTCGACGTGATGATGCCCGGCATGGACGGTTTCGAAGTCTGCCGCCGGATCAAGGGCAACCCCAAAACCGCGCATGTTCCGGTCGTCATGGTGACCGCGCTGGATCAGCCGGCCGACCGTGTCGCAGGCCTCGAGGCCGGCGCGGACGACTTCCTTACCAAGCCGGTCGACGATGCGGCGCTCTTTGCCCGCGTGAGGAGCCTCGTGCGCCTCAAGATGATGACCGACGAACTCAGGATGCGCGAAACAACCGGGCAAAGCATGGGTCTAGTCGATCCGGCCCTGACACTGGTCGACGCCAATCCGACGGGACGCGTCCTCGTCATCGAAGATCGGCCGGAGTCGGTGGCCTGGTTTTCCAAGGCGCTCGCTCCCGATCACAAAGTGTCGTCGGTCGAAACGTTCGAAGAAGCGCTGGTGCGCGTGCGCGGCGGAGACTTCGACCTCATCGTCGTCAGTCTCGGCATGCGCGGCTTCGACGGCTTGCGCCTTTGCTCGCAACTGCGCTCCCTCCCCGAAGGGCGAAACGTCCCGATCCTGGTCGTTGTCAGCGATGCCGACCGGCGCAAGCTCACCCAGGCGCTCGAGATGGGCGTCAACGACTATCTGACGCGGCCAGTCGACAAGAACGAACTCGTCGCGCGTGTGCGCACGCAACTGCGCAAGAAGCGCTACGGCGACCGTCTCAGACACAATGTGCAGCTCAGCCTGGAAATGGCGATCACCGACCAGCTCACTGGTCTGCACAATCGCCGCTACATGTCGCGCCATCTCGACAATCTGATTTCGTCGGCCGGCCAATCCGGCAAGCCGCTCGCCTTCCTCATTCTCGACATCGATTACTTCAAGGCGGTCAATGACGGGCATGGTCACGACATCGGCGACGAAGTCCTCAAGGAATTCGCCAATCGCATCTCTGCGAATGTGCGCGGCATCGACTTGGCCTGCCGCTATGGCGGTGAGGAATTCGTGGTCGTCATGCCCGACACCGACGTGACGCTGGCCTTTGCGATCGCCGAGCGGCTGCGCAAGAGCATCGAGGCGAACCCGATCCCGATCAGCCGGCCGCCGGGAAAGCTCAACATCACGATCTCAATCGGGATCGCCGGCTCCGAAGGCCCAAACGATACCGCCGAAGCGCTTCTGCATCGCGCCGATCAGGCGCTGTACAGCGCCAAGCGCACCGGCCGCAATCGCGTGGTTGCGGCCGCGGCCTGAGCCGCGCGCAACAAGCCAGGGCTACTGCGCCCCGCTCGCGACTTTTTCCGGCATAGCGGAGGGATATTTCTGAGCGACAGCGGCCGGTTTGGTCGCGGTCTTGCCGAAATCCGGGCGGCAATGGCCATCGATGAACGCGCCCGAAGCGATCGTGATTTCCTGATGCACGACATCGCCCGCCATGTGGGCCGTGTTCGTCAATACGACCTTCTTGGCTTCGATCTTGCCCTCGACAGTGCCCGCCACCTCGACTGTTTCGCCATAGACCGTGCCTTTCACCTTGGCGCCGTTCCCGACCGTCACCGACACCGCGCGGACGTCGCCTTCGACGTTGCCGTCGATCTGGATGTCTTCCGTGCTTTCCAGCTGGCCGGTAATTTTAAGGGCCTTGCTGATCACCGATACTGCGGACATGCGCGATGCTCCCGAATTGGTTGGCGTTTGTGAGGTTGCTGGCTTGCGGCCGATGTCGCCGCCTGGCGCCACCGGTGTTTCCATCTTGTCTCGAACCTGTGGTTTTGCGGTCGGCTCGGTCGGCTTCTCGTTGCGCGTAAACATCTTCGTTTCTACTCCTCCGGTAGATGGGATAGCGATGCAAAGAAATTGACCGGACGCCACGGCATGCGCCCATCGATACGCGCGCCGCTGGCGACGGTGACATTGGTGTGAAAGACGCGACCGGTAATCTCGGCCGAGCTGTCGAGCACGACATTAGGGGCGAAGATGCGGCCGTTGAATTTGCCGCCGATGCGCACGTCCCTCGCGAGAATGTCGCCGTCGACGAAGCCGCCGATGGCAAGAACGAAACTATCCGCGATGATCTGTCCCACGACGGTCCCGTGAACGTGCAGTTCGCCCGTTGTTTCAAGAACGCCGGTCACGGTGAGTGACTTTCCAAGGTGCGATACCGACGCGCCTGAACGTTCGGAGTCCCGCGTCGCTGCAGCAGGTTGCCGCCGAGGCAAAAAAGACATTGAGGGGCCATTCCCGGTTCCAAGGCAGAGCCCCCGCACTACCCGGGCCGAATAATGGCGCACATCGAAGCGGCGAGGCAAGTCCGGCGCGAAAATCTGCCGATCGCTACAGTTTTACGCGTTCGTCTATAGCGATTGGCCGTCGTCGACCGTCAGCAACGAACCCGTGATGGTGCGCGAGGCGGCGGACGCCAAGAGCAGGAACATACCATCAAGATCGGACTCCTTCGCCAGGCGTTTGCGTGCAAAGCCCTCGATCTGCGCCTTGCCCTTGTCACTCGCGAACCACTCCGCATTCAGCTCGGTTTCGATGAAGCCGGGGCAAAGCGCATTGACGTTGATGCCCTTGCGGGCCCACTCGCGTGCCAGGCACTGCGTCATCATCGCAAGTCCCGCCTTCGAAACGCAGTACGCCGTTACGCCCGGCAACACGCGAAAGCTCCCGATCGAAGCGATGTTGATGATGCGACCCTCGCGCTTCTTGGCGACAAGGCGGCGCGCAACCTCCGTCGCGAGCAGGAACGGCGCGCGCAGATTGGTGGCAATGACCTTGTCAAAATCCGACGCGCTGATGTCGGCGGCGAGTCCGAAGACGCTGAGCCCTGCATTGTTGACGAGGATGTCGATCGGACCGAGCGCCGCTTCCGCCTTGTCGAGGGCAGGCGCGATTTCTGCCGCATCCGTCACATCGAGGTTGATGGCGGCGGCACGGCCGCCGGCGGACTCGATCTCGCGCTTGACCGCTTCCAGTCGGTCGCTCCGACGCCCCGCCAAGGCGACCGCAGCGCCCGATGCGCTCAATATCTTGGCAAAGTGGCGTCCAAGGCCACTCGTTGCCCCGGTGACGAATGCGGTGCGGCCCGTGAGATCGAATTCCATGTGCGTCTCCTGGCGATTGTCTCTTTATCCGCCGACCGCTTTGGACTGTAATCGCCATCATGCAGATCGACATCGTTTCCGACACAGTGTGCCCGTGGTGCTTCATCGGCAAGCGCCGGATCGAACGCGCGATGGCGCTGCGCCCAGACGTCAAATTCGACGTGGTCTGGCGGCCCTATCGGCTTGATCCCAGCATCCCGCGTGAGGGCGTCGATCGCCGCGCGTATCTCAAGGCGAAGTTCGGCGACTCTCCACGCACGTCCGCGATGGGCGAGGCCATTCGGAGCGAAGGCGAAAGCGAAGGCATCGCGTTCGCCTTCGACAAGATCGCGCGGTCACCCAATACGCTGGATTCCCATCGCCTCATCCGCTGGTCGGCAAACGCCGGCAAGCAAGACCAGATCGTCGAACGCCTCTTCCAGGCCTATTTCATCGAGGGACAGGACATCGGCAATTCTGCCGTTCTGTCCGAGGTCGCTGCCAAGGCCGGCATGGACGGTGCACTGGTTGCGAGGTTGCTGGCAGGCGATGCGGATCTCGTATCCGTAGAGCGCGAGGCCGGGCTGGCCAACGAAATGGGCATCACCGGCGTTCCGACCTTCATCTTCGACAGCAAGTTCATGATCTCGGGCGCGCGCGAGGCGGAGCTTCTCGTGCGCGTTATCGACAAGGCGCGTACTACCGAACCGGCGCCGTGACGCTGTTCGTTTCCGCCACGACCTGCACTTGCACCGTGCCGTAGCGCGGCAACGGAAATCGCGCCATCGCCGAGACCGGAACGAGCGCCTGGATCACGACGACGTTTGGCGGCGGCGGGGTCGCAAGAAAATCGACGATCGCCGTGTCGGATTCTGCGGCGTGGGCGCCGCGCACGCGAAGATGCGGCAGCGACCAGCCGCCGCTGTTGACGGCGCCGGTTGCCGTCACGACGAGGTCACTTCCCGAGGCTTTCACCGTGACGGTGTCGACCTTGTAGATCAGCTTGGGCGTCGTGAGTGCAGCGGTTGCCGTAGCTGCGGCAAGGCCAAGAACCGCGATCGCGACGAGGAAATGGCGCACGCTCCGCACCGTCTGTTGTCCGGCTCCGCCGAGACAGCTATGAGGGAAATGCGGCGCAAATTGGATGAGGTACGTCATGGGTCCCTTGCGTGGAGTTCGGATCGTGGAGTTCGCGGGCATCGGACCCGGTCCCTTCGCGGCCATGCTGCTGTCCGACATGGGTGCCGACGTCATCCGCATCGACCGCAAGGGCGGCCGCTCGCCCGCCAAGTCGGAAGTGACCTATCGCGGGCGAAAGGCCGTCGCGCTCGACATGAAAAAGCCGGAAGGCGTCGAAGCGGCGCTCAGGCTGATCGACCAGGCGGACGCGTTGCTGGAAGGCTTTCGCCCTGGCGTGATGGAACGGCTCGGCGTCGGTCCGGACGTCTGCCTGAAGAGAAATCCCAAGCTCGTCTATGGCCGCATGACCGGCTGGGGCCAGACCGGGCCGCTCGCCGACGCGGCCGGGCACGACATCAACTACATCGCGCTGACTGGCGCGCTGCATGGCATCGGCAACGTGGGAGGCAAGCCCGTTCCGCCGCTCAATCTGGTCGGCGATTTCGGGGGTGGTGCGCTCTATCTCGCCTTCGGCGTGGTCTGCGGTTTGCTCGAATCCAAGCGCTCGGGCAGGGGCCAGATCGTCGACACGGCGATGACCGACGGTGCCGCATCGCTCATGTCGATGTTCTACGGCATGAACGCGACTGGCATGTGGAAGGACGAGCGCGGCATGAACCTGCTCGATAGCGGCGCGCACTTCTACGACACCTATGAGACCAAGGATGGCAAATACATCGCGCTTGGCTCGATCGAACCGCAGTTCTACCGCGAGCTGATCGAAAAGACCGCCATCAGCGATGCTGCGTTCGCGGCGCAGATGGATCGCAATGCCTGGCCGTCGCTCAAGGAAAAACTCGCGGCGGTGATCAAGACCAAGACCCGCGACGAATGGGACGCGGTGATGCTCGGCAGCGACGTGTGTTACGCACCCGTTCTCACCATCAGCGAAGCGCCCAAGCATCCGCACAATGTTGCGCGCCAGACCTTCATCGAAGTCGATGGCGTCGTGCAGCCTGCGCCTGCGCCGCGTTTCTCGCGTTCTGTTCCCGAAGTCCAGGGACCGCCGCAAGGCGCCAACAACGAGGTTGCGCTCAAGTCCTGGGGCTTTGCCGACGCCGATGTCGCGAAACTGCAAAGCGTTGGCGCGATCTAGTCACGATGCGGGCGCTACCTGGAACTGTATCGCGCCGGCGCCTCTATCTGATGCGCCACGGGCATGTCGACTATTTCGCGCCCAAGGTGCGCGCGACCGGCGACATCCATTCCGTATCGCTGACCGAACGCGGCCGGAGCGAGGCCGAAGCTGCGGGCGAGGCGCTCTCTCATATTGTTTTCGATCGTGCGGTGTGTTCGGGACTACCACGCACGCGCGAAACAGCCGAGATCGTTCTTTCCTTCGTCAAGGACGCGCCCCCTCTCGAGATCGAGGCCGATCTGATCGAGTTGCGCGGCGGCACGCTTCCGCGGGTCAAGAGCCGTGAGGAACTGATTGCGGCGATGAATTCATATTTCGACCGTGCTCACGAACCGGGCGCGACCAATCATGAAGGCGGCGAGGTCTTCGCGGCCGCCCAGGAGCGCGCCGTGCGCGGAGTCGAACGCTTGCTCGAAGCCAATGACTGGCACACTGCCTTGATCGTGGCGCACGAAGGCATCAACCGAGTGCTGCTGAGTTGGGCCTGCGGCGCGGGCCTGATGGCGATGAGCTCGTTCGAGCAGGACACCGCCTGCATCAACATCATCGATTTCGATCTGGGCGGCACCGGCGGCGTCAGGCGCGCTCTCATCAAGGCGATCAACATCACGCCGCACAATTACCTCAAGCATGGCATGAACCTCACCAGCCTCGAGACGATCATGCAGCGCGACATAAAGGATGTGCGGGTTTAGAACGGCCTTGAGTCAGAGACGGCTAAAACCGTCGTCGCTCCATTGCTCCGAGCCGACACCGTGATGAACGTAGAACAGGCCGAGAGGATCGTATTTCTTTTTGATCTCGGCGAGGCGTGCATAGTTTTCGCCCCAGAACGAGTGCTGCCAGTTCTTCTCGAAATAGTTCGTCTCATTAAAGTATGAGCCGGCGTCCGGCACTGCGGCGCGCAGTGTGTTCATGCAACGGGCGATCCGTGCCCGAGAGTCTCGTCCCGCCGAGACTGACGGCTCGTGTCCCGGGATACCTGGATAGGCCGGGCCTTCACCATCCGCCGAAATCACCAATGCGAAGGCGGTCGTCACTGCCGGGTTCACAGCAGTATCCTTCGCTGCCGCAAGCGCAGCAGGCGGCGCGCCCGCGAGACCCTTGTTGAAGT
>DATLOU010000107.1:0-8263 GCA_035536115.1 Rhizomicrobium sp.
CGCGGCGACGGCTTGACCGCGCTCGACTTCGAGGGCGGCACGCTCCTCGTTCAGGAACTGAACCGCCCGCAGGGAACGGTCCTGCGCGTCCGCATTCGGGCCGAAGAGATCATGCTGGCACTCGAGGAGCCGCGCACGATCAGCGCCAACAATGTGCTCTTGATGACCGTGCAGGGCATTCGCCACGATTCGGCGACGCATGCCGACGTTCAGCTGCTCTGTGGCCGCACGCGCCTCGTGGCAAGCATCACGCGGGCCTCGCTCGAACGGCTCAAACTCATTGCGGGAAAACCGGTGTTCGCCATCATCAAGTCGGTCACCGTCGACACGCAGATGACGCCGCAGATGGACTGATCCGACGTCAACCCGCGCGGAAGACGAAGCGCTTCGACAGCGTGAAGTTGAAGACGAGGCCGACCCCGACGCCGGCGGCCGTCGCCACCAGCGGATTGTCGAGCGGAAACGGCGCAAAGCTGACGAGCAGCGAATAGGCGGAATAGTTCACCAAGGCCCCGATGCCGTTGGCGAGCATGAACTTGAACCATTCGTGCGCCAGCGCGCTGAAGCCCCCGGTCGTGGCGTGTTCGGCGAACGTCAGGTTGCGATTGCCCCACCAGGTGAAGGTCGCGGCGCAGAAGATCGACACGGCCCGGGACGAGTAGCGGTCCATGCCGATCCCATAGTGCAGGATCGTGAGGATCGTCTCGTCGACGATGAAGCCTGAAGCGCCGACCAAGCCAAAGCGCAGATACGGCGAAGGCAGGAGGCTTCGAATGCGTTCGGCCAGCGTCACGGCAGCGTGAGATCCTTGGGACCGCGGATCGAGAGATAAGCCAGGCGCTTGTTCGCCCAGCGTCCGCGCGTCACCGTGTCCAGGATCAGTCCCGACATCACCGACAGGAATGCGATGACCATCAGGCCGGTGGCAAGCAGCGCAGTCGGCAAGCGCGGCACGAGTCCGGTCTTGACAAATTCGATCACGATGGAGGCGCCGAGGATTGCGGCGACAAGCGCAAAGACCGCGCCGATCGCGCTGAAGAAAAGCAGCGGCCGCTCCTCGCGCAGCATCTGTGCGATCGTGAACAGGATCTTGAAACCGTCGCGATAGGTGCTGAGCTTGCTGACCGAGCCGGCGGGGCGCTCCTTGTATGCGGTGTCGACTTCCGCCATCGGCATCTGGAGGCGCACGGCGTGGACGGTCAACTCCGTCTCGATGCCGAAGCCTTCGGCGGTGAAGGGAAACGATTTCACGAAGCGCCGCGACATGACGCGATAGCCGCTCAGCGTGTCGCCGAGCTTGACGTTGAACATCATTGCGGTGAGGCCGGTGAGCATCCTGTTGCCGAAAACATGGCCGGCGCGATAGGCCGCTGCTTCGGTATGGACGCGCCGGCCGGTGACGATGTCGAGACCTTCCTCGACCAGCTTCTTGATCAGAGCCGGCGCGACGGAGGCATCATAGGTGTCGTCGCCGTCGGCCAGCACGTAGATGTCGGCCTCCACGTCGGCGAACATGCGCCGCATGACGTTGCCTTTGCCTTGGCGCAATTCGGTGCGCACGATGGCGCCCGCCTCGCGCGCCACGGCGGCGGTCTGGTCCCTGGAATTGTTGTCGTAGACGTAGATTTTCGCGCCCGGCAGGGCGGCGTGAAAATCGCGCACGGTTTTGCCGATGGCGGCTTCTTCATTGTAGCAGGGCAGGATGACGGCTATTTCGGTCATGAGCGCGGCCATTTGAACAGCGGGCAGAATTCATAATCGCCAATGATGTTTGTGTCGAACACGGTGCATTTCAGCCAATCGATTCGAAGGCCATATCCGACCAGCGCGTCGCGGGCGCGTCCCATGTCGTAGGCATCCGAGAGAACGTAGAGCGCGCCGCCATGCGCCAGGTGATTGCGGACGCGATTCTTCATCGCCTTGGTGATCACCGTGCCGTCCTGCGGCTGGACCATCCAGCCGTCGATGCGCAACAGCGGTATGCTGTGGGGAAAGGCCGGCGCAATGAAGCCCAGGGGCCCGTTGCCGGTCAGAAGCACCATCGCCTTCTGCGGATTCTGGATCTTGGGGACATCCGCGTCGACGAACGGATCGCTGATCGGCGAGCGTTCGATGTATTCGACATGCGTCGTCGCTGCCGTCGCCAGAAACAACACCGCAAGCGTGATCAATTGGATGCGGCGCGGAATCGGAAGAAGGCCGATGGCGATCGCCAAAAGCAGCGGCCCCAACATCTCGAGCAAAACGATGTAGCGATAGATCGCGAACAGCTTCAACCAGAAGAGATAGGAGACGGCGGCAAACGCCAGGATGGGAAGTGCGGCTTCGGGAATGACCAACGGATCCTTCGAGCGTCTCCCGCCGAGCCAGACGATGACGGCGATGATCACCGTGACATAGGCGAGCATGACGCGGATGTCGCGAAACGGAATGTCGTCGGCGATCGCCCAGTTGAGCGTGAACAGAATCGGAAACGCCGCGGCGATCCAGAAATGCGTCGGCAGGAAGCGCATATCGCGATAGGGCGCAGGTAACGCCAAGGGCGACTTGAAGACGTCGTTGAAGTAGGGAAAGAGCGGGTTGCCGGTCAGATGTTCGAGATGGATCGTCCAATAGCCCATCATGGCGACCACGCCGATCAGGCCCCCGACTGCGCCGGCAGCAAGGCGCACGAACTGATGCTTCCAGCTGCCGCCGAGCGCGACGAGCGCTGCGGCGAATCCCGCCGCAAAGGGTGCTTCCGGCAGTTTGAGCCCGACCGTGATGCCGGTGAGAAAGCCGGCGATTGCAGCGATCGCCGCCACGCGGGCGAGCGGGCCTTCGTTCAATCTCTTTCGCTGCACGACCAGGATCACGATGCTCGTCAGGATGAGAATGCTCATCGTGTTGTCGTGATAGGTGGTGCCGAACATGTTGAGGCCGAGCCCGCCGGTCTGGCCCAGAAGCGAGAGCGCGGCTGCGCCAAGCTTGTATTCCTCGATACGCAGCGTCTGGCGGCCGAGCAGATAGAGCGGCACGACGTTTGCGCCTTGCACCATGCCGAGCGTGAAGAGCGAGAACCACGCCGGCGTATGCGCTGCCAGGAGGTAAAAGGGAATGTCCTGGAACGGATTGTAGTAGGTGGCCTGATGCGCCACGAGCATGTCGAAGCCTTCGCGCCCATTCAGGAAGGCGTACGGGATGTACCAATGATAATTGCGAAAGTCCCAGGACGTGTCCTTGCCGAGCCACAGCACATAGGCGCCCCAGAACAGGATCGTGACGCCGAGAAACAGCCATTCGTGGGCGTCAAGCCGAAGCGCACGCGAGTCGACACTGTCATTTGACATGGATGGGGCTTTGGCGCGCTCGAGAACGTCGGCCCTCGTTCTAGCGCGTCTTGCGCCGACGATAAATCAGGCTTCCTGCGGCTGTTCGACCACGAGATTATCGAGAAACTGCAAGGTCGAGGCACGACAGGACCGCGTCAGCGCAAAGGCGCGCGCCTCCGCCCGTGACAGGGTAAGAGCCGTCCGGCATGCCACTGCCAGGTCGCCATCCAAGGCCGCAGCTTTGCAGCCGCCGACCACATCCTGCATCACCGCATGGGGGAAGGTGGCGACCGGCGTGCCGCAGGCCAGCGCCTCCAGCATCACCAGGCCGAACGTATCGGTCAGGCTCGGAAACACATTCACATCGCTCGCGGCATAGATGCGCACCAGCTCTTCGCCCGATTTGGGTCCGAGGAACTTTGCCGCCGGATATTTCTGCGCCAGCGTTTCGCGTGCCGGACCGGGTCCGACGACGATCTTGCTTCCGGGCAGGTCGAGCGAGAGGAAGGCCTCGATGTTCTTTTCGATCGCGACGCGGCCGACATACAGAAAAATCGGTTTCGGGTAGGGCAGTGTCGCGTCTGCGATAGGGCGAAAATGTTCGACGTCGACACCGCCTTCCCACAAGCGAACGTGACGAAAGCCCCGGCTCTCCAGTTCGCGTTTCATCGTCGGCGTACGCGCCATGGTGGCGATGGCCTTGCGATGAAACCACCGCTCGACTTGCCAAACCGACTCTTCAGGCACGAAGGGAAAGCGCGCATGGATGTACTCGGGGAACCGCGTGTGAAACGCGGTCGTGAAGTCGATGCCGTGCTTGAGGCAGATCGCGCGCGCACTCATACCCATCGTGCCTTCGGTGGCGATATGAACGGCATCGGGTGCGAACTCGCGGAACAGTTTTTCGAGACCGGAACGCGGGAAGAAGGCGAGGCGGATTTCCGGATAGGTCGGCAACGGCAGCGTGAAGCGGCCCTCAGGCGTCGCATAGCGGACCTCGTGGCCAAGCGCGCCCAATTCGCGCCCGAGCATTTCGAGCGTGGTGACGACGCCATTGACCTGCGGCCGCCAGGCGTCGGTGACGATCAGGACTTTCAGATGTTCCTGGCCGGGGATCGGAAATCGGCCGGCCGGCACTTTTGCGCCAGCCGTCATGCGCCTGACCCTACGCGGGTATAGGCGCGGCTTCCGCGATCGTCTTGGGTCCGCGATAGGCGGACGTTGCAGCGCAAGCGGCCCAATGAACGATCTCCAGATGTCCCAGGGCATCTTCGACAAGGGCCGTGCAGCTTTCAACCCAGTCTCCATCGTTGAGATACAGGACATTTCCGATGCGCCGGACCTTCGCCTGATGGATGTGGCCGCACACGACGCCGTCCAGCCCATGCAGTTCGGCGATGCGGGCGACGGCATCCTCGAACCGGCAAACATATTCGACCGCGTCCTTCACGGTGTGCTTGAGCCACGCTGACAAGGACCAATAGGGAAAGCCCAGCCAGTGGCGCACCCGGTGCAGGATCTCGTTCAGCTGCAGCGCGCGGTCGTAAGCCCAGGCGCCGAGGTGGGCGAGCCAGCGCGCGAAATTGATGACGCCGTCGAACTGGTCGCCATGAATCACGAGAAGGCGCAAACCATCGGCCGTTTCATGGATCGTTTCGCGCAGGACTTCGATGCCGGCGCAATTTCGTCCGCAGTAGGGCCGCAAGAATTCGTCGTGATTGCCGGGAATGAAAACGACGCGGGTCCCATCGTCGACCTTGCGCAGGATCTCCTGCACCACGCGACTATGGGCATCGTTCCAGAACCAGCGGCGGCGGAGCTGCCAGCCATCGATGATGTCGCCCACGAGGTAGAGCGTGTCGCAACTGTGACGCGTCAGAAAGTCGGCCAGGAGTTCGGCCTTGCAGCCGCGCGTGCCCAAATGGGTGTCGGAGATGAAGATCGTTCTGAGGTGGCGTGGCTGACGGACAGGGAGCGGCGTATAGCGCGGCCGCGGCGGCTTTGCGGCCAGCGCCGCTGCTGGAACCAACCAGGCGATTTCGGCCATCTGCCGCGCTCCTTGCGGTTCACAGGGGCGCGAATCAGTGTCCCCTGATGGCCTGGCTAACTAGCGGCTCGCGGCGACTCTTTTGTTGCGGCTGGACGACAGGGGCGTGACTGGCCTTCGGTGCCTGGTTGCGTGCTTCTCTTGCAGCGCAACATGAAGTGTAGGTATGGCTGGGTTGCCCGAAATGCGGGCTAAATTCCGCATAAATGCTCAGTTTTTACACAGATTCGATTTTGGAATCGGCCTTGCGACAGCCCCTGCCAAGGTCCATATTGCTGCAGCGCGGCATAACTGACCTCCCGTTGTTTATGCCGCGAGCCCATCCTGGGCGTTTCCTCCCTGAACTTGGCCGCTCCTTCGGGAGCGGCCTTTTTTCCCGCGCTGCTGCTATTCCGCCGCGAAGCTCTGGCGGGGGCGGTTGCGTGAGAGGAGGACGGGCTCGATCGCCAGGAGCTGCGCGATGGCCGCCGTGAGGCGGTGATGGATTTCTTCGTAACGGGCGCCGCGCTCGATGCGCTCTTCGTCAAGGTAGAGGCCACGGTTGATTTCGACCTGCAGCGCATGCACATCGCGGTCGCGCCGGCCATGCAGGATCGTCGTATAGCCGCCGGCATAGGGCGCATTGCGGGCATGGCTGAAGCCCTGGTTCTCGAAGGCGATTTCCGCCGCGCGCGTCACCAGCGGCGCCGCCGCCATGCCATAGCGATCGCCAAGAACGATATCCGGTATCGCGGCTGCGGACGGCATTGAATGGCAATCGATCACCACGGCAACGCCGAAGATTTCGCGCGTCTCGGCGATCAATTGCGCCAGAGCCGCATGATAAGGACGATAGAGCCGCGTCAAGCGCAGTTCCGCCTCGCGTGGCGAAAGCTTTGCTCGATAGATCTCCGCGCCATCTCGCACGATGCGCGGAATGACGCCGAGGCCCGCCGTGACGCGGGGACTGGGAGAATCGACTGCCACCGGCAGACGACCATCGAACATCGCGCTGTCGATCTCGGACGGCGCGCGATTGGCATCGAGATAGGCGCGCGGAAACCGTGCCGAGATCATCGGCGCGCCCAGCGCCACCGCTCCGCCGAACAATTCGTCGACAAAAGCGTCTTCCGAGCGACGGAGCGATATGCGCCCCAGCCGGCTCATGCCGACGAAGCTCTCCGGATAGTCGCGGCCCGAATGCGGCGACGCGAGCACGAAGGGCACGGTCTGACGGAAGGGGCGCTGGATGTGAAACGGCTCGTCGAAAAGCGCCGCCAGACTGACGTCGACCGCGTCGCTGTCGCTGCCTGATGTGCGCGTGCCCGGCTGGGCCATGATCATCCGATTCGTTCCGGTCCGGGACAGTGGACCATTAAGGGGCAGGATCGATCAAGCGTCACAGAGGCGCATTACCCGGCATTTACGGTTTGGCGTTTATACGGTCTAGTAGGCAACAAGAGCGGGGACGATGGCGCATATTCTTCTGGCCGAGGACGACGAGAGCCTGCGCAAATTCCTGGCCCAGGCGCTGGCGCGGGCCGGCCATGCCGTGAGCGATTTCGGGGATGGCAGCGACGCCTATGAGTGCCTGAAGGGCGACCGCTTCGATCTGCTCTTGACCGACATCGTGATGCCGGGGATGGACGGCATCGAACTTGCCAAGCGCGCCGTGGAATTGAACGAGGCGCTCAAGATCATGTTCATCACCGGTTTCGCGGCCGTCGCACTGCATCCTTCGTCGAACGCGCCAAAGCAGGCCAAGGTGCTCTCCAAGCCGTTTCATCTGCGCGAGATCGTTGCCGAAGTCGATCGCATGATCGCCGCCTGACAACGCGTCAGTCATCGCTGCCGGACTCTGTTCGAATAAATATTCGAGAGGTTTGCGGCGGCTCGCCACAATCACGCCCGCAGCCCGCCGGAATTGCAGACTACAAATCCCGCGTCCGGCTGGGGAAGCTGAGACGCTCCCGCCGGACCGCCGACATGCGCAATGCACCGGCGAAAATGCGGGAGGCAACGATGTTGATTCCAAGACATGAGATCGTAGGCGCGCGCGAAACGGGCATCACGCCGCAGCGCGCGATTGCGCTGGGCGGCGTGGGTGTGCTGCATGTGCTGGCGGTCTATGCGCTGATCACGGGCATGACGCCGCAAATCATCAAGCTCATTCCACCCGATATTAAGGTCGCCTTTGTGGACGTCGCGGCTCCGACCCCACCGGTTTCGATTCCGAAACTGCCCGTGATGACTCAGCCGACAGATGCGACGCCGCTCGATCCGAAGATGCCGACCTACACGATCGCCGATCCGAACAACACGTCACTCAGGGAAGCGGCGGGGTCGCATACCGGGCCGTCTTCCGATTCAGGCGCCGTGGGCGTGAGCAGCACACATTCGACGCCGCCCTATCCGGATCAGGCGCGGCTCCTTGCGCAACAGGGAACGGTGTTGCTGCGGCTGACCATCTCGCCCAATGGTGATGTCGTGGCAGCGGATATCGCGCGCACGAGTGGTTTTGCCGAGCTTGATGCCCAAGCCGCGTCGTGGGTGTTGGCGCACTGGAAATACAAGCCGGCCATCGTTGCGGGCGTGACCGTCACCAGCCAGACGCAAGCGGCGGTCAAATTCGACCTGAAGCTGACGCACGGCTGAGCGCTCGCTTGCCGGGCGCTGGCGCGACCGCTATAGAGACCGCCCCGCCACGGATTGGCACGGGCGCGTAGCTCAGCGGGAGAGCACTACCTTGACATGGTAGGGGTCACAGGTTCGATCCCTGTCGCGCCCACCATTTTGCGCAAGAAGATACATATCGGCTGAGAGCAAATTTTTCTCGACGTATCTAAAGGTGTGCCGACTACTCGGGCGGGTACGTAATGTGCGTCCCTTGCACCTGCGCGAAGGGCGTGAGCTTGTGCGGCCGGTA
>DATLOU010000108.1:0-4298 GCA_035536115.1 Rhizomicrobium sp.
CGCACCGTGCAGGCGCCGCAGACGCCGTGCTCGCAGCCGACGTGGCTGCCGGTGAGCGACAATTGCTCGCGTAGGAAATCGACCAGCGTGGTGCGCGCCTCGACGGTTCCCGCCACCGGCTCGCCGTTGACTGTCAGCGCAATGTCGCAGCGCGGTGCGCTCATGGCCGCGCCTCCGAAAGCTGCTGGGCCACCCGCCGCAGCAGCACCCCGGCCAGATGCCGCTTGATCGCGCCGCTTGCCTGCACGTCGTCGGACGGGGCGAGGCTGCTTGCCAGCGTCGCCGCCGCCTCGTCGGCGCTGGCGCCGTTCGACAGTGCGTCCTCGGCGCGCTTGGCTCGCACCGGCGTCGCGCCGACGCCAAAAAACGCCAGCCGCACGTCCGACAGGCCCTTGCCGTTGGCTCGCGCGCTGGCGGCGAGTCCGACCATGGCGTAATCACCGTGGCGGCGGGAAAATTCGGCAAAGCCCGTGCGCGTGTCCTTGCTCGCCGCCGGAACGCGGATCGCGGTCAGCACGTCACGCGGTCCGAGCGCGGTGTCGAACAAGCCCTTGAAGAAGTCGTCGGCCTTGACGGTGCGGGCGCCGCTTTCGCCGGTGATTGCGACCTCGCCGCCGAGCGCCAGCAGGCAGGCCGGCAGCTCGGCCGCCGGATCGGCAAACGCGATCGAGCCGCCGAGCGTGCCGCGATTGCGGATCGCGGCGTGGCCGATGTGCGGCATGGCGAGCGCGAGCAGCGGCGCGTGGCGCGCCACGTCGGCCGAGCGCTCGGCTTCGGCGTGGCGTGTCAACGCGCCGATCTCGAGCTGGCCGTTCTTCACGGCAATGCCCGACAGGCCCGTCACGTGGTTGAGATCGATCAGCAGCTTTGGCGCCGACAGCCGCATGTTCAGCGTCGCCATCAGGCTTTGCCCGCCGGCGAGCAGCCGCGCCTCCGGCTGCGCCAGCAGCTCGATGGCGTGCGCCACCGACTTCGCCCTGGCATAGGCAAACGGCGCTGGCTTCACCGGCATTCCTCCCTGGGGGATTTGTTTTTCTCATTCTGTCGGGGAAACAGCGCACGGGCAATGCGGTGCCGCGTCACCTCTCCCCGCTTGCGGCAGGGCTATCGCATATGACTGAGGGTGGCCATGAGGTAGGCGTCGTCCCATCCAGCGCGCTTGATTTTGCGACGCAGAGAGGCGCGATAGGGATGGGTTCGATGGATGTTGAGCGCCAGTTTGCGCAGGATCGCGAGGTTCTCGGGAGCATTGTCCTTGCGCGCGCGGCTCCCATCCTCGGCGAAGTGGACGTCGAGGGCCCAGTGAAGGCGGTTCTCGATGCCCCAGTGACTGCGCGTGATATGCAGGAATCGTTTGGGCGACATGTATTTGGACAAGAGGTAGTGGCGCACAAGGGGCGGTTCGGCGCGTTGGCCGTGCTGGCGTCTGCGCGAGGTAATCCGACCGACTGCAGCGACGCCGGGGAAGTCGTGAATGGCAACCAAGCTGGTATTGCGCATGATCGTAGCACGTCGTACTTCGCGTCGATCGTGATTGGACAGCTCGATCCGCTCGGCACAGCGGCGTTTGCCGGAGCGAGCGAACTGCTGCGTGACGGCTCTGAACAAGGGCCCGCGGTTGGCCTTGATCGCCAGAACATAGCTGCCGCCCCGTTCGAGCACTGCCGAGGCGAATGCGCGATGGCAATGCAGCGCATCGGCCGTAACGATGCATCCATCGAGGGACAGCAGATCCAGCACTTCCAAGGCGCCGGCGGTTTCGTTGCGACCGGGCGCTTTCCGCTGCGCCAGGGCCATGCGGGCCTCCACGGCAAAGACATTGACCAGCTGCAGCGGCGTCGTTTGCCCGCCGCGTTCGTAGGCGCCGCACAGAGCCTTGCCGTCGATCGCCACCACCCCCGTGAGATTGAGGCCATTGGCTTTCGCAAACGCTGCCATGAAGCGACGGAATGCGGCCTCGAACGCATGCGGATTGAGCAGACGGAATACGCGGCTGAACGTGTCGTGGCTCGGAATCCCATGCTCCAACCGCAGAAACAGTCGCAACAATCCTTCCTTGGAGAATCCGAATTCCTCCATGTCCGAGCACGACGTCGCGCCGCACAACACAGCCGCCAGCGCAATAACCAGAATTTCCAGCAGATCGTGGCTCGCGTTCTCGGCTCGCGGGTCCGGCAAGGATCGAAAAGCCTTCCTGAAGTGCCGCATCCGACTCCCTCCTTAATTCGAGAGTCGCCTTCAGAATCCTCTTTCGGAGCCAATACAATAGAAACCTCAAATCCAAATGCGATTCCCCTGCCGCAAGCGGGGAGAGGGAGCGCGCCGTGCTTACATCGGCGGCTTAACGCCGAGCACCGCCGCAGTTTTCGCGATACGTTGCCATGTCCCCTTCGGGATCGGAATACCGGACTTCTCGCGCTCGGCGCGGATCGCGGCGCCGCGTTCGCCAGGCAGCATGATGCGGTCGATTCCTTCAGCGCGGGCGAGGCCGGCGAGCGCCAGGCCGAGCCGCTCGGCTTCGCGCAGAAACTTGTCGCGGTCGCCGAACGCGGCGGGATCGATGGCGATCACCGAGCCGTTCAGGAACGGATCGTCGCCGATCGCCCAGCTCTCCAGATCCGGTGCGATGCGCGGCTCCGACAGCAGCAGGCTGGTCAAGCACTCGATCATGAACGACAGGCCGGCGCCCTTGGCGCCCGCCATCGGCAACACATTCTCGACCGCCTTCGGATCGGTGGTGTCGCGGCCGTCCTTGTCGACGCCCCAGCCCAGCGGAATTTTCTCGCCGCGGTCGGCCGCCGCCATGATCTTGCCGTTGGCCACCACGCCGGTCGAGAAGTCGAGCAGGTATGGCCGGCCGTTCCGGCGCGGCACCGCGAAGGCGATCGGGTTCGACGACACCGCCGCCACCCGCGTGCCGGGGTAGATCATCATCGGACCCGACGCCGTCATGACGATCGCGGCGAAACCCTGGTTCGCCGCCTGCTGGGCGAAATAGCCGATCGCGCCGGTGTGGGTGGTGTGGCGCGCGGCGCACCAGCCGACGCCGGCGGCACACGCGCATTGAATGGCCTCGGTCACCGCCCGGGTCATGCCGACCGCGGCAGGCGCCCGATCGGTTTCCAGGACCACCGCGGCCGCGGTCTTCCGCTCGACGCGGATGTCGGGTTTGGCGTTGATCGACTTGTTGTTGAGCAACTCGACATAGCGCGGGATGCGGATGATGCCGTGCGAGTCGGTGCCGCGCAGGTTGGCCCAGACCAGCATCCGCGCCCATTCGTCGGCGTGACCACGCGACAGCCCCGCGGCGACGAAGACGGCGCTGACGAAGGCTTCGAGCTCGGCCTTGCCGATACGGATTGAATTGTCGGTCATTGGCGGCGACTTATACAGAGACGTTGCCGCAGCGTCATGCTTCGCGGCCAAGACGTGGATGCCCGGCCTAAAGCCGGGCATGACGGGCTGAGAAGCACGAGCATTTCAATCACGCCGCGAGCTTCTCGCTCGCCACAGTCTTGTACCAGTCCAGGATCTGCACGCCGTTCCAGTGCAGCACGCCGTCGAAGCGTTTCACGTAATCGTAGATCGCCTCGAGATACTTGATGCGGTGTGGTTGGCCCGAAATGTAGGGATGGATCGCCAGCGCCATGACCTTGGCGCGGTCCTTGCCCTCGGCATAGAGCCGGTCGAACTGATCGACGGCGCGCTTGAGCAGATAATCGCTCTCATGGTGCTGAACGATCATCATCGGGATGTCGTTCAGCTCGACCGTGTAGGGCAGCGTCACCAGCGGGCCTTCGGCGGTCTTGATCACGGTCGGCTCGTCGTCATAGACCCAGTCGCCGATGTATTGGACGCCGGCCTTTTTCAAAAGCTCGGGCGTCTCGAGCGTCTGCGTCAGGCCCGGCCCGAGCCAGCCGACCGGCCGCGTGCCGGTGAATTTTTCGATCACGTCCATCGAACGATTGATCATCGCCGCCTGATCGTCGGTCTTGTGGATCGGCAACTGGTCGTAGGCGTGGCCCATGAACTCCCAGCCGTCGCGCTTGGCCTGCTCGGCGACCCGCGGGTAGTCCTCGCAGATGCGGGCATTGGCGGCGAGCGTCGGCTTGATGCCGAGGCGGGCGAACAATTCGTAGAAACGCCAGGCGCCGACCCGCATGCCGTATTCGTGCCAGCTCCAGTTCGGCACGTCGGGCAGCAGCGCCTGCCCGGTCGGCGCCGGGATCACCTGCCGCGCCATCGGCCGCGAGATGTCCCAGACCTCGTAATTGACGATGGTCCAGAAGATCAGCCGC
>DATLOU010000109.1:0-2634 GCA_035536115.1 Rhizomicrobium sp.
GCGTCGTATTGTAAATACGGTCAGAGGAATCCGGCGTCCGCCCAGGACGCAGGTCGAGCGATGAGCCCGGCGGAATGATCGGCACGATGGGGACCTTAAAGTCCTCGAGCGGCACCTTGCGAACGTAATCGTCTTCGCGAACGTTTTTGTTGTCTTGCGCATGGGGGGCCTGGATGGCCACAACCGCGAGCGCAGCCGCCAGAGACAAAGTCACGACGCGAACCGCTTTCATCGCCGCCTCCTACGGGCCGGGATCGGGCCGACCGCCGGTAAGTCTATCACCAGGGGGCTCGGCGATATAGGCCGTTAGCCGGCATGTGCGGCAAATCGCGAACGCCGGCGCGCTCATTGCTAGGGCACTTTTCGGTCCATTTCGGGTCGCAACACCATGCTTTCCTGAGCGGTGGCTTCGTTGCGCGAACCGATGAACACCGCTGGTTCGCGACCTCGGTTGACCGCCACGTGCAGCATGTTGACCGGAATGAAGATGTAGTCGCCCGGCCTTACGACATCGCGATACTGAAGCTCGTCTCCCGTCCACAGTTCCATTTCATCGCCGCTGAGCATGTAGAGCGCGGTCTCGTGAAATTCATGCACATGGGCGCGCGTCCGCTTGCCCGGCGGCAGTGAGATCATTCCAAGCCATATCGATTTCGACCCGACGGTTTCCGCGCTTACGCCGGGCTCATAGTCGCTGCCTTGCTCGGCGCGGTAGCCCGCGCTGCCCCTGACCACGGATGCCTTTTGCCGGGCGGCTGCGGAGTTGCTCTCGTCTCGCGGAGCGGCAAGCAGTGTCATTGAATCCTCCTATCCGTTCTGACACGCACACCATCACTGGGAGGGCGGCGAAAAGTCCTGAATCCCGCGCCGAAAAGTTCCGAAATTTTGCAAAACCCACTAGTGTCCAAGCCCATGTCCACTGGCCTGGCCTTCGGCCCTTTCATTCTCGATACGCAGCGCGGGCGGCTTCGCCGGGAGGGGCGGCCGGTTGCCGTGAGCAGCAAGGGCCTGCGGCTGCTGGAGGCGTTTCTTGCCGCGCCCGGAGAGGTACTGACGAAAACCGAGCTGATGCGCAGGGGTTGGGGCGACGCGTCTGTCGAGGAGAGTAATCTCTCGGTTCAGATCGCGGCGCTCAGGAAACAGCTCGGCCCCACGGCTGACGGCGGCGACTGGATCGTGACGGTACCGCGCGTCGGCTACCGTTTCGTCGGGCAGTTGCCACAAGAGCAGCCCGCGAAAAGCGCGGCGGCGACTCAGCCGCCGGCGGAGCAGGCGCACAGGCCATCGATCGCTGTTCTACCCTTCGCCAATCTCGGCGGCGAAAAGGATCAGGACTATCTCGCCGACGGCATCACCGAAGACATCATTACCGCGCTCACGCGGTTTCGCTGGTTCTTCGTGATCGCGCGCAATTCGAGCTTTGCCTACAAGGACAAGCCGCTGGACGCCAAGCAGATCGCGCAGGAGCTGGGCGTCCGCTATCTGCTCGAAGGCAGCGTGCGCAAGTCAGGCCAGCGCATTCGCATCTCAGCGCAGCTGATCGACGCTACGTCGGCCAAGCATATCTGGGCGGAGCGCTACGATCTGGAGCTGACCGAGGTCTTCGCTGTCCAGGACGAGATCGCCGAGCGCGTGGCAGGCGCGATCGAGCCCGAGCTGCTCAAAAGCGAGGGCGCACAGGCGGCGGCGCGCCACACCGGCAACGTGACGGCCTGGGATCTGGTGCGGCGCGGGACCTGGCATTTCCATCAGGTGACGCGCGAGAATCATCTCAAGGCGCGTGAGCTGTTTCGCGAGGCGTGTAGGCTCGACCCCGATCTGCCGGAGGCGCACATTTGGCTCGCCCGCGTTAGCGCCGGCGTCGTGCCCTATGGTTGGTCGGACAATCCTCTCGACGATTTAAAGGAGGGAATGGATGCTGCCCTGAAGGCAGTTCAGCTTGATGAGCGAAATCCCTATGGACATTACGGGCTCGCCATCGTCAGCGTGTATTCAGAACGATTTGACCAAGCAATCAACGCCGCGCGAAAGGCGATCGAGATCAGCCCAAGCTTCGCGTTGGGCCATCTGGTCTTGGGGATGGCGTTGCTATTCAGCGGACACGCCACAGAGGCGATTGAGCCGCTCGAGCACGGACTACGCTTGAGTCCCTACGATCCGCAGAACTTCGTCTGGTTCAATATCCTTGCGCTCGCGCGTCTTTTCTCCGGGCTGGCCGAGGCCGGGCTCGAAGCATCGATGCGCGCGCTGCAGGTGCGGCCGAAATGGTGGACCACGCTGGAGGTTCTGATCTGCTGCCATGCCGCGCTGGGAAAGTGGAACGAAGCGCGCAACTGCGCGCAGGAGATGGCTACCGTTGTGAAGCAGCCCGGTGATGTCCTTGCGCCACTCAAGGCAAAGAACCCGGCATGGACGAAGCAGATGAGCGAGGCGCTCAGCAAGGCGGGTGCTTAAGCCCGCTCCACAAAGCCATCCACCACGCGTTTTTCACCGGCCTTGTCGAAGGCAATGGTGAGCTTGTTGCCGTCCACGGCCACCACGTTGCCGTTGCCGAATTTCTGGTGAAACACACGTTCCCCGACCGTGAACGTTGAGACGGTACCGGTGGATTTGGCAATCAACTCGCCTTCGATG
>DATLOU010000110.1:0-27322 GCA_035536115.1 Rhizomicrobium sp.
ACTGCCAAGATCAACGGCAAGATCATAAGAAACGAGCAGCTCGAGGTCTCGCAGGATCTCAGAACATTGACGAGAACTGTGCGTCCGGTCGGCCAACGTGAGCCGGACGTTTTTGTGTTTGAGAGACAGTAGGAACGTGCAGTGCTGCAGACCTTCGCACAAAAAAAGAACTCCCAATCTCTCGAATGGGAGTTCATGTATTATCCTGGCGTCAACTGGGCGTGGCTTATTTCAGGCCGGTCGAAACTGACGTGAAGGTCGTTGACAAGCTTGTTCCGACGGCCGTGACCGCACCGATGATCACGACCGCGATCAGTGCCGCGATCAGGCCATACTCGATGGCGGTTGCGCCGCTTTCGTTCTTTGCAAAACGTGCGAATGCAGACATTTGAATGACTCCCAACATGACCCTGATCGCGCGAGTGTGGCCCGGACACCTGAGTTCCATGTAAATTCGGTCATTAAAGTTCTAACGATTTCGCAATTTCGGGTCCATTTTATCCTGCAAAAACAAAGCCTAGATCGACCTGGCGTGAAGTATTTTGCGGCTTACGCCGCGCATTGACGTAAACCTCTTCACCGCCCGCGCACCGGCATGGGCCAATGATTGAGTTTGGGGACTTCGTGTTATCGATGCCGTTGATGGAAATCGAGCAAAGGCAAATACGAGCGCTGGCCGGCTTTAGAAGTGCGCTGCGGCGATTTTTGGCGTTCAGCGAGGAAGCCACGCGCCGGGAAGGCATGACGGCCCAACAGTACCAGGCGATCTTGGCGATCAAAGCGCGACCGCACGGCGCGATCTCCATCGGAGAGTTGGCCGAGGAGCTTCTGCTTAAGTCGAATGCGGCTGTTCAACTCGTAGACCGCTTGACCAAAATGGGCCTCGTCAAACGCCAGAGATCCGAAACGAGCGTTCGCACCGTGATAGTTCGACTGACGGATAGCGGCGAAGGCGTGCTTCTTCGGCTCGCTTCGCTCCATCTCGAACAATTGAGCAAACGAAAAAAGCAGTGGGCCGATATCGTCCGGCAACTTAAGGGAATCCATTCCAGCTAGATGCGCATCACAACGAAGCCGAGGAGCGAATGATGAAGGTGTGGGAGATTCAGAACGCGTATGGCATCGAGAATCTCAATCTCGTCGAAAAACCGGAGCCGACGCCAGGCCCTGGACAGATTGTGGTGTCGATGAAGGCGGCCTCGCTCAACTACCGCGATTTGCTGACCGTCATCGGATATGGCGGCGGTTTTGCCCTGCCGCTCATTCCTTTTTCCGATGGCGCCGGTGAGGTCTCGGCGGTCGGCCCCGGCGTGTCGCGCGTGTCGGTGGGCGAGCGGGTGTGTCCTCTGTTCTTCCAATCGTGGCTCTCTGGTCCCGTGACGGCTGAGAGCCGCAATCGTCCTCTGGGCGGGCCTCTCTCGGGCGTGCTGCAGCAACAAATGCTGCTCGATGCCGAGGGCGTGTCGAAATTTCCGCCGCATCTCTCCTTCGCAGAAGCGGCAACCTTGCCCTGCGCAGGTCTGACTGCCTGGCGCGCCGTTACCATCGAGGCGCCGGTGGGGCCGGGAGACGCAGTTTTGGTCCAGGGCACCGGTGGCGTGTCGATTTTTGCCCTTCAATTCGCGAAAGCGCGCGGGGCGACGGTCATCTGTACGTCCAGTAGCGACGAGAAGCTCGCGCGGGCGCGAAAACTCGGAGCCGATCACACGATCAACTATAAAAATATTCCAGATTGGGGACGCGCGGCCCGTGAGTTGACAGGCGGGCGCGGCGTCGACGTCGTCGTTGAAGTGGGTGGAGAAAACACATTGAGTCAGTCGTTCGAGGCGGTCCGGGTTGGCGGCAGCGTCGTCGTGATCGGCGTACTGGGCGGATTTTCCAGCCCGGTCATGCTTCCGGTCGTTTTCGGCAAGAATCTCCATATTCACGGCATCTCCGTCGGCAGCCGCGAACAATTCGACGACATGGCGAAACACATCACCGCGTGGAACCTGAAACCTGTTGTCGATCAGGAATTTCCCTTCGCGCGCGTTCCGGACGCCCTTCGCCTGATGCAGGCCGGCGGGCATTTCGGAAAAATCGTGATCGACTACTGAGCGAGACTTGTGTCGCGTTCGACTATGACGGTTGACGCGACGAGTGCGTTTGACGCGTTCGTCGTGCCGACGACGGAAACGATCGCACCCGCGCGTAGCAGCGTCGCGTCTCCGCTGCTCAGAGCGACAATGGGAACGCCGCGAGCCACGACAAGGTCGGCACTGCCTGTGCACCCCCCATCGCCAGACACGGCCCGCCCGGTACAGACGCCGCCATCCGCAGTGGCGGCCCCATGAAAGGAAAGGCTGAGCTTGCCGTCTGGAGCGGACACAGCACTGACGGTCCCATCGATCACGATGCGCGCGGGATCGGAAGGCATGGAATACTGACCTTCGCCAGTCTGCTCGACCGAATTCTGGAACACGCGTAGTCCGAGCGCACGCAGCTTTCCGGTGGCGTCTCTGAGAGAAAGACTCGCGACGAAGTCTCCGGTCCTGATCTCCGCTAACGACATTGTCCGGCTATGGACAATGCGGGTTTCCGGCCCAACGCCGATGAGGACTGATTTTCCGCTATCAGCCTTAAGCGTCATAGAGTTTCCGTCGAACTGACCGACGGTGCCGTGGAGGCGAACCGGGCGATCGTCAGGCCGCGCGGACTGAGCGACCAGCGCCACCGCCGCAAAACAAATCGCAAACGGCAGCGCAAGCCTCATGGACCGTTCATTTGCTGGGCTTCATGAACTTCAGAATGAACTGGTCGGTATGATGACGGATCGACGGATCGAAAACCAGTTTGTCGTGCGGATCCTTGGGGTTGCGCAATACTTTGCTTTCTCCAACCAGCTTGAAGCCAGCCGCAAGCACCTCCTGCTTGACGCTTGCCTCGTCAATCCGATGCAGGGTTTCGGTGTCGCGCAACCCCGAACCCGCGGCCGCGGCGTGATCGAGAATGACGTACAGACCGCCCGGCTTCAATGCCGCGAACACTTGCTTGTTGATGACGGCGAGGTCTGCCGGCTTGGCAAAGCTGTCGTGGAGGTCATGGTAATTCTGCGAAGTCCAGACGACATCCAGCATTTCGGGCGCGACCAAAGTGTTTATCGGCGCGTCGATCACCGAAACGTTCGAGTAGCCGACCGCTACGGCTTTAATCGGCGGAGGCTTACCCTTGTAAAACGCATCGAACTCGGCGGGCTGAAAGGAATAGACATAGCCGTCCTTGCCGACGGCCTTCGCGAATAGCCGTGTGAAATAACCGCCGCCGGGAATGAGATCCATGACCTTCATGCCTGGTTTGATTCCGGCGAAGACGAGCATGTCGGCAGGCAGGCGTTCCGAATCGAGCTTCTTGTCAGCATCGGGGCGTGCGGAATCGTCGATCGCGGCTGTGACGTAGTCAGGCGTCTTGTCTGCCGCAACGGCGGCGGTGGCGCCAAATACAACGGCAAGGCCAGCGGCTATTATCAGTTTGTGTTTCATGCTTGCTCCCCTCTCTCATAATTTTCGCCCCACCCTAAACCGGCATCGGACGCGATGCATCATCCGGTGCGCTCAAATTCGCTTTTGCGGCTTCACGCTGTGGTGAGTCGCTCGGCGATGGCTAAGTCCTGAGGGCGCCCCGCAGCAGAACACTCGACAGGTATTGCCCGGCCGTGCGTGGCCGGTCGAGCGCCATCCGCGTCAGCGCTTCGCTTTCACCTGAGCCAAGGCCTGCAAGCGCCAGCCGGAGGAGCTTCAAAGGGTTTGCGACCTCAAGGCGCTCCAACGCGCCAATCAGTCGCCGTTCGAGCGCTGTGAAATCGGTGCCGAACGGAAAGGGCGGCAACAATTCGCGCTCACGCAACGGCAAAAGTGCGGTTGCAATTCGCTCCGGATAGTTGTCGCGTGTTGCCGGCGCAAGCTCGAAGGACTTGGCGATTTTGCCGGCCGCCTTGGCTTCACGCAACAATTCGCTCTGGAAGCGGCTATCCGTGATTTCGAGCATCGCAGCGACGACCTGTTCGTCGCTTTTCCCCTTAAGATCGGCAATGCCGTATTCGCTCACGACGATGTCGCGATAATGACGTGGAATTGTCGCGTGGCCGTACGACCAGCGCACGTTGGATGTGAGTCCGCGGCCGGCACCGCGCGTGGCGTTGATGGCGATGATGGAGCGTGCCCCGGGCAAGGCGAATGCCTGCTCGACAAAATTGAATTGGCCGCCTACTCCGCTCACGACCCGACCGTCTTCGAGCCCATCCGAAACAATCGCGCCAAGTGCGGTCGCCATCATGGCATTGTTGACGAAGCGGGCATTTGTTCGCGCCGCCTTCTTTGCCGCCTCATCGCCGTAGAGCTGGTTGGTGAACGAGATCCGCGACATCTGAATTTTCTGACGTTGCTCGGCGTCCATTTCGCGCAATCGGCGATAGAACGCCTTCGGACCCAGGAAGAAGCCGCCGTGCAGCAAGGCGCCGTTCACTTCGCGCGTGAGGATTCCGGCATCCATCAGTTCCAGGAAACCGTCGACCAGCATCTCGCTCATGCCATAGAGGCCCAACGCGAACGGCGTGCGCTGTTCGATCGCCAGCGGCTCCGCCTCGCGCGTCAGCGCGGAGACTGCGGTTCCGAATGCAGAATTCTCACGCTGACGCAGAATCATCGCCTGCACCGCGGCGTCGCCTTCTTCGCCGATTCCGATTTGCAGCGTTCCGCCGTCAGCGATCAGCCGGGCAATGTGGATGCCGATGGCGTATTCGGTGAGGTTGATCGGCGACTTCGGCGGCGCAAACAGAGGGAAATCCGTCTGAGGCCCGTGGAGTATGAAGGAGAATGCATCCTCGGGCAGGTCACCCTCGCCTGGCATGTACGGCAACTGCGAGTTGGTCTGTCCGACCAGAATGAAGTTTGCGCGTCCCGCTTTTCGCGCATCCAGCAAATCCAAAGTCAGATCTGTGTTGCAACTCAAGCTGTAGCGGTCGACACCTGATTGTGCCTGGGTGGCAACGAGCTGCGCGACCACATTGACGCCCCGCGACAGCAGATACTCGCAGGCATGCGTGTAATTCGCGGAGATGTAGTTGCGTTGCGCAGCCGAATTGTTCAGCCAACGGCCGGCAAGGAAAAAGAATTCGTCGATCTGGATGTTGGGCGGCAACGTGCCGTTTCGCATGGCGGCGGCATAATCGAGTGTTGGATAACCGCCAAAGAGCCGATCTATGACCGGCTCCAGCAGCCGCCGCTCCAGATCGGCCTTATATGACGGCTTTTCCAGTGTCAGCGCCGTGAAAATGCGAAGGTTGATCGACGCGTCTTCCGCCGCGCGCCTATAGAGCGCGTTCGCGACATCGTTCGCCTTGCCGAGTCCCAACGGCAAGCCAAGGACAATGTTGTGACCGACCGCAGCGATGATCGCTTCGGCGACAAGGTTGGGATCCGCAAATTGCCTGGGCGGGGCCATGTCATTCTTGTAAGGCGCGGTGGAGTCGATGAATAGTGGCGAGATGAGCCTAGCCGCGCACTCGGAAGAATTCCATGACATTGCCGATGCGCTATTGCGCATGGGCCTCTTGAGACTTGGCGAGCAGTTCACCCTGAATAGAATGTCCGGCGGCGTGTCGTGCGATGTGTACAAAGTCGAAACAAAGCGTCGGCCTCCAATCGTTGTGAAGCGGGCCCTGCCGAAGCTCCGGGTAGCCATGGATTGGCGCGCCCCACCCGAACGCGCATTGACGGAAGTCGAGTGGCTGAACCTGGTCGCCAATATCAATCCATGCTGGGTGCCAAAGGTCCTCGGCGAAGATCAGGGGCGCCACCTCTTCGCCATGGAATTCCTTGCTGCGGACTCCTTTCCCTTGTGGAAGACGGAGTTGGCTGCTGGCCGAGTTGACGAAGGATTTGCCGCAACCGTTGGGACGACGCTGGCAAAAGTACATGCGGCAACTGCCGCGAACGACGCGATTGCCGATTTGTTCGCCAATGATGCTCAATTCCACGCGCTTCGGCTTGAGCCCTACCTGCTCTTCACCGCCGGGAAGTATCCCGATCTCGCGGGCGCTATTCGCGAAGTGACGACCGACGTTGCGAGATCTCGTATCGCGTTGATGCAGGGCGATATCAGCCCCAAGAATATTCTCTGCGGCGGAGATGGTCCGGTGTTTCTCGATGCCGAAACTGCTTGTTACGGCGATCCGGCTTTCGACCTCGCTTTTTGCCTCAATCACTTTCTGCTGAAAACGGTTTGGCGCCCGCAGTGGCTGGACAACTACGCGCGCGCCTTTTCTTCGATGCACAAATCTTATGCAGAGGGTGTCATCTGGGAGGAACCTCGAGCGCTCGACCGCCGCGCCGCACGCCTGCTGCCGATGTTGTTGCTCGCGCGCGTCGACGGCAAGTCACCAGTCGAATACGTCACAAGTGAATCGGATAAGGCCTTTGTCCGCGCGAAGGCGCGTGCGATGATCGAAATGCCACCGGAAAACCTGGACGCGTTGGCGGACCGCTACTTTGCAGGCTCGAGATAACGGGTCTTATCCTGAGCATGTGCTGGCTTGACGGCAACATCCGATGCAGTGCCAAGCGTGCGCGTCCAGGCGGCTAGCTCGAGCGCAATGCCATCAGGATCGAAGAAATACACCGAGCGCACGAACGTCGTCGGCGTGAGTTCGAGGCTTGCCTGCATCGGCGAGTCGTCATGATTGATGACGCGCGACGCCTTTATGCCTTTGGCAAGCAGCTTTTGATAATATTCTTCAATTCTGTCCGCCGGGACGTTGATCGCGACGTGATTCATCGAACCGTGGGCCGATGGACCTGGCATGACGCCCTGCGCAGCGCTTGCCACGCCCGGCTGGGATTCCGGTGCATTGGGAAACCAGAAGAAGGCAAGAGAATCTCCGTTGCCGAGGTCGAAAAAGAAATGCTGGCCCATCCCGTTGGGCAATTCGATCGTTTTGATCAGCGGCATGCCCAGCACGTTGCTGTAGAAGTCGACGGTGCGGGCCATATCCTTGCATACCAACGCCAGGTGATTGACGCCTTGAAATTCGAATTCCTTGTTCTTCAACATCGACCTCTCCCCGTTGGGCGCCGAAAGCGTAGCACGCGACATCGGCCTCACAAATAGGTGCGTGCTACGAGTTGAAATTGGGATTCGGTTCGATGCGGAGCTTCGAGGTCGATGAGCCGTTGAGCCCGTGTATCTTCGACCAGGAGGTACTCCGCACTCAGCCTCAGCCACGACTTTGGCAGCCAGCTCACCGTCGCATCGAGGGCATGGCCGTCCTCGCTGAATGGCGAGGGCAGCGGCGAGGCGGTGCGCGTTCGCGTCTGAAACACATCGCCGCGCGCCGCAACCCACCAATCGTCCATATCCAGACCGACCAGTAGGTAAGCGGACTTGAAGTCGGTCTGCAAAAAAGTGGCGGCCGAAGGCCGGATGAGCGTGCTGCCGCTCAGCGCCTGCGACAGCACCGTGACGTGGCCAAGCTGCTGGCGGAATCCCAGGTCCCAGAATGTGGTGTGCCAGGCGAGTTGATCGCCGACGCGCTGTGTCGGGTCGGCCTCGTTGTCATAGCGCATGACCTCGAAGCCCGTCGCATCGCTCGGCTCCCACGACAGATCGGCATACCAACCCGGCTTTGAATCGATCTCCTGAAAGAGATGGCGTTCGAGCGGTACGGGTTGGTGAAGGACGGCGGCGAGTGTGTCGGGCAACCGTGTGTTCTCGAACAGCCCGGTGATACGATCATCGAAATTCCAGCCGCGAAAGGCGATCAGGATTCCGGCCGGGTCATTGTCGCCAAAAAACGCACCGATCAACGTGACAGTCCCGCCGTTGCGCCTCCACTGCAGCGTACCTTCGAGACCAATGGTGCGGATCTCGCTGCCAATCCAGGAATTGATCGCGGAGGGCGTCACCGTCCAGAATGTCGACCAGCCGGTCTGTTCGTTCTCAAGCGACAGTGGCGGAAAAAATGCGCCGGCACGCAGAGACCACGACCATGCGCCGTTCGATTTCGGCGAATATTCCGCGAAGGCCTCAAGCAGATCGATCGCAGAGCCATGTTGCGGGCTTACTCTGGCGTCCACCTGCACGAGCCAGACATCGTCGAACCGAGCGCTGCCTTCGCCTATGAAATCGCCGACCTTCACGTTCGGACTCGGGTCGTCGGCGCCGAAACGCAACTTTCCCAAGCCACCTTCTAGATATGCGTTTGTCCGAGGCGGCGCGACCAGGCGGACGTCGCCAAATCCGGTGAAATGGAACTCGTCCGCGTTGGACACCGACGTCCAGGCGGCGCACACGGCTGCGATTGCGAGCCCGCGGAATATCATGTCCGCCCAAGTCTGAGGTCTTCTGCGGACGAGTAAAAGCGGTTCACGTGCAGACCTTTAACAAATTTCGACGGACGCCTAAGCGGACATTAACGCATCGCCGCTACGATTTCTGCCACCGGTGATAAACGGTCAAAATGCAGAACAACGTCCTCGATACCGTCGCAGAAGTGAACCCAACGCGGTTCAGTCACCGCACCTGCGTGTTCCTGCGCGACTATTGGGAGTCGAAGCGTGCTTCGCGAGCGATGCCGTCGCGTGGCGACATCGCGCCCGCGCAGCTCAAGGAACATCTCGGCTGGGTCATGATCCTGGAAGTCCTGCCGGGAGAACGCGACTTCCGTTATCGCCTCATCGGCACGCTCGTGACGCAGTATTTCTCGAACGACGCGACCGGCAAGACCGTCATGGAAGCGTTCGCTGACAGTGGGGAACCGACGGCCAAGTTGATCAACTCCGTATTTCGCAAAGTGACACGCGACAAAATCGTGATGCGGACCGCGGGTGGTGCAAATTGGCTCGAGGACGGGATGGAGGCGTTCGAGGCGATCTATCTTCCCTTGTCCGAAGATGGCGCAAACGTCTCACACATCCTGCATGCATTCGTCTGCGACCGCGAAAAGATGCTGCTGGCGCGACAGATCGCCAAAATGAATGGCGGCAGACTGATAGTACCTCCTGAGCGAAAAGTCGGCTGACGTGCTCGCTTGAGTCGTGCGGTGCGGTCCGTTAGCTATTCCGCAACCGGGAGGACTTCGGCATGGTCACCGCGTCGGCGGGCCCGCGAGCGACGCGGATGGGACTGGTGTTGGCCGCTTCCGCGGCGGGCACCGTGTTCGAGTGGTATGACTTCTTCATATTCGGTTCCCTCCTCTCCATCATCACCAAGCACTTTTTCGCCGGAGCCGGCGAAACGCAGGGCTATATCCTCGCACTCCTGACATTTGCCGTCGGCTTTGCCGTGCGCCCCTTTGGCGGTCTGGTTTTCGGTTACTTCGGCGATCGAACGGGGCGCAAACGCGCATTTCTCGTCACCATCACGATGATGGGCGTCGCGACGTTCGCGATCGGCCTCTTGCCCGACACGTCCGTGCTTGGAAATGCGGCGCCTTATCTGTTGGTCGGGCTGCGCGTTCTGCAAGGCTTCGCGGTCGGCGGTGAGTATGGCGGGGCCGCGATCTATGTCGCCGAACACTCCGCACCCGACAAACGCGGCGCGGCGACCGGCTGGATTCAGGTAGCGGCAACCATCGGACTATTTCTCGCCCTGACGATCATTCTGAGCGTTCGCACTTCCATGGGTGAAGATGCCTTTGGCGAATGGGGCTGGAGAATTCCCTTCCTGATTTCCCTCGGCCTGTTGGTCATTTCCATCTGGATCCGACTGAAACTCGATGAGTCGCCCGCTTTTCGCCAGTTGCAACTCGAGGGCCAAACGTCGCGCGCCCCGCTCTCGGAAGCGTTCTTGCGCTGGAAGAATCTGCGAATTGTGCTTGTGGTGCTGGCGGGCCTTCTCATGGGCCAGGGCGTCGTCTGGTATACCGCGCAATTCTACACCCAATTCTTCCTGGAACGGGTCGTGAAGGTTGAGCCGCGCATGGTCAACCTCCTGATACTGAGTGTGACGGTGCTGAGTGGGCTCCTTCACATCTTCTTCGCCCGTCTGTCGGATCGCGTTGGCCGAAAGCCCGTGATGCTGTTTGGCCTGGGCTTGGCGGCCCTTACGCTCATTCCGGGGTTTCAATGGCTCACCGAAGCGGTGAACCCGGCCCTGGTCGAGGCGACCGCGCGTGCGCCGGTCACGGTCTTTGCGGCGCCGTCGGAGTGTTCCCTACAGTTTGATCTGATCGGCAAGGCAAAGTTCTCAACCTCCTGCGACATCGCCAAGAGCTCCCTCACCAATCTGGGTGTGCCCTATCGCAACGTATCGGTAAGCGCCGGCACGCTCGCGCGAATCAGAATTGGCACAGTTTCACTCAGCGGCATCGACGGCACGGCTCTCGCGCCATCGGCGTTGGCCGCCGCGCAGAAAAATTTTACAGCCGAAGTTCGCCGCGCTTTGAGTGCAGCGCATTATCCGACCGCCGCGGATACTGGTCGGATCGATATTCCGCTGGCGCTGGCAATATTGCTTGTCTTCGTGACTGCCGCCGCGGCGTTGTATGGGCCGCAGGCGGCGACCTTGGTTGAGCTTTTCCCCACCCGCATCCGATATTCGGCGCTATCGCTGCCCTACCATGTCGGCGTCGGGTGGTTTGGCGGATTCCTTCCGCCGCTCGCCTTTGCAATCGTCGCGGCGACGGGAAATCTCTATGCGGGCCTTTGGTACCCCGTGACAATCGCAGGGATTGGATTTGTCGTGACGCTGCTTTTCTTGCCCGAGACCCGCTGGCGCGAATTGAAATGAAGGTGCCTAGATTTTGGCATCCAGCGGCACGCCTGCTTCAATCTTGCTGGCATGCATAACGAGAGAACTCTTCACGCTGGCGACATTTTTCTCCGCCGTCAGCGTTTCGGAAATGAACCGTTGAAACGTCGAGAGGTCCGTCGCAACGCACTTCAGCAGGAAATCGACTTCGCCCGATAGCATGTAACACTCGCGGACAGTCGGCCAGGACCGGACATGTTCCTCGAACTGTTTGAGGTCGCCGTCGTGCTGGCTGGAAAGTCCGACGAAGACATAGGCCGTAACTTCAAACCCCAGCGATTTGGAGTCGAGGTCGGCGTGATAGCCCTGGATGAATCCGTTCTTTTCCAGCGCCCGCATGCGCCGCAGACACGGCGGAGCCGTAATCTTCGCGCGCCGAGACAACTCGACATTGGTGATCCGCCCATTCGCCTGCAATTCGGCAAGGATGCGCATATCGATGGAATCGAGCTTGTGATGCTCCACTGTGGGACCTTTGGGCGGGATTAAACCGACGGCATTTAACTCTGACGCCCGGTTCAGAGCAATAATATTTCTTGGGCTGGATAATCGCCCATTCTGATTCGCCGGACCTTATCCACAGGCCGACGGTGCCACGCACAAGCCCATGGAGCGTCTTGCCATTTCAGCGTGCTTGACGTTTGGGTGGGGCGTTCCGATATGACAACTGTTCACGCCAAGGGGCATGGGGCTTTTGGGATCGCGTGGCCGTCGCCGGTCAGCGCGCCGCGGGCATCTCGCTCTTCGGAATCCGGAGCCGACATGCGCCACTCCAAAGTCATCATTCTGGGAAGTGGGCCGGCAGGTTGCACGGCCGCCATCTACGCGGCCCGCGCCATGCTCGAGCCGACGCTGATCTCCGGCATTCAGCCCGGAGGCCAATTGACCATCACAACCGACGTCGAAAATTACCCGGGCTTCGCAGATGTCATTCAAGGCCCGTGGCTCATGGAGCAGATGCAGGCGCAGGCCGAACATGTCGGCACCAAGCTGATCCAGGACACGATTACCGCAGTCGATCTGGCGCGCCGGCCATTCACGCTGAAGTCCGACAGTGGAACGACGTACTCGACGGACACTTTGATCATCGCGACCGGCGCCAGCGCCAACTGGCTTGGGCTTCCTTCCGAAAGCAAATACCAGGGCTTTGGCGTTTCGGCTTGCGCGACCTGTGACGGTTTCTTTTTTCGCGGAAAGAATGTCGCTGTGGTCGGCGGCGGCAATACCGCGGCGGAAGAGGCCCTCTTCCTTACGAACTTTGCCGAGAAGGTTACGCTGATACATCGCCGCGACGCATTGCGCGCCGACAAGACGAACCAGATGCGTCTGCAGGCCAACAAAAAGATCGACGTCCTATATGACGCGGAAGTCGTAGAAGTCGAAGGCACCGAAAATCCCAAAGGCGTCACGGGAATCAAACTGCGCAATACGGTGACCGGTTCGACTCGCGCGCTTGCCGTCGACGGATTGTTCATCGCAATCGGCCACTCGCCGGCGACCGAGCTCTTCAAAGGCCAGATCGAAATGGACGCGGCCGGCTACATCAAGACGGCTGCAGACTCGACACACACCAGCGTCGCGGGGGTATTTGCCGCCGGAGACGTCAAGGACAAGATTTATCGACAGGCGGTGACGGCAGCCGCGATGGGGTGCATGGCTGCGCTCGAAGCCGAGCGCTTCCTCGCCGGTGCGCACTGAAATGAACAGTCACGAACTTTGCATTGCACCAGAAGACGAGTACCCGCAAGGAAGCGGCGCCACGAAGGCAAACGAGCATGGATTGGGATAAACTTCGCATCTTTCACGCTGTTGCGTCTGCGGGCAGTTTCACGCATGCCGGCCAGATGCTGACTCTCAGCCAGTCCGCCGTCAGCCGCCAGATCAGCGCGCTGGAAGAAGAAATTACGACGCCTCTTTTCCAACGCCACGCGCGCGGACTGACGCTCACCGACGAAGGCGAAATGCTGTACGCGGCCGTTAGCGACGTTCTCACGCGTTTGGCGCAGGCGGAAGAAGCGCTCAAGAATGTCCGCGAGTCCCCGCGCGGCGCGCTCAAAATCACCTCGAGCCACGGGATCGGGACATACTGGCTGGTGCCGCGACTGGACGATTTCCTTAAGGAGTATCCCGAGGTCGAAGTCCACCTTGTGATGGAAGACCGAGAGCTCGACCTGGCGCAACGCGAGGCAGACCTGGCCATTCGCATGCGGGCGCCTGTGCAAGCGGACTTGATCCAGCGCAAGCTCTTCACGGTGCATTATCACATGTATGCGACGAAGACGTACCTCGAGAAGTACGGCACGCCATCGTCGCTCGACGAATTGGCCGATCACACGATCATCGCCTATGGCGAAACTGCTGCGCCCGAGATCAGGGAAATCAACTGGCTCCTGGAACAGACGCGGCGAAGGCTGAGCGGCAAAGGCCGCACCGTGCGCATCAACAACGTGACAGGAATCCTGTGTGCCACCGAGGCAAGCGTCGGAATCGCAGCCGTACCGGACTATGTCGCTGCCGAGCGGCCGCATCTGATGCGGGTGCTCCCCGACGTGCCGGGACCGAGTTTCGACGTGCACCTGGTTTATGCCGATGCCCTGCGCCAATCGAAGCGCGTGGCAGCCTTCCGCGATTTCCTGGTCCGTGCCTCGAAGGATTGGCGCTACTAAATTGGCGATGGCAGGGATTGAACCTGACGTTGGCCGACCCATCTATTGAGTGTCGTCGGCCGTCCCCCCTTGGCCACGACAAGGTTGAGTGCCCCAAGCGCGAAACCGGCGCGGGCTCGTCCCGCGCGTCCAAGCCTCAACTGGCGCCAGGGTGAGCAATCACCCTGGCGTTTTTTTGAAGGCATTCCGGTCTCGTGCAATTCCCGGCACGCGCGCCGATATGCTAGCAAGATACCGGCTTAGCGAGGGAGAATTCCCATGATGTCTCGTTCCGTCACGCGATGGACTGGCCGCGTTGCAGCCCTGCTCGTTGTCGCATTCGGCCTTTCGGCTTGCGGCATCAACGCTGTTCCGACGCAGGACGAGCAGGTCAAGGCGGCCTGGAGCGAGGTGCTGAATCAGTACCAACGCCGCGCCGATCTCATTCCAAATCTCGTCAACACGGTGAAAGGCTACGCCAAACAGGAGCAAACCGTCCTTCGCGAGGTCACTGAAGCGCGGGCGCGCGCGACCCAGATGACATTGCCGGCGGATATTCTTTCCAATCCGCAGGCTTTCCATCAATTCGAACAGAACCAAGCCGCGATCAGCGGTGCGCTGGGGCGTCTGCTTGCCGTCAGCGAGGCCTATCCAGATCTGAAGTCGAACCAGAACTTCCTTGTGCTGCAGTCGCAATTGGAAGGCACGGAGAACCGAATCGCGGTTGCGCGCAAGGACTACATCGACGCCGTTCAGACCTACAACACGACGCTGCGCACCATTCCTACACGTTGGGTCGCCGCAATTTTTTATCCCGACGCCAAGCCGCGCGAGACCTTTACGATTTCCGAGAAGGCGCAGCAGGCACCTGAGGTCAAATTCTGATCGTGAGCCGGCTGGCAGCGATCTCCAGACTATGCGCCGTCGCTCTTGCGGCGCTGGCGATCGCACTCGCAACAAGTTACGCGGCGCTGAGCTTTCCTGCGCTCACCGGCCGCGTGGTCGATGACGCCGGGATCCTTTCAGCGTCGACGCGCGACACGCTGACGACACTTCTCGCCGAGCACGAACAACAGACCAAGAACCAAGTCGTCGTTGTTACGTTGAAATCGTTGCAAGGGACGACCATCGAACAATATGGCTATCAACTCGGTCGCGCCTGGGGAATCGGCGTCAAGGGCAAGAACAATGGCGCACTGCTCATAATCTCGCCGAGCACGCACGACGTCCGCATTGAAGTCGGATATGGCCTCGAGGGTGTTCTGACGGACGCCCAGAGCAAGCTCATCATCGAAAACGTGATGCTGCCGCGATTCCGAAAAGGCGACTATGACGGCGGCGTGCTCGATGGCACGATTACGATGCTTCAGGCGCTGGGCGGACACCCGTCAGCCAGCGTCACCCCGATACCGGCAGCAGATGAGCGGCCAGACGACTCAGGCGGTGGATTTCACATTCCCGTCTTCGTGATTGTCATCGTGCTCTGGCTGATATTCGGACGCTTCTTCTGGCCGCTTTTCTTTCTCGGAGGCCTCGGCGGGTGGGGCCGTGGAGGATTTGGTGGCGGAGGATTTGGCGGTTTCGGCGGTTCGGGTGGTGGATTTTCGGGCGGCGGGGGATCGTTCGGCGGCGGCGGCGCTTCGGGGCATTGGTGATGAAGAGCCTTTCCAAAAGTGATCACGAGTCCCTGAAGCGCGCGATCGACGCTGCCGAACAGCGGACAGGCGCGCATCTGGCTCTGGTCGTTGTTCCGGTCAGCGATCGATATCACACCTATCCGCTGGCCTACGGGGCGTCGCTCGCACTCGTGCTCGGCGGTGCTCTCGCGGTGTTCTGGCCGCAACTCCCGCTCCGCACAGGTTTTGTTGCCGAGGCAGCGATGTTCGCGCTGTTCTCCATTGTCTTCGATTGGATGCCATTGCGCCTTTCCCTTGTTCCCGCATCCATCCGTCGCGCGCGGGCGCGTAATTTTGCGCATCGCGAGTTCGGCGCCCGCATCGCGACGACGCATCGTGGCGGGTTGCTACTTTTCGTGTCGCTAGGGGAGCGCTACGTCGAACTTCTGGCCGACCGCCAACTGCACGCACGCGTGGGTCAGCAGGCCTGGGACCGCATCGTGAGCGATCTCACGTCAGGCGCACGTGATGGACAACTTCACGATAGCCTGCAAGCCGCGATAAGCGCCTGCAGCGACGCCATCGCGGCATCCGCTCGGAAGTCCGTCTGACGTACAATTATGCGGCCTTGCGGGCCGCCGTAACCTGATCTGCCAGTTTCCCTGTGAGTTCGGCGAGATGATCGAATGACATCTCGTACGTGCCGACGCCCTGGGTCAGCGATCTGAGATCGATGATGAGGTCAGACATTTCCGACAAAGGCATCTGCGCTTCGACCGAGTCCCAGCCCTTCCAGCCGTCGCGCGCATCGAACCCCATGAGTTGTCCGCGCCTGCCACTGACCATCGCGTTCACCTTGGCGGTGGCGTCGCTTGGAACGTGGATCTTCACGTGCATGATCGATTCGAGCAGGACCGGCGCGCAGTTCGGCATGCCCTCGCTCATGGCGAGGCGTGCAGCCGTCTGAAACGCAGCGTCGGACGAATCCACCGTGTGATACGAACCATCGTTGAGCGCAACCGCGACATCGACGACCGGAAATCCAAGCGGCCCTTGCTTGAGGTACTCCACGATTCCCTTCTCGACGGATGGTATCCATTGTCTGGGAACCACGCCTCCGACGATCTCATCCTCGAACACGAATCCGCTGCCTCGGGGCAAAGGACGTATCGCGAGGACGACATCGCCGAACTGGCCGTGACCGCCGGATTGGCGCCGATGCCTGCCGCGCTGGGTCGTGCTCTTTCGAATGGTTTCCTTGTAGGGAACGCGCGGCGTGCGCGTGTTGATTTTCAATCCGAATTTGCTGAGCAGCTTGTCGACAGCGACCTTCAAATGGATTTCGCCCTGGCCCACCAAGGACATCTCGTGAAGTTCGCCACTCTGCTCGAAGTCCAACGACGGATCCTCTTCACGCAACTTGGCGATCGCCGCGGTAAGTTTCACTTCATCCTTACGATCGGCCGCTTCGATGGCGAGACGGTAGACGGGGACAAGGTGCTCGACTGCCACCTTGGCCTTAGTTGTCCTCGCCGTCGAAAGCGTCTCACCCGTGAGAACGCCCTCCAGCCGCCCCAATGCGACGGTGTCGCCTGCCCGAGCCTCGGTAAGTTTGGTTTGCGCCTCTCCGCGCAATGCGAAGATGCCGCCGACGCGCGCATCAGAGCCGTCGTGGCGGTGCAGGATCGCCCCATCCTTCAACGTCCCGGACATCACGCGAACCAAGCTGAGCTTACCGCCGTGACTCGAGTGATAGGTCTTGAGCACCTGAACGACGGCATCGCTGCCCTGCTTGATTTCGGAACGTTCGGCAGCCGCGCCAACGTCGGGGGATTCGTGACGAAGCGCCTTCAACAGCCGCCTGATGCCATTGTCGCCTTCGGCCGAACCGATCAGAACCGGTACGACAAGACCTTGCGCCAACTCTTTCGCCAGATCGGTGAAGATCTCATCGCGGGGAGGCTCGATGTCGGACAAAAGTTCTTCCATCAAGTGCTCATCGTAATCGGCCAGCTTCTCCAGCATCGCAAAGCGCGCCTGCTTTTCGCCGTCCTTGTCCTTGATGTCGATTACCTCGCTGGCCTCGTGCGGCCGATAGACATAGGCGCGCTCCAGCGCAAGATCGACGAAACCGGTGACGACACTGTTTTCCCAGATCGGAATTTGACGCAGAAGCAGCGGCGTGCCGCTGGCCTCCTGCAGCATGGTCAACAGCGCGCGAAGCGATCCGCTCGCCTTGTCGATCTTGTTGACGAACAAAAAATGGGGAATGTGCGAATCCGAGAGACGCTTGAGATAGGGTTGGAGCATCTGGAGCTTCGCAGGCTCCGGCTCGCAAACCACAATTGCGGCATCTACGCCCGGCAGAATGTTCAGCGTGTCCTGAATGAATTCGATGGATCCGGGGCAATCGAGGAACGTGAAACTCTGCTCCATGAATTTCGTCGTGGCGCAGTTCACTTCCACGCTCATCTGGCGCGCTCTGGCCTCGGGGCTGGCATCACCGACGGAATTCTTCTGTGTGACCGAACCTTTGCGCTGCACCGCGCCCGTAATGGTGAGAATGCTCTCGAGCAGCGTCGTCTTTCCGCTGCCATAAGGCCCCACGACGGCCACGGTGCGTGGTCCTCTGCCGTTGTTGTTTCCAGACATTGAGCGCCTCCTACGGGCCCTGCGCGCAGGGTCCGGGGCGCGGCGGGCGCTTCTCCCGGGTCGGGTCGCGTCACGCGCCCCATTTGGCTCAGTGATGCTCGCCCTCTGCGCCGACGAAGGCAAGCCGATTCAAAAAATTGATTCAGAAGGGGCCCATTCTCCTCGGCACTGCATTTGGACACTGAAAATCTCCTGAGAAATCACGCCCCTGATCGCGGTTGCGTGATGGCTTGTCGTCCTCAGGACGTTGCGCTCTAGCCGCAACAGAATTTTGTGGGCATGATTTTACGTTCGGCGGTTCTTCGGGGGGATCAATCATGTCGAGACTGAATGCTGCGCTGCTCGTCGCGCTGGCGCTTGTCGGGTGTTTGGCCATTTCGCCCGCTGCGCAGGCGCGCTGGGTCCCGGGCGGCTCGTACGCCGACAGTTGCCGAAACATCCGCTACGACGGGGACGCACTCACGGCCAGCTGTCGTCGGTCGGACGGCTCCTGGCGAAACACGTGGCTGCCCGACGCCGAAGCCTGCGAAGGCAACATCGTGAACGATAACGGCCAACTCGAATGCGCAACCGGCCGCGAGCGCGACGTCGATCGATACGACAATGACGGTGGACCGTCCGGACCCTACGAGCGCAGCTGCACCAACATCCGCATGGAAGGCCATACGCTCAAAGCCACCTGCCAGCGCAATGACGGTTCATGGCGCTGGTCGGAACTTGAATATGCCTATGACTGCGATGGCCGCATCAGAAATTCGAACGGCCACCTCGTCTGTCGTGGCGGCTACTAGTCAGCGCAGGTTTGCGCAAAAGCGCTGAATCCGCCGGCAGGCCTCTTCGAGCGCCTTGGTCGAGGTGGCATAGGAGATGCGGAAGAACGGCGACAAGCCGAACGCTGCGCCATGCACCACCGCAACGCCCTCGGCCTCGAGCAGTTCGCTCGCGAAATCCTCATCCGTCGCAATCACCTTGCCGCTCGGCGCCGCCTTGCCGATCAGCTTTCGGATCGTCGGATAGACATAGAATGCGCCCTCGGGTTTTGGACATTCGATCCCGCTTGCCTGGTTGAGCATGGAGACGACGAGGTCGCGCCTCTCCTCGAACACCTTTTGGAATTTCGGGATAAAGTCCTGCGGCCCGTTCAACGCTTCGACGCTCGCCCATTGCGAGATGGACGATGCGTTGGATGCGGATTGAGACTGTAGCTTGGCCATGGCCTTGATCAGCGGCTCGGGTGCGCCGCAATAGCCGATCCGCCAACCTGTCATCGCATAGGCTTTCGACACGCCATTCATCGTCACCGTGCGCTCGTAGAGCAGAGGTTCGACTTCGGCGATCGTCGAGAATTTGAAACCGCCATAGACGAGATGCTCGTACATGTCATCGGTCAGAACCCAGACTTGCGGGTGTCTCACCAGAACGTCGGCCAACGCCTTGAGCTGCGCGCGCGTATAGCAAGCGCCGGTCGGATTGGAGGGTTGGTTGAAGATGAGCCATTTGGTTTTCGCAGTGATCGCCGCTTCGAGCGCCTGCGCTGTCAGACGAAAGCCATCTTCCATGCGCGCTTCGACGATCACCGGTTTTCCGCCGCCCAGCAGCACAATGTCCGGATAGCTTACCCAATAGGGTGCGACGCAAATCACTTCATCGCCGGGATTGAGTGTGGCGAGAAGCGCATTGAAGACGATCGCCTTGCCACCGGGTGCGACAAAAGTCTGGGCTGCCGAATAGTCGAGGTTGTTTTCGCGCTTGAATTTTTTCGCGACCGCCGCTCGCAATTCGGGAATTCCTTCGACCGCGGTGTATTTGGTCTCCCCACGGCGAATGGCAGCGATGGCGGCTTCCTTGATGTTGTCCGGCGTGTCGAAGTCGGGTTCGCCTGCACCAAGGCCGATTACATCGCGTCCCGCCGCCTTCAGGTCGCGCGCCTTCTGGGTGACGGCAATCGTCGGCGACGGCTGGATTCGGCCGAGCGATTCAGACAGGAACCCGCCTGGCAGGGGCTTGGCTTGCGACATGGACCGAGTCTCGGTGAATGGACCCATGACGTATCAACCCAAGACCGGGGCGCACAAGGCCTAACCGGTCATGCAGGCCGAACGCTGGGCCGCTATGACCGAATGTCCCCTCGGGAACCTGACAATTCTGGAGCACCTATCGCGCAAATGAGAAATAGGCGGCCCCAACAAGACAGACAAAGGCGGCAAGGTGATTCCACCTGAGCGCCTCGCCGAGATAGGAAATGGAGAACACGCCGAAGGTAAGAAGCGTGATGACTTCCTGGATCGTCTTGAGCTGTGCGGCAGAGTAGACGCGGTGGCCGAAATGGTTGGCGGGCACCGCAAAACAGTATTCGAAAAACGCGATACCCCACCCCGCCAGAACCAGTATCCAAACCGGCGTCGACGGGAAGCGCAGCTGCCCGTACCAGGCAAAGGTCATGAAGATGTTGGATACGCTCAACAAAACTACAGGAAAGATCATCGACCAGTTCATGGAATCCTCTTTTTGAACATGACCTTTGCGACCGACGCGCCGGCGGAGACTGAAATAGTATTGCTTACATCGCCACCGTCATGGACGACTCATTGCGGGAAATGGCATAATAGGTGCGTCCAGCGAGGAGGCTCCCATGGGCAACCGTCTGTTCAACGCGCTATGTGCGGGTGCGATCGTGTGTTTCCTTCCGATCGGCGGCGCAATGGCCGCTGTGACCGTGATTGGTTCCGGTTCAGCTCAACTTTGTTATCAGGCCGCCGACACCGGCCGCTCGCCGCGCGAAGCAATCGAATACTGCAACGACGCACTGGTCGGCCCACTGACAAAAGATGATCGCGCGGCCACCTACATCAATCGCGGCGTCATCGAACTGAATCTGATGAGAGTCAACGCTGCGCAGGACGACTTCAACGCGGGCCTCGCGATCAATGCAAGTTTGGGCGAAGGCTATGTCGATCGCGGTGCAACTCTGATCGCGCAGAAAAAATATGCGGAAGCGATTCTCGATATCAACAAGGGGTTGTCCCTTGGCGCCAAGGAACCGCACATCGCTTATTATGATCGCGCCGTAGCAGAAGAAGGGCTGGGCAATCTCAAGGCAGCCTATGACGACTACCGTCAGGCCCTGATCGTCCAACCGGACTTCACGCGCGCAAGCGACGAACTCAAACGATTCAAGATCGTCGAAAGACCGTCGGGCGCGTGAGCGACCCACTGAGAAAGTAGACGCCGCGCCCGGGTTCGGGCGCGGTTATTCCTCGATGCCGAATTAAGTTTCGCGACCTCTCCCATTGCGCCGGTCCGCGCGACATCCCGTTACAATTTCCGCCTTTCCGCCGGCTGCGGGTAAGCCCAAAGTCTTCGTCAGCACCTCTTGTTGCTGGCAAATTTGCTCGTGCCCACTCTTGGCGCTCCACCCTTGGGCACGGACAAAAGGGCGGCCGGACGGCTGAGACGCCCCCAAGTCGAAGCCAACCGGTTCGGCCGCCCGTCCCGCATCCCGTTCAGAGATTTTGATTGTCGCAATACTCCCCCAGGCCCTATTGACGGCCTTGTGTACAGACAGACAGGCGTTATGAAGTCAGGCTCGCCGACCGGTGACGAAGAGAGATCCCATGAAATTGTTTCTGCCTTCGACGTCAGTCGCCCTCTTCGCCTTGGCGGCCTGTACGACCCCCGCGCCGGTTGCGCTGAAGGAAGGCGACGTGCCTGGCGCGTTCACGGCTCCGATCGCAAAGGACGCGCCGGTCTGGCCTCAGGCGGATTGGTGGACGGCGTTGAACGCGCCTGAACTCCCGCCGCTCGAAACCACGGCCAAAGAACAAAATCTCGATCTCCTCGCGGCCGCGGCGCGCGTCCTTCAGGCACAGGCACAGACCGGAATAGCCGGCTCGGCGCTTTTCCCCAGCATCGATGCGACGGGCACGGCCCAGCGCAGGGGCACCAACCAGAAAGGCGTGCCCGGCGGCAATACCCAGAACACCTTCGGCGTTTCCGCGCAGGCGAGCTACGAGGTTGATCTGTGGGGGCTGAACCACGACCTGTTTCGCGCCGCTCAGCTTTCGGAACTCGCCGCACGTTATGCCCAGCAAACTGTCGCGCTGACCATCACGGCCGATGTCGCCAACACCTACTTCGACGTCTTGGCGCTGAGACAGCGCGTCACGATCGCGAAAAAGAACATTGAAGCGGCGCAGCGAATCCTGACGATCACGGAAGCCAAAGTCACCAACGGCGTCACCTCGAATCTGGAGTTGGCTCAGCAGAAGGCGCAGGTCGCTGCCGAAGAGGCCTCCATTCCTCCGTTGGAAGAACAGGAGCGCGAGGCGCTTTATGCGCTGGCCATTCTGCTCGGCCGCCCGCCGGAAGGATTCGACGTAAAATCGGTCAATCTCGATGGCATCGTGACGCCGGTGGTGCAGCCGGGACTTCCCTCGACTCTCCTGGAGCGCAGGCCCGATATCGCGCAAGCGGAAGCGCAGCTTCGTTCGGAACACGCCAATGTCGACGCCGCGCGCGCCGCCTTCTTTCCCCAGATCAGTCTGAGCGGTTCCATCGGCGCGGCGTTCAATCCCACTAGCCTGGTTTGGAGCATCGGCGCCTCGCTGCTTCAGGCCGTGTTCGATGCCGGAAAGCTTTCCGCCGAAAGCGATCTCGAAAGAGCGCGCCAGACGGAATTGCTCGTCGACTATCGCAAAGCCGTTTTCAGCGCCTTTTCGGACGTCGAAAGCTCCATGGGCCAGGTCTCGGCGCTGGCCGAGCAGGAGAGACTGGTCACCGAGCAGGAAACCAATGCCGCAGAGGCCTACCGCATCGCGGAATTGCAATATCGCGAGGGCGTGACTGACCTTCTGAACGTGCTGCAGACGCAGCAGACGCTTTTCAGCGCACAGGATCAGCTGGTTCAAATCCGACTGGCACGCTTGCAGGCCGGCGTGGGGCTCTATCGCGCACTGGGCGGCGGCTGGACCGTCGCGACCGATCTGAATGCTCCGCCGCCCGTGGGGTTCAGGCCGCTTTAATCCATCAAGCGTGACCCATGATCCGGCGCGCCTGATAGCCCTTGGCGAGCGCCTTCACCTCATCCTCGCTCAGCTTCACGCTCACAGCGGCCACCGCGTCATCGAGATGCTTCATCTTTGAGGCGCCCACAATCGGGGCGGTGAGTCCGGGTTGATGCAGGAGCCAGGCGAGCGCGATCTGCGCGGCGGATACGCCCTTTTCCTTCGCAAGTTCGTCGACCCGATCTCTGATTGCATAGTCGCCTTCGCGGAACGCACTCGCCGTCAGGATATTCGCGTCGCTCTTGGCGCGGGTGGTCTGCGCCTCGCCCTCGCGTGAGCGGTTGCCCGCCAGAAAGCCGCGCGCCAGCGGACTCCAGGGGATGACGCCGATGCCCTGGTCGCGGCACAAGGGCAGCATCTCGCGCTCTTCCTCGCGATAGACGAGATTGTAGAAATTCTGCATCGACACGAACTTCGTGGCGCCAGCCCTTTCCTGGGTGTGCAGATATTTCGCGAACTGCCACGCATACATGGACGAGGCGCCGATATAGCGCGCCTTGCCGGACTTCACGACGTCATGCAATGCCTCGGCAGTCTCCTCGATGGGCGTCGTCGGATCGAAACGATGGATTTGGTACAAATCGACATAGTCGGTTTGCAGACGCTGCAGCGACTTGTCGATCGAGTGCATGATGTGCTTGCGTGAAAGGCCGCGGTCATTCACGTCGTCGCTCATCACGCCGCACACTTTCGTCGCAATGACGACGCGGTCACGCGACGGCGCGAAGTCCTTGAGAGCCTTTCCGACGATCTCTTCGCTGCGGCCAACCGAATAGACGTCGGCGGTGTCGAAGAAATTGATACCGGCTTCCAGGGCCCGCTTGATGAAGGGCCGCGACTCTTCCTCGCTGAGGACCCAGTCGCGCCAATTGGGCGAGCCGTAGGTCATTGTACCCAGACAGATGCGCGAGACTTTGAGGCCGGATTTGCCAAGCCGAGTCGTTTCCATGACTTCCTCCAATTTCGGAAGCCAAATCCTAAGAGGAAATCGAGCCGCTCAGAAGCCGAAAAGCTTGCCAAGGAGCGACGGCAACGCATCTTTGAAGATGAGCGGCGCGTCGGTCACAGCCAGATTGATACAGACTGGTCCGTCATTGGCGACAGGGCGATGATAAATCTCCGGCGTCGTCGATTGCATGTCACCGGGCCGATAGAAACCGGTCTCGTCGTGGTAGCTGCCTGTAAGGACAAGCGTCCACTCCTCGCCGCGATGCGAATGGGTCGAAACCGCTGCACCAGGCTTGGCGCGAATGAGCCGCGCCTTGGTGCCGCCATGCGCTAGCAAAGGCAGATGGGCAAGGCCCGGCGCCACAGCAACCCAGCGTGCCTTGGAGAATTCGTTGCCGACATAGGCCCGCAAGGTCGTCGGCACATCGCCAAATGCCTTTGCCGTCCGCGCAACGTCGGGGCCTTTGTCGTCCAGACGGGCCAGTACCGACTGTAGCGAGCGCGCAGTCATCACTACGGGCTCCACGTCCGACATCATCGCGCCGCCCGCAACTTCCATGAGATGAACAGAATTCCGACATATCTCACAGAACGACAGATGAGTCGCAACCAACAGCGATACCGCTTCGCTGCTTGCGCCGAGTGCGTAGCTGAGCAGGAGTTCGTCACCCGGATGGTGCATGATCGTCATGACCGCACTCCCAGCGCACCGCGCAGCTGAGCCATCGCCAATCGTATCCTCGACTTGACCGTGCCGAGCGGCAAGCCGAGTTCGGCCGCGATCGCGCTGTGCGGCTTGTCCGCCAGGAAAGACAGTTCGATGACTTGCGCCTGCTCCCTCGGCAGCATGACCAGCGCCTCACGCAAGCGTTCTTCGGCCTTGGCCCAATCGAGATTTTCATCGCTTGAGCGTTCGCTCGATGGCGCCAGGGTCGGATCGTCGGCATCAAACTCCGGCCGACGCTCTTTACGGATGGCATCGATTCTCAGATTGCGGGCGATTGTGAAGACCCAGGTCGACGCGGAGGCCTTGGCCGGATCGAACTGAAAAGCCTTGCGCCAGAGCGCCAGCATGACGTCCTGTGCGAGATCCTCTGCGACCGCCGCACTCGCACCCAACCGCATCAGATAGCCTTTCACACGCGGCGCGAAGTGATCGAACAATTCCTTGAACGCAGCCTTGTCGCCGTTTCGACCGACGGCCCCTACGAGATCGTTTATCCGTTGCGCATGTTGCAGGTGTCGTTCCATCCCCAAAATGGTCACCGGCGCCGAGTGTCTTGGCGACGCGGGTCGCGACGGCCCGCAACCGCAAACGGCCCAGATTCGGGGTAAAGGCACCGCATGCGCCATCATAACGGGATTTACGGCAACCGCACCCCGACGGATCAGTCGTGATCCAAGATGCCGCGCGTGACGTATCACTGACATGCCGACGAATGCGTCCGCGAGTGCGATCTATGACGGCTGGGTCATGCACCGCAGGCTGTCGCCGAGGAGCCATGCCTTTCGCTACCGCGTCTTTGCACTGTTGCTCGATCTGGACGAGCTTTCGAGCTTGTCGCGGCTGCGCTTTTTTTCATGGAACCGGCCCGGTATCGTCAGCTTCCACGAGCGCGACCATGGCGACGGGGGCGATGTGCGCGCCTGGCTCGATGCATTACTCGCGCGCGAAGGCATCGTTGCCGGCGGCGCCAAGCGGGTTTTGTGTTATCCGCGGCTGTTCGGTTATGTCTTCAATCCGCTGAGCGTTTGGTTCTGCTACAGCGAAGATGGCGAGCTGGCCGCGATCATCTATGAGGTCCACAACACCTTTGACGAGCGCCACGCATATGTGTTGGGGGTGACGGACGGAGGCGAATCGATCCGTCAAACTTGCGATAAGGATTTTTACGTTTCGCCATTTCTGTCGATGGATTGTCGCTATCGTTTCAAGGTTCTACCGCCACGCGACGATGTTCTTATAGCGATCAACGAAACCGAATCGGGAAAGCCGGTTCTCATGGCAACCTTCTCCGGAAGGAGACGGCCGCTCAATGACGCCGTGCTTTTCGCGATGTTGCTGAAGCACCCCTTGATGACGCTGAAGATCATTACCGCCATCCACTTCGAGGCCCTGCGATTGGCGTTCAAGGGAGTCAAGCGGCACGCGCACGTCTCGGTCCTGCGACAAAAGCGGCAGAGGGGTCAAGTCCATTCCGCGGATTGATTCTAGCGCGTGTCGCTTGTAGAGCCTTGCCCACGATATTCAGCGGACACCTCCGGAATGAGCATCAAAGGCAAAGCCTATGTCATGGGCGCTTTCGAGCATCCGACGCGCGAAGCGCCGGACAAATCCGTTCCGCAACTTCACGCCGAATGCATGCGCGGTGTTCTGGCCGACGCCGGACTGAGCAAGGACGACATCGACGGTTATTTCTGTGCCGGAGACGCGCCGGGTTTCGGCGCCATGTCGATGGCCGATTACCTTGGCTTACGCAAGCTTCGCCACATGGATTCGACCGAGACCGGCGGATCTTCGTACATCCTGCATGTCGGTCATGCCGCGGAGGCGATTGCCGCCGGCAAATGCTCGGTCGCGCTCGTCACGCTCGCCGGCAAGCCGAGAACCTCAGGTCCGGGTGGCGGACCGCGCGGTGGCGGCGGCTTTGCAGCGGCACCCGAAGCCGCATTCGAACAGCCTTACGGCGGCACCACGCATAATCAATACGCCATGTGCGCGACGCGTCACATGCATGAATTCGGCACGACGAGCGAGCAGCTCGCCTGGATCAAGGTCGCCGCCTCGCACCACGCGCAGCACAATCCCAACGCCATGCTGCGCGAGGTCGTCACCGTCAAGGACGTCGTCGGTTCGCCGATGATCGCCGACCCGCTCCATCGCCTCGACTGCTGCGTGGTGAGCGACGGCGGCGGCGCGCTGATCGTCACGCGCCCGGAGATCGCTCGAAGCCTGAAGAAACCGACGGTGAACGTGCTCGGCACCGGCCAGGCGGTGAAAGGCCAGAACGGCGGCAAGGTCGACCTCACCTGGTCGGCGAGCTACTGGTCGGGCCGCGACGCCTTCGCCGAGGCCGGCGTGAGGCCGGCCGACATCCAGTACGTGTCGATCTACGACAGCTTCACCATCACCGTGCTGATCCAGCTCGAGGACCTCGGCTTCTGCCCGAAAGGCAAAGGCGGCCGCTTCGTCGCCGATGGCAACCTTATCTCGGGCAGCGGCAAGCTGCCGTTCAACACCGACGGCGGCGGCCTGTGCAACAACCATCCGGGCAATCGCGGCGGCATGACGAAGGTGATCGAAGCGGTGCGGCAGCTGCGCGGCGAGGCGCATCCGGCCGTGCAGGTGAAGAACTGCGCGCTCGCGCTCGCCAACGGCACCGGCGGCCAGCTCGGCTCGCGCCACGGCTCGGCCACGCTCATCCTGGAGCGCGCATGACGAACGCCGAAAACCAGGCTTTCTTCGACGCCGCGCGCGAGGGGAAATTCATGCTCGGCCGCTGCAAATCGTGCAAGGAGCTGCACTACTACCCTCGCGCGTTCTGCCCGTTCTGCTCCGGCCCGACGGAGCTCGTCGCCGCCAAGGGCCGCGGCAAGGTGTACTCCTATAGCGTGA
>DATLOU010000111.1:0-27041 GCA_035536115.1 Rhizomicrobium sp.
CCAGATTGTCGTCTTCGGCTCCCAATCGTTGTGCAAACCGGCCCTCGAGCGTGAGCGTCAGTTCCGACGATGGAGAAAACGTCAGTGTGTCGCCGATGTCGGCGAACACAACCAGACTCTCAAGATCGTGAAATCCGTCGCTGCGCTTTTCTCCGACATGGAGAAAAAGATTTATCTTTGCCGGCGCAAACGCCGCGACATCAGTTCGGCTTGTCACCGGAGCCCAATCCGTCCTTGAGCTTCTTCTCGATCAGCGCCTTCTGGTTGCTGTCGGGTCCGAATGACAGCGCGTGCGACCACTGGAATTTGGCTTCCAGTTTTCGTCCGACGCGCCAATACGCATCGCCGAGATGGTCGTTGATCGTGGAGTCCCCGGGAATGAGTTCGACCGCGCTTTCCAGGGTCTTTGCCGCGTCGGCGAAGCGACCGAGTTTGAAGTAGGCCCAGCCGACGCTGTCGGCGATGTAGCCGTCAGTCGGCTTCAGGGACTGTGCCTTCTCCAACATCGCAAGGGCTTCTTCGATATTGCGGTTCTGATCGACATAGCTGTAGCCGAGGTAGTTCAACACCGCGGGTTCGTTGGGCGCCAGCTGAAGCGCCTTTTTCAGATCGACTTCCGCGGCGTTCCAGTTCTTGGCGCCTTCTTCGGAAACGGCACGCGCGAAATAGATCGGCCAATCTTTTGCGCTGACGGGGTTCAAAAGCGCGATCGCGTGATCATAGGCATCGGCCGCTTCCTTGAACTTCTCGCCGCTACGGTAAGTGTCGCCAAGCGCCGTCCATGCTTCCAGATCGGTGGGATCGGCCACGGTCAGTGCCTTCAAGTCGGCGATCGCCTGGTCATTTCTATTCAGCCGTGCTTCATCCAGAGCGATCTCGACCCGCGCCAGGCGATAGTAGGCCGATGATTTTTCGATACCCCGATAGACGCTGATCGCATCTTCGTATTTCTGCAGCCCTTCCAGCCTGTCGGCAAGCAGAACCGCGCCAAGATCGAGATCGGGCCGCAGATAAAGCGCAAGTCGCAGATAGAGAATGGAAACGTCTGCGCTGCCTTGATCGGTCAAGGCCGACGCGATTCCGAACAAAGCCTCGGCGGCGCCGGCTTCCGGCTTGGTGATCAGCGCGTCGGGCTTCGTTCCCGCCTTCAGTCTTGCGAGGCCAGCTTGCGCAATCTGAGTCATTCCGGATTCGCCGACGTATTTGGCGTAGAGTTTTCTGGCGTCCTCGGAGCGTCCGTTCCGTTCCAGAAAGCGGCCATAGGCATCGATTACGCGCGGCGCCGTACCGCCTTTCATCACAGTTCGATACGCCACATCAGCGGGCTCGACTTCGCCCAGAAAATCGGACAGCAACGCCAGGTGATAGAGCCCCATCGCGTCGGCGCCGTCTTGGGCGCGGAGCGCGGCAAAGTCCGCTTTCGCCGCGGCCTTGTCGCCCATTCCGGCCGCCGCCCAACCATCGATCAGTGAGACGGTGAGCGACGAAAATGGTCCCTTTGCCGACAGGGCGATGATCTTGCGCGCGCCGGCATAGTCCCGGTGTTTAAGCGCAACAACGGCAAGCGTCAGGCGCCCGGCACGGTCGTCCGGCGTGAGGGCGACGACTTTTTCGGCAAGTTGGCCCGCGCCATCGATGTCGCCTGCCGACGTCGCGAAAAAGAACGCGAGGCCGAGAAGCTGCGGATTTGTCGGATTTGCTCTCGCGCTGGCGCGATAATATTCCGCCGCGTCCTTGAGATCGTGTTGGCTGGCAGCAAATCGCGCCGAGAGATAGTTTCCGAATTCCGTGGCTTGTGCATTCTCCGACGGCGACGCTCCCTTCAAACCATTGGTCGAGCACGCTCCGAGAACCGCGGCGATTCCGAAGGCAATGGCAATCAGTGCAATGCGCAACGCGTGCTCCTACATATTCGGATAGTTCGGACCGCCGCCACCTTCCGGCGTGGTCCATTCGATGTTCTGCTCCGGGTCCTTGATGTCGCAAGTTTTGCAGTGAACACAGTTCTGCGCGTTGATCTGAAAGCGTGGACCTTTGGCCTCCTGCACGATTTCGTAGACGCCGGCCGGGCAATAGCGTTGGGCAGGTTCATCGTAACGCGGAAGGTTTACCCGGATCGGGATTGATGGGTCGGTCAATTTCAAGTGAACCGGCTGGTCTTCCTCATGGTTGGTGTTCGACAGGAACACGCTCGACAATTTGTCGAAGCTGATCACGCCGTCGGGTTTTGGATAGGCAATCTTTCGCGACTCTGTTGCCGGCTTCAACGTCGCGTAATCCGGCTTGCCATGCTTCAGCGTGCCGAGAAACGAAAAACCGAACAGCTGGTTGGTCCACATATCGATCGCCGCCAGCGGTACTCCGACAATGGTACCGAATTTCGACCAAAGAGGCTTAACATTCCGTACACGATTGAGATCTTTGTGGACGTGACTGGCCCGCCAGGACTGCTCGTATTCGACGATTTCATCGCCTGACCGGCCCGCAGCAAGCGCGGCCGCGACGCTTTCCGCGGCGAGCATTCCCGTCTTGATGGCGTTGTGGCTGCCCTTGATCCTGGGCACGTTCATGAATCCCGCGCCGCAACCGACCAGCGCACCGCCAGGAAACACCAGCTTTGGGACAGACTGCAAACCACCCTCTGTCAACGCGCGAGCGCCATAACCGATGCGCTTGCCGCCCTCAAGGAAGGCTCGAATTTTCGGATGGTGCTTCACCCGTTGCATCTCGTCGAACGGCGAAATGAAGGGGTTGGAATAGTTGAGATGGACGACGAACCCTATCGAGCAGAAATTCTCTCCCCAGTGATACATGAAGAGGCCGCCACCGGTTGAATTGTCCAACGGCCAACCCATCGTGTGCATGACCAGTCCGCGCTGGTGCTTGCCGGGGGCCAACTCCCAGAGTTCTTTCACGCCGATGCCGAACTTCTGGTAGTCGCAGTTTTCGTCGAGCTTGAAGATCTTGAAAAGTTGTTTGGTCAGCGAACCGCGCGCGCCCTCGGCGAAAATCGTGTACTTGCCGAGCAGATTCATGCCGGGCGTGTAGCCGTCCTTGTGATGACCATCCTTGGCGACGCCAAGGTCTCCGGTCGTCACGCCCTTCACGACGCCGTCCGCGATCACGAGCGCAGCGGCGGGAAAGCCCGGATAGATCTCGATGCCCAGCGCCTCGGCTTGCGTCGCCAGCCACTTGCAGAGATTGGACAGGCTGACAATGTAGTTGCCGTGATTGTACATCAATGGCGGCATGGCAAAATTCGGCAGACGGATCGCAAGGTTCTGCAAGAGAAAATAAAAGCGGTCGTCGGTCACCGGCGTGTCGATTGGCGCGCCCTTCTCTTTCCAGTCGGGGACGAGTTCGTTGATGCCGATCGGATCTATGACGGCACCCGACAGGATGTGGGCGCCGATTTCGGAACCTTTTTCGAGGAGACAGACCGAAATTTCCGGATTGATCTGCTTCAACCGGATAGCCGACGCCAACCCGGCAGGACCTCCGCCGACAATGACGACGTCATATTCCATGCTTTCGCGCTGAACGGCTTCGGTCATCGGTCAATTGTCCGTTTTTATCCGGTATTGCCGTTATGCGGCGGTAGGAATCGGCGGTCAACCGCGCCTATCATCGCGTCATGACAGCTTCCCGAGAGGAATCCTTGGCCGCGCTGAACTGGCTCCTCGAAGCCGGCGCCGATGAGGCCGTAAGCGAGGTTCCGATCGACCGCTTCAGCGCGCGTGCAACGCCCGCTCTCGCCCCGTCCGCCCAACATCAGCCAAGGCCTGCGGCGCGGCCAAACCTTCCTCTCGCACAGATCAAACCCACGACGCTCGCACCGCTCGCGAGCGATGGCTTTGGTTCGGCAATGGAGATTGCCGGCGGATGCGGCAGTCTTTCCGACCTCAAAAAGGCGATGGAACGTTTCGAGGGTTCGCAACTGAAGAAACTGGCGACCAACACGGTATTCGCGGACGGCAACCCGAATGGCGGCATCATGCTTATCGGAGAAGCGCCCGGCTACGATGAAGACAAAGCCGGACTGCCGTTCGTCGGACGCGCCGGCAAGCTGCTCGACAAGATGCTGGCCTCCATCGGCCTGGACCGAACGCGTGTTTACATCATCAATGTCATGGCCTGGCGACCGCCGGACAATCGTAATCCCGATCCCAGTGAGGTTGCGCTCTGCATTCCCTTTCTTCGCCGTCACATCGAGCTTGCGTCGCCGAAGATTCTCGTGATGCTCGGAGCGGTGTCGGCGCGCCACGTTCTGGGATTGAACGACGGAATCATGAAGCTCAGAGGTCGCTGGCTCGAGTACCGGATTGGCACAGCGATGGTTACCGTCTTACCAACACTTCATCCTGCCTACTTGCTCCGCCAGCCGGCTCATAAGAAACTGGCGTGGCGTGATTTGCAGGCACTGGCGGACAAGCTCGATGCGCTCGGGCTGCCTGCCGCTGCAGGGAACTGAGCCACATTCGCTCTTTGAGCGACACAGCGAATCGGAATCGGTGATGCGTCTTTCGAAATGGGCCTTCGCGCCGTTTGCCTTTGTGACTGCCATCGGCACCGCGAGCGCTGAAATGCCCCTGCCCGTCGACGGCGGCGAGCAGGCCAGCGTTCCCATGGTCGTACTCTCTCCGAGCGATGTCGGGCTTTATCGCCAGATCTTCGCGGATGAGCGGTCCGGTCGTTTCGAGGCGGCGAGGTCGCTGTTCGGCCAGGTGTCCGATACCTCACTCGAGGGTTACGTGCTTGCCGAGCGGTATCTGTCGCCCCACGCGCACGCAAAGTTGGCGGACCTGACGGACTGGCTGCACAATTATCCGGAATTGCCGATCGCCGACAGGGTTTATCGCCTCGCCGTGGCGCGAGCGTCGAAGCGCGTTCATAAGCGCCACCACCGTGTTGTCGTCGTGATGACTGCGAGCGTGCCCGTGCCGGCCCCTCCGGCCCATCATCGCGGCGGCGGCTATGAGGAGTTCGACCAGCCTGACCCGCCTCTGAGTTCGGACCAGGGCCGCAATGCGCAAGTGCAAATCGAGCGTTACGTCAAAGCGGACCAACCCGACCAGGCACATCTTGTCCTGAATGACGCGATCTCGTCCGGCGCTTCCTATTACGACCTCGCGCGCCTGACTCATCGGGTCGCGGCGTCATACCTCGCCAATGGCATGGATCAGGAAGCATGGAACGTCGCGACGAGCTTTCAGGCGGCGGAACGTGCGGCCGTGCCGCTACTGGAATGGGATGCCGGGTTCTCGGCCTATCGTCTCGGTAACTATGCCGACGCAGCGAAGCATTTCGAGAACCTGGCTCAGGCCAGCAACATTCCCAACTATACCCGCGCGGCCGGCGCGTTCTGGGCCTCGCGCGCTTACTTGCGTTTAGGCGACCCGCAGCGCGTGATCACCTTGTTGAATGCTGCCGCCCGCGAAGAACCGACATTTTATGGCCTGCTCGCAGAACGGGTTCTGGGCCAGGACACCCAAACCGGATTTGTCGATCCCGTGCTCACGGCGGCGGATCTCGCGGCCATCATGCAAGTGCCGTCGGCGCATCGCGCCGTCGCGCTGATGCAGGTGGGCGAGGATCGAGACTCCGTGCCGCAGGAACTCAACCGGGCCTTTGGCGCCAGTGATGGCAGTCATGACATGGGATACGCGGCGTTGGCACGCCGAATGAACGTTCCCAACATCGAGTTGCGCGCCAGCGAGACGGAAGCCACGCGCGGCATCAAGCTGACTGGCCTCTATCCTGTTCCGCAATACAAGCCCGAGGGCGGCTACACGATCGATCCATCGCTCGTCCTCGCCTTCACGCGGATCGAGAGCCGCTTCCAGGCCGGAGCCGTGTCGCCCGCCGGAGCCCGAGGCTTGATGCAGCTGATGCCGGCGACCGCCGCGCGTGTCGGCGGACAAGGCTCGCCGTCGCAATTGAGCGACCCGGAGTACAACATGTCGCTCGGCCAGCGCTACATCGCGCAGCTGCTCGATCAGCATGGCGGCAATCTCGTCTACGTGCCGTCGGCTTATAACGCTGGGCCGATGAAGGTCGCCGGCTGGATCAACGCCATGGCGGGAAAGGAAGACGATGCACTGCTCTTTATCGAAAGCATCCGCGTTGCCGAGACGCGCTCTTACGTCAAACGCCTCTTGATGTATCACTGGATGTATAGTCGGCGCATGGGTCAGACGACGCCGAGTCTCGATGCGACCGCAGCAGGCGGATGGCCGATCTACCATCCACCGGTGCAACCGCCGCCACCGCCGCCACCCGCCGACACGACGCCAGCGCCAGACACGGTGGTCAGCGATGCCCGATATTGACGAGACGGTGACGTTCATTCCGGTTCGCATCGCCGTCCTGACGGTGTCGGACACGCGCGACGCGTCGAACGACAAATCCGGCGATACGCTGGCTCAGCGCATCAAGGATGCCGGGCATGTTCTCGCCGCTCGCGCAATTGTGAGCGACGATCGCGAAAAAATCACCGGCCAACTTCGCACCTGGATCGCCGATCCCATGATCGATGTGGTGATCTCGACCGGGGGCACCGGCCTCACGGGTCGCGATGTCACCGTGGAAGCCTTCCGTTCGCTCTTCGAAAAGGAGATCGACGGATTTTCCGTGCTGTTCCATCAGATTAGTTTCGGCAAGGTCGGCACATCGACCGTGCAGTCGCGCGCCTGCGCCGGCGTCGCCAAGGGCACCTATCTTTTCGCGCTGCCTGGTTCTCCCGGAGCGGTCAAGGATGGCTGGGACGGAATCCTGAAATTTCAGCTCGATATCCGGCACAAGCCGTGCAATTTCGTCGAGATCATGCCGCGCTTGCTGGAAGATCCCCTCTCCCGTCGCGGCGGATAATCGGTATTCTTCGCGCCGACCCCGAGGAGAATACGCCATGCCGGTTTCCCTGATTGTCGGCACGCCCAAAGGCGCGGCCGTCCTCACCAGCAAGGACCGCCGCACCTGGGAAGAGGATTTCGTGTTGCGCGGCTGGCCGGTCACGGCCTCGACGCGCGACGACAAGGGCCGCACCTATGTGGCGGTCAACAGTCCGAACTACGGCGTCGCGTTGTTCGTCAGCGACAACCTGAAAGATTGGAAGCAGCTCGAAGCGGCGCCGCGCTATCGCCCTGAGGACCGCGGCAATCCCGAACATCATCGCCTGGTCGCGAAGGAGGATTTTGCCGGCATCCTCAAGGGCGGCGGCCGTTTCGTGGATCAGATCTGGACGCTGCACTTTGCGCATGGGGCGCTCTATGCGGGCGTTTCCGAAGCCGGACTCTTCGTCAGCCGCGACCGCGGCCAATCGTGGCAGCCGGTCGACGGCTTCAATGAACAGCCTAACCGCACAAATTGGGCGCCCGGTTTCGGCGGCCTTGGCGCGCACACGATCCTGAGCGATGCGAAGAATCCCAACCGCATGTGGGTCGGCGTTTCCGCAGCCGGTTTCTTCCGCACCGATGACGGCGGCAAAACCTGGCAGCCGAAGAACAAGGGCGTCAATCCGGCCGTCGACTCCGCTCCCGCATCGACAGGCCAGTGCGTGCACAGCGTGACGCACGATCCCAACAACGCCAGCGTGATGTTCCGCCAGGAGCATCGCGGAGTGCATCGCAGCGACGACGGCGGCGACAGCTGGCAGGTCATCGAAGACGGCCTGCCGGTGACAGAACTTTCCGATGGCCATCACTGCAGCTTCGGCTTTCCTTCGGCGATCGATTTGAAGTCCGGGCAAGTCTTCGTTGTGCCGCTCGACGGCGACAACTTCCGCTTTCCGCGCGGCGGACAACTCGCCGTCTATCGCACCAAAAACGGCAAGAGCTGGGAGCCGCTCACAAAAGGTCTGCCCGCGAACTGCTTCACCGCCGTGCTGCGCGGCTCGCTCTCGGCCGATCAACTCGATCCCGGCGGGCTCTATTTCGGCACCGCGTCGGGCGTGATCTATGGCAGCGACAATCTCGGCGAAAGCTGGCGCGAAGTGGCAAGCGGACTGCCGCGCATCATGAGCGTCGAGGCCTACGCGACGTGACGGTCAAAGTGCAGTTGCCGCCCATCCTGCGACCGGTCATGGGCGGAGAACGGTTCCTCACCGCCGAGGGAACCTCCATCGGCGCGGTCCTGAGCGATCTTGCGCGGCGCAATCCGGCGCTCGCTCTGCACTTCTTCAACGAAAGCGGCGGCATCCGGCACAATATTGTGTTCCTGCATGGAGGAACTATGGTGCGTGCGAAAGATGCCAACGGGCACAAGATCGCCCCCGGCGACGAGATCGTCATCACCAACGCTCTTGCCGGCGGCTGAAGGAGACAAGCGTGCCATACGAAGCGACGCGCCAGCTGGCGGAGAGTTTCTTCAACGCGATCGAGCGCGGCGACCTCGAGGCCGTGCGCAACATCTACGCGCCCGATGCGATCATCTGGCACAACAATGACGGCGCGTCGGTCACCGCCGACGAGAATCTCGAGATGCTGGAGAGCTTCATCCGCAACGTCCCCGAGCGCCATTACACGCGGCGCAGGCTCGATGTCTTCGAAGGCGGCTTCGTCGAGCAGCATCTGCTCAAAGCCAAGCTCGCCAACGGCAAGGAGGTCTCTCTTGCCGCCTGCATCGTCTGCAAGGTGCGTGAAGGCCACATCACCCGCCTGGACGAATATTTCGATTCCGCAGCATTGGCCGACTGGCGCTAGCATTTGAGGGTCAGCTTGACTCTCTTCGTCACGTACATTATTTAACCAATCAGTTGACAACTAAATGGTTGAATACAAATGCCAGCCGATGCCCTCAGTTCCACACTTGCAGCGCTTGCCGATCCGACGCGCCGCGGCATTCTCGCGCGCCTCGCGACGGGCGATGCGACGGTTTCCGAACTTGCCGAGCCTTACGACATGAGCCTTGCGGCAGTTTCGAAGCATCTCAAGGTGCTCGAAAACGCCGGCCTCATCTCGCGCAGCCGCGAGTCGCAATGGCGGCCCTGCCATCTCGAGGCGAAGCCACTCAAGGGCGCGACGATCTGGCTCGAGGACTACCGCAAATTCTGGGACCGCAACTTCGACAGCCTGGCCGCCTATCTGAAGACGATGGATGGCACTCATGGCCGGCGCAGCAAGAAAGGACGGACAAAATGAGTTCGCAAATCGAAATCCCGAAAACCGAACCGCTGATCATCATGCGGCGAACCTACGACGCGCCGCGCGCCAAAGTGTGGGAGGCGAGCACTGAGCCGCGCCACGTCTCGCGCTGGTGGGGCGGACCCGGATTCAGCAATCCCGTCTGCGAGATGGATTTGCGGCCAGGCGGGCTTTGGCATCACGTCATGCGCTTTCCCGATGGACACGAACTCGTCATGGACTTCGTCTTCGTCGAGGTGACCCCGCCCTCCAAGCTTGTCTGGCAGCACACCGATCACGGCAAGCGCAAAGGCCCGCCGCCGACCTGCCGGATGACCTCTACGCTCGAAGAAGCCGGCGGCAAGACCCACACGACGATGGTCGCCGAGTTCAGCTCGTTCGCCGATCGCGACTTTGCCATCGGCATGGGTTTCACCGGACCGATCGCGGCCAGCAACGACAGGCTCGCCGAATTCCTGAAAACCCTCTAGCCGCAGGAGAACGCGATGAACATTTCCATGCACACGATGTCGGTCGACTCGTTTGTGCCGATGCTGGAAAGCCTGTCGGCCATTCTCGACAAGGGCGAAGCGCACGCGAAGGCCGCCAAGCTCGATCTCGTCAATGCCCGGCTCGCGCCGGACATGTACACGCTGGCGCAGCAAGTGCAGATCGCCTGCTCGAATGCACGCGACGGTGCGGGACGCCTCGCAGGACAAAAGCCGCCGCGCTCCCAGGACGACGAACGATCGATCGCCGAGTTGAAGGCTCTGATCGCCAAGACGGTGGCCTATCTTCGCGGCCTGCCGGCATCCGCCTTCGAAGGCGCGGAGGAGCGCGATTGTTCGATTCCCATGCCGAACAATCCCGACATGGGCTTTCAGATGAATGGCCTTCAATTCCTGCGCGCCTGGGCGCTCCCCCATTTCTATTTCCACGTCGTGACCGCCTACGACATTCTGCGTCACAACGGCGTCGAGATCGGTAAGCAGGACTATCTCTCCCAGGTTGGCGCGTTCATTCGCCCGACCGGCAAGGCGTAATTGCTCTTCGGGATTTTCCCGCGTTACCATGACGACGGACAAGGGATGCGGCATCGCATGGGCGAACTCGACGGCTTGAAGATCTATGGCGAAACCCGAGTCGGCTGGTGCGCCGCGACGCCGCCCAACGAAACCACAGACGAACACGGCGCCCACTTCGTTCCGGAACGCGACAGCCGCTCGGTCGATCCGCGCGCGCCGGCGAGGCGCGTCTATGACGATCCCGAAGTCCAGAGGTTGCGCGAGCATCTTCGCCGCAACAACGGCATGAAGGGCGTCGAGATTCTCGAGCCCCACGAGATCGAACGTGCCCAGCGTATCTTCTATCGCGACGGCTTCGTCGTGGTGAAGAACCTGCTCGATCCCGAACGCCTGGCGCTCTGGCGCGAGGCGAGCGCGCGCGTCTTGAAGCAGATCCTCGAGATCCAGGGCGAAGGCGGACGCAAATATATCACCGAGACCGGGCGCCTCCCGCACCGCTATTCCTACGGCACGGCCTCGGCGTCGCGCGAGCTTTTGCACGACCCGGTCTGGGCCGCGATGATCGATCTTCCGACCACGACGCCGATCCTGAAGAAAATCTTCGGGACCGAAGACTATTACGTGCGCGGCGCCGGCGGCGATCTCTGCCTCCCCGGCGCGATCGAGTACCAGGCGCTGCACGCCGATGTGCAGGAGATGTTCGACATGCCGCCGGCGCGCCTCGCGGCCGCCGAGCGCATCGGCATCCAGCTGCGGAAACGTCCGGGTACGGACGAACTCACCTTCCAGACCCAGCAACTCGTCATTCAGCGCACCTCGCCGCATGTCACCATCAACTTCCTCATGAGCGACTTGACCTGGGAGAACGGACCGATCCGCCAGATCCCCGGCACGCAGGCTCAAGTCGCAAGTCCGCCCACGCCGCTCGACGAACCGGAGTGGATGCGCCTTTCGACTCTCGTCGGCGCGCCCGCCGGTGCCGGCGTCTTTCGCGACAACCGTGCCTGGCACGGCGCGACTCCCAACTTGAGCCGCGAAATCCGCGCCATGCCGAACGTCGAGTATGCCGGCCCCTGGGTCGACGAAGCCCGGCTCCTCAAATCGATGCCGCACGCGATCTGGGAGACGCTGTCGCCGCACGCGAAACACATTTCACGCGGTGTGAAGGCCGCGCCAGGCGTGTGGCCGGCAGGCGCCGGCGTGATGCACCCCATCGCCGGCAAGCGTCAGGCGGCCAAGGCGGCGGGGTAGAAGTACCCCCCTTCGTGCGCGACGCCTCGTCCCTCGCCCTTCGGCAGGCTCAGGGTGAGGGATGAGAACGGGAAGACCTCATCCTGTGCTCGTCGAAGGATGAGGGTCCGCAATCGTCCGCAGGTGCCATTTTTCGTGCAGTTTTCGACATTCAATTCGCCGGAATTGTGCCTAAAGCCTTGCGATTGCAGCGGAATTGATGGGGATAGTGCGGCCAATTCACAGATATCCCCGATATTTCAATGGCTTCAACCCGCTGCATCGCTCCCTTCGGCAACATAGTTGTGCGCGATTTTTTCGATTCTTCGTACCCTCCCTGCTCCATGTCGGCCGTGTCATCCCAGCCATATAGGAACAAAGTCCAGACCATCAAGATCAGGCAAATATTTCTCATGTAAATTGCCCTAGCCGCCCCCACTCGATTTGTACTTGATTTGTTCTCCTTACTGCCTTATATTCCTCGTACCATGACAACGGTCCTAGACATTACGGCAGATAGGCGGGTCCTGAAGGGTCGCGGCGCGCTCTCGAATTCCGTCGGCCGCTACGAGAAGCAGACGCGCAGCCTTGTCGACGACGGCTGGGACGATGGCTGGCGCGACGACGACGCGGCACCTCCACCGTTGCGCACCGAAGTCATTCGCGACGCCACGCGCACCATCATCGCGCGCAACACCTCGCCCGACATCTCCTTCGACCGCTCGATCAACCCCTATCGCGGCTGCGAGCACGGTTGCATCTACTGCTTTGCACGGCCGACGCACGCCTATCTGGGCATGTCGCCGGGCGTCGATTTCGAATCCCGCCTGTTCGCCAAGCCGAACGCGGCCGAGCTGCTCGCCAAGGAATTGTCGGCGCCCGGCTATGTGCCGCGCATGATCGCTATCGGCACCAATACCGACGCATATCAGCCGATCGAGAAGAAGATGCGCATCATGCGCTCTATCCTCGAAGTGCTGCGCGACTTCAAACATCCCGTCGGCATCGTCACCAAATCGCCGCTGGTGCTGCGCGATATCGATATCCTCTCCGAGATGGCGCGCGAGAACCTGGCGAAGGTCGCTCTTTCCGTCACCACGCTCGACAGGAAACTTGCGCGCACGATGGAGCCACGCGCCGGCACGCCGACGCGCCGGCTGCAGGCGATCAAGGCTTTGAGCGATGCCGGCATTCCGACGGGCGTGATGTTCGCGCCGGTGATCCCGGCGCTGAACGATGGCGAGATGGAGCAGGTTCTGTCTGCTGCCGCCGATTGCGGCGCGCGCACCGCCGGCTATGTGCTCCTGCGCCTGCCGCTCGAGATCAAGGACTTGTTCCGCGAGTGGCTGGAGGCGAACGAGCCCGGCCGGGCCAAGCACGTCATGTCGCTGATCCGCCAGATGCGCGGCGGCAAGGACTATGACGCCCAATGGTCGACGCGGATGAAGGGCACTGGGCCTTATGCCGAGATGCTGGCCAAGCGCTTCCAGATGGCGGTCAAGCGCACCGGTTTGAACAAGGATTCCAAACCCTTGACTCTTGCCAAGTTCAGGAAGCCGCCGCGGACCGGCGACCAGCTTTCCCTGTTCGCCGAGCCTGCCACCCTCCCCCTTGCATCCGAGCCCCGCTCTGCGCGCATCTAATCCTGCTGAAACCGGTTGGAGCAGGTCGTTTTCGGATTCGCGTATCCCTTGCACTTCGTCCCTCTCCCCTTCGGCAGGCTCACGGTGAGGGACTTGGTGTTGGCCTCATCCTGAGCTTTTCGAAGGATGAGGTTGGCGAGGCAGATCCGGCCGCAACTTGTTCCAACGCAAAGGGGTAGAGTGTGATGATGACGGGTTTTGCGCTGGTTGCGATCGTGTTCTGGGCCACGATCGGCTTCGTTTTCGTGGCCAACGGCTATTTCGTCTACCAGGTCCGCATGGCGCGCTATCGCGTCATGCAGACGTTGGCGGACAAGGGCCAGCCGGTGCCGCTCGAACTCTTCAACGGGCCACGGCGCGCCGCGCCCGTCGGCATGACGCGCGGCGGCATTGTCATGGTCGCGCTTGGCATTTCGCTGATGACGTTCTTCTGGTCGATGACGGCGCAGTCGATCTTCCATGGACCGATTGAGAGCGCATCCTGGCTGCCAACCATCGGCTTTCTTCCCTTCATGATCGGTGTCGCGTTGCTTGTGATGGCCCTGATCGAGCGCAGACAACCGCAATAGCGAGGCGAGAGCTGTGGCGTAACCGACATGGACGATCGCGAGCTCGTCGAGCGGGCGGTGCAGTCGCGCGACGTCGCGGCCTTCAACCTGCTCGCGCGGCAGAACCAGTCCAAGGTGCGCGGGCTTCTCTTGCGGCTGACGCGGGGCAACCACGCGCTGGCCGACGATTTGGCGCAGGAAACGTTCCTCGAAGCCTGGCGCGGCATCGCGAACTTCCGCGGCGAGTCGAGTTTTTCGACCTGGCTCTACCGCATCGCCTATTCGCGCTTTCTCATGCAGGCGCGAAAGCGCAAAGCCGACGAGCCGCTCGACGACTGGGAAGGAACAACGCCCAGCAGCGAGGGCCAGGCGCAGGCGCGCATCGATCTCGATCGCGCCATGAAAAAGCTCGCGCCGGCGGAAAGCGCTGCGCTCACGCTTTGCTTCGCGCTCGGACTTTCGAACACCGAAGCGGCGGACACGATGCAGATCCCGCTCGGCACGCTCAAATCGCACGTGCTGCGCGGGCGCGAGAAACTTAAAGTGATCCTGGGAGACCAGTCATGAACGACACGGAACTGGACGCACTGCTGGCAACGCCGCTCCCCGAGCGCGATGCGGGCGAGTTCTCCGTCCTCCTGATGGAGAGGATCGCGCAGCACGAGGCGCGACCGGCGCGCATCCTGGCCTGGATCACCTCGGGCGTGATGCTCGTCGTCATCGCGGCGGCTTGCGTCTTCGGCGCCTCTGCCATCGGCCATGTTGAGCTCGGCGACGACAGCACGCACCTCCTCGTCCCGGCGGCGCTGCTGGGCCTGACGCTCATCCTCTCCTACACGGTGCTGCAATCTGTGCGCGAGTAGCGCGCCGGTGTGAATAAGTCGCCGCGGTCGCGCTCTGTTCGCTGTTCGGCCCAAATCGCGATGCTAGAGTTGATGAGGAATGTCATCGACTCACCTCGGTGTCATGGCCCACCGGAGTGTGGGCCACCCAGGTGACGCCGGTCTTGAGCATTGCAGGATAGGACGCAGCTAGATCGGATTGAGACGAATACTTCCTCAACTGCCCGCACTCCGGCGGGCCATGACAGAAGATCATGCCGCACTACATCTACGAATCGCGCGTGCTGAAGCGAATCGACGGCCTGGTGGCCGGCGTCGACGAGGCCGGGCGTGGTCCTTTGGCCGGACCCGTGGTGGCGGCGGCGGTGATCCTCAATCGCAAGAAGGTCCCCAAGGGCCTCAACGATTCCAAGCAATTGCCGCCCGAGCGGCGCGACGAACTCTACGCCCACATCATGTTCAGCGCGCTCGCGGTCGGCGTCGGCGAGGCGAGCGTCGACGAGATCGATCTCATCAACATTCGCCAGGCGACGCATATGGCGATGGCGCGGGCGGTGCGCGCGCTGCAGTTCCAGCCGGCTTTCGCGCTGGTCGACGGCAACGATCCGCCGCCTTTGCCTTGTCCGTGCGATGTGATCATCGAAGGCGATGCCAAGTCGGTCTCGATCGCGGCCGCCTCGATCATCGCCAAGGTCACGCGCGACCGCATGATGTCGCTCCTGCATGACGAGCATCCGCACTATGGCTGGCTGACCAACAAGGGCTACGGCACGCCCGAGCATCTCTTCGCCCTCTCCCAGTTCGGTCCGACCACCCACCACCGGCGGAGTTTCGCGCCGGTCCACAACATCTTGTATGGTGCGAATCTTGAGGACTCAACGTTAACACTTTGATTCCACAAGACTCTTGACCTGTGGACTCCGCCGAATCATTGTCGCCGCACCTGTTGATAAAAATTGGGTGGGCGGATGGTGGCGCTGGATCAGGTGATCGAAGGCGATTGCGTCGAAGGCATGCGGGCACTTCCCGATGCCTCGGTGGATCTTGTGTTCGCGGACCCACCCTACAATCTGCAGCTCAAGAACGAGTTGCGCCGGCCGGACAATTCGAAAGTCGATGCCGTCGACGACGCCTGGGACCAATTCGCAAGCTTTGCCGAATACGACCGCTTCACGCGCGCCTGGCTTACGGAGGCGCGGCGTGTGCTCAAGGAGAGCGGCGCGCTCTGGGTGATCGGCTCCTATCACAACATCTTCCGCGTCGGCGCCATCCTGCAGGACCTGGGCTTCTGGATCTTGAACGACGTGGTCTGGCGCAAGTCCAATCCGATGCCGAACTTCCGCGGCAAACGTTTCACCAATGCGCATGAGACGATGATCTGGGCGGCCAAGAGCGCGCGCCAGCCCTACACGTTCAACTATGAAGCGATGAAGGCGTTGAACGACGATCTCCAGATGCGCTCGGACTGGACGTTGCCGATCTGCGCCGGCGCCGAACGCCTCAAGAGCGCCAATGGCGACAAAGCACACTCGACCCAGAAGCCGGAGTCGCTGCTCCATCGCGTCATCGTCGCCTCGACCAAGCCGGGTGACGTCGTGCTCGATCCCTTCTTCGGCTCTGGCACCACCGGTGCAGTCGCCAAGCGGCTTGGCCGGCGCTTCATCGGCCTGGAGAGAGACGCCGACTATGTCCGCCTCGCGCGCAAGCGCATTGCCGACATCGTGCCGGCGGACTCCGACGCGATCGAAGTGACGAAATCCAAACGCTCAGAACCGCGCATTCCCTTCGGCTGGGTGGTGGAGCGCGGATTGTTGCCGCCAGGCACCGTGCTGCAAGGCACGCAGAAACGTCACCGCGCCAAGGTGCGCGCCGACGGCACGCTGGTATGCGCCGACGCCACCGGCTCGATCCACCAGATCGGCGCGCATGTGCAAGGCCTCGATGCCTGCAACGGCTGGACGTTCTGGCAGTACGAGCATGACGGAAAGCTAGTGCCGATCGACTATCTGCGCCAGATGCTGCGCGCCGATCTGGCCTGACGGGGCCGCATTAGCCGGCGCGCCGTCGCGCAGGCGCCTCGTCCTTCAAGGCATGCGCGACGATCTTCTTCATCACGGTCGGAAGTGCGACTGAACCAAGATCGCCGACCCAGCGCACGCCCGCGATTTTCGGATGCACGGCAAGGTGCGTCGCATAGACCTCGATCTCAAGTTCGAAATGCGTGAAGCCGTGGCGGACCATGCCCGGGAGCTTTTTCCACTTGGCGCGGAACGGCGCCTGCAGCAAGGCTTCACAGGGTGAGGGAAATTCCTCCGTCCACGGACCAAGCGGCGGCTGCAGCATTCCTCCGAGCAATCCCCGCTCGGCCCGCTTGACCAGCAGCACGGCACCCGTCGTGTCCTGCGCCACGAAGGCCGCGCCGCGCTTCAGCGGCCGCGCGGGCTTTTGAGCTTTGCGCGGCAGGTCTTCTGCGATGCCGAGGCGATGTGCCTCGCAGCGCTTCGACCAGGGACAGCGTGCGCAAGCAGGACGCTTCGGCGTGCAGATCAAGGAACCCAGATCCATCACCGCCTGTGCGAAATCGCCGGCGCGTTTGTCAGGGACAAGGGACTGGCACAAAGCCTGGAGGCGCGCCTTCGCCTTCGGCAGCGGCTCGTCGACCGCGAAGAGGCGCGAGAGCACGCGCTCGGCATTGGCATCGACGGCGGCTTCGGGACGGTCGAAGGCAATGGCTGCGATGGCGCCGGACGTATAGGTCCCCACCCCTGGAAGCGTTCGCAGGCCCTCAGCCGTATCGGGAAAGCGGCCGCCCATCTCCTGCGCGACCACTTTCGCCGCCGCGTGCAGGTTTCGGGCGCGCGCGTAATAGCCAAGCCCAGCCCAGGTTGCGAGCACCTCATCCAAAGGCGCATGGGCGAGAGCCGCGACGTCCGGCCAACGCGCCAGAAATTTCGCGTAGTAGGAAGCAACCGCTTGAACGGTCGTCTGCTGCAGCATGATCTCGCTGAGCCAGACGCGATAGGGATCGGGCTTCGCTCCGGCTTTCGCCCGCCACGGCAGATCGCGCCGGTTCTCGTCATACCAGGCGAGCAATTGCGTCGCGGCCGGTGTCTTTCTCTTTTGCGTCGGACGGTCGATGAGCGCCATACTTCGAAGCATGACGCATTCCTCCCGCGAGAAACAACCGGAAGAGCCGCCCAAGCGGCGCGCCCGCGCCGAAGCCGTCGGCCGCGACGCATCGATTGCGGCCAGGGCCGCGTTCGTGCGCGCAGGCTTCCTGGACCCGACGCTCGTGTTGCGCTGGACAGAGATCGCCGGCGCCGAGACCGCGCGCATTGCGCGGCCGCTTCGACTGAGCGAAGGCGCGTCGGGCGGTGTGCTGACGTTGCGAGCCGAACCGGCCGCAGCGCTCTTTTTGCAGCATGAGAGCCGCGCCCTGTGCGAACGAATCAACGGCTATCTTGGGCGCGCGGCGGTCGCCAAACTGCGCTTCGTGCAAGGACCGCTGACACAGCTTCCTGCATCGCCATCCGTGCCCAAACCCTCCGAGCCGCCCGCCAACGATCCCGTCCGCCGTTGGCACGGACCCGACCGCTTGGGGACTGCGCTCTTGAACCTCGCCAAGCGGCGCAATCGCGGCAAAAGCCCGGATTGAACCGCGGGCGGACCTCTGCCAAAAGCATGCGGCCCCTTGAACGGAGACGTCCGTGAGTCGCAACCAAGTTCTTATCGGAATTATCGTTTTAGCTCTTCTGACGTTGGGCGCGGGCGTCTATTTTTATGAACGGTCGGGCCCGCCGGATGTCGTCGCTGCGGTCAGCGGCGGCGGCGCGGTTCCGGGCGACCGCACCATGGGTTCGTCGCAGGCGCCGATCACCGTCATCGAATACGCGGCACCCATGTGTCCGCATTGCGCCCGCTTCAATGCCGAAGTCATTCCGCTTCTCAAGTCGAATTACATCGATACCGGAAAAGTCTTCTACATCTTCCGCGTGTTTCCGATCGGCGCCGCCGACGTTCCGGCCGAAGCACTTGCACGCTGCCAGCCCAAGGAGAGCTATTTCGGATTCGTCGACCTGCTCTTCCGCAATCAGGACAAGTGGGACCCGGAGAATGGCGTTACGGATGTTCACGGCGCTTTGGTATCATTGAGCCGAATCGCTGGCATGAGCGCGGAGCAAGCCGACGCATGTATGAACAACCAGGATGAGCAAAAGCGCATCATGGCTGTGGCGCAGGACGCTTCGGCACGCTACGGGATTACGGGGACACCGACTCTCATCATCAACGGTGAAGTCGAACAAGCGGGTGGCATGCCCTGGACGGTCTTGAAGTCGAAGTTGGATTCTCTCTTGGCCAAGAAGTAAGGGCCCAAGCGTAGGACGGCGCATCTCTTTGAAGTTCACACGGCTCAGGCTCTCGGGATTCAAATCGTTCGTCGAGCCGACGGAGCTTTTTGTCGAGCCCGGATTGACAGCCGTCGTCGGTCCCAACGGCTGCGGAAAATCCAATCTGTTCGATGCGCTGCGCTGGGTGATGGGTGAAACCCGGCCGACGTCCGTCCGCGGCAGCGAGATGGACGACGTCATCTTCTCCGGTTCCGCGGCGCGTCCGGCCCGCAACATGGCGGAAGTCACGCTGTTCGTCGACAATTCCGACCGTTCGGCGACGGGTGCCTTCAACGAATATGACTCGATCGAGATTTCCCGGCGCATCGAACGCGAGGCGGGATCGGTCTATCGCATCAATGGCCGCGATGTGCGTCAGCGCGACGTGCAGCTGTTCTTTGCCGATGCGTCGTCAGGCGCGGCTTCGACGGCCTTCGTGCGGCAGGGCCAAATCGGACTCCTTATCAGCCAGAAGCCTCTTGCCCGGCGCGCCATCCTCGAAGAAGCCGCGGGCATCGGTGGTTTGCATCAACGACGGCACGAAGCGGAGTTGCGACTGCGCGCCGCCGAAACCAATCTCAGCCGCCTCGACGATGTCATCCGCGAAGTCGAATCCCAGCTCGCAAGCCTGAAGCGCCAGGTGCGGCAGGCGTCGCGCTATCGCAATCTCTCCGGTCACATTCGAAAGGCCGAGGCTCTCGCGCATTATCTGCGCTGGACGGCCGCCGAACTGCGCCGTGGCGCGGCGGACGAAGAACACGCCGCAGCCACGGCTTTGGTCGAAGCTTGTACATCGCGTGCGGCGACGGCATCGACCGCGCAGGTGAACGCGGCGAACGAACTTCCGCCGCTTCGCGCCCGCGAAGCCGAACGCTCCGCCGCGCTGCATCGCCTCGTGCTCGAACGCGAGACGCTCGATCAAGAAGAAGCGCGCGCACGTGAAACCGCACAGCGGCTTCGCCAGCGCATTGCGCAGACGGCGCAGGATATCGAGCGCGACAGGACCCTCGACAAGGATGCCGAAGCCGCGCTGCAGTCGTTGGGCGAGGAATCGCAGAACCTGGAAAACGCTCTGGCGCATTCGAGCGACGAGCTGCACCAAGCCGAGCGCAGCGCGGCGGCGCTGGGCGACGCGCTCAACGAAGCCGAGCGCACGCTCGAGCGGCTGACATCCGAACTCGCCGAATACCATGCCAAGAAATCGAGCCACGAACGCGGCCGCGACGTCTCGGGCGCGCTTGCGGAGTCGAGCGCGCAACAACTTTCCGAAGCCGAGGCCAAACTCGCGCAGGCGATGCGCACGGCGAAGGATGTGCCTGCGGTTCGCGCCGCGGAAAGCGCAACCGCGGCGGCGCACGCGTTGGCCGAGAAGGCGCGCAATGCCGCAGACATGGCGCGTGCCGCACTCGCGGAGGCCGAGCGCGCGGAAACAGACGCGCGACAGCCGCTCGACGAGGCGGAGCGCGACTGGCAAAGGCTCTCGGCCGAAGCCAAGGCGCTTGGCGATCTCATGCTGCCCAGAGGCAGCGATCTCTTCCCGCCGCTGATCGACGCGATCAAATGCCGTCCGGGCTTCGAGGCCGCGCTTGCCGCCGCACTCGGCGAGGATCTGCAGGCGCCGCTTGACGAAGCGTCGCCGCAGCATTGGCGCGACCTCGGCGACTTCGACGCGACGGCGCCGCTTCCGGGCGGCGCCAAGCCGCTCAGCGACTTCGTCTCCGCGCCTCCTGCCTTGGCGCGCCGCATGGCGATGACCGGCGTGGTCTTCCCCGACCAAGGCAAGAAACTGCAGGGCGCATTGAAGGCCGGTCAGCGGCTGGTGTCGCCGCGCGGTGACCTCTGGCGTTGGGACGGCTATTCGGCGTCTTCCGATGCGCCGTCGGCCGCTGCCGTTCGGCTGGCGCAACGCAATCGTCTGGCAGCGCTCGACGGTGAAATCCAAGCCGCGCACGCCGCACGGGCGAGCAAGCTCGCGGCCTACACGGCGGCGCGCCAGGCAGTGAGTGCCGCCAGAGACGCGGCACGCGCGGCCGAACTGGAAGAGCGCAAGACGGATCAGTCGCTGATCGCGCTGCAGGACAATTCGACCAAGGAAGCGCGCGCCGCCGCCGAGCGGGCTTCGCAGCTTGCTTCGCTGGAAGCAGAAATCCGCCGCCTCACCCAATCGCGTGACGCCGCCATCGAGGCGCGCCGCCAGGCCGACGCCGAACTTTCGAGACTTGGAGACGGCGCGGCATTGATCCGCCAGGGTTCCACCCAGCGCGAAGTGACCGCTGAGGCGCGCACCACCTACAGTGAGGCGCGCGCCACGCTGGAGGGTCTGAAGCGCGAAGGCGAAAGCCGCACGCGCCGGCTGAACGCCATTGCCGACGAGAGCCGGCGCTGGCAGGACCGGCGCCGGGCCGCAGGCTCGCATATCGAGGAGCTCGAGCGCCGTAGCGAAGACATGGCGCGCGAACTCGGCGAAGCGGAAATGGTTCCCGAGCGCATCGCGAGCAAGCGCAACAACCTGCTCGATGCCATCGCGGCGGCGGACCAGGCGCGCGGCGAGGCGGCCGATGCGCGTGCCGCGGCGGAAGCCGTGTTGGCCGATGCCGATCGCGCTTCCAAGTCCGCGGACGCCGCCCTCTCCTCTGCCCGTGAAGAGCGCGCCCGAGCCCAGGCCTTGGCGGAAGCGGCCGCCGCGCGCATCGCCGAGCTGCGCGACCGCATCCGCGACGAACTCGAAATCGTGCCGGAGGACTTGGCCGATCGCGCCGAGATCGAAGACGGCCAGGAACTGCCGCCGCTCGATCAGGCCGAGAAGCGCGTCGAAAAGCTGAAGCAGGAACGCGAGCAGCTTGGCGGCGTAAATCTGCGTGCCGAAGAGGAAGCGGCCGAACAGGAAACGCGGCTCAAGACGCTGACAAGTGACCGGGACGACCTCACCGGCGCGATCGAACGTTTGCGTCGCGGTATCCAGAGCTTGAACCGCGAAGGCCGCGAGCGCCTGCTGGCGTCGTTTGAAAAGGTGAACGCGAATTTCCAGCGCCTGTTCTCGCGCCTGTTCGAAGGCGGCGAGGCGAAACTCACCCTTACCGAATCCGAAGATCCCCTCGAAGCCGGCCTCGAGATCTTTGCCCGCCCGCCCGGCAAGCGCCTGCAGTCGCTGGCGCTGCTTTCCGGCGGCGAACAGGCCCTGACCGCGATGGCGCTGATCTTCGCCGTGTTCCTCGTCAATCCGGCGCCGGTCTGCGTGCTCGACGAAGTGGACGCGCCGCTCGACGACGCCAATGTCGATCGCTTCTGCAACCTGCTCGAGGAAATGACGCGGCTGACGGACACGCGCTTCCTCGTCATCACCCACCATGCGCTGACCATGTCGCGCATGCATCGCCTTTTCGGCGTGACGATGGCGGAGCGCGGCGTCAGCCAGCTCGTCTCGGTCACGCTGGCGGAAGCTGAAAAGGTCGCCGCGGAGTAGTGTCCGCCTGCCAGTCAGCGCATTTCGCCGCGCCCGGGTTTTCCACAATCAATTCAATTTCTTATGCGCTCTTTAGCGCATTGACAGCGTCTACACCCAACCCTATGGTCCGCGCGCCTTCGAGAGAGCCGCGAAGGCCGGTTTGGCGCGGGTTTTTCGCAATTTGGGGGAACGGGGAGCATGGCTGCTCAGGAACCCGAGAAGCTGCGCGAGCTGGGCAAGCGGCTTGACGACGTCCAGAAGCGCAATGCCGGACGGGCCGCGCGCCCGCCGCCCACGCAAATGGGAATCGCATCTCGTTTCGCGACGGAGCTTGGGGCGGCGTTGCTGGTGGGCGGCGCGTTCGGGTGGGGACTGGACTGGCTCTTCGGCCACTTTGGCATTCACACGCGGCCGCTCTTCATCGTGGTGTTTTTCGTGCTGGGCGCAGTAGCGGGAATCCGCAACGTGATGCGCGCGGCAAGCGAGTTGAACGCCGAGATCGCGGCTCATCCCGCGCCCTCGGCCAAGGACGACGAGGAGAATTAGAGACGTGGCCATGAATCCGATGGAACAGTTCGCCATCAAGCCGATCGTGCCCTTGCACATCGGCGGCTACGACGTCTCGTTTACCAACCAGTCGCTGCTCATGGTGCTGGTCGCACTCGCCGCATCGCTTTTCCTCACCCTCGCGATGTCGAAGAGGAGCCTCGTTCCGTCGCGCACCCAATCGATGGCGGAGATGTCATACGAATTCGTCGCCAACATGATGCAGTCTTCGACCGGCGAAGACGGCCTGCGCTTCTTCCCCTTCGTCTTCACGATCTTCGTCTTCGTGCTGTTCAGCAACTTCTTCGGCATGATTCCGGGCTCGTTCACCGTCACCAGCCAGATCGCCGTGACGTTCTCCCTCGCCTCGCTTGTCATCCTGACGGTCATCGTCACCGGCTTCGTCAAACACGGCTTCGGCTTCCTCAAGCTCTTCGTGCCGAAGGCGCCCTGGTATCTCCTGATCCTGCTGGTGCCGATCGAGGTCATTTCGTTCCTGACGCGGCCGATCAGCCTTTCGGTGCGGCTCTTCGCCAACATGCTGGCCGGACACACGATGCTGGCGGTGTTCGGCGGCTTCGTCGTTCTGCTCGGCGGCGCCGGCGGCGTGCTCTCGCTGCTGTCGATCGCGCCGATGGCGCTGATCGTCGCCATCATGCTGCTCGAACTGCTCGTCGCGTTCCTGCAGGCTTATGTCTTCGCGATCCTGACCTGCATCTACCTCAACGAAGCTCTCCATCTCCACGATAGTCACTGACCAGAAGGGACACTCAAAATGGAAGTCGCAGCAGCAAAAATGATCGGCGCGGGCCTTGCCTGCATCGCGCTGGTCGGCGCCGGCATCGGCATCGGCAATGTGTTCGGCAGTTATCTCTCGGGCGCGCTGCGCAATCCGGGTGCCGCCGCCTCGCAGACGACCAACCTGCTTCTGGGTTTCGCGCTTTGCGAAGCGACGGGTCTGTTCGGTCTCGTCATCGCGCTGATCATTCTCTTCACGTAAGCCCTGATGGCCGCCTCAGCCTCGACGGAAGTGCCCGCCAGACCTGAAGGCGCGGGCTTTCCGCCATTCAAGACTGAAACGTTTCCCAGCCAGATCTTCTGGCTCGTGATCACATTCGCATTTCTGTTCGCGGTCCTGTGGCGCATCGCGGGACCGCGCATTCAAGGCGTGATCACGACGCGCCGCGGCCAGATCGAGGGCGACCTCGCCAAAGCGCAAAGCCACCGCAGCGATGCCGAAGGCGCCTCGGCCGCCTATCAAGCGGCGCTCGCGAGCGCGCGCACGCGCGCCCAAGCCCTCGCCGAGGAGAACCGAAAGCGCATCGCAGGCGAAGTCGACCGCGCCAAGCTGGAAGCCGACGACGCCGCCCAGGCCGATATCGCCAAGGCCGAGGCGCGCATCCAGGCGTCCCGCCGGGCGGCCAACACGCACGTCATGAACGCGGCGCAGGAAGCCGCGGTCGCGATCGTCGCGCGCCTGACCGGGGAGAACGTCGCCAAGGATGAGGCGGCGAATGCCGTGCGCGCCGTGACGGGGAGTTGAGCATGGAATATCTGAAGGAAGCGGAAGTCTGGGTCGGCGTCGGATTCCTGATGGTGATCGGCCTCCTCCTCTATGTCGGCGTTCCCAAACTGGTGGGCGCTATGCTCGACGCGCGCGCGGCGGCGATCAAGTCCGAACTCGACGAGGCCAAGCGGCTGCGCGAGGAAGCGGCCGCCTTGCTCGAAAGTTTCAAACAGAAAGCTCAAGGCGCGGAGAAGGAAGCCGAGGCCATCGTGGTCGAAGCAAAGGCCGAGGCGGAGCGCTTCGCTGCGGAATCGCGGGCCAGCCTGAAGGTGCTGATCGAACGCCGGGCCCAGGCGGCGCAGGAGAAGATCGCGCAAGCCGAAGCCGCAGCGCTGTCGGAAATCCGCACGCTCAGCGCCGATGCGGCTGCGGCCGCCGCGGAAAAGCTTATCCTCGCCCGCCTCGATGCCAAGCGCGCCGGCGACTTGATCGCGCAGAGCATCAAGGACCTTGCGTCCAAATTGAACTAGCGAGTTATCCACATAACTCTTATTCGCGCCCGCTGGCGCGAACCTGCCTGCGCGACACACTTCGTCTTGTCATCGGGGGTGTCGCGACATGTCGGGCCGCATCGTTCGTATTCTTGCCGTTGCCGCAGCGCTGCTCGGCCTGACCGCCTGCCAATACTCGCCCGACATTCCGACACGCGCCATCGACTATAATCGTTCGGTCGCGCGCGCCACGAACCAGATCCTGCTGATGAACATCATGCGCGCGTCCGACCGCGAGCCGCGCTACTTCACGCGGTTGGGCACGAACAGCGCACAGAACGGCATCACGGGAGGCTTCACGGCGACCCTGCCGTTTCCCGACGTGACCAGGGGCAGCGCCGGAATCGCGGGCGCCGGCAGCAGCGCCAACACCTTCACGCTCGAAAACCTGGACGACAAAAAATATCAGGATGGCGCGATGCAGCCGGTGGCAGCCTCGACGCTGCGGGATCTGTGGTTGCAAGGCATCCAGCCCGACATTCTGGGACTGCTCTTCTTCAACGCGGTTTCGATTCCAAAAGCGGAACTGCCGATCCTGCGCGAAACGATCGATACCTTCTGCGCCGACATGCGCCACTATCAGAAATTCTGCGCCACCGGAGACTCGCTGGCCGCATCCGAACCGCTCGCGCACGGCTTCAAGGCGAGCGCCTGCCTCGATCCCGACAGCGTCCCGACCGACCGTCGCGGCGGCGTCGACTTTGCCGTCTATGTCAACGATCCGGCCGTCGAGGACACGGCCGGCGCTTACCATCCCGAGCTTTGTTTTCAGATCGTGCTGCGCGACCTGCTCGCGCTCGGTCTGCATTTGGAAAAGCGGAAGACTGCCACCGATGTCACGGCGCGCGCGACACCGGCCATGCTCGACAATCCGACCTTCCGCACCGAACTCCTGAAAGAAGGGTTGACCATCACGCCGGACGGAAAAGTGAAGAAGGAAGGTTCGGAAATCGTCATGACCCTCGATCCTTCGGCGACGGCCTTCATCCGTCTGCACAACAATTTCCGCGCCGTCGTGATGCAGTGCATCGTCTATGCCGCGCGCAAGGTCGAGCCGGATGCCGCCGCACATTGTCCGCCGGCCCGCGGGCCGAAAGAGACGGAAGCCGCCTGGCGGGCTCGCGTGGCGGCGGCAGAACGGGACTACGAGAACATCGTAACGACCGACGAAACGAAAGCACGCCCCGTCTCGCTGGGCGAACTCCAGATCGGCATCGACGTTCGTTCGTTCGAGAGCGTGGTTTACTATCTGGGCGAAATCGTGCGCGGCTCGCGCGGCGACACTGTGGCCGGCTCTTCGCCCTACATCGTGCGCATTCTGGGACGCCAGCCCGCCGATCCGGAGCATCGCTCGCGCTACGAGGAGACGCTGTTCGATCTGCGCAGAGGCTCGCCGGAACACACGGCCGCGCTGGTTGTTCGCGACGACGCCGGCAACAGCAACTGGATACCCGCCTTTTGCTACCTGCCCTCGCCACCCAGACCAGATGCCACCGAAGCGGCGCGCAGCTGTTCGGGCGAATATCCCGATCACGACACGATGACGGTGCTCGCACTCGTCAACCAGGTCTGGGGACTGCAAAAGGAGCCCTCGACCGCGGCGCAGCCGATCCTGACGCTTGGCGGCTAGCGCTCAGCTTTTTTCCGGCTGCACGACGCGAATGTGAAGCTCGCGCAGCTGCTTCGGCAGCACTTCGCCCGGCGCGTTCATCATCAGGTCTTGCGCCTGTTGATTCATGGGGAAGAGAGTGATCTCGCGAAGATTTTCCTCGCTCGCGATGAGCATGACGATGCGGTCGATGCCGGGAGCGGTGCCGCCATGCGGCGGAGCGCCGTAACGAAACGCGTTCAGCATGCCGGCAAACTTCACTTCGGTTTCGTTGCGGCCGTGGCCTGCGATCTCGAAGGCCTTGAGCATGACGTCCGGATGATGGTTGCGGATTGCGCCCGACGACAGTTCGACGCCGTTGCAGACGATATCGTACTGGAATGCCTTGAGCCCGAGGATGGCATCTTTGTCGTCGTTCTTCAGCGCGAGGAACGTCTCGACGGCGATTTGCGGCATGGAAAAGGGGTTGTGCGAGAAATCGATCTTCTTCTCGTCCTCGTTCCACTCATACATCGGAAAATCGACGATCCAGCAGAAGCGGAATTCGTCTTCCCTGATGACGCCGAGTTCGCGGCCGATGCGCGTGCGCGC
>DATLOU010000112.1:0-30805 GCA_035536115.1 Rhizomicrobium sp.
ATGATCATCGGATTGGCGAAGGAGCGGCGATTATGCACCTTGCGGATGAAGTGCTTGATCATCTCCTCGGCGATTTCGAAATCGGCGATGACGCCGTCGCGCATCGGCCGGATCGCCTCGATGTTGCCGGGCGTTCTGCCCAGCATCATCTTGGCGTCGTTGCCGACGGCGCGCACCTGCTTCTTGCCCCCGCGATTGATGGTAGCGACCACGGAGGGCTCGTTCAGCACGATCCCCCTGCCCTTGACATAGACCAGCGTGTTCGCTGTTCCGAGGTCGATTGCCATATCGCTCGACAGGGCACCGAGAAGACTGCCGAACATTCGAACCTATCCCATCCCTCTTGAAAAGCAGGCCATCGCGCGCGCAGGCCCCGGCATTTCGTGCCGGAGCTTTTCGCTCATCGCGCGATGGTCAGCGCTTCGGGCGCCTGCTTTTCGCGTTTCACCAATAGTTTGTTGAGCGCATTGACATAGGCGTAAGCGGCGGCCACCAGCGTGTCGGTGTCCGCGCCGCGGCCTGTGACCGTGCGTCCATTCTCTTCGAGCCGCACGCTGACCGTCGCCTGCGCATCGGTACCTTCCGTGACCGCATTGATCTGGAAGAGCTGCAGCGTGGCGGCGTGCGGATAAAGTTCGCGAATGGCCTTGAAGATCGCATCGACCGGGCCGTCGCCGGTGGTCTTCACGCGGCGATCCTCGCCTTCGATCTTGAGCGTCAGTTCGCATCCTGGAAGAAGATTGGTTCCGGTTTCGACGCGCAGATCCTTGACCGAGATCATATCGTGGCCGCGCACGATCTCGTCGTCGACGAGGGCGATGATGTCTTCGTCGAAGACGTGCTTCTTCTTGTCGGCGAGTTCCTTGAAGCGGCGGAAGGCGTCGGCAAAAGCGTGATCGTCGAGCGCATAGCCCATCGCTTCGAGCTTGTCGCGGAAAGCGTGGCGGCCGGAGAGCTTGCCGAGCACGAGCGAAGTCTCCTTCACGCCGACATCCTCGGGCCGCATGATCTCGTAGGTCTCGACATGCTTCAGCATGCCGTCCTGGTGGATGCCCGACTCGTGGCTGAAGGCGTTCTTGCCGACGATGGCCTTGTTGAACTGCACCGGAAAGCCGGTGACGTTCGAGACCAGCTTCGAGGCGCGCGCCAGCATCTTGGTGTCGATGCCGTTGACGAAGGGCATGCGGTCGCGCCGCACTTTGAGCGCCATCACGATCTCTTCGAGCGCGGCGTTGCCGGCACGTTCGCCGATGCCGTTGACGGTACATTCGACCTGACGCGCACCGGCCAAGACACCGGCCAGCGAATTGGCGACAGCGAGGCCGAGATCGTTGTGGCAGTGCGTGGAGAAGATCACCTTGTCCGCGTCCGGCACGCGGTTCTTCAGCATGGCGATGATCTCGAAATATTCCTGCGGCGTGGAATAGCCAACCGTATCAGGCACATTGATGACTCTGGCGCCCGAGTGAATCGCCACTTCCACCGTCTTGCAGAGGAAGTCGGCGTTAGTGCGCGTCGCATCCTCCGCCGACCATTGCACGTCGTCGGTGAAGTTGCGCGCGCGCGTCACCGACGCGCCGACCGCTTCGAGCACCGCATTCTCGCCCATTTGAAGCTTGTGCTTCATATGCACGGGGCTGGTCGAGATGAAGGTGTGGATGCGTGGCCGCTTGGCGCCCTTGAGCGCTTCGCCGGCGGCATCGATGTCCTTGAACCCGGCGCGCGCGAGACCGCACACGACGGAACTCTTCACGACCTTGGTGACTTCGCGAACCGCTGCGAAGTCGCCCGGCGATGAAATCGGAAATCCGGCTTCGATGATGTCGACGCCCATTGCGTCGAGGAATTCGGCGATCTCGATTTTTTCCTCGAGCGTCATGGCAGCGCCCGGTGACTGTTCACCATCGCGCAAGGTGGTGTCGAAAATCAGGACCCTTTCTGTATTGGTCGTCATGGCAATGCATTCCTTCCGTTCGTCGCAAACGCGACTTCTGTTTCTCTTCTTTCGCCTTCATCCCCTAAGCACCGGGCGCGCGAGCGCCGGAATGCGCCTAGGGGCAGCTAAGAAGGAGCAGAAGTGCCTGCGACGAACCGAGGGAAGGACGGGGCGCCAACCGAACGCGCGCGCCGATGCGGACGGAGTGACCGCCTCCTGCATCCTGCGCGATTACGCCCCTGGTCATTGCCGATTCGCCGTTCCGCCCGCCGAGTTTACGGTTCGATAACTTTAGCCGAACCTTGGTTAAGCACCAGTAAAAGCACCATTTTCCAAAGCGGCTGCGCGTTTTTACGCCGGATTCGCGAGCGCGCGCAAGTATAACGGCTGAGACCACGCGGTTCGTACCATGGCGCCCGAATGAGAATATTTTCATACATTTCAATTGCTTAACGCGCTCCGACAAAGCGCCGCCCAATCGCCATGGCCGACATGACGATCTCATTCTGGAGCTCGTCATCCCTCAACAGGCTCGGGGTGAGGAAAATAGAACTCACGTCATCCTGAGCTTGCCGAGGAGAGGGATAACTTTTCCCGCTAAGTGCGATCTAATCGCCGCACCATGTTGAATGTCCTCGAGCGAATTTATTCGCGATCGTTCGACTTATCCGCGTTCCCGTGACGATGTCGCGCACCTATCTCCTTCTCTTGGACCAAGGAGAAGACCGAGGATGAAAATGGGCCAGCTCCAAAATCCGTCATCGCGCGGCCCCTGAGCAGGGGGAGGGGTAGCGCAAAGTCGAAAACGAATAAGGCCAACGTCCGCAATGGCTGGAGCGTCTTTTACGAAATTTGAGTGAGGATAACTTCGGGCCGGACGCGCGCATTACCGTCTCTTCACCTCGCGCCGGAATTTTCGCTTTTATCGGCAGCGGCAAAGTGGTTCTGTGCCGCCGAGTTCCGCGTCGGCGGAACGTTTGCCCGCGTCTTTGTTCCAACCTGCTCGAGGCTTGCCGGACATGAGGATCCTGCCGCCCGTCTCGATAGAGGCACGACGCCTGTTGCCCAGCCGCTGGGATGCGCTCGCGGCTTTGCTGGTGCTCGGCTTCATTGTGCTGTTCGCCGATGCGAGCCGCAGCCTGATCGAGCCCTTGTCGTCGCTGACACGCCAGCCTATCTCGCTCGATCCCGCGAACCTGCCCGGCTATGCGCTGCGTACCGCCATGCGCATGCTGATCGCACTCGGCGTCTCGCTCGTCTTCACGCTCACTTACGCGACCTGGGCGGCGAAGAGCCAGCGCGCGGGTACGCTCCTGATTCCGCTGCTCGATATCCTTCAGTCGGTGCCGATCCTGGGCTTCATCTCGATCACCGTCGTCTTCTTCCTCTCACTCGCGCCGGGAAAGATCTTCGGTGCGGAGCTTGCCGCCGTGTTCGCGATCTTCACGAGCCAGGCCTGGAACATGGCGTTCAGCTTCTACCAGTCGCTGCGCACGGTGCCTGAGGAACTGGAGGAAGCCGGCCGCATGTTCGGCTTGAACGCCTGGGCCAGATTTTGGCGCATCGAAGTCCCGTTCGGCCTGCCGCCCTTGATCTGGAACATGATGATGTCGATGTCCGGCGGCTGGTTCTTCGTGACCTTGTCCGAGGCGATCAGCGTCGGGCACACCACGATTGCGCTTCCCGGCATCGGCTCCTACATCGCCGAGGCGATCGTGGAAAAGAACCTGCCGGCGATCTTCTGGGCCATCGGCGCCATGTTCGTGGTGATCCTGATCTACGACCAGCTTCTTTTCCGCCCGCTGGTCGCCTGGGCCGACCGCTTCCGCTTCGACAGCGAGGATAGCGAGGACCAACCGAGCTCGTGGGCTTTGAACGTGCTTCGGCGCTCGACGCTGATGGACAAGGTCGCCGAGCCCTTTCACGTCTTCATGCGCTGGACTTATCGCTTCGCGCCGCCCCAAAGCCGCGCCGGATTCGTCGCCCGCGCCATGCCGTCGCGCCTTGCCGACCTCATCTGGAGCCTCTTCCTCACGCTGCTGGGCGCCTTGGCCTTTTGGCGAATCTACAGTCTGCTCGCCGGCGTTTTCGGTCTTGGCGACGTGTTGGGCGTGTTCGGTCTGGGCCTGATCACGATGCTGCGCGTGATTATTCTCATCGCGCTGGCGAGCGTGGTGTGGACACCGGTCGGCATCTATGTCGGCATGCGCCCGCATCTCGCCCGCATCATCCAGCCGATCGCCCAGTTCCTGGCCGCGTTTCCGGCGAACCTGCTCTTTCCCGTCGCGGTGTTCCTGATCGTGCGATTTTCGCTCAATCCCGACATCGCGCTTTCGCCGCTGATGGTCTTGGGCACGCAATGGTACATTCTCTTCAACGTCATCGCCGGCGCATCCGCGGTCCCGCGGGAACTGCGCGATGTCGGCACCAATCTTCAGGTGAAGGGGTGGCTCTGGTGGCGCAAGGTGGCGCTACCGGCGGTCTTTCCATTCTACGTCACCGGCGCGATCACGGCTTCGGGCGGCTCGTGGAACGCGAGCGTCGCCGCCGAAGTCGCGAGCTGGGGTGCACAGACATTGCGCGCGCATGGGCTCGGCGCCTATATCGTGGACGCAACGACGCACGGCGATTTCCACCGCATCGTTCTCGGCATTGCGACGATGAGCTTCTTCGTCGTGGTGGTGAACCGGCTGTTCTGGCGTCCGCTGTATTGGTACGCCGAACGGCGCTACCGGCTGACCTGAGGTGACCATGGCCGACGATATTCTCCTGGATGTGCATGGCGTGCGCCGCTCCTTCCCGAAACCCGGCGGCGGCGAGTTGCTCGTGCTCGACGGCGTCGAGCTTTCGCTGAAGCAAGGCGAGATCGTGGGACTTCTCGGCCGCTCCGGTTCCGGAAAGTCGACGTTCCTGCGCTTGATCGCTGGCCTCGCAGCGCCGCAAGGCGGCACCCTCGCCTATCTCGGCAAGCCGATCGAAGGTCCGGCCGGCGGCATCGCCATGGTGTTCCAGAGCTTCGCGTTGTTTCCGTGGCTGACGGTGCTCGAGAATGTGCAGCTTGGCCTTGAAGCGCTCGACTTGCCGCAGAACGAAATCCGCACGCGCGCGCTGGCCGCGATCGATCTCATCGGCCTCGACGGCTACGAGAGCGCCTATCCGCGCGAACTCTCTGGCGGCATGCGCCAGCGCGTCGGTTTCGCACGCGCCATGGTGGTGCATCCCAACATCCTCTTGATGGACGAACCCTTCTCGGCGCTCGATGTGCTGACCGCGGAGAATCTGCGCACCGATTTCCTCGAGCTCTGGGGCGAGAAGCAGCTTCCGATCAAGGGCGTGATCCTCGTCACCCACAATATCGAGGAAGCGGTCCTGATGTGCGACCGCGTACTTCTGTTCTCGACCAACCCTGGGCGCATCGCCGGCGAGATCAAGATCGGTATACCCCGCCCGCGCGATCGCACCGATCCGCGCTTCGAGACGTATGTCGACCAGATCTATACCGAGATGACGGCGCGCCAGCGCAGCCAGCGCGCCGATCGCGGCACCGGCATCGGCATGCTGATGACGCATGTTTCGCCGAACCTGGTATCGGGCCTGATCGAGGCGGTGGCGGCCCAGCCTTATGGCGGCAAGGCCGATTTGCCCGACATCGCCGGCGATCTCCAGATGGAGATCGACGAGCTCTTTCCCGTCGCCGAAGCGCTGCAGATCCTGCGCCTTGGCGAGTTGGAGGGCGGCGATATCAAGCTCACCCACATGGGAAAGCGCTTTGCCGACGGCGAGATGAACGAGCGAAAGGAGATCTTCTCGCGCGCACTGATGAGCCAAGTGCCGCTCGCCGCGCACATTCGCCGCGTGCTCGACGAACGCACCAGTCACGTGGCGCCCAAGCGCCGATTCATCGACGAACTCGAAGACCACATGACCGAGGACGCGGCGGAGGAGACGCTGCGCACCGTGGTGAGCTGGGCGCGCTTCGGCGAACTCTTCTCCTATGACGACGAAAGCGAGACGTTCAGCCTGGAGAATCCGACCTGACGCACCCACTTGTCATGGCCCGCGAATGCGGGCCACCCAGGTGATGAAGAGTTCGGTCATTGAAGCTTGAGCGCCGTTAAATCCGTCAACGCTAGCGATACGGCGCCAAATCCAGGTCTGGATAGCGCATCTGCACATCGCGCAACGTCTGCGCGTTCCAATAGTCGCTGCCGATCGGCGGCCAACCGAAAAGATCGCGCTGGCGCGGCGTCATCTTGCAGATCGCCTCGTCCCATGCCGGACGTTCGGACTCGTCGGGCCAGGCGAGCTTGCCCTGCCAGCGCCAGGCGCGCGTCTTGAAATCGGTGAGGACGGCGAAGCGCGAACGGTTCGGCGCCGTGAAGTTCGAGCCGCGGTGAAAGACATCGGTCTTGTAGATCATCAGGCTTCCGGCCGGGCCTTCGATCGAGACTTCCTTGTCGAAATAGGTCCCGAACTTCGTCGCCGCCTTGCCGATCGGAACGTCGCGCGTCTCCGACAACGGGACCACCTTGGTCGGGCCATCCTTGTCGGTCACGTCGGAAAGCAGAATGAAGGTCGTCATCTGCGCGTTCGTGCCGTCTTCGCGCGGCACCACGATCGTGTGATTGCGATAATCGCGGTGGTGATACTGGTCGTAGTTGATGGCGCCGGAATATTTCGCCCAGAGCTCGCCCTTGTAGAGATCGATCTCGCGGGTGTTGAGGAAACGTTCGGCCGCGTCGATCAGGTCGGGATAGACGCAGAGCCGGTTGATCTCCCAGGCCGGAAAGGGAAAGAGATGGATGCCGGCGAACTGCGACTTGGCGTATTTGGGATACTTGTCGGGCTCTGCGAAATACTCCTCCGGCTTGGGATGGATCGTCCACAGCGCCTCCTGCGCTGCCTTCAATGACTCCTGATCGAGGAAATTCTCCACCACGGTGTAACCGCGGTCCCAGATTTCGGCGAGCTTGGCGTCGGAAACTTTCATGCGTCAGACTTTGACGGTTTTGATGGCTGACGCGCAAGTCTTGGCGCGAAGCCGCGCCTCGTCCGTCGTCGCGCCCCGCGCCAGCGCGACGCCCATGCGCCGCTTCATGTAGGACTGCGGCTTGCCGAAAAGGCGCAGCTCGCTTTCCGGCACGCGCAAAGCTTCGTCGACGCCCTCGAAGGCGATGCCCTTCTCCTCCATGCCGCCATAGACCACGGCGGACGCTCCGGGCGATTTGAGCGCGGTCGAGACCGGCAGACCCATGATGGCGCGGGCATGCAGCGCGAACTCGCTCTGATATTGCGAGACGAGCGTGACGAGGCCCGTGTCGTGCGGCCGTGGCGACACTTCCGAGAACCAGACCTCGTCACCCTTGACGAACAACTCGACGCCGAAGATGCCGTGGCCGCCAAGCGCAGCGGTTACCTTGCCCGCCATGTCGCGCGCCTTGGCGAGCGCGGTCTTGCTCATCTGTTGAGGTTGCCAGGATTCGACATAGTCGCCGTCGAACTGCACATGGCCGATCGGTTCGCAGAAATGCGTGCCGTCGACGGCACGCACCGTCAGCTCCGTGATCTCGAAGTCGAATGCGATCTCGCCTTCGACGATGACGCGCGCTTCCTTGACGCGGCCTGCCGTCATCGCCTTGTCCCAGGCTTTCTCGACCTCGCCCGCGGACTTGAGCCGCGACTGGCCCTTGCCGGACGACGACATCACCGGCTTGACGAAACAGGGAAAGCCGATCCCAGCGGTCGCCGCCTGCAAGTCCGCGAGCGAGGCGCAAAAAGCATAGGGCGATGTCGGCAGCTTCAGTTCCTCGGCTGCCAGGCGGCGGATGCGCTCGCGGTTCATGGTGATGTGGGCGGCGCGCGCCGTCGGGATGACGGTGGCGAGCTTGTCTTCCTCGATGCGCAGCAACTCGTCGGTTGCGATGGCTTCGATCTCCGGCACGATCAGGTGCGGCCGCTCGCTTTCAACCAGCGCGCGCAAGGCTCTCGCATCCGTCATGTCGATGACGTGGGCGCGGTGCGCCACCTGCTGGGCCGGCGCGTCGGCATAGCGGTCGACGGCGATGGTCTCGACGCCCAGCCGCTGCAGTTCGATCACGACTTCCTTGCCGAGCTCGCCCGAGCCGAGAAGCATGACTTTGACGGCGGCAGGACTGAGTGGTGTTCCGATGCGCATGGCGGCGAGATTAGCGGATTTCCGCAACCCGCCAACAGCGGGTCAGTTCTTCGCCTGGTCCACCAGCTTGTTCTTGGCGATCCAGGGCATCATGGCGCGAAGCTTGGCGCCGACCTCCTCGATCGGATGCGCAGCGCCTTTGGCGCGCGTCGCCTTGAACGACGCCTGACCCGCCTTGTTCTCCAACACCCAATCGCGCGCGAACTTGCCGGACTGGATGTCGTCGAGCACGCGCTTCATCTCGCGCTTGGTCTGCTCTGTGATGATGCGCGGGCCGGTGACATATTCGCCATACTCCGCCGTGTTGGAGATCGAGTAGTTCATGTTGGCGATGCCGCCTTCGTAGATCAGATCGACGATCAGCTTCACTTCGTGCAGGCATTCGAAGTAGGCCATCTCTGGCGCGTAGCCGGCCTCGGTCAGCGTCTCGTAACCCGCGCGGATGAGTTCGACCAGGCCGCCGCAGAGCACCGACTGTTCGCCGAAGAGATCTGTCTCGCATTCCTCGCGAAAACTCGTCTCGATCACGCCGGCGCGCCCACCGCCGATGGCACTGGCATAAGCCAGGCCAAGGTCATGCGCATTGCCGCTCGCATCCTGATGCACGGCGATCAGGCACGGCACGCCGCCGCCCTTCTGATATTCGCTGCGCACCGTGTGGCCAGGGCCCTTGGGCGCCACCATTGCCACGTCGAGATCGCCGCGCGGCTCGATCAGCCGGAAATGGATGTTGAAGCCGTGCGCGAAGAGAAGGGCGGCACCCTGCTTCATGTTCTTTTCGAGATCGTTCTTCCAGATATCGGCCTGGAGTTCGTCCGGCGTCACCATCATCATGACGTCGGCCCATTTCGCGGCCTCGGCGTTCGCCATCACCTTGAAGCCGGCGGCTTCTGCCTTCTTCGCCGAAGCGCCCGGACGTGCTGCGATCGCCACCTCCTTGACGCCCGAGTCGCGCATGTTGAGCGCATGCGCATGGCCTTGGCTGCCGAAGCCGATGATGGCGACCTTCTTGTTCTTGATGAAATTGAGATCGGCATCCCGATCGTAATAAACGCGCATGAGGAAGCTCCTAAGGAAAAACCATCACATCGCCTCGGTGCCGCGGGCGATGGCGGCGACGCCGGTCCGGCTGACATCGACAAGGCCAAGTGGACGCATCAGCTCGACGAAGTTGTCAATCTTGGACGGCGCGCCGGTGATTTCGAAGATGAAGCTGGTATGCGTCGTGTCGACGACATGGGCGCGGAAGATCTCGCCGATGCGCATCGCCTCGACGCGTTTCTCGCCGCTGCCGGCGACCTTCACGAGCGCCATTTCGCGCTCGATGCCGGGCGCCGACGTCGTCCAGTTGTGTACGCGATGCACCGCGACGAGGCGCCCCAATTGCGCCTCGATCTGCTCGATCACCTGCGGCGTGCCGCTCGTCACGATGGTGACGCGGCTGGTGTGCGCGGCATGGTCGACTTCGGCGACGGTCAAGCTCTCGATGTTGTAGCCGCGACCCGAGAAGAGCCCGATGACGCGCGCCAGAACCCCCGCCTCGTTGTCGACGAGGACGGCTATGGTGTGACGTTCGATGGCGGGCGATTTCTGCTGCATCAGACCAACACTTTTCCTTCTTCGGTCGGCGAGCCGTCGTCGGCGTCGGAGAGGATCATCTCGTTGTGCGCCGCGCCGGACGGGATCATCGGATAGCAATTCTCCTTGGGATCGACGCGGCAGTCGAACAGGACCGGCCGCTTGACGGCAATCATCTCGCGGATCTTGTCGTCAAGTTCGTCGGGCTTGTCGGCGCGCAAACCGACGCAGCCGAAGGCATCCGCCAGCTTGACGAAATCCGGCAAGGCTTCGGAATAGGAATGCGAATAGCGCCCGCCATGCAGCAACTGCTGCCACTGTCTGACCATGCCCATATACAGGTTGTTGAGGATGAAGATCTTGATCGGCAGTTCATATTGAACCGCCGTTGACATTTCCTGCATCGTCATCTGCACGCTCGCCTCGCCGGCGATGTCAATGACGAGGCTGTCGGGATGCGCCATCTGCACGCCGACCGCCGCGGGAAGGCCGTAGCCCATGGTGCCGAGCCCGCCCGACGTCATCCAGCGGTTGGGCTCCTCGAACTTGAAGCGCTGCGCCGCCCACATCTGGTGCTGGCCGACTTCGGTGGTGATGTAGACGTCTTTGCCGCGCGTCAGCGCATAGAGCCGGTCGATGGCATGTTGCGGCTTGATGATCGTGCTCGAATTCTTGAACGACAACGATTTCTTCTCGCGCCAGCGATCGATCTCCTGCCACCACACCTTGAGTGCGGGTGCATCGACCTTGCGCCTCTGCGTCCTCCAGAAATGCAGCATTTCCTTCAGCGCGTTCGCGGCGTCGGCGACGATCGGGAGGTCGACGCGCACATTCTTGTTGATCTGCGAGGCGTCGATGTCGAGATGGATCTTCTTCGAGTTGGGCGAGAATTTGTCGATGGCGCCCGTCACGCGGTCATCGAACCTGGCGCCGAGACAGATCAAAACGTCGCAATCGTGCATCGCATGGTTGGCCTCGTAGCTGCCGTGCATGCCGAGCATGCCGAGCCATTCGGGCTCCGACGCGGGATAGGCGCCCAAGCCCATCAACGTCGAGGTGATGGGAAAACCGGTGAGCTTGACGAGCTCGCGCAAAAGCTTGCTCGCCAGCGGTCCCGAGTTGATGATGCCGCCGCCGGTATAGAACAAGGGCTTCTTCGCGTTCGCCATCAAGTCGATCGCCTTGACGATGGCACGGAGGTCGGGATCGGTCTTCGGCTTATAGGTGCGATGGCGCACCGAATCCGGCATCACATAGACGCCCTTCTTGAATTGCACGTCTTTTGGAATGTCGACGACCACGGGGCCGGGCCGGCCTGTGGTTGCGATCTGGAACGCTTCATGGATGACGCGCGAGAGATCATTCACATCCTTCACCAGCCAATTGTGCTTGGTGCAGGGGCGCGTAATGCCGACCGTGTCGCATTCCTGGAACGCATCGTTGCCGATCAAGTGCGTCGCAACCTGTCCGGTGAGCACGACGATCGGGATCGAATCCATCAGGGCGTCGGTCAGACCCGTCACTGCGTTCGTGGCGCCAGGGCCCGAGGTCACAAGCACCACGCCAGGCTTGCCGGTGGAACGCGCATAACCTTCGGCGGCATGCGTCGCGCCCTGTTCGTGACGGCAGAGAACATGCGTGATGCCTTCGGCGGCGAAGAGGGCGTCATAAATTGGAAGGACGGCGCCGCCGGGATAACCGAAAATGTGCTTCACGCCCTGATCCTTGAGCGCGCGGATCACCATCTCGGCCCCGGAGAGCTCGATGGCGCCGTCCCTGGTAGCGGCGCCGGTCAGTGCGTTTCCATCCTTGTCCATGGCGGACATCCTTCGTCGTTCGAGCGGCACAAAAGCGAAAGGGGCGTTGCCGCCCCTTTGATCACAGCCGCTGCGTCGGAAGCCGGGGCCTATCCCCGTCCGATCAGCGGCCGTTCAATAAGTACGAGTGCGAAAGTCACGATTTTCCCCGTTGGTGCGGCGCAAAATAAGGAAAGAGTGATTCGCCGTCAAGCAATTTAATCATACTGACGATAGCAATTTGGTAACAATATTGCGACCCTCGGTCGCATCGAGCCGTGGCCAATCCGCCAGTTGGTTGCGGAACCAAGTGTCCTGGCGCTTGGCATATTGCCTGGTCGCGGCGATGGCGCGCGTGATGGCCTCATCCTTGTTCAGCGCTCCTGATTGAAAGGCGAGCAATTCGCGACGGCCTATGATTTTGGCGGCGGGAAGCGATGGGTCGAGGTCGGCGAGCGCAAGCGCCTCCTCGACCGCACCTCTCGTCATCATGTCGCGAAAGCGTGCATCGACCCGCTCGCGCAGCAGCGCGCGCGGAATTTCGAGAACGAACATCGCAAGATGGAGATCCTTCAGAAACGGCTTGCCCGCCCGCTTCTGCCAGTAGGAGAGCGGCTTGCCCGACGCTTCGAATACTTCAAAGGCGCGCAGCATGCGCTGCCGGTCACTGGCTCTCACGTGCAGCGCGATCTCGGGATCGCGCTGCACAAGTTGCGCGTGGAAGCGTTCGTGGCCGATTTCCTCGAGAGTGGCCCTTGCCGCAGCGCGCACGCCGGCCGGCACCGCCGGCATGTCCGAGAGCCCGCGCGTTAGAGCGTTGAAATAGAGTCCGGTTCCGCCAACGAAAATGGGAACGCGTCCCATCTTGCCGACTTCGGCGAGCGCTTCTGCGGCATCGCTCAGATAGCGTCCCGTCGAATAAGCCTCGCGCGCCGGAACATGACCGTAGAGGCGATGCGGCACTGTTGCCATGTCGTCGTCGGACGGTCGCGCGGTCAGTATCCGCGCTTCGCGGTAAACCTGCATGGAATCCGCATTGACGATGACGCCGCCGACGCGTTTCGCCAGTTCCAACGCCGCATGCGACTTGCCGCTAGCGGTGGTGCCTGCGATAAGAAAGGCGTCGGGCTGCAAGAGGCTACTCGTTTGAGCGACACGGCAGAAATCGCACGGTTCGAGGCACTGGCGGAAGAGGCCTTGAGCGCAATCTACGACGTGCGCGGCGCCGACGTGCGCGCCGCATTGGAAGATGCCCGCTATAACATCGAACGTGCCCTCGATATCGCGCGCATGCGGGGCCTGAAGGGCGAGATCGAGCGCCTCTCCAAGCGCCGCGACCGTATCCAGGCCATGTATAACGCGCGCTTCAAGAAACGCCGTGCCCAGCCGTGACGCCTGAAGACTGAAGATGTACCCCGATAGATCATTCCTTGTCGGCGTGCTCCTGGCGCTTCCCGTTACATCCACGAATGCGGCAATGACGCAGCCGCCAAATCCTTACGTCGACAAGGGTGCCTGTCCCTTTGAGTGCTGCACCTATCGCGACTGGAAGACCACGAAGCCGATCACCCTTGTGAACAGACCCAACGGCCATCGCTCCGTTGCCAGGGTTGCAGCCGGCAACACCGTGCATGCGATCACCGGCGAGGTCATTTCCACGCCACTGCGCGTGGTCGCGCCGACGTCCTACGCGGACAGTCCGATCAAGAAGGGCGACGCGTTTTACGTCCTGCACTATGCCGGCGAGGGTTTTTCGCACGTCTGGTTCGAGGGTAAGAGCTACGACGTGGAACTCGATCAGTCGGGAGCGACCGTCGAAGGTCCACGGCAGGACGGCGCCGCCTGGTGGGCACAAATCCGAACCCGCAACGGAAAATCGGGCTGGGTGCTCGTCAAGGACCAGTTCGAGAACCAGGATGCGTGCGGATGACATCGCATCCGACGCATATCCTCAGTGTCATCGGCGTTCATACCGGCGACGTTCACATGCCGCTGCCGGATATCGGCCGCGAGCACTGGCTCTCGCCCGGCCGCGCGCTGGACATTCCGTTCGATCACGATCCCGTCCAGGTGCTGGAACGCGCGCGGCATCACTTCCGCGACCAAAAGGTCGACGTCAACGTCATGCCCGCAGCCGACCGGCGCAAAAAGTTGCTGATCGCCGACATGGATTCGACAGTCATCAGTTGCGAATGCCTCGATGAACTTGCCGACATGGCTGGTCTCAAGGCGAAGGTTTCCGCCATCACCGAAAAGGCGATGCGCGGCGAACTCGATTTCGCCGCCGCGTTGCGCGAGCGCGTCGTCATGCTGAAGGGATTGCCGCTCACCGCGCTCGAGCGCGTCTATCGCGAGCGCATCCGGCTCAATCCCGGCGCGCGAACACTGGTCGCCACCATGCGCAGGCATGGCGCACACACGCTTCTGGTGTCGGGCGGATTCTCTTTCTTCACATCGCGCGTCGCCAAGGATGCGGGATTCGAGGCGGATCAGGCCAACATCCTGATCGATGACGGCACAGCGCTCACCGGCGAAGTGCGCGAACCGATCCTCGGCCGCGAGGCAAAACTCGCGGCACTCGAAAAGGCCGCGCGGCTGCTCAATCTGAAGGCCGCGGACACACTCGCGGTCGGCGACGGCGCCAACGATCTCGGCATGATCGAGCGCGCCGGCCTCGGCGTCGCCTATCATGCGAAACCGATCGTCGCCGAAGCGGCCGGCGCGCGCGTGACGCATGGCGACTTGAGCGCCCTTCTTTATCTTCAAGGCTATTCGGACGACGAAATCGTAAGCGTCGGCTAGTTCAGCTTCACCGCCACATAGGTCACTTCTCCGCCGCGATTGACGAGAAGAAGTTCGACCTTCTTTCCCGCCTTGCGGTCGGCCGCGATGCGGCTCGTCACGTCGTTGGGCGTCTTAACAGGGACTCCCTGAACCTGGACGATGACGTCGCCGGCGCGGATGTTCTTGTCGGCGGCCGGACTGTCGGCGGCAACGTCGACGACCAGAACGCCCTGCACGTTGTTCGAGATGCGAAATTCACTGCGCCCATTGGCATCGAGTTCGCTCAGCGAAAGGCCAAGCATCGAAACCTTGGGCGGCGGCGTTGCCGAAGCCACGCGCGGCGGGGGTGCGGTCGGCTTTTCGTTGAGCTTGAGCACGGTCAGCTTGACCGACATCTTCTTGCCCTTGCGGATGAGATCGACGGACACGGTCTTGTTGATTGGCGCATCGGCGACGATGCGCGATAGCGCGCGTGAATCCCCGATGCGCTTGCCGTCGAAGGTGGTGATGAAATCGCCGTTGCGCACCCCGCCTTTCGCCGCCGGGCCGTCAGGCGACACCTCCGCGATCAATGCGCCGGCGGTGTTGGGCAAGCCCAACCCGGCAACGAGATCGTCGGTCACCTGCTGCACGCGCACGCCGATCCATCCGCGCCGCGCCTGGCCGAATTGACGGAGCTGCGCGATGACTTCGCGCGCGATGTTCGCAGGAATCGAGAATGCGATCCCGACCGAGCCGCCGCTCGGCGAATAGATCGCCGAGTTCACGCCGACGACATTGCCGTCCATGTCGAACAGGGGTCCGCCGGAGTTGCCGCGGTTGATCGGCGCATCGGTCTGGATGAAATCGTCGTACGGTCCGGCTTCGATGTCGCGGTTGCGCGCCGAGACGATGCCCGCGGTCACCGTCGAACCCAGGCCGAAGGGATTTCCGATCGCGATCACCCAGTCGCCGATATGGGCGGTGTCGGAGTCGGCGAACTTCGCGAACGGCAAGGCGCGCTTGGTCGTCACCTTGAGCAGCGCGAGATCCGTCTTGTCGTCGCGACCGATGAGCTTGGCGGGGAGATTCGTGCCGTCGTTCAAGGTAACCGAAATCTGGTCGGAATTTTCGATGACATGGTTGTTGGTCACCACATAGCCGGAGGGATCGATGATGAAGCCCGAACCCAGCGAGGTCACGCGGCGCGGCAGGTTGCGGGCTGGCCCGAGGAAATCCTTGAACAGGTCGGCCAGCGGCGACCCCGGCGGGACATTGGGCAGCCCCGGCTGATTGGCGAGCGGCTTCAGCGTCTGCGTCGTCGCGATATTCACCACCATCGGCAACAAGCGTGCCGAGAGTTCGGCGAAAGAGGCCGGTGCGCCGCGCACCGGGACGGTCGGGGCGGGTGCCGCGTGGGTGGGAGGTGTTGGGTGGCGTACAGGGGCGGCACTCGCAGCCTGAACGGCGAGTGGCATGAGCAGAGCTGCGGCGAGCCAACCATGACGCATAGGAAGAACGACTCCGGCCTCGCTGTGATTTGCGAAACGCTATCCTAAGCGAACGAAGCACGAAGCCAATAAGGTTGAGCGGAATTCCCGCTCACTTTACCGCGCTTGCGCGGTTTTGCCGGAAACCTGCGGCAAGACGGCGCTGAAGCGGCGCATCGAACAACCGTTCGAGCAGGGCTGCTGCCGCGACAACCAGAGGAACCGCCAGCCACCAGAGAACCGGGCCCGGCTGAAACGCCTTCAGCACGTCGAGGATCGGATGGTGGACGATGTAGAGCGGATAGCTGAGCGCGCCCGCCCAGGCGAAATAGGTTGCCGTTCGCGTGTCTGGCTCTCGGCTCAACGAAGCGACGAGAACCAAAGGAAAGACGAACAACGTTGCGAGAAGATCGCCGGCGCCGCCGAAAGGCATGACCCCCGCAAACACGATCGCGGCCATCAGCAGAACGAACGGCCAGGGAATGGCGACGCTCTGCAGCCGTCCGTCGCGATGCATGCGGCAGAGCAGGACGCCCAGCGGAAAGGAAAAGGCGAAGCGCACAAAACCGCCGAACGCATTGTCGGCATCGACACCGCAATCGAGGCTGTGCGCACGATAGACGATCAGGCAGAGCCCGCAGGCGCCGACGAAGCTCAAAGCTTTCAACGTTTCGTCGGACAAGGTGCGCGCGGCGACGCCATAGACGAGGTTTCCGATCATCTCCACCGACAGCGACCAGGACGGCGAATTGAACGGGAAGGACGGCCACTTCGCCATGGCGTTCCACGGCAGGAATACGAGATTGAGCATGAGGACCGACATCGTCGGCAACGGCGGGACATGGATCCCGTTTGCCGGACCGATGCGCTCGGCGATCTGATAACAAAACGCGCCGAGAAAAATGCCCAGCGCATAAAGCGGCCATAGCCGTTTCAGCCGTGCGATCAGGAAACCACCCGGGCTCCAATCGGCGCGCAAGTGCGCTTCATAGGCGTTCGCCACCACGAAGCCGCTCATCAGGAAGAAGAGATCGACGGCGAGATACCCGCGCGGCGCCAAACCTCCGACCGGCAGGTGGTAAAGGACGACCGCCAACGCGGCGACGCCGCGCAGCGCATCAAGGGTTCGGAAATGCCGTGTCGTCATCGCGCGAGCGTGACAGAACGGCGTTTCGCAAAGGTTTCCGGACGGCTATTTTCCGCCCGGTCCGTGGCCGAAATACTTGAAAAAGTCGCTGTTCGGCGAGAGCACGACGGTCGTACTGCCGCCGGGCAAGGCGTCCTGATAGGCCTGCATCGAGCGGTAGAAGCCGAAAAAGTCGGCGTCCTGGCTGTAAGCCTGGCCGAGGATGCGGGTCTTCTCGGCATCGCCTTCGCCGCGCAGGATTTCGGACTCGCGCGTCGCCTCGGCGGTCAGCACCGTCACTTCGCGCGCCGCGCGGGCCCGGATGCGTTGCGCCGTCTCATCGCCCTCGGCGCGGTATTCGGCCGCTTCGCGCTCGCGCTCCTTCTGCATGCGTTGATAGATGGCAAGGCTGTTCGCCTGCGGCAGGTCGGCATGGCGGATGCGCACGTCGACGATTTTGATGCCGAAGCCGGCCGTGTCCTGGTTCATCGCGTTCTTGATGTCGATCATCAGCATCGCGCGCTTGCCGGAGAGCATCGCGGCGAAGCTCTGCGAGCCCAAAACGCGGCGCACGCTCGACGACAGGATCGGCGTCAGCCGCATGATGGCCGTGTCGTGGTCGATCAGGCTTTGATAGAAGCGCAAGGGATCGACGATGCGCCAGCGCGCGAAGGCATCGACCATCATGCGCTTCTTGTCGGAGGCGATCACTTCCTCGGTCGGTGCATCCAGCATGAGGACGCGCTTGTCGAAGAAGACCACGTTCTGGGTCAGGGGTGTCTTGAAGTGGAGGCCGGGATCGGTGACGACGGCCTGGGGCGCGCCGAATTGCAGGACGAGCGCCTCTTCCGTCTGATTGACGAAATAGAAGCTCGAGAACAGCGCGATAAGCACGACGAGGCCGAGCAGTCCGAGCGCGAATCCCATGGCGCGGCTCATTGTGAGCCTCCGCTCGATTCGGAGGGCGACGCCGATTGCGCCGCGTTCGGACGCGTGCTGCTGCCCGAGCCCAGCATGTTCGGCAATTGGAAGTACGGTACGACGCCCTTCGCCGAATCGTCGACGATCACCTTGTTCAGCGGCGCGAGAATGCCGCTCATCGTTTCGAGATACATGCGTCGGCGCGTCACGTCGGGCGCGCTGCGATATTCCGAAAGAACGGAGAGAAACCGCTTCGACTGGCCCGACGCTTCGGCGATCACTTGCTGGCGATAGGCTTCGGCATCCTGGACGATGCGCGCGGCACGGCCGCGCGCCTCCGGGATCACCTTGTTGGCATAAGCTTCGGCTTCGTTCCTCATGCGCTCCTGGTCGGCGCGCGCCGCCTGCACGTCGCGATAAGCGTCGATCACTTCGCTCGGCGGATCGGCCTTTTGCATATTCACGTTGGTGACGGTGACGCCGGCGCCATAGGCATCGAGCGTCTTCTGCATCAAGTCCTTGACCTCGATCTGGATCGCCTCGCGGTCCTGGGTGAGGATGCTTTCGAATTGGCTGCGGCCGACCACTTCGCGCATCGCGCTTTCGGCCACCGCCTTGATGGTGGCGTCAGGATCCTCGACGTTGAAGAGATAGTCGCCGGCGTCCTTGACGACCCAGAACACCGTGAAGTTGATGTCGATGATGTTTTCATCGCCGGTCAGCATGTCGGCTTCCGCCGGCAATTCTTCGCCCGTGGCGTTGGTGTCCTCGGTGTCGGCGGACGTGCGGTAGCCGATATTGATCTGGCGCTGGCGCGTCACATCGAGCGTATAGGCCGTCTCGATCGGCCACGGCAGGTGATAGTTGATGCCCGGCGGCGTGCGCGCGACGAAGCGTCCGAAGCGAAGCACAATGCCCTGTTCGAACGCGCCAACGAAATAGATGCCGCTCGCGAGCCACACGCCGGCGACGATGAGCAAGAGGATGACGAGGCTGCCGGTGGTGAAACCAGGTCCCGGGAGGAAGCGGCGGAGCCTGTCTTGGCTGCGGCGCAGCATCTCCTCGATGTCGGGCGGTCGCATGCCGCCGCCAGGCGTCGGGCCACGGTTCCAGGGCCCTTTCGGTCCGCCCGAACCGCTGCCGTTCGACGAGTTGTTCCAAGGCATGCCGCGACGACCTCTTCCTTGGTTTCCCAAGGTCCGGCGGTTATATGGGCAACGCCGCCGGCGCGCAAACCTTGCTGCCCCTTCAAAGAGATGGCGTGACGGCCTAAGTGTTCAAGGCTGAAAATCGACAAGGTGCGAATTTCGACATGGCTCACGCGACGCGGGAGGATGTTCTCAAGGCGCTCGACCAGGTGATTGATCCGGTCAGCGGGCGAAGCGTCGTGCAACAGGACATCATTCAAGGACTGGTATTGCGCGACGGCAATGTCGGGTTCGCGGTGGAAGTCGATCCCGGGCGCGGCCGCGATGCCGAACCGTTGCGCCAGGCTTGTGAAGTTGCCGTCGCGGGAGTGCCCGGTGTCGTTTCCGTGACGGCTGTCCTTACGGCGCACCAGGAGGCGGCAGGACCGAAGCGGCCGGCACAGCCGCAGAGAAGCGCACCGCCTCAACCGGCAGGCATCCCCGGCGTCAACGCGATCATTGCGGTGGCGAGCGGCAAGGGCGGCGTCGGCAAATCGACGGTGGCCGCCAATCTTGCGATCGCGCTCGGCCAACTCGGATTGAAGGTCGGGCTTCTGGATGCCGACATCTATGGCCCTTCGGTGCCGCGGCTGTTCGACATTCGCGAGAAGCCCAAGACCAGCGGCAAAAAGATCGTCCCCATCGAGAAATTCGGCATCAAGATCATGTCGCTCGGCTTTCTCGTGCGCGAAGACGAAGCGGTGGTGTGGCGCGGACCGATGGTGCAGAGCGCGCTGACGCAAATGCTCAACGATTCGACCTGGGCGCCGCTCGACATTCTCGTCATCGACATGCCCCCTGGAACCGGCGACGCGCAACTGACGATTTCGCAGCGCGTGCCGCTGCGCGGCGCCGTCATCGTCTCGACGCCGCAGGACCTGGCGCTGATCGATGCCCGAAAAGGCCTGGCGATGTTCAGCAAGACTCAGGTACCCGTTTTGGGCATCATCGAGAATATGAGCCTGTTCGTTTGTCCGCACTGCGGCCAGGAAAGCCACATTTTCGGGCATGGCGGCGCACGCAGCGAAGCCGCCAGGATGGGCGTGCCCTTTCTCGGCGAGATCCCGCTGGTTTCTGCGATTCGCGAAACGTCGGATTCGGGAAGGCCCATCGTCGTTGCGGCGCCGGACGGAAAAGAAGCACAAGCCTTTCGAGTCCTGGCAAGCGAAGTTGCAAAAAGTGTTGCCTCTGCGCCACGTCAGGCGCCAAGAATTGTGCTGGAATAGGCCTATGGCTGCAGCCTCCAAACCACAGATCAGAAATCTCTTCGCCACGCCGGTCGCGATCCATTTCCTGCCGGTGGCGCAGGAACTGAACCAGATACTGCGGCCGCTCATCCTCGAGAAGGCGCAAACCGGCAACAACGAGGAAGGCTGGAAATCGGGCCCTGGTTTCGAAAGCTGGGGTGCGGAGCCGGCGCAGACGGTGTTTCGGGTGGCGCGCGATCTGGCGGACAACATGACCTCGACCCGCGCGGGCGCGCGCGTCGCACTCGACTGGAGCGTGAGCGCCACGGCGACGGTGCGCCACAAGGGCGAGTATCGCGCCTTCGCTTCCCAGCCGGGCGCCTATTGGTCGGGCGTCTATTATGTCGACGACGGCTACGCCAAATCCGATGACCTGGCGCTGGGCGGCGAATGCGAGCTCGCCGATCCGCGCGGCGCATTGCCCAACATGGTCGCGCCGCATCTCGGCTTTCGCATTCCGGGCGGACAGACGGCCGGCAGCCCCGAGACGATCCGACCGACCAGCGGCATGATCATCCTGCATCCCTCGTGGCTGGCGCGGGGCGAGCGGCGCTATGACGGCGAGCACCAACGCATCATGATCGAATTCGACCTGACGCCCCCGCCTGAGTAGATCTACTCGACCCCCGCCTTCAACGTCATGGTGCGCGCGCGTCCATTGAACGTGACGCTCCAGCTGTCGCCGATCTTGTGCGGCTCGGCCGGGATGCAAAGGGGATTGGGCATGCCGGGCGGCGCGGTCTCGTAGGTTCTGCAGAGCTGTCCCTTGTCGTCGATCTTCCAGGTGCCCTTGGCGTTGAAGCTCCGACCCATGGCGGTGGCGGTCACATCGAATGTGTGGTCGGCGCGGTAGTGCGTATGGCTCTCCAGCATGCCGCCGGCGGATATGACTGTGTTGCCGTAGAATCCGGCCATGATGTCGTCGGCCGCCAAAGCCGGCGTCGCGGCGATTGCCAGTGCCGACACGATGAGCGGCCAACCGCGCATGATGATCTTCCTCATTGCTGCACCCCCTCAGTTCACGCCCTGGACGAGGGTGATCGTCGCACCATCCGCCGCGGTCCACTTGTCGCCGACCGCGTGATTGTCGAGCGGGCCGCAATCCGGATTGGTGCGGCCGGGCACCGGCGGATCGAAGGTGCGGCAGAGTGGGCCTTTATCGTCGATCGCCCAGGTTCCCTTGTATTCGAAGCCCATCGCCGGAACTTTGCCGGAGAAGGTGTGATCGGCATTGTAGTACGTATGCGATTCCATGCCGCCGGCGCTGACCGACACCAGCGTGTTGCCATAGGTGTTCGCCATCATGTCATCGCCGGCCGACGCTGCAGACGAAACGGCGATGAGCGCGACCGCGCCGAACAGGAACAAACGCATGAAATCCTCCGAAGGTTTGGGTTGATATTGGTGGCGCACCTTAGCCAACACGTTCAGGCGTTATAAGCCAGTCTGAGGCCGGGCGAACGCCAGTCGCACATCGCAAGCCTGCCGGTTGACGACATTGTGATGAATGCCGTCTTCATGTCCTTGCCGCCCCAACAAATGTTGGTGACGATCAAATCGTCGAGCGGCGTGTGCTCGAACTTGCCCGTACCCGGCCAAAAGGTGGAGATGCCTCCCGCCAGGATCGTCGCGACGCAAACCGCGCCGTCGGCCTGAACGCCGAGCGAGTCGAAATAGGCAAGACCGGGATAGGCGCCGACGAAATTCGCCGGCGTGAAGCCGGCAACGGGCTTGGCCACTCCGGGCGACTCGAGCGGCAACTCCCACAAGCGACCCGGCATCGTCTCGGCGTAATAGACATGCTTTTCGTCCGGCGACAGGCCGACGCCGTTGGGCGATGTCAGTTCGCGCAGCACCTTGGTGATCTTTGAACCGTCGGCCTTGGCATAATAGAGCGCGCCATGCAGACGCCGCTCCGCATTGTTGCTCGCATGGTCGGTGAACCAGAAGCCGCCTGCGGTATCGAAGACGATGTCGTTCGGCGCGAGAAGCTTGTTCCCATCGCACTCGGAATACAGAACTTCGACCTTGCCGGTGGAGATGTTGATGCGTTCGATGCGCCCGCCCTTATGTGATGCGGGCGTGTGGCCGGGGATCATCAGCCCGTTGACGATGTTCATCTCGAAGTTGCCGCCATTGTTGCAGCAATAGAGATGTCCGTCCGGTCCGATCGCGAGACCATTGGGTCCGCCGCCGGGCGTGGCGATGGTTTGCGTCGAGCCATCCATCTTCACCCGCGTGATTTTGCCTGTGGCAATCTCGACGACGATGACCGATCCATCGTCCATGGCGACGGGACCTTCGGGAAACTTCAAACCGTTGGCGATTTCTTTGATCTGCATGGGGGCTCCGCATGGTTTCTCTGGTCATAGGCTAGCTGCGGCTAGCCCTCGAGAGTCAACCCTCCCCTCGAGGGGAACGCGCTTCGCGCCCTAGGAGCGCTCAAGCGTCACGTAGCTGAAGTGCAGGTTTTCGGTGGTCGTGTGATCCTCACGCGCGGTTTCGCGCCACGTGCTCTTGTCGAACGGCGGAAGGCGAGTATCGCCTTCGACCGTGATGTGCACCTGCGTCAGCTCGACCCGGTCGGCGAGGGGCAAAGCCGCCCTGTAGATCTCGGCGCCGCCAACAACGGCAATCTCGGAAGGATTTTCGTTGCGCGCCATGGTCAGAGCCGCATCGAATGAATGCACCGCCACGGCTCCTTCGGCGCGCCACGACGTGTCGTGCGTCACCACGATGTTGGTACGCCCGGGCAATGGTTTTTTCGGAAACGAGTCCCACGTCTTGCGGCCCATGATGATGGGCTTGCCAAGAGTCAATCTTTTGAAACGCTTCATGTCGTCGGGAATGCGCCAGGGAAGCCCACCGCGATCGCCGATCACGCCATTGTCCGACATGGCGAGAACGAGGACGACGGGCGCGCTCATCCGCCACCCAATCGGTTCAGCGCCTCACCTTCGAGACGATAGACGTGCCAGCCCGTCACGGGCCGGGCGCCGAGGCTGTCGTAGAATGCGATGGAGGGCTTGTTCCATGCGAGCACCGACCAGTCGACTGAATGCGCACCGGCCGATACGGCGGTGCGCGCCAGATGACCGAGAAGCGCTTTGCCGTAACTCTTGCCGCGAAACTCAGGACGCACGAACAAGTCTTCCAGATAGATCGCACGCTTTGCGGCGAAGCTGCTGTAGTTCCAGTACCAGGTGGCGACGCCGACCGGCGCGCGCCCTTCGAACGCCAGATCGCAATTCAACAAGGGCTGCGCTCCGAGATAATCGCGACGGATCACATCCTCGGTAACATGGAACTTTTCCAGCAGTTTTTCGTATTCAGCTAGTTCGAGAAGCAGCTGCAGAATCAGCGCTTCATCGCCGAGTTGGCCTGGTCGTATCGAGAATTGATCCATCAAAACAGGCTCTTGGTCGGCGCGAACGGCTTAGCACTCCGGCCGGGCGCAAACAATGTGGCGCGGCTGGAGAGGCGGGGCTCACGATTTGGGAGGTCATTATGAAGAAGAGTTTATTCGCCTCGGTTGCGGTCTTGGCCCTCGTCCTCGCGTCACCCGCGTTGGCGCAACGCGACGACCGCGACAACACCGACGAGAATGCGCCGCGGGCGCGTCACGTGCCGAGCGACACCAACAATGCCAGCGACAACGACACCGACAAGAACAAGCCACGCGAAGAAAATCGCGAACGTCCCCCGCCAAGCTCCACTGTTTCACCCAGTGGCACGATGGGAACCGAACGCGGCACCCGTCACGAACGTGGAACCGGCAACACGACGGAACCGTCCGGCACCATGGGAACCGAACGCGGCACGCGTCACGAACGTGGAACCGGCAGCGCGATGCGACCGGGCGGCACGACCGCTGTACGGCCGAACACCCGGGGCGGAACGATGGCGGCCCCTACAGGGCGCATCGGAGGCGGGCCTCACGTCCATAACCCCAAATTCACCAGCATGCGCCGCGCATTCACCGCTTCGCGACGCTTCCAAGTCGGGGCCTATGTCCGGCCGAGTGGTTTCTACGTGCACCACTGGACGTTCGGCGAATTTCTACCAGTGTTCTTCTTCGCGGACAGCACCTACTGGATCCTGGATTGGGGGGACTTCTATCTCGAAGCTCCGCCTCCAGGCACAATCTGGGTGCGTGTCGGCGATGATGCTCTGCTGATCGACCAGTTCACCGGCGAAGTGATCATCGTGGAGTACGGGATCTTCTACTGAAGATCAGAATTCGGAATTCGGAAGTCGGAAGTCGGAAGTCAGGTTTTCCGGCTTCTGATTTCCGTCTTCCGATTTCCGATTACACCGCGATCTCGGCCCTGATGGTCGGGTGCGCCTGATAGTTCTCGAGTTTGAAGTCCTCATAGTCGAACGCGAAGATATCGTTCACCTGCGGATTGAGCCGCATCGTGGGCAAGGGATAGGGCCTGCGCGTCAACTGCTCGCGCGCCTGGTCCAGATGATTGAGATAGAGGTGCGCATCGCCCAACGTATGCACGAACTCCCCAGGTTTGAGACCGGTGACCTGCGCGACCATCATGGTCAAGAGCGCATAGGATGCGATGTTGAACGGCACGCCCAGGAAAATGTCGGCCGAGCGTTGATAGAGTTGGCATGAGAGCCTGCCGTCCGCGACGAAAAACTGGAACAGGCAGTGACAGGGCGGCAGCGCCATCTTGGGAACGTCCGCCGGATTCCACGCCGTCACGACGAGGCGTCGCGAGTCGGGATTGGCCTTGATGTCGCGCACGAGGTTGGCGATCTGGTCGATCGTGCCGTCATGTTGCGTCGGCCAGGACCGCCATTGCTGGCCATAGACCGGTCCGAGCTCGCCGTTCTTGTCCGCCCACTCGTCCCAGATCGTGACGCCGCGTTCCTGCAACCAGCGCACATTGGTGTCGCCGCGCAGAAACCAGAGGAGCTCATAGACGATCGCCTTGAGGAACAGCTTCTTGGTTGTGAGCAGCGGAAACCCGTCGGCAAGGTCGTAGCGCGCCTGATGGCCGAAGATGGCGAGCGTGCCGGTACCGGTGCGGTCGCGTTTCTCCACGCCCTTTTTGAGCACGAGCTCCATCAAATCGAGGTATTGGCGCATGATCTTAAATCTGGCCGGATTCTCTTCGATATTCTAGCGCCGCGCGCAGCGATCGACCGCGGCGCGCTCCCAAGCGAACCGGTTCGACCGGCCTAACGAAATATCAGCGCAGCGGCGAGATAAGCGACCGCCATGACGAAGACCGCGATGTTGCCGCCGATATAGGCCTTGAAACGGCCGGGACGTCCTTTGCGTGTCACCGGACCATAGGGCTGGCGTGGCGCAAGTCGTCCGCGAAACAATCCCGGCACGCGTCCCCTTTGAATGGCCACGATGGTGTCGAGCAGCACGTAAACCGCCAGCACGGCGGCGATGGCCAACGTGTAAGGTGTTGAATGCATGTCGAAACTTCGGCAATCCTTCAATTCTTTGTCCGCAGTCCTTATATTCCGGGAGCTGGCTCGTCCAGCTATGGCGATAAACGACTGCGTAATAAGCGGCCCGGACCCGGGGGCGGTACCCGGCGCCTCCACCCCAGATGTCGGAGATCAGGCATCGGGAATCAGAAAAAATCTTCTGATCCCTGATACCTGATTCCCGACCTCTGAGGCGGGGGCGAAACAGGATCGACGGACGTGTAAAGGCTGATCTTTCGCTCGGTATGGTTCCGCCGTTATCGGGCTACTCGTATAGGTGCCAACGATAATGAAATGGCCCTCGCTGCCTAAGTGATTAGGTAAGCGCGGTTCGGGGGGTGCCGGGCAACAGAAACCCCCCACTTCTTTCCTCGCGTTCGCGGCACCCCCCAATCAAACTATGGCAAGTCGGCATAGCCGACTTGCGCGGAGCACCGGGCAACAGAAGCTCCCCACTTCTCGCCCCGCATTCGCCTCTCTCAGACGCGCCGTCCTGTTCGAATCACCGGCCGCGTGAGAGACTGCGCCGCCAACGATTCCGGGGGAGGAACGAATGGGCAATATCAATCTCGGTCGCGTCATACTCGGCGGCTTCGTCGCCGGCATCGTCATCAACGTTTTCGAATACGTTTTGAATGGAGTCATATTCGCTGACCAATGGCCTGCCGTCATGGCGGCCATCAACCGGCCGGCGCTGACCATGCACGACCTCGTCATCTTCAATGTCCTGGGATTCATCGAAGGCATCGTTGCGGTATGGACATACGCCGCGATCCGCCCGCGCTTCGGCGTCGGCGTGCGGACAGCCGTCTATGCCGGCTTCCTGACCTGGATCACGGCTTACGTGCTCGCGACGACGACGCCGGTCATCATGGGCGTGTTCCCGTTGCGCATGGCCTGTGTGATGGTGGCGGTCGGTCTCGTCGAAATCGTCGTCGCGACGATTGCCGGCGCCTGGCTCTACAAGGAAGCCTGACCAGTCGCGCTCAGAGGTTTCCCTCCTCGTCCTCGCGGGCCGCAAGACTCGTGGTCGAGGTTTGGCCGCGCGCGGCAGCACGCTCGGCTTCGAGTTGCAGGCGCCTCTTGCGCGGCTCCTCGACGAGCGCGACGAGGAGCACGAGCGCAATCGCCTCGCATGCGACCGCGACCCAGAACACCGCGTGATAGCCGAGACCCGCAGCGATCACGCCGCCGACGAGCGGCCCGAGCGCGCTCATGATGCTTTCGGCCGTGTTGGAAAAGGCGAGCCGCATCGCCATGTCGTCGCGGTGGCCGAACTCGAAGACGATGTTCTGCGCACTCATCTGGTAGCCGGAATTGCCCGCACCCAGACCGAAGAAGGCGACGAACAGCCAGAAGGGCGAGGTCACGTTCATCAGGAGCACGGTCGAGGAAATCCAGAACGCGAGCGCGATGACGAAGTTGGAGCGAAAGCCGTAACGGTCGGCGAGATAGCCCCAGCCGACGCTCATCACCGTATCGGCGCCGAGAAACGCCAGCGACAGCGTGCCCACGACATCGCCGGAAAACCCGATCTGCTTGCCGACATAGATGATGTAGAAGGGCTGCGCCACGCGGCTCGCGATCGCAAAGGTGCGCGCGATCATAAAGTACATGAAGCCCGGATTGCTGCGGAGCATCGGGATCAGATCGCGGACGCGTTCGCGGATCGAGCTGCGCGATCTGACCGATGGCGGCTCCGGCTCGCGCACCAGAAAGCGGAATGCGGTGAGGCCGAGGCTGGTCAGGATGAAAGCGAGCGTGAACGTCGTCGAATAGCCGTTGCCGAAGACATTGTGGCCGACGAGATAGCTGCCCGCGAAATAGGAAAGCGACGCCGCGATGACGCCGCCGGTCAGGTTGCGCCAACCTTGCAGCTGACCGCGCCGTTCGATCGGGATCATCTTGGCGAGCAGGAACTGGAATGCGACGCCTTGCGGCCCCGAAAACAGTCCGAGCAAAAAGAGAAACAGAAGCACGCTCACGAGCAGCGGCGTGCCGCCGAGAAACCAGCCGGCGAGCGCGATACCGAGAATCTGCACCCGCATCATGGTGCCGAGGAACATCGAGACCGGCAGGATCTTACGGCGATGCTCGATCTGCGCCGCGCCGGCGATAGGCGAGATCACGCCGCCCAACTGCTGCAGGCTGGCGCCGAGGCTGACGAAGAAATCCGAACCCGAGATTAGATGCAGATAGGCCGGGATGAAGGTCGGCGCATTGACCAGGCGAAAGCCGGTCATGCCGAGCATGCCGTGCACGAAGTGGCCGGCATAGTTGCGGCGCAGATTCTTCCAGACGAAGCCTTCAAAGACAGCTTCGCGCTCGGCCTCGCCTTGAATGCCCGCGTAGATGTCGCTCATTCGGCTGGCGCGTGCTGGATGGTGAAGCCCGCCCTGCGGCGGGAGTAGAACGCCGCGGCCGCAGAGGCGATGACGATGGCGCCGCCGATGCTGATCGCATTCGTGACGCCGATCCGGCTCGCCAGCGTGCCCAGCAGCAGCGCGCCCCACGGCATCATGCCCATGAAGCTCTGCGTGTAATGCGAGATCACGCGCCCGCGGAAGCGCTCATGCGCCACGATCTGGATGATCGTGTTGGTGGTGCCGCCGAGCAACATCAGGCTCGCCGATGTCGGCAACAAGAGGAAGGCGGAAAGCCAGAGCCAGTGCGAATGCGCGAAGAGTACAAGTCCGGTGCCGAAGCTGATGGCTGCGGCCACCGGCGCATAGACGAGCTGCTTCTCGGTGATGCGTGAGAGCAGATATGCCCCGATCAGGGCGCCGCCGCCGGCCGCCGACATCAGCGTGCCGACGCTCGTGGCATCGCCGTGCAGGAGATCGCGCGCCACCGCCGGCATCATCGAGACGTACGCTGCGCCGAACATCGACGACACCGCCACCAGGATGAGCGACACGCGGATTTGCGGCGAGCGGAAGGAATAGCGATAGCCATCTGCGATTTCGCGCAAGGCTCTCTGGCTGACACGCGGTGCCCGCGGCGCAAGCTTCATCAATAAGAGGCTGACCAGCACTGCGCCGAACGAGACCGCGTTCAAGGCAAAGCAGATGCCCTCGCCCACCAGCGCGATCAGCGCGCCTGCGATCGTCGGGCCGACGATGCGGGCCAAGTTGAACATCATCGAGTTGAGCGAGATGGCGTGGCGCAGATCGTCGCGTCCGACCATGTCGAGCGTCATCGACTGCCGCGATGGAATGTCGAAGGAATTGATCAGGCCCATGGTCAGCGCCAGGCAGATGATCTCCCACACCTGCACCATGCCGCTTAGCGTCAGCGCCGCGAGGATCGCCGCCTGCAGCATGGCGGCGCTCTGCGTCACGAGGAGGAATTTCCGCCGGTCGACGCGGTCGGCGACCATGCCGCCGAACGGCGTCATCAGGAATACCGGAACCGTGGAGCAAAAGGAGGTGACGCCGAGAAGAACGGTGGAGTGTGTCAGGCTGTAAACGAGCCAGGGCTGCGCGGTGTTCTGCATCCAAGAGCCCATCAGCGAGATGAGCTGGCCGGTGAAAAACAAGCGGTAGTTGCGATGGCGAAAGACCTTGAGCAACCCCGAGCGGCGCGGATGCACCAGCTCGGCAAGTTCCTGTTCTGCGGGCGGCTCGTCGGGCGGCGTGCCGATGATGTTGTCGGGTTCGACACTCATGGCATGAGATCGATGCTTGTCAGCACCCGGCCCTTCATGCTCCCGTCGCGGTAACCGATATTGTCTTTGCAGGAAACGTCCATGTCCGATACCGAGGTACTCTTCAAGCCGTTCCGGCTCAAGTCTCTTGTCCTTCCCAATCGCATCGTCATGGCGCCCATGACGCGGTCGAAATCGCCGGACCAAATCCCGAACGACCAAGTTGCCGCATACTATCGGGCGCGCGCCGAAGGCGGCGTCGGTTTGATTCTGACCGAAGGAACCGCGCCGGAACACAAGTCGGCGACCAACGATGTCAACGTGCCGCATTTCCACGGCGAGGAATCGCTCAAGGGCTGGGCGAAGGTCGTGCGCGAAGTGAAAGCGGCAGGCGGCCACATCATGCCACAGCTCTGGCACCAGGGCGTGGTGCGCCATCCCGGCACCGGCCCTTATCCCGAAGCGCCGAGCATGAGTCCGTCGGGCCTGGCGCGAAAGGAGAAGAGAGTCGCCGAGCCGATGACGGACGCCGACATCGCCGATGTGATTTCAGGCTTCGCCAACAGCGCGCGCTATGCCAAGGAACTGGGCTTCGACGGCGTCGAGCTTCACGGCGCGCATGGCTATCTGATCGATCAGTTCTTCTGGGATGGCACCAACGAACGCGACGACAAATATGGCGGCTCGCTCGCTGCGCGCGCCAATTTCGCCGCCGACGTCGCGCGCGCCGTGCGTGCCGAAGTCGGTCCGGATTTCCCGCTCCTGCTGCGTTTCTCGCAATGGAAGCAACAGGATTTCTCCGCCCGCCTGGCGCAGACGCCTCAGGAACTCGAGGTCTTTCTGAAGCCCCTCATCGATGCCGGCATCGACATGTTCCACTGTTCGACGCGGCGCTTCTGGGAGCCGGAATTTCCCGAGCTCGATTCGGACATGAATCTTGCCGGCTGGACGAAGAAGATCACGGGACGGCCGACGATCTCGGTCGGCTCGGTCAGCCTCAATGCCGACTTCATCACCTCCTTCCGCCAGGCGAGCGCCGAAATTTCCGGCATCGAGCGCCTGATCGAGATGATGGAGCGCGGCGATTTCGACCTGATCGCCATCGGCCGTGCGCTGATCGTCAATCCGGATTGGGCGAACAAGGTGCGCGCCGGCAAGCTGCACGAACTCGCACCCTACGATCCCAAGGCGCTGGCGACGCTGGTTTGAGCCTTCTCACCGGCGATAAAGCCGCATCTTCAGCCCGCCCTTCGGCCGAAGCGTGATGCGGGCCAGCGGCTCGACCGCGTGCTCTTCGACAAGTTCGAGGCGAAAGCGCCGCGCCACGGCAGTCAGAACGATCATCGCCTCCTGCATTGCGAAGCGCATGCCGATGCAAATGCGCGGACCCGCACCGAACGGCAGATAGGCGAAGCGCGGGATGCTGTCTCTCTGGGGTGCGAGGAACCGCGCCGGGTCGAACTCGTCCGCCCTTTCCCAC
>DATLOU010000113.1:0-15448 GCA_035536115.1 Rhizomicrobium sp.
GCCGGTTTGACGCGGATGGCGACGTCGGACGTCAGTCCGAACCATGGGCTCGTCACCGATGCCTCGATCATGCCGGTCTTCTCGTCGAACGACACGATGTTCCAGCCCGACATGCGCTTGGCTGTCTCGAAGGCATGCCAGAACAGCACCGCCGGCCTTTCGAGCTCGCCGTCGGCCTTGATGTCGGGATAGGCCTTTTTCTGCACGACCGCGACGTGGGACTTGCGGCCGTCATACTGAACCAGCTTCATGCCGTCATAGTCGGGTCCGTTCGTCGCCCCTGCGCGTTGCGGTAAGAGCGCGATGAAGGGCGGTGCGTATTCGACGTCCGTTGAGATGTCGTGGATCGGCGGCGAGATCAAATAGAGGCGAAGCTGGTTCAAGGGAATGAAGGCGACGACGAGCGAACCGGCAAGACCCAGCGCGCCATAACGCCAGCCTGTGCTGTCGTTCCTGCGAAGCGCGCTCGAGATCCACACAGCGCCTGCCAGCGAGCCGATGAGAGCAAGGACGACGGCGGGAGCCAGAATGGTCAGTCCCGTGCCATAGTCCCAGAAACCAAGCCGCGTGCCGTCGCTTGCCACAAGGCCCGCGAGCGCGCTCAGCACGAAACAGCCGAACGACAGAATGGCCGCGAACCGTTGCGCGCGCATGAAGGGGTGCTACTCCGCGGCGGTGGGAAGTCGATAGGCGCCGAAACGTTCGCGCAGGACTGTCTTCTGGATCTTGCCGGTGGCGGTGTGCGGAATCTCGTCGATGAACTGCACGTCGTCCGGCATCCACCACTTGGCGATCTTGCCGGTCAAATAAGCCAGCAGGTCTTCGCGCGTCGCCTTCTGGCCGGGCTTTAAGACCACGATCAAGAGCGGCCGTTCGTCCCACTTGGGGTGGCGCACACCGATGACCGCGGCTTCGGCGACGGCTGGATGCCCGACCGCGATATTCTCGATCTCGATCGACGAGATCCATTCGCCGCCGGACTTGATCACGTCCTTGGAGCGGTCGGTGATGGTCATGTAGCCGTCGGGATCGAGCGTCGCGACGTCGCCGGTGTCGAACCAGCCTTCGGCATCGAAGGCATCCTGGCCTTCGCCGCGGAAGTAACCTTTGGCAACCGCGGGGCCTCGCACCTTGAGGCGGCCGAAGGCCTTGCCGTCGCGCGGCATCTCCTCGTCGGCGTCGTTCACGATCTTCATTTCGACGCCGAACACCGGATGGCCCTGCTTGCACTTGAAGTCGAGCTGCTGGTCGTAGGGAAGCTCCGCGACGTGATGCATGAGCGTGCCGAGCGTGCCCAAGGGGCTCATCTCCGTCATGCCCCAGGCATGGATCACCTGGACGTCATACTTCTTCTCGAACGTCTCGATCATCGAGCGCGGACAGGCCGACCCGCCGATCAAGACACGCTTCATGTGCGGCAGCGTCTTTCCGCTCTGCTCGAGATATTGCAGGAGCGCGAGCCACACGGTCGGAACCGCCGCCGTCAGCGTCACGACCTCGTCGGTCAGAAGTTCGCAGAGCGATGGACCGTCGAGCTTTGGTCCGGGCAAGACGAGCTTGGAACCGACCATCGGCGCGCTGAACGCCAGTGCCCAGGCGTTGGCGTGAAACATCGGCACCACGGGAAGGATGCAATCGCGACTTGAGATGCCTTGCGCGTCGGTTTGTGCCGCCATCAACGCGTGGATGACGTTGGAGCGATGCGAATAGAGCACGCCCTTGGGATTGCCGGTGGTGCCCGAGGTATAGCAGAGACCGCACGCCGATTTCTCGTCGAACTCCTTCCACGCGAACGTGCCGCTCGAACCGGCGATGAACTCTTCATAGGCGACGAGATTGGGGATATTCGCCTTGGGCAAATGCGCCGCGTCGGTCATCGCAACGTAGATCTCGACATTCTTCAGCTTGGGCGCGATCTGGGCCACGAGATCGGCGAAAGTGATGTCGAAGAAGAGGACTTTGTCTTCGGCGTGATTGGCGATGTAGACGAGCTGGTCGGGAAAGAGCCGGGGATTGAGCGTGTGATAGACCGCACCGATGCCGGCGATGCCGTACCAGGTCTCGAGATGGCGCCATGTATTCCAGGCGAGCGTCGCCACCCGGTCGCCCGGCTTGATGCCAAGCCGGTCCAGCGCCTCGGCGACCTTTCGGGAACGCATGGCAATCTCGCGGTAGTTGGTGCGGTGGATGGGGCCTTCGACGCTGCGGCTCACCACTTCGCGATCGCCGTGAAACAGCGCGGCATGATCGATGATCTTGTGGACCAGCAACGGCCAGTCCTGCATCAGCCCCAACATGGCCAGTTCCCCATTTTGTCGCCGCATCATAGGAAGCGGCCGCGAAGCGGGCAAACGCTTCGCGAGGCGGCCCACGATGGCGAACCCTTGCAGCCAACCCGGGCAGCCTTAGACTGCACGACGTAATCCAGACCGAGCGCAGCGCCATGAAGTTCCCGTTCGCATCAAGTGCCGCGTTCTGGGCCTTGCTCGCGTCGCATGCGCTGGCGGCTGACACCTGTGCCGACGTGCGCGCGGCGACCTTGGCCGGGGTGAGCAGACCGTATGCCGCAAGCATCAAAATCGAACATTCCGGCGACTTGCCCACGACCAGCCATATCGTCATGACGGGCGACAAAATGTATGTCGAGATGCGCCGGGTGTGGAACACGATGCCGATGACCACCAAGGAGCTGATCGACAAGGTCAACAAGACGACGCTGAAGGATCAACTGGTTTGTCAGCTGAGCGGCGACGAGGCGATCAACGGCGCTGTCACCACGCTCTATATGGTCGAAGACCAGACGCCGGCCCGTGCCAGCCATAGCCGGATCTGGATCTCGAAGGCGAACGGATTGCCGCTTAAGACCGAAGTGCGGCTTGGCGGCGGTGACGTCATGACATCGCTCTTCGACTACGACCATGTCGAGGTGCCGCCCGGCGCGCGTTAGTCGGACGCGTCCGCATGCCTCTTGCCCCGCAAATGCGGGGCCAAAGCGGCGCTGATTTCTGCTATAGAAGCCATCCCCATCGACAGGATCCCATCATGCCGCTTTCCAATGCCCAGATGCGCGACGTGCAGAGCGTGCTGCATCCCTACACCAACCTCGTGAAATTCCGCGACACCGGCCCGATGATCCTGGAGAAGGGCAAGGGCGTGCGCGTCTATGATGAGAGTGGCAAGGACTATATCGAGGCGATGGCCGGGCTCTGGTGCACCGCGCTCGGCTGGGGCGAGAACGAGCTTGCCGATGTCGCCGCCGAACAGATGCGCAAGATGGCGTATGGTCACCTCTTCGGTGGCAGGAGCCACGAGCCCGCGATCGCGCTGGCCGAGAAGCTGAAGGAGATTTCGCCGTTTGCGGTCGGCAAGGTGTTCTTCGCCAACTCCGGATCGGAAGCCAACGATACTCAGATCAAGCTCTATTGGTACGCTTCGAATGCGCGCGGCCAGACGAAGAAGAAAAAGATTCTCTCGCGCATCAAGGCCTATCACGGCGTGACGCTGGCGAGCGCCTCGCTCACCGGTCTTGCCAACAATCACAAGAGCTTCGATTTGCCATTCGACTTCGCGCGACATGCCGATCTGCCGCACTATTATCGCTGTGCCGAACCCGGCGAAAGCGAGACGCAATTCTCGGCGCGCCTGGCCCAGAACCTGAACACGCTGATCGAACGCGAAGGACCGGACACCATTGCGGCGATGATCGCCGAACCTGTGATGGGCGCGGGCGGGGTGATCATGCCGCCGGAGGGCTATTTCGATGCCATCACGCGCGTTCTCGACAAGCATGGGATTCCCATGATCGACGACGAGGTGATCACGGGCTTCGGGCGCACCGGCGAATGGTTCGGTTGCGGTACCTATGGTTTTGAACCGGAAAGCATGTCGATCGCCAAGGCGCTGTCCAGCGCCTATCTGCCGATCTCCGCCGTGCTTCTTTCGCCCGAGCTCAGCGAAATCATCGAGCAGGAGTCGGGCAAGATCGGCACCTTCGGTCACGGCTTCACCTATGGCGGTCATCCCGTGTCGTGCGCGGTCGCGCTTCGCACGATCGAGATCTATCAACGCCGCGATCTCGTCGGCCATGTTCGCCATGTGGCGCCGCTCTTCCAGAAGCGGCTGAAGGCGCTGGCCGATCATCCTTTGGTCGGCGAGGCGGTCGGCGTCGGCCTGATCGGCGCCATCGAACTCGTCGCGGACAAGAACACCAAGAAGAGCTTCGAAGGCACGCGCCAGGCAGCCGCGACGCTCAGCGGCTTCGCGCAGGAGGAAGGGCTTATCGCACGGCCCTTGCTCGGCGACCGCATCGCGCTCTGTCCGCCGCTCATCATCAACGAAGCGGAAATCAACGAACTCTTCGACCGGCTCGAGCGCGCGCTCAAGAAGTCGCTCGACTGGGCGACGAGGGAAAAGCTGATCGCGGCGTGAGGGTGGGGATTGCGCGGCAGGAATGAAATTCACCCGCCAGTCCTTGTGTGAGGATCTCAAGCGCCTCGAGGTCGGCCTTTCCAATAGCGGCTCGGTAGGATAAAGTAGCAATTCTTCCTACCGGAGCAAGCATGGCCAAGGTCCGCAAAATCTCGATTTCGTTGCCCAAGGATATGGTCGACGACATCCGGTATGCCGTCGATTCCGGCCGCTACGCCACTGCGAGCGAAGTGGTGCGCGAAGCGGTACGCGAATGGAAGGGAAAGCCGCGCGAACTGCCCGAACGCGTGCGCGTGCCAAAGACGAAAGCCGAATTCCGCCGGCGAATCCAGAAATCGATCGAGGCTGGACAGCGCGGCGAGGTGAAGCCTGCGGAAGAGGTGTTTGCGCGTCTTGAGGCCAAATATCGTGCCCTGGAAGCGGATCAAAAGCGGCAAGGGCGCAACCGTCACTGATGCATGTTGTCATCACGGCTGAAGCCGAAACAGATCTCGAAGATATTTTCGATTACATCGCTCAGGACAGCCCGCGGCTTGCCGGAGAATTCGTGCGCCAACTCAGGGAGAAGGCGCTACGAATTGGAACAGCGCCGCGTTCCTATCCGCGGCGACCAGCCTATGGCAAGGGAATTCGGGTTGCGTTCCTTAGCGCGTACGTGATCCTCTTTCACATTTTGACGGACACCGTCGAGGTTCTTCACATCGTACACGGCGCACGCGATCTCAATCGCCTGTTCGCGGGCGATTGAGCGCGCACCTCACCAGCGGGCGTCGACCTGCTGCTGTTCCGGACGGCTATAGACAAGCTTGTTGCCATCCCACACTTCGAGCTGGTGGCAATCGGACGGCTTCATGGCATGCGCCAGGATCTTGGCGCGCAATTCGCTCTCGAAGCGAACCGAGAAGGCGCGCGCGAGATTGCCGCTCTCGTCGATGTAACAGATTTCATAAGCAGGCATCGTTTCCTCCATTGAGCCGGCGATGCCCCCGCTGGCTCAACTTTTGTACGCTCTCTTTGTGCAAGTCGAATGACAAATGCAGTCACGAAGGTCACAAAAAATCGCCAAGCGGGTCGGCGTGAGGAATTGCAAAAGATTCGGCGCGTCGCTGCTGAAGATTGACTATTTCTCATCATCCGTTGCCCAGCCACGGGCAAACTCTCCGTACACTGAATAACCAGCCGGTCGGAGGCGGCTCTCTCATAAGGCCTTGACTTGGCGCGAATCTTCTTGCTTGACGTTGACGTAAGCGTAAGCGGATAATCGGGCACTGAGAAATTGTCAGGGAGGTCCGGCGACGAGGCGAGAAAGCCGAGCGCCCGGGCAAAGCACATGAACCGCTCGTTCACCATCCGCCAGCTCACCAAGGAATTCGCCGTCACCGCGCGCACGCTGCGCTTCTACGAAGACGAAGGCTTGATCGCGCCCGAACGGCGCGGCCAGACGCGCATCTATTCGGCGCGCGATCGCGCCCGCATCATCCTCATCCTGCGCGGCCGCCGCGTCGGCTTCGCGCTCGCCGAGATCCGCGAGATCCTCGATCTCTACGACGTGCATGACGGCGGCGTGCGCCAGACCATGCATGCGCGCAAGAAATTCGAGGAGCAGTTGCACAAGCTCGAGCGTCAGAAGATCGACATCGAGGAATCGCTGGTCGAGTTGCGCCGCGCCATCACCGAGATCGATGCACGCATGGCCAGGGGCATCTACACCGCCCAGCCGCAACGCCAGCAGGTCGCCGCGGAGTAGCCGCTTCAGGGCTCGAGAAATGCGCGGATCTCCTCGTTGAGGCCGCGCGGCCCGAACGGATTCCGGACGACGATATTTCCCAGCCGTGCGCCGTCCGTCATGTCCTCGCTGAGACATATCGTACAGCCGGTATCTTCGGCACAAGCCAGCATCACCGAGTCCCAAAATGAAAACCGGCCAGCCTCGACTTCGGACGCTGCCCGCAGGATGTGTGTGGGTCCGTAGCCGACGACCGGGACCAGGGTCATGAAGTCTTCGACGCGCACCCTTGCTTGCGCGGCAGTCATGAATTTGCGGACCGCCACGGTGTAGAATTCGCCCAATGTGATGGTCGTGAGAAGCGCATTGCTGGTACGAAGACCCGCAATGAGCTCGCTCGCTATCCTGTGTTTGCGGAGATCGCGCTCATCCTGGGAATAGACCAGGATATTGGCGTCCAACGTCAGAAGTTCATCCACGGTGGCGCGATTTTTTCGGTTTCTTCAGACCGGTCTTGTCGGGAAGCGAACGCACGACGGCGTGCCGATTGATCTGCTCATCCCAAATTTCTTGCTTGTCGAACGTCCAACCTTGCGGCGATCTGAAGTGGTTCTTCGGATCGAGAAGACGGGCCAGCGCTGCATCTTGTTCGGGCGTGCGGGCCAACGGCTTCGGCACCATGGCGCTGATTTTGACCACGGGTCTGCCGTTGCGCAGAACCACCACCGTTTGCCCGCTGTCCTCCACCTCCCGCACCAGCCTGGAAAACTGCTGGTTGGCATCGCGCAGATTCATGGTTTTCATGGCGTATTTCCTTGTCGCACGCGTGTAGCACTCATGTAGCACGAAGCTGTCCGTGCGGCAACCGCAAAGTTGGCTAAGCTCGGCGCCCGCGCCCTTCTGGAGATCGCCATGGCCTACAAGGAAATCATCACCGACGTCGCCGACAACATCCTGACCATCACGTTGAACCGTCCCGAGAAGCTCAACGCCTTCACCGGCACGATGATGCACGAGATGATCGACGCGTTTCAGACCGCGAACAAGGACGACGCCATTCGCTGCGTCATCGTCACCGGCGCAGGGCGCGCTTTTTGCGCCGGCGCGGACCTCTCCGCGGGTGCCTCGACCTTCGATGCGACGCAACGCAGCGATCGGCCCGAGCGCAACGCCGGCCCGGTCGACCAGGTGAACTGGAGCGATGAGCGTGTGCGCGACGGCGGCGGCCGGCTGACGCTCGAGATCTTCGAATGCCTGAAACCGGTGATCGCCGCCGTGAACGGGCCCGCCGTCGGCATCGGCGTGACCATGCAGCTCGCCATGGACATCCGCATCGCTAGCGAGCAGGCGCGTTTCGGCTTCGTCTTTTCGCGCCGCGGCATCGTACCGGAAGCCGCTTCGAGCTGGTTCCTGCCGCGCCTCGTCGGCATCCAGCAGGCGCTCGCCTGGTGTTACTCCGGCAAAGTATTCGACGCGAAGGAGGCGCTCGCCGGCGGCCTCGTCGCTGAGATCGTTCCGCCCGACCAGCTCCTGCCGCGCGCCCGCGCCATCGCTAAGGAGATCGTCGACAACACCGCGCCGGTTTCCATCGCACTCATCCGCCAGATGATGTGGAAGGGCCTCGGCATGGATCATCCGATGGAAGCGCACAAGGTCGACAGCCGCGGCATCTACTCGCGCGGCGCCTCGGCCGACGTGAAGGAAGGCGTGGTCTCGTTTCTGGAAAAGCGGCCGGCCAAATTCCCGCAAAAAGTCTCAGGCGACATGCCGCCCTATTTTCCCTGGTGGCAGCCGCGCAAATATTCGTAGGAAGCGCTTGCGATCTCAGTGCTGGTGACGGCGGAAGAGCGCAGCAAACGCGCGGCGCATCCATTGGGGCAGCATCGGCGGATGCGTGATCGGCCGTTCGTCCAGCTCGGGATTGTGCACCAGATGTCCCAACATCGCAGTCTGCCTTCAGAAGCCATAGCGACGTACACGGATTATATGACAGTTCCAACCGTGCGTCACGTCGAACACCCTGAGCCGCCAGGGTTAACGGCACATTAAGGCGCGTTCGGGGCAATCGTCCGTCTACGGATTGGGCCGGTGATCGGGCATGTCGCTGATGTTGGGTGTGCCCGGGCTGTAGAGCTGGTTGTTGCACGTGCTGTAACCGTTGGACCAGCCGGTGCGATACGGTTCGTTCGTCTTGAACAACCCCTCGTCGCGAACTTTCTCGCCTCTGAAGGATGTGCCGCGCGCATTGGCGCTGGCGCAGCCGTCGGAATAGCCGGCCCTGAAGTTGGGATCATTGCGCATCGCGCGCATGGCTTTGGTCTCGAAGAAGATGCAGCCCGACAAACTCGCGGCCAGAATAAGCGCGAGCGCGGCAAGGATCGGATGTGACTTCGCCATGTGACGCGTCCGTGGCTGCGCGACGAATGTATCAGCGCGCGCGCCCGGAAGGGGATCGCCGCCGCGCATTTTCAGGAGCTGGCGTAAGACATTAATCCCACAATTTCAACGTGTGTACGGCCGGCGGGTTGCAAGTCAACCGCGCCGCGAAGTCTCTGGAACTCCCATCATATCCGCCGGGACTTTGTCTTTGGGCGTGGATAGATTTTGGCCCAAAGCCGCGGTTTCGCGCCAAATTACTATGAAAAGTTGCAAACTTATCCAACAGGGCCCAGTTTGTAGGATAATTATCCTTCACGGCCCCGAAGGGCCGCAACATAAGGGGACTTTCATGGGACAGATCGATTTGATTTTGCAAGAGAGTTTGGTCGCGCGTCCGCTCTGCGCCGGCGTCACGCAAATCCTGGTGGCGCAGGCTTATGGCGTCGCCCTCGACGAAATCCGTGCGGCGTCGCGGTGCAATTCGCACGCCGCGTTCGCCCGTCAGATCGCGATGTATCTCGCGCACATCGTCTTCTCGCTCAGCATCGGCGATGTCGCGAAAGCCTTCGCGCGCGACCGCTCGACTGTGTGCCACGCCATCCAGCGCGTCGAAGCGTTGCGCGATGATCCCGATCTCGATCGCACGCTCGGCTGGCTGGAGACGTTGCTGCGCGCCATCGCGGAGCGCCTGTGATGACCGGCGATCGTTTTCAGCTTCAGCATCAGCTCGTCGAAACCCGCACGGTGATGCGTGCCGACGGCAAGGAAGAATCCATCACGATCAATTGGGCGGAATCGCCGCTCGCGCGTCTTTGGCATCGCCGGGTGATCGACGCGGTGCAATTCGATGCCGGCGAACGGTTGCGGCGCGATTTCACGCTGGCCGGATTGACGCCGCGCATGGGCATCGATTTGACCCAGCCCTTGATCCGCAATGCCGGCGGCCAGCGCGCCGAAGCGCCGCTGACCGACATGGTGCTCGCGGCCAAGCAACGCTTCACGGCCGCCATGCGGGCGGCGGGGCCGGGCCTCAACGATCTTCTGTTCGATGTCTGCTGTCACTTGCGCGGATTGGAAGAGGCCGAACGCGCCAAGGGCTGGCCCGTGCGCTCGGCAAAGGTGGTTCTCGCCATCGCGCTCGACCGTCTTGCCGACCACTACGGTCTGCGCCTCAGGGCTCGCGCGCGGCTGCGCAGCTGGATCAAGGACGGGGGGTCATAGTTTCATCAGATAGCGGTGGACGCCGTCGAGCACGAGTTCGCTCTTCTGGTTGTGCACCGTGGCCCGCATGGCGACGATTCCGGTCGTGCGTTGAGGCGTGAGTTCGCTGATGGTGAGTGCGGGATAAAGCGTGTCGCCGGGAAAGACGGCTTTGAGGAACTTTGCGTTCACCTCGATGAAACCGATCAGTTTTTCGCCGATGACATGGGGAAACAGGCCCGCTCCCGCGGCGGTGAAGCTCAAGACTTGCAACCCGTGCGCAAGGGGCGCCGGATAGCCCAGCCTCTTGCAGTATTCGACGTCATAATGGATCGGATGATTGTCGAGACTGACGGTCTGGAAGGCGGCGAAATTCGCCTCTCCGATGGTGCGCGACGGAAGATGGAAGACTTCGCCGACTTTGAGGTCGGAAAAGCCGCGCAGCGGCACGACGCGATGTTCGCTGGGGTCCATGCGCGTCCATTGGCACGCGCGAATGCCCCCATGTCAAACGAGGCGGTAGAGCGGATGTCCGTTGGTGGCGAGATCGGCGCGGACCTGGTCGAGATTGCGCAGTGCGAGCGAGCGCACGTTTGCGAGGAATTTCTCGCTGCCGTCCGTGGCAGCGCGCGCGTGCGCGTTTGGCTGGCTGCCGGGCCTGCCGAAGCCGAGGTCGGGCTCATGCGGCATCAGGAAGGCGACAAGCCCGATCCAGAAAATCGCGCGAAAGAGCATGCCGGACACCCCAATTTCTTGTTATCTGCGCGCAAGCATGCACGCCTGACTTTAAACAATGGCTAAAGTTCAAAAGAGTTGCATGGCAATGAAATTTGCGGGCGGCCGGTTAAAGGTCCATCGACGCGCGACGCGGGAAGGGCGCATTCGCCTAAACTGTCCACAGTATTTTGCGTTCCGTCGCAGGCGTTTCTTGAACATGCGAATCGGACTTGACCGAGGAAATCGGCGTACCGCCATAAGAATCCGTGAATAAGTTCCGCCACAGGTGTTGAGAAGAAGCGAACGAAGTTCCCGCGCGTTCAACCTTCGTTAAGCTAACTGTTTCAGGATGGCGTCTCCCTCGCTGCAAACGGGGCCGATCCTTTAATGGCGATTAACATCTACGGCAGTGAACCTGTTACCGGCGAGCGCGCCCAGCGCCGCATGTTCATCACTGTGCAAGCATCGAAGGCGGCCATCGGGGTGGCGCTGGGTGTCGGGTTCATCGCGATGGTCGGCCGGCCCGATCTTGCCGAACTGATCGCCATGGCCGGACTTTTGGCGCCGGCTTTTCTGGCGCTGCTCGGCTTCACCCGCGTCTCGTTGCCGGCGCTCGAGACGTTGGCTATCGCGCTCTTCGCAGCCTTGATCGGCTATCTTTCCGCGCTCACGGGCGGCGTGCTCTCGCCGCTGATCGTGTGGTTCGCGCTGGTGCCCGCCGAAGCAGCACTCTCGGGCGGGCGTCCGGCGGTGCTGCGGGCCGCGAGCGCCGCGGCGATTGCGATTGTCGTCGTGGCCGCCCTGCAGGCGTTGGCTGCGCTGCCGCCCTCGCGCCTGCCGATCGAGGTCTGGGAGATCTATGCCGTCTCCGTTCTCGCCGCGGTCATCCAGGCCGCCCTCGTTGCCGCCGCAGCGCAGGAACGCCAGCAGGCCGCCGACATGGCGGTCGCGGAAGGGGCGGCGATGTACCGCTTCCTCGCCGACAATGCGATGGACCTGATCACGCGCCACTCCTCCGACGGGCGCATCCGCTTCGCCAGTCCCGCCGCGCAGACCATTCTGGATCGCGCACCTGAGGACCTGATCGGACTGGCGCCGTCGGCCTTGGTGCATCCCGATGATCTGCGCGCCATGCAGGCGGCTTTCATGGAGGCGGCCTATTTCGCACGCGCCGCCTCCGCAGAAGTGCGCATGCGCCGGCGCGACAACTCTTATGTGTGGGCCGAGATCCGCTGCCGTCCGGCAACGCCCGCCCACAACGAGGCGGCCGACATCGTCGCCGTCACGCGCGACATCTCCGAGCGAAAGGCGCAGGAGCGCGCGCTGATCGAGGCGCGCGATCTGGCCGAGAGTGCGTCACGCGCCAAGACGAGTTTCCTCGCCAATATGAGCCACGAATTGCGCACCCCTTTGAACGCCATCATCGGCTTTTCCGAAGTGATGACGCACGAGATGTTCGGACCGGTCGGAAGTCCGAAATATCTCGAATACTCCAAGCTGATCCACGAATCCGGCGGGCATCTCCTGGAACTGATCAACGGTATTCTCGACATGTCGAAGATCGAGGCCGGGAAGTTCGAACTGTTCGAGGAAGTGTTCGACCTGAACGAGATCGCCGGCCAGGCGGTGCGCTTTGTCAAGCTGCAGGCCGAACGGGCCGGCGTGGTCCTCAAGCTCAACGTTGCGCCGGGCGCCCACAAAATCTTCGCCGACAAGCGGGCGGTGAAGCAGGTGCTGATCAATCTTTTGACCAACGGCGTCAAGTTCACCCCGCGCGGCGGCGACGTGCGGGTCATTGCGACGCGCGATCAGCGCGGCATCGAACTCGCGGTGAGCGATTCCGGTGTCGGCATCTCGGCGCGCGATCTGGAAAGGCTCGGTCGGCCGTTCGAGCAGGTCGAGAGCGAGCAGGTTCGTTCGAAGGAAGGAACCGGACTCGGCCTCGCGCTGGTCAAGGCCTTTGCCGCGATGCATGGCGGCGAGGCGGTGATCGAATCCGTCTTGGGCGAGGGCACGACCGTGCGCGTCTTTCTGCCCTTCGCGGCCATCGACGAAAAAGGCGAGCGCGTCGCGCCCAAGGAAGGCAACGTCATCCCCTTCCGCGCGGCTTAGCGCGCGACGTAAGCGCGCGCCTGTGAGGCTGCCGGGATGGCGCCGCTGCAAAGCTTGTGCAAGCCTCAGATCCGCGAACTTGTGGACGCCCAGCCATGTCAGCCGAAGCCCAGGCCAGTGCCGCCGAGGCGCCGACACTACTTCCGGTTTCGGTTCGCGTTCGCATTCTTCTTTATCTCGGCGTGATCATCTTCCTGCTCAACTTCGGCGCGCCGTTCCTCGGGCTGATCGATGTTCCCATCAGCTTCTTCCTCAAGAACAAGCTGCATCTTTCGGCGCACGAAGTGGCCATCTTCCGCCTTGTAGCGTCGATCCCGCTGTACGTGTCGTTCCTCTTCGGCTTTGCACGCGACGTGTTCAATCCCTTCCGCTCGCGCGATCGCGGCTACATGATGGTGTTCGGCGCCATCACTGCGGCCGTCTACGTCTATTTTGCGTTCGCCGACGTCAGCTACACGATGCTGCTCTTCGCCGTCGCGCTCTCGACCATCGCTTTTCTCTTCGTCAATGCGGCGCAGGCGGGACTCACCTCTGCGCTCGGCCAGCGCAACGTCATGTCGGGTCAGGTCGCGACTGTGTGGAACGTCGTCCAATCGTTGCCGGTACTGGGCTCGTATTGGCTGGGTGGCGTGTTCAGCGACATGCTGGAAGGCAAGAATGCGGGCGACGCGGCGCGACTTCTCTTTCTCACCGGCGCCGCGATCATGCTGGCGATAGCGGCCTTCGCGCTCTGGCATCCGCGCGTGGTCTTCGACCAGGTGCACGACGCACCCGGGGAGAAGACCCACCCGTTCGGCGACATGAAGCGTCTGCTGAAGCATTGGCCGGTCTATCCGGCACTCGCCATCTGGTTCATGTGGAGTTTTGCGCCAGGCTCGGTAACGCCCTTGCAGTATTATCTGCAGAACACCTTGCACAGCAACGATGCGCAATGGGGCGAATGGAACGCGATTTTCGCTGTTTCCTTCATTCCGACCTATCTTCTGTTCGGCTATCTCTGCCGCAAATATCCGCTGCGCACGCTGCTCTTCTGGGGCACCGCCGTAGGGGTGCCGCAGTTCATTCCGTTGCTCTTTGTCCATTCTGCGACGGCGGCTCTCATCGCCGCAGCGCCGATCGGCTTGATGGGCGGGGTCGCCACCGCGGCCTATTACGATCTCATGATCCGTTCGTGTCCGCGCGGGCTCGAAGGCACCGTCTTGATGATGTCGATCGGCCTCTATTACATCGCAGGACGGTTCGGCGATCTTTTGGGCACGTCGCTTTATGACCGCTTCGGCGGTTTCGGCATCTGCGTTGCCGCGATCACCATCACCTATGCGCTCATTCTGCCGACCATCCTCCTGGTGCCGCGCGCGCTGATCGCCACCGCCGACGGCGAGGTGCCGCAAACGCAAGTTGGCTGAGTGACGGTGGCATGGCAGAGTTGGCCATGACCCCGCGCCTCAAAGCCGGCATCTTCGTTCGCGCCCTGATCCGCCGCGCCGAAGTGGCTGGCGCCTCGGCCTATGTCGCGCGCAAAGGCTCGGAAGAAGCCGGCGCGATTTTCATCAAGATCTCCAAGCTCGACGGCACCTGCACCATCCTGAACCAGGCGCGCGACGGCGAAGGCGGACGCGTCTGGGCGAAGCCCTTGGGAGACGCGAGCGACGAAGAAAAAGCCAATGGCTATTTCGAACGCCAGATCAAGTATGACCCCGATCTCTGGATCGTCGAGATCGAAGACCGCGAAGGCCGTAGCTTCGTGGACGAGCCGGTGATCTGATGCGCGAGCCGGATTCAGAGATGCTGGCTCTCGTGGCCAAGATTGCGCGCTTCATCGCCACAGGCGACGACGCCATGCTCGACGCTTTTGCCGGGAACGGCGTCGTGATCCTGGAGAATTTTGCGCCGCATCTGTTCTCCGGCCCTGACGCGGTCTCGCAATGGGCAAAGGGCATGCGCGAGCATGCGGCGACGCTGGCAAATCTTCGCCCGAGCTTCGGGCCGGCGCAGGATTTCGCCTGCGACGACGCGCGCGCGTTCTTTTCCCTGCCGACGCACTGGCAAGGCACGTCGAACGGCCGCCCGTTTCAAGAAGATGGCGGCTGGTCGTTCATGCTCGTCAGGGAAGACGGCCGATGGCGTGTGCAGTGCTATGGCTGGGCCGTGACGGGGGTCGCGTATGAGTAGGAACGCGTGAGGACCATCTACAATCTCATCGCCGGCAGGAGCGCCGACCGGCTGGCGGCGTTGAGCGACGGCGTGTTCGCGTTTGCCATGACGGTCCTGGCGCTCGATCTGCATGTGCCGGCGGCTTTCACCATCCATAGCGAAGCCGAACTCGGCCGTGCGCTGGTCGAGCTCAGCCCGCGGCTTCTGACCTATTTGATGAGTTTCCTGACGCTCGGCATCTTCTGGGTCGGCCAGAATACGCAGCACGATCTTCTGGAACGGAGCGAGCGGGGCTATGCCTGGATCCACATCGCGTTTCTGATGGCCGTGACGTTGGTGCCGTTTTCGACCTCGCTGCTGGCCGAGTTCATCGCCTACCGCACGGCGCTCTTCGTCTATTGGTTCAACATCGCGTTCCTCGGCGCCACCTTGCTCGCCGGCTGGTATCGCGCGCGGGCCCTGGGGCTCGTCAAGCGCGATGCGCCGGAGGGAACCGACAGCGCGCTGGTCCGGCGCGTCGTCATCGCGCAGATTCTCTACGCCGGCGCGGCGGCGCTCTGCGTGTTCTCGAATTATTGGAGCATCGGACTGATCGTCGCGATCCAGCTGCAATATGCGATCGGGCTGCGCTTTCGGCCCTTCAGCTGGATCGGTTGAGCGAACTAGAGCGCGCCCAGCCAGCGGCCGATCGAGAAGAGCGACAAGGAACAGGCAAGGGCGGCGACGGCGATC
>DATLOU010000114.1:0-19189 GCA_035536115.1 Rhizomicrobium sp.
GCCATCGTGACCGGCGGCCAGGTGATCAGCGAGGATCTCGGCATCAAGCTCGAGAACGTCAAGCTGAACATGCTGGGCACGGCCAAGAAGGTGCGCATCGACAAGGACAACACCACGATCATCGACGGCGCCGGCAAGAAGGCCGAAATCCAGGCCCGCGTCGGCCAGATCAAGACCCAGATCGAGGAAACGACGTCGGACTACGACAAGGAGAAGCTGCAGGAACGCCTCGCGAAGCTCGCAGGCGGCGTTGCGGTCATCCGGGTCGGCGGCGCCACCGAAGTCGAGGTCAAGGAACGCAAGGATCGCGTCGACGACGCGCTCAATGCGACCAAGGCCGCGGTCGAGGAAGGCATCGTTCCGGGCGGCGGTACGGCTCTCTTGTATGCCACCAAGTCCTTGAACGGCGTCACCGGCGAGAATGAGGATCAGACCCAGGGCATCGCGATCGTGCGCAAGGCGATCCAGTTCCCGATCCGTCAGATCGTCGAGAACGCCGGCGTCGAAGCCTCCATCGTCGTGGGCAAGCTGCTCGAGCAGAAGTCGACCACCTACGGCTATGACGCGCAGACAGAAACCTATGCCGACCTGATCGACACAGGCATCGTCGACCCGACCAAGGTCGTGCGCGTGGCGCTGCAGAACGCATCGTCCGTCGCTTCTCTCCTGATCACGACGGAGGCGATGGTCGCCGATCGTCCGAAGAAGGAAGCGGCTGGCGGCGGCATGCCTGGCGGCGGCATGGGCGGCGGCATGGGCGACATGGACTTTTAAGCCCGTCATGGCCAGGCAGCGAGCGTAGCGAAGCGCGACCCGGCCACTCATCTTACGAACGAAAAAAAAAGGCCCGGTGTCACCACCGGGCCTTTTTGTTTAGCTCTTATCCAACACTGGTCCGCCGCGCTTACTTTCAAGTCTTGCACCCGAACAAAATTCGGCCTTCTCTCCGCGCCGCCCATTCACAAGAGGAAACGCGATGCCCTTCACAATCTACGACGCCGCCATTCCGCCGATGATCCGAAGCCTCGAAAACCTTTCCAAGATCATGGACAAGGCCGTGGCGCAGGCGAAGGCGGAGGACAAGCCGCTCTCGTCTCTGCTCGAAGCCCGGCTTGCGCCTGACATGCATCCCTTCACGCGCCAGATCCAGATCGCCAGCGATGCCGCAAAGGGCGCGGCGGCGCGGCTCTCCGGCGTCGAGGCACCGGCGATGGCCGACACCGAGACGACGTTTCCAGAGTTGCAGCAGCGCATCGCCAGAACGATCGCCTTTCTCAAGAGCGTCAGCGCCAACAAGGTCGTCGGTGCGGAAGACCGCGAGATCGTCATGAAATTTCCCCAGGGCGAGATGAAATTCACCGGCCGCGATTTCCTGACAGGTTTCGCGTTGCCGAATTTCTTCTTCCATGTGACGACGGCCTATGACCTTCTGAGACACAAGGGCATCACCATCGGCAAGATGGATTTTCTCGGGGGCGTTTGAAGGACGCTCGCATCCCGGCGCGTGCGAATATCAGGTCCGACTTTTGTCACTGGCGTTCGTACTCATAAATCGACGAACGTCTTTGCGACGACCAGTGCCGATAGGCCGCCGCCCCGAAGTCGCTCCCGACCCTGTCGGCGTGACCTCCGAGCCGGCGGCCTTGGCCTATTCCGGTATCTGCGTCATTTGTCAGGAAAATATACGTATTTCCCGCCGATTTAAGGCTTGAATTCCTATTTTGGCATCCCATCTCTGCACCAGGCAAGACGGGAGCTTGAGCATGACCGCATGAATCCACCGCGAGACCATACAGGTCCGGGTGCGAGCTCGCGCGCACCCTTGCTTCACGGAACGACCGGTTTCGCTCACCCAAGGGGGCCAAGCACGTCCTCCGGTTTTCGCACAGACCGAGGTGGAGACAGTGAAGGTGCTTGCGGTTGGCCATGACGGTCTTGCGCTTGCCTGCCATGCACTCATGCACCAGGGCGGACGCGGGGGGTGTCCGCCCTTTTTTGTACGCCTCAGCGCCAGTGATCGAGTTCGATCCACCAATCGCCTTCGATGTTCTTCTCGAACGAGGCGATGCGGGCGCGACTGTCGAGATAAGTGTTGAGGTCCCTTTGCGGCGGTTCCTTGATTTCGATGATGCGGAACAGCGGCGGCCCGTAACGATACTTCTTGTAGGAGGCATCGCGGCCGACACCGGACGACCAGATCTCGATCCAGAGCTGGCAACCGCGCAGGTATTTGACGCTCCTGGCGCCAAGCGCGGCGAGTTCGCCGCGCAGCCGCCTTTCGTCGGCGAGCGGAATCTGCGGCTGAGTCCAGTTGGGGTCGCGACTGATCGTCAGATCGTAGCGCAACCGGCAAAGCTCGGTGCGCAAGGTCTCGAACGCCTGGCGCTTGGCCGCGAAGGTTTTGCGCATCGCCTTGTCGCTGGGCGCCTCGCTGCTGCACGCCGTGAGGACAAGCAACAGCAATACGGCAAAACGAGCCGGCTTCATCGGCGATTTGCGCTCAAAGGTCGTTCCGGCATTCGCTCCCCGCCCCGCCATCGTTGCCGGACAGAGCGCGCGCGAGCCGCAGAGGGGCCCGCGCCTCGCTCAGCCCTTTCAGGCGTGCGCCGGCGCCACCTTGGTGAAGCTGCCCAGCGTGCAGATTTCGTGCGTCTGCAACACGCGGATCGACTGGCCGTAGTCGCACAGTTCGGTGTGCTGCACGTTGTACGTATAGCCGTGGAACAGAAGTCCCTTGCAGGGCGTGCGCAGCGTGTTACGCCACTGCGAGCCGTCCTTCATCCGAAAGATGATGGTCTGGGGATCCACCACGCGGCTGCTGTCGATGTAGAAGGTGTTCAGGCACACAGGTGCCGCCGCCACGGGCGTGACGCCGGCGATGCCGAGCGCCGTCAGAGCGGCCAATATCGCGATTGTCTTCATGTCGTTCTCCGCAACTCGCCCGTCCGACACTATCTTCGCGCAAGAGCGAGGCGCCGACAACCGCATATCCGCAATTTGCCGTACTGCCTTGACTTGTCACGTAAGCTTGACTGATGGTCCGCCCGCTCTTCCGTATGGAGATAACACCATGTCCGCCTCGTCTTCGCCGCTTCATATCACCCTGCCCGACGGCAAGACGCTGGACTTCAAAAAGGGCGTGACAGGCGCAGAGATCGCCCAAGCCATCGGTCCTGGCCTCGCCAAGGCGGCGCTCATCCTGGAAGTCGACGGCGCGCAATGGGACCTCTTCCGCCCCATCGAGCACGACGCGAAAATCCGGATCATCACCAGGAAGGATTCCGAGGCGCTGGAACTCATCCGCCACGATGCGGCGCATGTCCTCGCCATGGCGGTGCAGGAGCTTTTCCCGGGAACCCAGGTGACCATCGGTCCGGCGATCGACGACGGCTTCTATTACGACTTCGCGCGCAACGAATCCTTCACGCCGGAGGATTTACCGAAAATCGAAGCCAAGATGCGCGAGATCATCAAGCGCGACCTGCCGACGCGGCGCGAAGTCTGGCCACGCGCCAAGGCGGTCAAGCACTTCAAGGATATCGGCGAGAAGTACAAGGCCGAGCTGATCGAGCGCATTCCGGCGGGCGAAGAGGTTTCGATCTATTTCCACGGCGACTGGCACGATCTCTGCCGCGGTCCGCACTTTCAGAGCACCGGCAAGATCGGCGACGCGTTCAAGCTGACCAAGATCTCCGGCGCTTATTGGCGCGGCGACGCCAAGAACGCCCAACTCCAGCGCATCTATGGGACGGCCTGGCGCGACCAGAAGGAACTCGACGAGCATCTGCATCGGCTCGAGGAAGCGGAGAAGCGCGACCATCGCAAGATCGGCCGCGATCTCGAACTTTTCACCTTCTCGCCCGATGTCGGCGCCGGACTGCCGCTGTGGATGCCGAACGGCATGGTGATCCGGCAGGAACTGGAATTCCTCGCCGTGCAGGAAGAGCGGCGCGACGGCTACCGGCGCGTCTCCACACCAGAGATCACCAAGGAAAATCTCTACGTCCGCTCACACCATATCGACTACTACAAGGACGACATGTACTCGCCGCTCGATATCGAGGGCGAGAAATATTACCTGAAGCCGATGAACTGCCCGCATCACCACATGATCTATCTGGCGACGCGCCATTCGTATCGCGAGCTTCCTGTGCGACTGGCGGAATATGGCCATTGCTACCGCTACGAAGCGTCGGGCGGCCTTTCAGGATTAATGCGTGTGCGCGGTTTCACGCAGAACGACGCGCATATCTACTGCCGCTTCGATCAAGCGAAGGATGAGTTCTTGAAGGTGATGCGCCTGCACGCCCGCTATTACGACATGATGGGGATCACGGAATACTATATGCGCTTCTCGCTTCCGGATCTGACGAAGCAGCACAACTTTGTCAACGAGCCGCAGAAGTGGAGTGCCGCAGCCGACGTCATCCGTCAGGCGATGAACGAGTCCGGGCTTCCCTATGTGGAAGCGAAGGGCGAGGCTGCCTTCTACGGACCCAAGGTCGATTTCATGATCAAGTCGGTCATCGGAACGGAGTATGCGATTTCGACCAACCAGCTCGACTTCATGGCAACGACCAATTTCAACCTCAACTATATCGGCGAGGATGGTCACGAGCATCCGGTCTATGTCATCCACCGCGCGCCGCTCGGTTCGCATGAGCGCTTCACGGCGTTCCTGATCGAGCACTATGCCGGCAACTTCCCGACCTGGCTGGCGCCGATCCAGGCGCGCGTGATTCCGATCAGCGAGAAAGCGGCGGAGTACGGCCACAAGGTCGTCGATGCGCTCTTCAAGGAGCCGGTGGTCAATGGAACCGCCGGCCTTCGCGTCGATATCGATCTTGCGAATGAGCGCATGCAGAAAAAGATCCGCGATGCGCAGTTGCAGAAGATCCCCTACATGTTGGTGGTCGGCGAACGCGAGGCGGCCGAGGGCAAGGTCGCCGTGCGGCTGCGGTCGGGCAAGGATCTTGGGCCAATGCCGCTCGAAACCGTCATAAAACGCATCAAATTGGAAGCAGAATCCCGGGTCGATGTGGCCGAATAGCCCTTGCGAATCCGCGTCCGGCTCCTATTCTATAAGGGTTAGCCGTCGCCCGCGCGACGCGGAGAGGACCCAAGCCACGATCAAGATCCGAGCAATCGTTTCGCGAGACCCAGGCAAAGTCCTCGCGGAACGCGTTCTCATGCGGGCTCAACAAAGGAGAGAGTCATAGTACCCAGACGTTTTCAACAGCCCGACAAGGCGCCAGCCAAGGACGGGCCCCGAGTGAATGAGGAAATCTTTTCGCGCACCATACTTCTGATCGGAGATGACGGTCACAAATACGGCCCCATCGGCATCGATGAAGCCCGCGCAATCGCTGAAGAAAAAGGCTTCGACCTGGTCGAGGTTTCGCCCGAAGCGAAACCGCCGGTGGTCAAGCTCATGGACTACGGCAAATACAAATACGAACAGCAGAAGAAGGCCGCCGAGGCGCGCAAGAAGCAGAAGGTCATCGAGATCAAGGAGATCAAGATGCGCCCGACCATCGACGACCATGACTACGATACCAAGATGAAGGCGATGCGCCGCTTCTTCGATGACGGCGACAAGGTCAAGGTGACCCTGCGCTTTCGCGGTCGCGAAATGGCGCATCAGAATCTCGGTATGGAACTGCTCAACCGCGTCCACAAGGACGTGGAGCCCGTCGCCAAGATGGAGCAATGGCCGAAGATGGAAGGCCGCCAGATGATGATGGTGTTGGCGCCGCGCTAGGCGATCCAGCGCCGGTCAATCGCTCATTCGAAATGGCACGGGCACGGCGCGGGCTTCGCGTTGCGATTGGTTTGCGCGGACCCGCTCGATCGCTCCCGAAATCGTCTTGAACGTCACCCGTCCATCGCGGATAAGGAGCATCACCTGCGGCGCGCGGGAAGCCGCGTCGGCGCCCATGGAAAACGCCGTGAAGACGCCGTGCGCGTTGCTGGTCCTGGCTGGTTCGGATGGATGGAAGACGAGCGCCGTGCAACGCTCGCGTGCCGCGACACATTCCTGAATCGCCGAGCCGAGCTGATCGAACTGGTGAGAGTCATGGGGAATGACGCGTTCCATGACGCCCAGATACGAAAGGAGTTGCGTGCCCTTCGATGTGGGGTCGAAGCCATAGCGGGCAAGCTCCGACGCGCGGGTCAGTCCTGGACGAATGCGAGAGTAGGCGAGAACGAGATCGCGGCCGGTGCGCAGTTGTCTCGTCGGCGCCTCATTGGGACCAGGCCATAGCGACAACGTCGCATTGCCGAGCAAGCCCAGCGCCGAGACAAATAGCACGATTGCCGTCACGGTGCGGAGTGAGCCGCGTCCTTCGCGTTCCACCAGAAGCCCCAACGCTTTGGTTTTTTGTCGCTGCCGAAAGCTAACCACTTTCCCGGCGCAAGAGAAAGCGCCCTGAGCCCAAAGGATTGCGCGGCGCGTTAAGGATCGACGACCGCACGGCAACATTCGTCGATCGTCGCGATGTCGCAGTTCGCGCCGGTCAGGACAATGGCTGCCGTCTTGTCCTTCAAGTTGATTTTCGCGCTCAGAGCGGCTGCAAGCGCCGCACTTCCGCCGGGTTCGACGATGAGCTTCAGGCGATGGAAGGCATAGCTTACGGCGGTTTTGAGATCGCGGTCGCTCACCGCAATCGCATCGGCTAAATGCTCCTTTGCGAGCGCGAAAGGAATTCTGCCTGGCATCGGCGCCATCAACGCGTCCGCAAGGGACGGTGGCCCGCCTGTTGCTTTGGTACGTTCTCCCGCCACAATGGACTCGCGCATGCCGTCAAATCTTTCCGGTTCGACCGAAATCACGTCGGTGTCCGGGCTCGATTTCGAAAGCGCAAGCGCGATGCCGCTCACGAGGCCTCCGCCACCACACGGTGTCAGCACCGCATCAAGTGCAATTCCCAGCGCCCTCGCATCAGCGGCGAGTTCCAGTCCGATCGTGCCCTGCCCGGCAACGACCATCGGGTTGTCGAACGGTTCAATGAGCGTCGCCCCAGTGCGATCGACGATCTCACGCGCGATCGCCTCGCGGTCTTCGAGGTAGCGATCGTAGAAAATCACCTCGGCGCCAAGCTTGCGCGTGCCGGCAATTTTGGGCGGGGGTGCGTCTTTGGGCATGACGATTGTCGCGGGAATGCCAAACAACGAGGCAGCTGCAGCCACGCCCTGCGCATGATTGCCTGACGAAAATGCGACAACTCCGTTACTGCGTCGCGCCTCGGGAATCTGCAGCACCGTGTTCAACGCGCCGCGGAACTTGAACGAACCCGTACGTTGCAAGGTTTCGGGTTTCAGGAAGATTCGTGCGCCCAGCCGCGCTCCCAACTCCGGACTCTCAAGGAGCGGCGTGCGCACAGCCCATGGCGCGATCCGGGCGGCCGCCGCTTCGATGTCGGCATGATCGGGGGTCAAAATCGACATACGGTGTCCTGTTTGCGACGGAGCATTCTAGAACAGATTTCCGGCGGCGGCCCATTCACCGCCCAGCGAAGCTGCAACTCCGCGCTGCATTTCGCCGCATAATGTGGTTGGACCAAAAAGCATTTTGCAGCGCGCCACGGGCAGACTATGGTCCGGCCGCGCGAATCTGCGCGCCAGCTCTAACCGCGTACCGACGAGATTTCGCATGCTGAAGGTCTATCAGCAGCAAAATGGTGGACTGAGAGGTACGATCCTTTCGAACTCGGACCCCGTTCCGCCGGGTGCGATCTGGTTCGACTTGTTCGATCCGTCGACCGAAGAGCGGCTGCGGATCAACGCCCTTCTGGGCGTCGAAATGCCCACCCGCGCCGATATGGAAGAGATCGAGGTCTCCTCCCGCCTGTACCAGGAAAATGACGGCATCTTCCTGACCGCCCTCATCCTATCCAATGCCGAGACCGAAACGCCCATGGCCGATGTCGTCAGCTTCGTGTTGACGCACGATAAGCTCATCACGATCCGATACGTCGACCCGCAGCCATTCAAGACATTTGCCGCGCGCTGCGAACGCGGCAGTTCCGTGGCGCCTCGCGCCGACATGGTTCTGATGGCGTTACTCGACGTGATCATAGACCGCATGGCGGATATTCTCGAAAGGGCGGGTGCCGAGATCGAAGTCGTCTCGCGTGACATCTTTCAGCCGGCGGGCGGCCAACCGATGCAGTCAAGGGACTTTCAAACGGTGCTTCGGCGCCTTGGTCGCAAACACGACCTCATGGGCAAGATGCGCGAAAGTCTTCTGAGCTTCAGCCGCGTCCTTTCCTTCCTCACGCCGGCCATGGAAGGCAAGTCGAACAAGGATGTGCGGACTCACATCAAGACTCTGACGCGCGACGTGCAGTCGCTGCAGGATCACACATCCTTTCTCAGCGGCAAGCTCAACTACCTGCTCGATGCGACACTCGGCCTGATCAACATCGACCAGAACAACATCATCAAGATCATGTCGGTCGCCGCGATCGTGTTTCTTCCGCCAACGCTCTTCGCGTCCATTTGGGGAATGAATTTTCACTTCATGCCCGAACTGAGCGAGGAAGTCGGTTATCCTCTGGCGCTCGTCATCATCGTGATATCCGGAATCTTGCCTTACGCGTGGTTCAAGCGCCGCGGGTGGCTGTAGGTCCGCTCATGCAGCACACAAGCCGCGGCATTGCGCTCAAGACCGGCGCGACGCTCGCTTTTTCCCTGCAATATGTCGGCATCAAGCTCGCCGGTCCCGTGCCGGTCGGAGAGGTCGTGTTCTTTCGTGCCGTGTTCGCGTTGCTGCCGCTGCTGCTTTTCTCGCTTTTCACGATCGGACTGGCACAGATGGTTCGAACCGACCGGCCCTGGCTGCATCTGATCCGCTCGGCCGTCGGCTCTTCCGGGATGTTTCTGAACTTCGCGGCCCTCAAGATGCTGCCGCTGGCCGACATCACTGCGTTCGGCTTCGTCCAACCGATATTCGCCGTCGTGCTCGCGGCGATCGTGTTGAAAGAGACCATAGGCCCCTATCGCGGAGCCGCAGTCGTCGCCGGATTTGCCGGTGTGCTCCTCATGATCCAGCCGCATGGCGGCATGCTCGCGATTGCGACGCATGGATTTTCGGCGGGGGCCGGTCTGGCACTGAGTGGTGCGCTCGGTTCGGCATTCGTCGTCATATACATCCGCCAGATGAGCGCGACGGAGAAAAGCGAGACGATCGTCTTCTATTTCATGGCGTTTTGCGCCGTCATCGGCGCGCTGACGATGATTTGGTGGCGTGTTCCTCTCAACCTGATCAACGCGTCGTGGTTGATTATGGCCGGCGTTTTCGGCGGCTTTGGTCAGATCGCCATGACGTTCAGCTATCGCTATGCCGAGCCGTCTCTGCTCGCTCCCTTCGACTATATATCGATGATCTGGGCGGTAAGCTTCGGCTTGCTGATTTTCGGCGAAGTGCCGGCGACCGCCGTCCTCGTCGGTGCGGCAGTCGTAACCGCGGCTGGCGGGTTCATCGCATTTCGTGAACACCGCCTGGGACGCGAATTGTCGTCGCGGGTCGAGTCGGTTTAGCCCAGGCGAGCGGGAATGGCATGCCCTGCGAAGGTGGAGGAACGAGCAGCCGCCCCATCTACGATGCGCGCGACCAGTTCGTCATAGCTCATACCCGCTCGCGCGGCGGCGGCGGCAAAGCCCGCGTCGGGGGCAATTCCGGGATTCGTGTTGATCTCCAGAACGAGCGGCTCGCCCTGCGGCGTCACGCGAAAATCGATCCGCGCATAGCCGGTGAGTTCGAACAGTTCCCAGCTTCGAACGCAGGCCTGTCTCATTTTCGCGGCGAGCAGGGGTTCTTCGGATTCGACATCGAAATGTCTCACGGTCCGGATCGCTTCGAGCGAGCTTTCGTCCCACTTTGCGGTGTATCCAACGATGCGCGGCCGATGTTCGGGCCATGATTCGAACACCATTTCCGCGATCGGAAGAATTTGGAGGCCATCGCGATCCTCAAGAATGGAGATATTGAACTCGCGGCCGTCGATGAATTCTTCCGCAAACCACCGCCCGCCATGCTTCAGATAGCAATCGGCGGCGCGCAATTTGACCGCCTCCGCGCCCGACACGACGCTGAGATCGTCAAGGAAGAACGAGGCGTCTTCCAACGCCGATTTCACAATGTAGGTCGTCTCCTTAAGGCCCCTCCACGCGTCGGGCTCGCTCCAGTCCGGTGTGGGGATTCCTGCCGCGCGCAGCTTTCGCTTGGTCAGCGGCTTGTCGTTCGTCACCGCCATCGCCACCGCTGTCGCGCCTGTGAAAACCGCGCCGTATTCGTCCAGCATGCGCGGGGCGATCGGTGCGTGCTGGCCCAATCCACCGACGCCCTCGACGAGGTTGAACACGACGTCTGCTCGCTCAAGATCCAACAGCCTCTCGAACCGGTCCTGGTCGACCGGAAACGGGGCAAGCGAAGCGGAGTGTCCCTGTTGCGTCAGGGCTTCTCTGACCGCATCCGCCGCAATGAGCGTATCCAGTTCGTCGGGAGGCGGGTCGGCGCCAATGTCCGAGTGGAGTACCAGCACACGCATCTTAAGCCGCCCGGCGCGCCGCAAGGGCGGGATAACGCTTCAGGAAGGAGTCCATGATCTTTCCAATCAGCTGCGGATGGGAGAGCCCGGCGCGGTCCGCGATGAAGCACAGATCCGAATAGCCCGGCCTGAGCCCGGCCAACGGATTCACCTCCATGAACTGTGCCCCGCCCTTCGCATCACAGCGAATATCGACACGTCCACCGTCGCGGCACCGCAAACAGCGCCACGCCGCGAGCGCAACCTCGCCGGCCGTCACCGCCTCCGCCGCCGGCGCTCCGACAATATCGACCTTATCGTGCCAGTGTTCCTTGTTCTCGAAGCCGTAGCCGTCCCCGACATAGTTGGGCTTCTTGATGATCTCGCTGACCCCGAGCACCGTCGCATCCGCGCCGGAACCTGTGATGCCGACGGTGAATTCGCGGCCCGGAAGAAACCGCTCGACAAGGACCGGTTGCTCGAATTTCCGCAGAAGTTTGGCGGCGCAGCGCTTCAGCGCTTGCACGTCTTCGACTTTGGAATCCGCATCGATACCTTTGCCCGAGCCTTCTGCAACGGGTTTCAGAAAGAGTGGATAGTCGAGCGTGATCCTGTCGGCGTCGGCGAGCCGTTCGATCACTGCAAAGTCTGCCGTCGGTACGCCGCAGTCGCGCACGACCCGCTTGCACATCGCCTTGTCGAGCGTCAACGACAGCGTCAAAGGATCGGAGAAGACGTAGGGAATATCGAAAGCCTCGAGGAGTGCAGGCACCTGGGCTTCACGCGAAACGCCCTTCAGCCCTTCGCAAAAATTGAAAACGCCGTCCCACCGCTCACCGGCGGCGAGGCGTTCTGCAAGTTTCACCACGCCGCCGATCCGCTCAGGCACATAGCCAAGCCCAGCGAGCGCATCGCATAAAGCCGAGACGGTCGTCTCGCTGTCGAACTCTGCAGTCTCTTCCTCGTCATAGCCCATGGCGAGGTAGTCCGACCGGAGGTCGAATGTGACCCCGATGCGCATGGCGATTGGTCCCTTGCTTACTCGGCGGCCGGCTCGGCCTTCTTGTCAAAGCCCAACGTGCCGCCGGGGTCGGGGTAGCGATAAACGTCACCCTCAAAATTGCGCAGAAGCAGATCGTCGCCGTCGCGACCCACCACAAAGTCGGGTGCGATCTGGACCTTGCCACCGCCGCCCGGCGCGTCGACCGCGAAGATGGGAGTGGCGTAGCCGGTCGTATGGCCTCGTAAGCCCCTGATGATCTCAAGCCCTTTTTCGACAGGCGTGCGAAAATGGGCTGAGCCTCGGATCGGATCGCATTGATAGAGATAGTAAGGCCTGACGCGGCGCTTCAGCAGTCCCTGCATGAGCGGCTTGATGACAGCAATGTCGTCGTTGATACCCTTCAGGAGTACTGTCTGGCTGCCCAGCGGAATGCCGGCGTCGGCCAAACGCGCCGTGGATTCCGTCACTTCGTCCGTGAGTTCGTCCGGATGGGTGAAGTGGAGGCTCATCCAGAGCGGATGGTGCTTCTTCAGGATAGCAACCAGATGCTTGGTAATGCGCTGCGGCAGCACCGTGGGAACCTTGGTGCCGATCCGGATGAATTCGATATGCTTGATGGCGCGCAGGCGAGCGAGCAGCCAGTCCAGCTTGTCGTCTCCTAACGTCAGGGGGTCACCACCCGACATGAGGACGTCACGAACCTCTGTGTGGTCCTCAAGGTAGGCGAGTGCCTGCTCCCATTGGCGCAAAGAAAACTGATATTCGCCGCCCGGATTGCCCACCACGCGGGCGCGCGTGCAATAACGGCAGTAAGTCGAACAGGTACCGGTCGTCAGGAAAAGAACTCGATCGGGGTAGCGGTGGACGATGCCGGGCACCGCGGTGTCGTGATCTTCTGCCAATGGGTCATCATCTTCGCCCGGCCCGCGCAAATACTCCTCCCCGGTCATGATGTGCGTGCGGCGGAGAGGCTCGTGAGGATCCTTAAGATCCATGAGGCTGGCGTAATACGGGGTTATACCCACGGGCAGCGAGCCCGTGTGCTCTTTCACAGCCCGATATTCGTCGTCGCTCAAATGAAAGATGCGCGCCAGCTCGTCCAGCGTCCGAATGCGAGCGCGCATTTGCCAGCGCCAGTCATTCCATTCGATCGTCGAAGTTCCGGGATAGAACCTTCTGTAAAACGCTTTAGCGTCGGGGCTCACGGGAAAGCGAGGAAGGGACTTCTTCGCGGGTGCCGCGGCGGTGGATTGTCCTGTCGCTTGCTGAAGTCGAGGGCGGACGTCCTGCTTCGAGCGGAGCGGCCGCAGCGGAGGCTTGGCTTCGCGCCCCCGCGCTATCTGGAGACCCATCGTCCTATAAGACGCTCCGAAGTTGCCGCCCACGCGAAAGCCCCAACGACTCCCCATCAACGGGTGCAACAACTTCGCGATATTTAGTGCCTTCTGTTTTGTCGTCAAGTGAAACCGACGACCGAGAATTGTCGCGTCTCATTCCCTCTGACATTGCATGCGAGGTTCACCTGCGTTGCTGCGCGACGGTCGCGACCACCAACAGGGACAGACGGCATGCGCACAAGCATTGTCTGTCAGGCACTAAATCGATCGCTGATGACCGCCCCCGGGATCAAGCGCAGCAGTTCCTGTGTGGGCTGTTGCAACGAGGGCACGTTCGTCGAGAACTGTACATCGGCTTCCCGTGCGCGCTGCGAGCGCAGGTCACTCGGACGGGGGCTCTGTGATGTCGTGCGTCGGCGTCACGCGATAAATGGTGATGTGGACCGGCCTCCCCTTCGAATAGTTGTACCCCGACACCTCATCGAGCTTGATCGCGTTCGCATCGACGTCCGCCAAGTGGGCCATAAAAGCCGGCCGTGCACTGTCTTCAATGACCGCCAGTCCACCTTGCGCCGCGCCGACTTCAGCGGCGCCTGAGCCGTTCGTGAGACGGGTGTCCTTTCCCAGATAGAAGACCATGCTCGGCTCCTCGTACCCGGCGAGTGCCGGCGGCGGATCGTCGGGTCGGGTGCTTTTCCCGACCAGTTCGGCAGCGCGCTGGCTCACCCATAGCTTGTCCAAGCGAGGAGCCGTGCCAATGGCAAGAGCCGGGTAGATCACCAGCACGGCCGCCAGTGCCAAGCCAGCCGCGGCGATCGAAGCTCGGCGAAGCTGGGCAACCACCGCCCCCATGCCGAACAGCCCCGCCATCCCCGCTGCTGCCGCGAGCCACCATGGTGCTCCTGTCCCGTACAGTCCGGGCAATACCATCATCGCGGCGATAAGAGCGGCGAGCCCGACAGCGAATTGCGCGCTCGCCAGATAGGCGAGCGCCGTCTGCCAGCGCGGCACGGCAGGGTCGCGCGGAGCCAATATCCAGGCCGCAGAAATGATTGCCAGCGCAGGGTAGAGCGGCAGAACATAGTGTGGGAGTTTGGTTGGCACCAACTCGAACATCACCCAGGATGCGCCACACCACGCGAGAAGAAAGCGCATCGCCGGGTCAGACCGTTTGCGAATGGCAATCCCGAGAGCCGGCGCGAGGAACAGGATCGCGGGCCAGAAGCTGACCGTCAGCAGTAACAGGTAATATCCCGGCCAAGCTCCGTGGGTCTCCTGGCCGCCGGCAAGCTTTTCTGCAAAATCCTGCCCGAAAGACTGTTGGTAGAACTGACCGTGGCTGGTCAGCAAAATAGCGACCGCCCATGGCGCGACGAGCGCAATCGCCACAGGTACCCCCCAAAGCGGCCTAAGCAGGCTTAACCAGCGCCATTCGCGATCCCAAATGACCAGGGCGAGGATGGTCACGACCGCAACAGCCGGCACGACTGGACCCTTGACGAGAATGCCTGCGGCCAAGGACGCCCAACCTGCCAGAGCGAGACCGAGCGAAGGGGCGACGCCTCGACCGCGCCCGGCGAGGTAAGCGCGGAGCATGGTACCGATCGTGCCGAGCATACAGGCGAGTTGAACCGCGTCCGTTGTCGCGATCGTCGCTTCCGCCGTGAGCAGCAAGGACAACCCCAGCAGTGCGGCCGCGAGCCAAGCCTCTCCAGCAGAGGCAAAGGCGCTGGTGCACCAATAGGTCAGCAAAACCGCGAGTATGCCCCCTAAGAGAGACGGCAAGCGGTACGTCCAGATGTGACTGCGGTTCCCGGCGCCCGCAATCGCGGTTGTTGCGGCCTGAAGCCAATAGATCCCGATCGGTTTCTTGTAACGCGGAACATGACCGAAGCGGATGTCGACGAAATCGCCGCTGGCGAGCATCTGGCGCGAGGATTCGGCGAAACGACTTTCGTCACGATCGAGCGGAGGCAGGCTCAGCACGCCAGGCGTCCACAACAACAGGAACAGAAGTCCCAACGTCGCGACAGGCCGGTGCGCAAGCCAGGCGAGGACCCTGCTCGGCTGATGGATCGCAATCGACGCCAAGGGGACCTCTGGCGCGACGCTCATTTCAACCGATCTTCGGCAGGAGCCCAGTAAAGCAGGAATGGCAAAGCGGTACCCCGGGAGACGTCTGTTTCTTGGCCGCGCGGGACTGTATAAGGCGCGCGGTCGGCTTTCGCACATGCACAACGAATTGCCAACGCGGGTCGACTCGACGCAACCACTCTATTTCACGATGGGATTGAACGGAACCTCAGCATGACGGTCGGGATATCCGTTGTTGTGCCCGTCAAGGACGAAGTGGAAAACGTCGCGCCGCTTGCGCACGAAATCGCGACTGCAATCGCGAGCGAAGCGGCAGCCGAAATCATCTTTGTTGACGACGGTTCGACGGACGGCACGTGCGAAGCGCTGGCGACCCTCAGGCCGCAGCTTCCTCAATTGCGCATCATTCGGCATGCGCGCAATGCGGGCCAAAGCCGGAGCATTCGCACGGGCGTCCGCGCCGCTCGTTTCGATGTCATCGTGACCTTGGACGGCGATGGACAGAACGATCCCGCCGACATCCCAAAATTGTTGGCAATCCTACGGGAAGGGACTGGCGTGCGAGGTGTCGGCCTTGTTTCCGGAATTCGTGCCCGCCGCAAAGATAGCCTGAGCCGCAGGCTGGCCTCGCGGGCAGGCAATGCCGTTCGTTCGCATCTCCTGCATGACGGAGCTTCGGACACGGGATGTGGTCTGAAAGCCTTTCGCCGCGACGCGTTTCTTGCACTGCCCTACTTCGACCATATGCACCGTTTCATCATCGCGCTCATGCTACGTGAAGGCTTTGAGGTGCGGTTCGTCGAGGTCAACCATCGCGAGCGCAGGCACGGCGCGTCGAAATACACCAATTTCAGCCGCTTGCTGGTGAGCGTGAACGATCTTTTGGGAGTACGTTGGTTGCAACGGCGATATCGCGGCGAGACTGAGGCGAGAGAGTTGTGATGGGCCTTCTGTGGCATTGGACGGCCGAACTTGCGGCGCACCCTGTCGATACGACATGGCTTTTGGTCGGACTGGCAGGTCAGGCACTCTTCGCATCGCGCTTCATCGTGCAGTGGTTCCGCAGCGAGATGGAAGGACGAAGCGTCGTGCCCCTCGCCTTCTGGTACCTCAGCGTCGGGGGCGGGTTGATCTCGTTCATCTACGCGTTGCATATCGGTAGTGCGCCGTTCGCCCTCGGCCAGGGCAGCGGCCTGATCGTCTATCTTCGAAACCTCTATCTAATCTTTCGCGAGCGTGCCCGGCTGCGCAAAGCTGCGAATGAAGGCGCAGCCTGATTCAACGGAGGCGCATCGACGCGTCATGTTACAAGCGTTCGCTTTGGTCCATGGGAGGGTCAAATGTTTCGCATTTTTCCGCTGCTTCTGCTGCCCGTCGTCTTTTACAACCTCATCGCGCTGGGTGGCGGCGTTCTTCTGCATCACGACGTCCAGGATATGTTGAGTTACAACCACGCCGTCGCGATCACCATGTTTTCCGGCGACCAATGGAAGTTCAGCTTCGGCGATTTTCTGGTTCTCTTGACGCTTGCGCTTCTATTCGTCGAAGTCGTGAAGGCGGCGCGGACGACGAAGCATGAAATCATCAATCACGGTCTTTCGATGCTCACCTTTGTGTTAGCCCTTGTTGAATTTATTGTGCTCAGGGGATTTGCAACGACCCCGTTCTTCTTCATCACGATGATGACGTTGTTCGACGTGGTCGCGGGGTACACCATTTCAATCATTGCGGCGGAGCACGATCTGGGCATCGGCAGAGCCGGAACGGACTAGGTTTCAGATATATTTCCACGATGGTTTGCTTTTGCCCGCCAGCCACGATATTCCGCGCCCTCACCTTCGGCTCTGCGGTGTCGAAGGCTCCCGGACAGGTGGCCGAGTGGCTTAAGGCGCACGCCTGGAAAGTGTGTAACGGTTGATAGCCGTTCGAGGGTTCGAATCCCTCCCTGTCCGCCACCTTCCAGCCTGTTCGGAGCCGCAATTGGGTTTCACAACCTTTCTTGTTTTCGTTACTGCCGCTCCATCTCGCACTGAATCATGAGGTTGACCTCGTCGCTCACCATGCCCGACCACATCATTTTCGTGAGCCCGAAGTCTGAGCGCTTGATCGTGCCCGTCGCGTCGAAACCGATGCGATAAGGCTGAAATGGAATTGGCGAATTGCGGCCGCCGTTGAAGGTGACGATCAGGGTCACGGGTTTCGTCACGCCAGCCAGCGTCAAATCGCCCGTCACGGTGCCCGTATTTTCACCCGTCTTCACAATTTTCGTCGTCGTGAAAGTGGCGTTTGGAAACTTCTCCGCATGGAAGACCGAATTGATCAACTCCTTATCGAGTTCATCGACATGCGTTTGGAGTGCGTTCATGTCGATTTGTACCGTTAGTGAGCTCATCTCCGGCGCAGAGGGGTCGAAATTCAGGCTACCCGTCTCCTTGCCAAAGCGTCCGTAGTATGTGCTCAGCCCCATATGCCGAATGCCGAAGATGATTTGCGTGTGACGTGGATCGATGGTGTAGGTGCCCTTCGGCACCGGAGCCGCGAACGCGGCGGGCGACAAGCAAAAGCAGATGGTCACCAACAACAGAACGATCAGTTTCTTCATAGCCATGACCCTTAGTGGCGGCAGATCGACGCGCCGACGCGTCGGCAGCCGCGCGATTTGACAAATGCCCAACTAATTTGCCTTCGGAGCAACTGCGCTCGGTGCCAGATGGGCAATAACGTCATCGGCCCTGATGGCCTCGGGCTGATTCTTGGCCTGCGCCGTCGTCAGAAGCACGATCTCGGCAGACGCTTCGTACTGGGTCACCGCTCGCGTCGTCGCGACGCGGCCAAAGGAATCGAAGGCCCAACTGTGCCTGAACCTGCCAAAGCGATGCCACCCCGGCCAGCCGATAAAGTCAGTGTAATAATTCGTATCGGCTTGCGTGTTGCGCGTATCGAACTCGAACCAGGAATAGCCGGCCTCGCGCGTCACCTCCGCCGAACGCAGCAACAGGTAGTTCTCAACGGTCTCGCGCAAAGTTGCGGAGTTTCCCCGAAAAATCACGCGAACCCGGTTTTCGGTCAGCCGCTGATCGGAATAACCCGCCTCGCCTTGAGAATCTGCGGGCTTGTAAGGCGTTGGCGTGGCGCACGCTGTGAGAACAAGAGCAGCGAACAGAATTATCAGGCGAGATAACGTCATCGGCTTAGCACCCCGTACGATGCGCTGACCCCGGCATTTGTGATCCCGACAGCCTGAACGGCGAATGAACGGCATGTTTCGACGGCACCGTTCCCGCCGCCCACTCCTGCAGAACTCCAATAACGGCAGGATTATCTCTGTACCGCGGCGAACCGAGTCGGCACGTCCAGCGTCAGCCTCACGAGCAATTTACGATCGAGTTCGAGAGCATCCTCTATCATCGTCATCGCATCCACGGTGGGGGGCGTCGAAAATGATGTTCAAGCGTATTCTTCTATCGCTACTGGTTCCGTTCGTGATGACGGCCACAGCATGGGCGGCGGCCGACCCGTTCGTCGGCGATTGGAAGCTGAACACGTCCAGAAGCAAACTCATCGACCAGATGAAGGTCGAAAACGTCAGCGGCAACACGTACGAGTTCGATTTTGGCGGTACCCCCGAGAGGATCGTGGTGGACGGTACGTTTCAGCCCGGCGTTTTCGGTAGCATGCTGTCCGTGACGAATGAGGGGCCGAACAACTGGAAGGTCATGCGCAAGAAAGATGGCCGCATGCTCCTCACCGCGAAGTGGACGCTCTCCAAGGACGGTAACATCCTTCGTGACAATTACACGGACATCGCACCGAACGGGACTTCGTCCACCGTGAACTACCTATACAAGCGAACGGCAAACGGTCGGGGTTTTGCCGGAACCTGGGAAAGCAGATTTCCCATGAGCCCCGACGATCTCCTTAAGATCCGCCCCTACGAAGGGAACGGACTTTCGTTCCGTGGCTCTCCCCAAGATACTCGAAATCTGACGTTCGACGGCAAGGACTATCCGGTTTCGGGTGCCGGCATTTTTGTAGGTCTGACGCGCTCGGCGCGGCGGGCGGACGCGCGCACTCTGGAAGTCACTGCCAAGATCAACGGCAAGATCATAAGAAACGAGCAGCTCGAGGTCTCGCAGGATCTCAGAACATTGACGAGAACTGTGCGTCCGGTCGGCCAACGTGAGCCGGACGTTTTTGTGTTTGAGAGACAGTAGGAACGTGCA
>DATLOU010000115.1:0-8296 GCA_035536115.1 Rhizomicrobium sp.
GCTGCGCGAGCAGCGCCCGCCTTTTTTACTGGCGTTAGAGATTGCGTTTCCACAAGGCGAACAAGCGCTCCCAGTGCCGCTCGGCGGAAGCCTTGTCGTACGCCGCGCGCTGCGGGAAGGCGAAGCCGTGCTCGACCTTGGGATAGAATTCGACTTCCGCGTTCAATCCTTTCAATCCGGCGCGGAGCGGCTCGATCTGCTCCACCGGCATCCAGCGATCGACTTCGGCGCACGCAAAATAAAGCTCGGCGCCTTTCGTCTTGTGCGCCATGAGATGCGGACTGTCCGGCTTGTCGGTGATGAGAAGGACGCCATAGATCGAAGCTGCGGCCTTGAAGCGCTCAGGAAATTGCGCCGCCGCGTTGATCGCATACTGTCCGCTCATGCAGTAGCCGACGGCACCCATGGCGCCTTTGCGCGCCGCCGGATCCTCGTCGACGAAGGCGAGCAACGCGCGCGTATCGTCCATGATCATCGGGATCGTCAACGATCCCATCAGCTCGAACATCTTCTTGCGGCTGGGCGCGTTGGGATCGGGCGAGAGCGGCCCAAGCTCCATGACGCCGGAGCGATAGTAGAGATTGGGGAGGACGACATAGTAGCCGGCACTCGCGAAACGCCGTGCCATGTCGCGCAGCTCCTCGCGGATGGCCGGCGCATCCATGTAGAAGAAGAGGACGGAGTGCGGGCCACCACGCTCCGGATGCACGATGAAGGTCGTCGTCGCGCCGTCCCGGGTCGGTATGTCGATGGTGCGTTCGAGCATGCGGTTTCTCCCAAGTCAGGGATGCGAGTAGACCAGCAAGACCGCGCCCGCGACAAGAAGGACGATGCCCGCCGCTTCGCGCGCCGTCGTCTTCTGCTTGAACAGAATGTGGCTCACCAGTTGCGCGAAGAGCACGTCGATCAGTCCCAGCGTGCGTACGCTCGCGGCGGTCGCGAGCGCGAAGGCGAGGAACCAGAACTCCGACGCCGCCGAACCCATGAAGCCGGCGAAGAGGGAGGGGCGCCACAGCCGCACAATGGCGACGAGAACCCGTGGGCTGGTGGCCGCGAGATAGCTCGTCAGCGCGAAAGCTTGCACGACGAGACCGGTGGCGAGCGCAAAGGTCGCGGGCATGACGTAACCGGGCGCGTGCAACGCGAGAATGCCGCCACGATAGCCGATGGCCGAGATCGCGAACAAACCGCCCGCGGCAAGTCCGAGCAGGGCCGGGCGCAAACCGCCCGCGGTCTCGCCACCGCTGCGGAGCGAAACCAGCACCACGCCGGCTGTGGCGATCACGATCGCCACAGCCATGCCCGGCGTCAGCGGATCGTGCAGAAACAAAAGTCCGAGGGCGGCAACGAACAAAGGCTCGGTTTTGAGATAGGCGACCGTGACGACGAAAGAGCGTTCGGTCATCGTCAAAAGCATCAGCGCCGTGCCGCCGATCTGGGTCAGCGCGCCGGACACGATCCAAAGCCAGAACGGCAGCGTCGGATGCGGCAGCGATTCTCTCGTGAAGACTGCAACGCCGAGCAGGAACAAAAGCGCGAAGGGAAAGCCGAACAGGAAGCGGACATGCGTCGCACCGACAGCACCGAGACTTTGCGTCAGCTCGCGCTGCATGGCGTTGCGCGCCGTCTGGCCGCCCGCCGCGACGACGGTGAACACCACCCAGAGGAAATTCATGCCTTGCGCCAGCGCTCCGCGGCCGCATCGTCGGACGATTTGGCCTCGACCCACTGGGCGCCGCCGCCACGCTCTTCCTCTTTCCAGAACGGCGCCCGCGTCTTCAGGAAGTCCATCAGGAACTCGCACGCCGCGAACGCGGCCGCGCGATGCGAGGATGCCACCGCGACGAGGACAATGCGCTCGCCGACTTTCAGGCGGCCGACGCGATGAATGATCGTCACGCCGGAAAGGGGCCAGCGCGTTCCCGCCTCGGCCGCGATGCGCGCGATCTCGCGCTCCGTCATGCCGGGATAGTGCTCCAGCCTCAGCGCGCTGAGGCCGCCGTCGCCGCGCACATAGCCGGTGAAGGTCGCGACTGCGCCGGTTCCTTCCGGTTGTTCGCGCGTCAAGGCATCGATCTCTTCGGAGACGTCGAAATCCTCGACCTGGATGTGGATGTTCGCGCTCATCCGCCGGTCACCGGCGGAAAGAAGGCGATTTCATCGCCGGCTGCGATGGCGGCATCGAAACCGGCATGGATCTGGTTGACGGCGGCTCGGAGCCGCTTGGGGTCGGCGAATGCTTCCGCATAACCGCCGCCGCGCGCCGCCAGCATCGCCGCAAGATCGCCGACCGTTCGCAGTTCGGGCGAATGGGCGATCGTCTCTTCGCTATGGCCGATCTTCTGGCGCACCCAGGCGAAATAGAGGACGTTCACGCGATCCTCTCGCGGCGCTTGCGGGTATAGGCGAGGCCCGCGCGGAAATAGGAATAGCCGGTATAGACGGTGAGCACGGCGGCAAACCAGAGCGCGATATAGGCCAGCGCGAGCGAACCGGGGACCCAGCGGTCGGCGATCGGACCCAGGATCATCGCGCCGATGGCGACCATCTGGATCGTGGTCTTGAGTTTGGCGATGCTCGAGACCGGCACGCTCACCGAAACGCCGGCGAGGAATTCGCGCAGACCCGAGACGAGAATCTCGCGCGCCAGGATGATCAAGGCCGGCACGAGCTTCAGAAGGCTGCCAAGTCCCATGGTGAGGTTGAACTCGCGCACCTGGCCCTCAGCGACCAGCATCATCAGCGCGACGCCGACCAGGATCTTGTCGGCGATCGGATCCAGCATGCGGCCGAAATCGGTGCCGGCGTTGAGCTTGCGGGCGGCAAATCCGTCCAGCGCGTCGCTCAGACCCGCAATGCAGAAGACCACGAACGCCGTCAGTCTCGCGGCCTCGCCAGGTATGACGAAGGCGATCGCGAACACCGGCACGAGCAGGATGCGCAGCAATGTCAGCGTGTTGGGAATCTGGAACATGAAAGGAATTTAGAGCAATTCCGGCTCCGTTTGCAGCGTCGTTTCTGCAACGCTTTCCGTTGCGGGAGAGGCGATCTGACGCGGCGTTCAGCCGCCGGGATGGAAGAAATCGTAGATTTTCTTCGCCATGGCGCTGCTCACGCCGGAAACCGCCGCAATGTCGGACGTGCCAGCCGCCGCCACCGCCCGCGCCGAGCCAAAGTGCTGCAGGAGCGCCTTCTTGCGGGCGGCGCCGATGCCGGCGATCTCGTCCAGCGGATTGGCACCAATCGCTTTGCTGCGCTTCTTGCGATGGCTGCCGATGGCAAAACGATGCGCTTCGTCGCGCAGCCTTTGCAGGTAGTAGAGCACCGGGCTCTTGGGATCGAGACGGAACGGTTCCTTGTTCGGCATGTAGAAATGTTCGCGGCCCGCGTCGCGGTCCGGGCCCTTGGAGATGCCGACCAGTGTGACGTCCTCGACACCAAGATCGGCGAACACCTGGCAGGCGACCGAGAGCTGTCCTGGTCCGCCGTCGATCAGGACGAGATCGGGCCATTTGGTTTTCGGGTCCTCGCCTTCCTTGACCAGACGCGAAAAGCGGCGCGTCAGCACCTCGCGCATCATCGCATAGTCGTCGCCCGGCGTGAGATCCGTCGATTTGATGTTGAACTTGCGATATTCGCCCTTCTCGAAACCCTCCGGCCCCGCGACGATCATGCCGCCGAGCGCGTTCGTTCCCATGATGTGGGAATTGTCATAGACCTCGATGCGCTTGGGCGGGGCATCGAGCCCGAACAGGTCCGCCACACCGTCGAGCAATTCGCGCTGGGCGGTGTTCTCCGCCAGCCGGCGGCCAAGCTGCTCGCGCGCATTGGTGAGCGCCATGTCGACGATGTCGCGCTTCTCGCCGCGCTGCGGCACCAGAAGCTCGACCTTTTTCTCCGCGCGCAGCGTCAAGGCATCGCCGACGAGGCGGGCATTGTCGATTTGCTCGGAAAGAAGAACGAGTGCCGGCGCCATGCGTTCGTCATAGAACTGCCCGACAAAAGCTTCGAGCACTTCGCTGGTCGCCATCTCGCGCGGATGACGCGGAAAATACGGCTTGTTGCCCCAGTTCTGCCCGGCGCGGAAGAAGAACACCTGAATGCAGGTCTCGCCACCCTGGTTGAAGGCCGCAAAGACATCGGCATCGGAGAAGGTCGAGGGATTGATGCCCTGGTTGAGCTGGACATGGCTCATGGCGCGGATGCGGTCGCGCAATCGCGCGGCGGCTTCATAGTCGAGCGCTTGAGCGGTCTTGTTCATCTCCTTGACCAGACGATCTTGCACGGTGCGACTTTTGCCGGTGAGGAACAGCTCGGCCTCGTGCACCAGTTCGCCATAACCTTGCTGGTCGATGCGGCCGACGCAAGGTGCGCTGCAACGCTTGATCTGGAAGAGCAGGCAAGGCCGCGTGCGCGATTCGAAGACGGAATCCGAGCAGGAGCGTAGCAGAAACGCGCGCTGCAGCGTGTTGAGCGTGCGACCGACGGCGCCGGCGCTGGCGAAGGGACCGAAATAGACGCCCTTGGTCGTCTTGGCGCCGCGATGTTTCAGCAGCTGGGGGAAGCCGTGGTCCTGGCGCAGAAGGATGTTGGGGAAGCTTTTGTCGTCGCGATAGGAAACATTGTAGCGCGGCTTCAGCCGCTTGATCAGGTTCGACTCGAGGAGCAGCGCTTCGGTCTCGGATGCCGTCGTGACGAACAGCATCTCCGCCGTTTCCTGGATCATGCGCGTCAGGCGTTCCGCATGCGGCCTGCCGCTGGCATAAGCCGCGACGCGCTTCTTCAGGTTCTTGGCTTTGCCGACATAAAGCGCATCACCCTTGCTATCCAGCATGCGATAGACGCCCGGCGCATCGGGCAGCGTCTTCAGATATGCGGCGATGCGTTCGACGCCCTTGAGCGGTACGTCAGCCGATGATGTCTGATCGGAATCCATTGTTCGACATGATAGCAACTATCGGATTGTTCTGCAGGCGGATACGTCTACGGCCGCGGTTCGGTGTTCCGCAGCGACTCGTCCAACATGAAGACGAGCCGCATGAAGAACACGACCACGATCAGCAGAAAATAGAACACGCCGGTGGCATAGCTAGCCGGTGCGGGGAGATAGTTAAAGACACCTGCCAGCAGGATCGCCATTGCCACGGCACCCACTGCCGTCGTCGCATAGAATTGTCCCAGTCGGATGCCGCGACCGGCCTCGCCGCGGAACGTCTGCCGAAGCACGAAGCCGCGAACGCTGAAGACGACGCTGCAGATCGCTTGCAGACCGCAGGCGACACGCCAGAGGGTCTGGCTGTCGCCGACGAGCGCAATCGCCAGCAGCGGCGTGGCGGACAGGATGATGGTGCTGAACGCGGTCCCGATCAGGGAGCGCAGGCGGAACGAGGCGAGCTCCGGCGAAACATCGGCGGCACCGCGATCGATCAGCGCGACGATGCCCGCAAAACCGGACAGCGCGACGGCCGCAGCGAGGAAGGAGAGCAAGAGATCGGGAACAGAGATAGTCATGAACCGCTGCCCGCCGCGTTACGGCCTCTGCCGCTCGATCTCGACGCCGCCGGATTCGGCACCCGGAAGAGCGTGCAATTTTTCGACACGGATGCGCGCCGTCTTGACGCGGACATCTTCGAAACACGCCGTCGCGATGCGTTCGGCCAAGGTCTCGGCGAGATTGATATGACCTGCCGCCAGGATGGCGCGGATCTTTTTGGTGATGGCGTCGTAATCGACCACCAGTTCAAGCTTGTCGGCGAGGTCGGCCTTGTCCTCCACCGCCAGATCCACGTTGATGCGTACCGGCTGCATCTTGCCCTGCTCGTGGCCATGCACGCCGATATGCGCCAGGACCTCGAGATTGCGGATGAAGACGTGACGGATGGCCAAAGCCGCGTTGGCAATCGGAAGACGGGTGACGTTTGGACCGGACATGGTGCCTCGGAGGGGAGCGCAGTTGTACCCGTTTGGCCGCGAATGCTAAAGCTCGCCCGATGAAGAAAGTTGCCGCATCTCCTCCCGCAGCACCGGCCTGGTCGGCAGAGAACGGCTATGTCCGCATGATGATCCGCGATCTCGTCACCGAGGTCCGGCTCGGTCTTCATCCCTGGGAACGCCATCCGGAGAAGCCGCAGCGCATCGTCATCAACGTCGAGATGTATGCGCGACCATCGCCGCGCCGCGCCAAGAACGTGTCGTCGGTCGTCGATTATGACTATGTCCGCGATGCCTTGCGCAAATGGCCGCGCCGCAAACACACGGTGTTCATCGAGTCCCTGCTCGAAGAGCTGGTGAAGCTCTGCTTTCGCGACAAGCGCGTGGTGGCGTGCCGTGTCTCGATCTTCAAGCCGGACATCTACAACGAAGCCGGCGGTGCCGGCGTCGAAATCTATCGCGTGCGCCCATGACCGGTTCTCCCGATCGCGATGGTTATGCGCTCGTAACCGGGGGAGGCGTCCGGATCGGTGCCGTGCTGGTCAGGCGGCTTGCCGCAGATGGTTGGCCGGTTGCGATCCACTACAACCAGTCCGCCGCGGCAGCCGAAGCGCTGGCAACAGAGATCAACACGGCCGGGGGGCGCGCCGTCACATTGGCAGGCGACATCGGCAAGCTCGATTCCTTCGTCGAATTCTTCGGGCGCGCCAATGTGAAGTGGGGTTTTTGCTCTTTGCTCGTGAACAATGCGTCGGCGTTCGAGTATGACGATGTGTCGAACGTGAGCCGCGGGAATCTCGAAAAGCTGTTCGCGGTCAACCATCATGCGCCGGTGCTGCTGGCGAGGGATTTCCGCAAGCAGTTACGGAAAGGCGCAAAGGGTCTGATCGTCAATGTGCTCGATCAGAAAGTGTTCAATCTCAACCCGGATTTTTTCTCTTATACCTTGACCAAGTCGGCGCTGGAAGCGGCGACGCGCCTGCTCGCCATGGCGCTGGCGCCCGATGTGCGTGTTTGCGGCGTCGCGCCCGGCCTCACTCTGCGCAGCGGCGAACAGAGCGATGAAGGCTTCAAAGCGGCGCACGCCAAGACCCCGCTCGGCACCGGAAGCTCGCCGGAAGACATCGCCGAAGCGTTGAGCTTCCTGATCAAGGTTCCGTCGATCACGGGAGACACGATTGTCGTCGATGGCGGCCAGCATCTGCAGCCGCGCACGCATGACATCATGTTCAGCTACGGCGTCGCGCCGGATGCACCCGTCGGCAAGCCAGGCGACTAGCCGACGAATCCGACAATTTTCTTCACGTCGCGGAGAATGGGTTCGGCCAGGGCTTCGACCTTCTCGGCGCTGGCCTTCAGGATATTGTCGATTTCGGCTGTGTCGGCCATCAGGCGGCGCATCTCGGTGGTGATGGGGCCGAGTTTGCCGACGGCAAGATCGGCAAGCTCGTTCTTGAACGTCGAGAATTGCGCGCCCGCAAAACGTTTCATCACCGCGTCCGATTTCTCGTCGGAGAGAGCGGCAAAGATGTTGATCAGATTTTCCGCCTCGGGCCGTCCCTTGAATTCGTTGTGGTTGCTCGGCATCGGGTGCGGATCGGTCTTGGCGCGACGGATCTTTTGCGCAATCGCGTCCGCATCGTCGGTCAGGTTGATGCGCGAATTGTCGGACTCTTCCGACTTCGACATCTTCTTCAGCCCGTCGCGCAAGCTCATCACGCGTGTCGCCGGCCCGGTAATGACGGGTTCGGGAAGCGGGAAAAAGTCCGGCACGCCGTAATCGTTGTTGAACTTCTGCGCGATGTCTCGCGCCAGTTCGAGATGCTGCTTCTGATCTTCGCCGACCGGCACATGCGTCGCCTTGTAGAGAAGAATGTCAGCCGCCATCAGCACGGGATAGGTGTAAAGACCAACGGAGGCGCGTTCCTTGTGCTTGCCGGACTTCTCCTTGAACTGGGTCATGCGGTCGAGCCAGCCGACGCGCGCGACGCAGTTGAAGATCCATGCCAGCTCGGCATGTTGGGGCACGCGCGATTGATTGAAGATCGGCGAGCGCGCCGGATCGACGCCGGCCGCGATATAGGCGGCCGCGACTTCATAGCTCGAATGCGTCACGTCGGCCGCCTTGCGGTAGCCGGCGTCGTCGGTGAGCGCATGCATGTCGACGACGCAGAACAGACACGCCATCTCATCCTGCAGCCGCACCCAGTTCTTGAGCGCGCCGAGATAGTTGCCCAGATGCAGCGTGTTGGTCGGCTGCATTCCGGAAAAGACGAGGGGCTTGTGCTTTGGCGCGACGGTCATGGGAGGTCTTTGAGAGAAAGGAGCGCGGTTATGCCCCGGCAGCCGCCACAGCTTCAAGGGC
>DATLOU010000116.1:0-25797 GCA_035536115.1 Rhizomicrobium sp.
CGGCGAGGGGCAGGATCCGCCTTCGGACATGACGCTGCGCGTAAAGGCGCTGGAGTCGCTTCTGGTGGAAAAGGGAATCGTCGATCCGGCCGCGCTCGATGCGATCATCGACACGTATGAATACAAGATCGGGCCACGCAACGGTGCGCGCGTCGTGGCACGCGCATGGCGTGATCCGGCGTACAAGGCCCGCCTTCTCGAAGACGCCACCGCGGCTATCGCGGAACTCGGCTATGGCGGGCGGCAAGGCGAGCACATGATTGCGGTCGAGAACACGCCCAAGGTTCACAACCTCGTCGTTTGCACGCTGTGTTCCTGCTATCCCTGGCCTGTGCTCGGACTGCCGCCCGTCTGGTACAAGTCCGCTCCCTATCGCTCGCGCGCCGTCATCGATCCGAAAGGCGTACTCGCCGAATTCGGTCTTGCTCTGCCGGACGACGTTGAAGTCCGCGTCTGGGATTCAACCGCCGAGATCCGCTATCTCGTTTTGCCCGAGCGGCCGCCCGGGACGGAAGCGCTCAACGAGGATGCCCTGGCTGAACTTGTCACGCGCGACAGCATGATCGGCGTGGCTCGCGTATCGCCCACAAGAGCGCCGTCATGAACGGCGTTCATGACATGGGAGGGATGCAGGGCTTCGGTCCTGTCGTAGCAGAAGCGAACGAACCGGTGTTTCACGAGCGCTGGGAAGCGCGAGCCTTGGCTCTGACTCTGGCTGTCGGCGCATGGGGACGTTGGACGCTCGATGCGTCGCGCTATGCGCGCGAGCGCATTCCGGCCGCGGATTACTTGCGCATGAGCTACTACGAAAAGTGGTTCGCCGGTCTGACGACACTGCTGGTCGAGTCTCGACTCGTCACGGGTGACGAGCTTGCGAACGGTCGCGCGGCGCCGGGTACGGCGAAATCGACGCCTCCACTTCGGGCTGATCGCGTGGCCGCGGCTCTCGCCAATGGCGGCCCGACAGAGCGCGCCGTGGCGGACGCGCCGCGATTTATGGTCGGCATGACGGTGCGCGCGCGCACGATGAATCCATTGGGTCACACGCGGTTGCCGCGTTACGTGCGTGGCAGGCTTGGCACCATCTCGCGGCATCATGGCGCGCACGTCTTTCCGGATTCGAACGCGCATGGTCTGGGCGAGCAGCCGCAGCATCTCTACCAGGTGCGTTTCGAGGCGCGCGAGCTCTGGGGCGAAACAGGCAGCGGCGCTATCTATATCGATCTCTGGGAGCCCTATCTTGAACCCGGTTGAGCGCGAGCCCGCGCCGCGCTTTGAATCGCTTCTGCGCGATGAGAAGGGCGAAGCGACTTTCGCGGAGCCGTGGCAGGCGCAAGCCTTTGCACTCGTCGTGCATCTTCACAGCAAGGGCGCCTTCACCTGGCAGGAATGGGCAAGTGCCTTGTCGGATGAGATCAAGCGAGCCACGGCCCGCGGAGAGCAGGACGACGGGACACACTATTTCGATCACTGGCTCGCCGCGCTTGAACAACTCGTGCGGCAACGCGGTTTGGCTGAGGGTTCGGCACTCGCCGCGCGTAAAGATGCGTGGGCCGAAGCCTATCGCCGCACGCCGCACGGCAAACCCGTCGAGCTTTAGTGTGCCGGAACGAAGGCGCGCACGATCGAGCGTCCCTGCTCGTTGAGTTCGGCTTCCACTCTGCCGCCCAACGGCTCGGCTGAGATCATCATTTGGGCAACCGTTGCGTCTTCAGGGTCGCTCATGGCGACGAAGCGTGCGCCGCTCGCGTCCAGCTTGCCCAGGATGATGGCTCGCGGCCGCTGGCCGCTGTAATCGATCGTATAGGTCTCGATCGTTCCAGTTCCTTGGCCAGGCTCGACACGAGGGGCCGGCCAGCGATCCACTTCGGCCTGGAGCGCCATACTGTCGAAGCCCGTCCAATTCGCGCGCCGCGCCGAATAGATGCCGACGGAATATTTCGACAGAAATCCGCCATTCGCCGCGACGAGGCCGAAGTCGTTCGGCCTTTGGCGAAGCAGCCGTGTCATGCTCGCAATGGCGTGCATCGAATAGTTGTTGCCGGCGCCGCCGAAATAGGGAAGGCCGCCCGTCACAGTCAGCGGCCGCGGATCGGTAGGCAGCATTCCCAATCCGTCGCGCACGTTGAACACCGCAATCGGGAAGCAGCTATAGAAATCGAAGAGCGCGACATCTTCGAGCGTACGACCGGCCGTTGCGAGCGCGTGTTTGATCGCGAGTACCGAGGCCGGTCCGCGGGAGAGATCCTGGCGCTCGATGGGCGTGCGCTCCTTCACATCCGCGCCGCCATGCAGGTACACGAAACGGCTTTCCGGAATGGCCAACTCACGTGCGCGCGCGACCGACGTCAGAAGCACGGCGGCGCCCTGATTGGCTTGGTCGCGCGCCACCATGCGCCGCGGATAGGGATCGCTGGTCAGTCGATTGGACGGCGTGACCGTCGCAAGTTCTTCGACGTCGTAGATGGATTGCGACATGGCATGCGGGTTGTCCGCGGCGACGCGCGTGAACGGCGCGAACAGCTTTGCCATCTCGATCGTGTAGTCGGCACGGCCGAGACGAAGCCGGGATCGCCGGGCATTCTCGAACAGCGCATAGACATTGATCGGCGTTCGCGCGCCGTGGCGCGCAAGCTCGGCCGTGAGAAGCGGCTCGCCGAAACCGCGATCGTCGAGCTCTCCGCCGACGGTTTCGCTCCAGTCGCGCTTTTCGCCCCGGGCCGTCAGGTGGCGGACGGTTGAAATCGCCTCCGCACCGCAAATGAGGGCCAGTGAAGTCTCGCCGCGCGCAATGCGGTGCGCCAATTCATTGACCAGATGCTGCGGGCCTTGTCCACCGACAGGTTCCAAAATCGCACACGCAGGATCGGCGCCGATGCGCCTTGCCACTGCGCGCGGGAAATTGTCGGCCCTGCCGAACGGAGGAACAGCGTTCGGTCCGGAGATTTCGAACTGCCGGATGGCGGCCATGACGTCGATGGCGCGAGCCAGCCGATCGGTCGACAGCGCGTCGTCGCACGCTGCCCTGGCGGCGCGGCCCGCCAACTCGGCCGGCGATTGCGCGTGATAGTCTTTCGCATCGATGCGCTCCGATGCTTCGCCGACACCGACGATGACGGGGGTCAGGTCGCGCAAATTTTGCTCCGGAAAGAGTTCGCGCGAGATTGCCAATCGTGTCGCGGCGAGTCGAGACTGACGGTGGGGAATGTAGGCAGGAAGGACGAGGGGGCGCCATGATGGAAGCGCTGCGAGCCGCGTACGCGAAAACGTCCGCGAGCAGACTGGTCGCCATCGCGTGGATCGGCGGACTTCTCGGCGTGCTCATTCATTCCGTGCTGCTTGGCGGCTTCATCGTCGACAACCACGGCCAGCCGATGCCGGGCGAATTTCTCGCGCTATGGTCGGCGGGCCAGATGGCGGCGGCAGGACACGGCGTCGATGCCTATGACGCGCGCCTCCTTCACCAACTGCAGATCGCGGATACGCAAACGCCTTTCGGCGGTTATTTCATGTGGCTTTTTCCGCCGCCTTTTCTGCTCGTGGCGGCGGTGCTGGCCGAGCTACCCTTTGTCATCGCGTATGTCGGTTGGGCGCTCGTCACGCTCGTCGGCTACGCGTTTTGCACCGCCAGACTTTTTCGTGACCGTGCCACAGCGATCGCCTATGGCGCGTCTCCCGCGGCATTCGTCACCTTTATCGTCGCGCAGAACGGCTTGTTGACCGCCGCCTTGTTTGCGGGCGTGCTTCTTACGCTGCAACGACGGCCGGTGCTGAGTGGCTTGCTGCTCGCAGCCCTTGTCGTGAAGCCGCAATTCGGTCTGTTGTTTCCCGTCGCTCTGCTGGCGGCAGGTCAATGGCGCACCGTCGCCGCCGCAACCGTCGCGACCAGCATCTGGCTGCTCGCTTGCCTCGCCTTTGAGCCTTCGCTGATCAGCGCGTTCCTGCATGCACTCTCCATGGCGCGCTCGGAGTTGCTCACCCAAGGACATCAAGGCTGGTACAAACTGCAGAGTCTGTACGGCGTGCTTCGCATCGCCGGCCTTGGCGATGGTTTGTCGAGCGCCGTGACGGCGATCCTTGCCATGGCACTGACGGGCGTCGTGATCGCTGCTTGGCACAGCCGTCTGCCGTTCTCTTTGAAGGCGGCGATCCTGGTCGTCTGTTCGCTGGCGGTTTCGCCCTATAGCTATGTTTTCGATTTTCCTCTCCTCACGGTCGCGCTGGGCTTTCTCTGGCGCGATGCCGCCTTCGACGGTTTCGAGCGTCGCGCGATCCTTGTTTCCTACCTGCTGGTGACGGCGGCCATCGTCAGCGCGACGCCGCTTGCGCTTTTGGGCCTGTGTGCGATCGCGCTCATCGTCTGGCGACGAACGGCGCGCGAATGGGGCAAGTCGCCGATTCCGCAAGCCGGAACGATTGGATAGGGTTGTCGGATGCAGCCTGGCCGACTGGCGCGCGGCGCCTACACGTTTCTCCCCGTCGTGGCTGTCGTCGGTGCGGCGATCATCGTGCGTTCGCTGAGCTGGCTGAATAATGATTCGAGCGGTCTCATCAGCTTCGCGGAAAGACTGCTCGACGGCGCGAGACCCTATGTCGATTTCCGCGAAGTCAATCCGCCGGCGTCTCTTCTCCTCTATCTCCCCGACATCGTCGTCGGGCGCTGGCTGACGCTCACGCCGGAAGCCGTTCTTGCGATCGAACTGTTCGTTGCGGCGTTCGTCTCGCTCTGGCTGACGGCCAGGATTCTGCGGGCTGCGTCTCTGCTTACTGTGCGCGAGTGTCTCGTGCTGGCGTCGCCGGCCATCGCGATCTTGCTGATCCTTCCGGAGCATGTCTTTGGTCAGCGCGAGCACATCGCGATGATCGCGATCTTGCCCATGCTGGCGAGCTATACGTCGCGCGCGGCGAACAAACCGGTCCCGCCTGTCTCAGCGATCATCGCCGGGATCGGTGGCGGCATCGCGACGTGCATCAAGCCGCATTTTGCGTTGGCTCTGCTGATCCCGCTCGCCTATGTGGCCCGGCTGTGCCGGCGCCAGCCGAAGGCCATCTTGTCCCTTCTGTTTTCTCCGGAAAATATTGCGGCGGTTTTCGTTGCCGCCGCGTATGTGGTCATCGTTGTCCGCTTCTTCCCGTTGTATCTCCAGGTCATGTTGCCAATTCTCGAGACGGTCTATGTCCCGGCCAGGCTCCCGTGGCTTGATCTGCTGCGCACACAGTCCGTCATTCTGGTTCTGCAAGCTGTGGCCGCCGCTATCATCATCGGACCGAGGTTATTCCTGAGACCGTTTCCACTCGTCTTCACGATGGCGGCGGCCGGATTCCTCACCAGCATCCTGATCCAGGGCAAGGGTTGGCCTTATCACGGCTATCCCGCGATTGCGCTGATGCTGCTGATCCTGTGCGCGATCACCGTCAAGCGGTGGCCTGAGATGCGACAATCGCGGAGTATCGTTCCATGGAGTGCTTGCGTGATTGTGCTCGTCGGCGGGCTCTATGTCATCTCGACTCTCTGGTTCTGGCCGCTCACCTGGTATCCGCAATTCGTATCGACCGTCGCGCGCCTGGCGCCATCGCATCCGAAGATCGCTTCGGTGTGCGGCGGCACGCAGTTCCTGTTTCCCCTGGTGCGGATTGTCCACGGTACAGCGGTCGACGACGTTTTGTGGGTGAATGACGCCGTGATTGCGCTTCGCCGCTATGACGAAATCGAGCCAGCGCGCCTGAAGCTGGTCGAGCGATACGCCGAAGACGAGAGCCGCAACTTCAATCGCGCCATTGCTGAGCAGCGGCCCGACATCCTCGTCGTCTGCCCGGGCTGGAAAGAGTGGGCATTGGCTCAACCTGACTATGCGCGGACATTGAGCAGGTTTCACCCCGCCGCAACACTGGAGACCTCCGAGGTCTGGCTTCCCAACTGAGATGCTGCCTAGGGCTTGTGGCATCCGGCAAAGACCGTCAGACCGCCCAGTTTGTTGATCCGCATGAGCGGCCGCTCGACTGCGCACAGCGTCGACAACATCGCGTTCACGACAGTGCCATGCCGGCGCAACTGACTTTTCGGTTCGTCACTTTGACCCAACTTAGCTCGCTCTGCGAGGCGCGTCGCGACGGCCAGAGGAAAGACCAGACCGTAATAATAGTGGCTCCAATCCAGCACGAGGCCGAACGTCGCGATGGAGCGCTCAAGACCTGCAAGCGTGTATCGACGATGGTGTCCGAGGAAAACGTCGTGCCCGCTCCACAAAAAATTGAAGGCAGGCACTGAGAAGATGAAGCGCGTGCCGGAGGACACGAGATCGACATAAGGCCGCATGAGTGCGGCATCGTCGCCGACATGCTCGATGACATCCATCGCCAGTACCAGATCGGCATCGCTCGTGGCGACGGCGCGGCGGAACAGGAGCGGCTTGCCGCAGCACAGTTCGTCGCGATCGTTCGCGTAACCGATGTCGACGCATGTGGCGCGCGCCGCGACGGTGCGCGCGAGTAGCTGGCGCGAGAAAAAGCCCGAACCCGCGCCGATATCGAGGATGGAGGTCGGTTTCAGATCGACGCAATCCGCCAGGAGCGCAGCCGCCTTGGCCTTGTAATACCAATGCGCATCAACCTGGTCGCCGAGGATCTCTTCTTCTTTCAGATCCATCGTGCCGCTACTCGATCGTGTCGATGATGTAGATCGGTCGACCCTTGATCTCCAGGAAGATGCGGCCGACATATTCGCCGATCAGTCCGATCGAAACGAGCTGGATGCCGCCGAAGAACATGACGGCGACCATCAGCGAAGGATAGCCAGGCACATCGACACCTTCGATGAAGGCGTGGACGACGATGAAGGCGGCGTAGAGAAACGAGAAGAACGAGATGCCGGCGCCGACATAGAGCCAGAGCCTGAGCGGAACGGTGGAGAAGCTGGTGATGCCGTCCAGCGCGAAATTCCACAAATTCCAGTAGTTCCAGCTTGTCCTTCCCGCGGCGCGCTGCGGCCGCTCGAACTGGATCGCCTCGGTGTGAAATCCGGGCCAGGCCATCAGCCCTTTCATGAATCGGCTGCGTTCGCGCAAGCGGTTGACTTCGTCGACGACGCGCCGGTCCATGAGGCGGAAGTCGCCGGCGTTGAACGGGATTTGCGTCGGCGACATCAGATTGAACAGGCTGTAAAACCAGCCTGCGCTGACGCGCTTGACGGGGCCGTCGCTCTGGCGCGACGTGCGCACCGCATAGACGATATCCGCCCCGGCGCGCCAGCGCTCGATGAAACGGGCGATGAGTTCCGGCGGATCCTGAAGGTCCACATCCATCGGAATGACTGCGTCGCCCTTGGCGTGATCGAGGCCCGCTGTCATCGCCGCGTCCTTGCCGAAGTTGCGCGATAGAGACAGGATCACGATCGAGGCATTGCGCGACTTGGCCTCGCGCAAGACACTCAACGTGTTGTCGTGGCTGCCGTCGTCGACGAAAATCAATTCATAGGTGCAGGTCTGGCCGGCAAGGATCCGCTCGACCGTGGCGACGAAGAGAGCGATCGACGCTTCTTCGTTGAAGACCGGAACCACCAGGCTGATGAGCGGTGTTTCGCTTCGCTTCATGCGTGCTGCTCTATGGTCGGGAGACGGCCGCTGCATGATCGATCATGTCGAAGCGCCCCCGCTTTTCTCCGCATTTTGACGTGCAATCGAAGAATAGACAAACGATTCCGCTACGGCTTCGCACTCGGTACGCTTCGCGGCAACCAGATCTCGGCATCCCCTACCGTCTTCGCTTTGTAGTAGGGACGAAGCGCTGCGGCGATTTGGGGATACGACAGCGCCCATTGCTCCTCGCCATTGCCGCCGACGATGATGACGTCGGGATGGCGGGTGCGGAGCGTATCGGCCAGTTCGTCACGGTCGCGGCGCGCAAATTCTTCGATCGTTCGCCGCAGAGCAGGGTCGAGGATTTTCTTGTTTCCCTGCGGATCGAGTTCGCCCACCGTGAGCATTCTGTCGGTGTAGGCGCTGATCCATTGGAACGGCGTGCGGCCAAGAGGAGCGCCGTGCAATTTTCGCGTCAGCGGAAACGCCAGGCCCGGCGCACCGTAGATGGAAAAGACCTTCGGATGGTCAGGGACCATGCGGGAAACGACCGCCACGAGATATTCGCGGCTCGGCTCCTGCATGAGCCAGAACTGCGCAAGTGCATAGATGCACGCGAGAAGCCCTGCTCCGAATATGAGGTCCGGCGGTGGCCTGCCTGTCGTCGCGCGACCGTCGCGGAATTTCGTGAGCCGCCTGACGAGAAGCACGCACAGCACGAGGAGCGCGAGCGCGACGGCAGGATAGCCATGATAGGGCCAACCTTTGCCTTGGATGATAAGCGCGCCAGAGAAGCCGAGCGCCGCCAGGCTTGTCGCCGCCACGACGGGATTGCGGAATTCCTTGATGCCCAGTCCGGCCCCGACGAGAGCCGCAAGCACGACCATGATGACCGACGGGTTGGCGAGCATCAGGGGCAGCGAATATCGGAGCGGCACGTAGAGCGTGAGCACCAATGGGAGCGTGTGTTGTGAATAGTCGGGAAAGCCCCAGACGAGCACTGCACCGTAAGCGAGCACGATGCCTGCGGTCGCGAGATTCTCGGGCGCGAACAGCGCCGCCAGCGCTTTTGCGAAACGTTGTCTGGAGCGCCAGGCAACGAACAACAAAGGAAGAAGGAGCGCGAGCGCGAAATAGGGCTTGATGGCGACGGCGATGCCGCCGCCGATGCCTGCGAAGAGAGCCAGCACCATACCTGGCGTCTCGCCTTCGGCACGGCGGACATAGACGGCGAGCATCGGCAGGATCGCGATGAGCGCGATGTTTTCCCGCTCGGCGAAATTGTCTCCCGGCAAGATCAGCAGAAGCGCGCATGCCAGGGCGAACAGGAGCGGTCGTTCGCGCGCCTGCACCAAGGAGCTTTCGCCAAGGCAGCGTCCGGCCATCCAGAGAGAAACAAAAGCGCCTGCAAACACCAATATCGTGAGAGCGGCTTCGGCAGATATATGTGCCAGCTGGGCGAGTTCGATGGCCGGCATATAGACCAAGATGGACGCCGGCGGATTGGGTTCGGTGAAATCGACATAGGCGCGCGCGCCTGCGAGGACTTGTTCGGCGAGGGTAAGGAGCCACGAAACGTCGCTGTTCAGCCAGATGAAGGAGCGCAGCACGGCGGCGACAATGACGACAAGGGCCACGGGCCAATAGGCGCGCAGTCTGAGCGGTTTCATTGCGGCAGACGATCCTTCAAGACCCGATATACGGCGACATTTTTGCTGGGCGGTGTCTTGCTTTTCAGCGGCGCGAGCCAAGGTGGAATGTGATTGGCGTCGAGTTGACCCAGAAGGCCTTGTGGGCCGCTGGCATTGAGATAGTAGCTGAAATCATAGCTCGTGCGGCAGATCGCGACATAGTCGATGCCCCGGCGACGCGCGATGCGCGCGCCCGTTTCGGGACTCTTCGTCAGGAGGTCGTAGGTATCGAGGATGCCTTGTTCGTTGCGATGATAAGGACCGGCGAGGACCGAGTGTGCCGAATACGCCAGGATCGCCGGTCCCTGATCGAGGAACGCGACGACCCGCGCGCGCGGCTGCGCCGCCAGCTGCGCGACGCTGGCCTGGCTGAAGCAATACCAGGACTCGCTGTCGGCTTTCGCGCGCGCGGCCTGGGCACGAGGATCGGCGAGAAAATTGCGCCCAATGGAAACGGCATAGGCCAGCGAGACGTTGCTGAAGAGAGCGAGCGCGACGATGGTCGCGAGCGCGGCGCGCCAGCCAGGTCTGGTCCAGCGCTCGATGCCGCGCTGCGTCGCGGCGGCAAGCCCGGGAAGGCTCGCAAGCAGCGCGAAGAGCACGCCGCGCACTTCCACCGACATGACCGCGAACGCCATCCCCGCGAAAGCTGCGAGGATGATGGCGGCCTTTCGATTCTTCGCCTCGACCAGAAAGACCGCGACGATACAGGCCAGCAGACCGAAGGCAGAATAGAGCGTGCCATAGAAGAAGAACGGCCAGTCATTGGCCGCGTTCAAGATGGGCGACTGAACCTCCTGTACCCGCGACAGGAAAATTTGCGTGATCTTTGGGCTGACATTGCCGTAAGGCCCATCGAGACAGGCGGGCGCAATCGCAAGGACGAGCAGAAGTGCTGCAACTCCCAATCCGGCGAACAGAAGCGCGCGGCGGAGCGGCGTACCGGCCGCGAGCAGCGTCACGCTCGCAAGTCCCAGTCCGCCAAACGTCGCGAGCGTCGCGTAGAATCCGGAATAGGCGTCGCATGCCGCGCTGAAACGTTCGTGATCCGCCGCGAAGGCGACAAGTGCGAGCGGCGCCGCAAGAGAAAATGTCAGACCGAAACGCCGCACCGAACCTGCAAATGCTTCGCCGCGCAAGATCCACAAGGCGCCGATGATCAGGATGCTCGTGACGACATAAGGAAGCACTTCGAGTCCGATCGCGAGGCTCAGAACGCTGAGCAGCGCGGCGGCGTTTGCCGCTCGCGGCTTTGTCTCGACGTCGATGAGGAACGCCAGCGTCCAGAGCGTGAGGGCTACCTGCACATTGTGGTGATCGATGACGCCTGGCGTGAAATAGCCGAGCACCGCCGCACCGGCCGCAGCGAACAAGACTGCGATGACACCGGCCTTCAGTCCGGCGAGCTGTTGCGCAATGCGGCCGATCGCGAGCCACGCAGCGAGCATGCTCAACATCGGCCAGAGGCAGATCGCGAGCGTCTCCGCCGACTGCGGCGTGAGAAATTGGCGGAAGATGAGGATCAGACCGGCGATGGGCGCATCGATCAGCCGGGACCAATGCATGGGAAGTCCGAACGGCACATTCATGCGCCATTGCGTCAGGTCGTACCAGGACTGTCCGGCGAGCAGATCGCGCACCTGGGCGAGCCGCATGGCGTCGTCGGTGCTGAGGGAAATCGTCTGCGGGTGAAAGTAGGCCGGGATGACGTATTCGATGACTTTGAAGAGCCAGATGAAGACGGCGACCGCGGGCACGCTGAGCGAGAATTCCCGCTCGGGCGTCACGCGTGGGATTGTCTCTTCGCCAAGTTCGAGAGTCATGGTGCCCCAACTCACCGATTCGCAAAGCTATAGATGCATTTGGGCGTCGCCTAAAGATCGCGGTCGCGATCTTGGTAAAGACGCTGCGCGGTTGGACCCGCCGAGCACATATTGGTGACGTCTTTCGTCCGTGATAGGCAGGCGCCGGTCTGCAGCAGTCTGGTGCAAGGTTTCCTCGATGACCGTCGCAACGTCGGACAAGGCTTGGCTCAAGGCATTCGACTTCGTTGCAGCGCTGCCGGTGATCATCTGGCTCACCTGGAATTGCGGACTGCTCACGCTGGCGCTGTTCCTGGAGAGCCGGCAGTTTCTCGCTCACGCGCAATGGCCGCTTGGATTGAAGATCGTCAACCAGGCGATGGCGATCGCGTTTTTCGTACTGCAGATCGTCCTGTTCGCGTTGCGTCCGGTCGCCAAGGAGAAATCGCAGGGCTTCGTGCCTCGCTTTGCCGCCATATTCACGATGAGCGCGGGGTTGCTCTACTTTTATGCGCCGGTGGCCAGTCCCAACGATCTCGTCCAGGGCGTGGCCGCCTTGTTCGGCATTGCCGGGCTTTCGCTCGCAATCTATGCGCTGCGCTGGTTGGGCCGCTCCTTCAGCATCATGCCCGAAGCGCGGCGGCTCGTGACGGATGGTCCCTACCGCGTCGTGCGCCATCCTCTCTACGTCGCCGAAGCGCTCAGCACGCTCGGCGTGACGCTGCAACTGCAACAGCCACTGGGTGCACTCCTGGCAATCTCCATCTATCTTGGACAGTTCGCGCGCATGGGGTACGAGGAAGAGGTGCTGGAGCGCGCATTTCCCGAATATGCCGACTATCGCAAGCGCACCTTTCGGCTGATCCCGTACATTTACTGAAGCCAGCGTGCGTCATCCGTTTGTTTCCAAGTGTACGTTTACAAACGAACGAGGCGTCGCAAACGAGAAAGTTCCCGGCGCAATTTCGTCTGTACGATGATGAGTTATCTCCATGTAATTACACGAAAAAAATCCATCATCGTAACAATTGAACAAAGACTGGTAACCAGTCGCTAAGAATTACATTGCCGCAGCGCAACGCCTGTCGTTTACTTGGTAACAATTGGGACCGGGGATTTTGCCAGTCTTGAGAAGTGCTTCGACCGAAATCGGTTTGATTTCGGCCCCAGACAATAGGGGCGGGAGTCAAAGTCTTTTGCGGTTTGGGTAGGTCGCTAAATCTATTGGGCAAGGGGTTTGAACATGAGTGAGTTTGTCAAAGGCTTGTCGCGCTTTCTGCGTGATGACGAAGGCCTGGTGACACTTGAATGGGTTGCGTTGGCGGCGGCGGTCATCGTTCTGGCGATCGGCGTCATCGTCGTGATCCAGACGCAGGTGAACACCGCAGCGAGCACGATCGGTTCGAAGATCGTCAGCACGGTCCAGTCCAACACCTAACGTCATAGGATCCGGCGGAAATCCAGCCGCCGGAGTCAAAGAGCTGGTTTTGGCCGGATGCGCACGAGTGCGTCCGGCCCGCTCGCCCTTTCCGGTGGCTGTTTGAGGAGGGTTGTTCCGATGATAACCAGAAAACGCCTGGGCTCTTTGAGACTGTTTCTGCGCGACGATGAAGGCTTGGTCACACTCGAATGGGTGGCGCTAGCGGCTGCGGTGATCGTTCTGGCCATCGGCACCATCATCGTCATCCAGACCCAGCTCAACACGGCGGCGAGCACGGTCGGCAGCGAAATCGTCAGCACCGTTCAGTCGAATACCTAGAGCCGAAGCGCCGCCGACCGTTCGGTCGCGGCGAAGCAGAACCATTGCAGGCGCGGCCGAGAGGCCCATAGTGGACCGGCTTTGATTCGTCGAAGCTGGCACCAATGGGGGCAGCGCCATGCGTGACGTTCGGTCAGTCGATTCATTTCTGAGAAGCGGCGAAGGGCTTGCGACCCTGGAATGGGTCGCGATTGCCTCTGCCGTCATCGTGCTCGGGATTGGCGTGATCACCCTGCTTCAGCCGAAAGTGACGACCGCCGCCAGCAGCGTCGGCTCTAAAGTGGTGAGTTCGGTCAACTCCAACTCCTAGCGTGCTGACAAGGGCGAGCCGCGCGCGAGTTTGCACGACGTTAACTTTTGACGCGATAAAGTATTCGAAGTGCAGCCGTAGAGGCCGAACATTGGCTTATTCTGCGTTTGCAAATATAGTAAACGAACCAATTCGGGCTAGTGATTCGCGATGCAACGCTCGCTGATAAGCTTGATTGTAGGGGGCATTCTGGCGCTGGTCGCCGTAGGGGGCCTTACCTACTATCTGCGCACCACACAGTCGCCTGCGGCGCCGTCTACCAACATTGACGTCGGCAACGTCGTCGTAGCCGTCAACGATCTTCCCTTCGGCACCCATCTCGGCCGCGATCAGTTGACCGTCGTGGCATGGCCGTTGTCGTCCATGCCTGCCGATGCGTTTCATAGCGTCGAAGAAGTCTTCGCCGGCTCGCAGGGTTTCGACCGGATTGTCTTGAAGCCAGTCGACAAGGGCGAGCCGGTTCTAAAGTCCCGGATCTCGGGCTTCGGCGCCAAGGCGACGCTTTCAAGACAAGTTCCGGCCGGCATGCGCGCCGTGTCCATTCGCGTCGATGACGTGAGCGGCGTGGCGGGATTCATTCTTCCGGGCGATCGCGTCGACGTCATGCTGACTCACAGGCTGGAAGGTGCCTCGCCGGACGCGAGCCTCGTCACCGACATCATTCTGCAAAACGTCCAGATTCTCGGCATCGATCAGCTTTCCGACCAGGACCGCGAGAAACCCGTCGTCGCGAGAACTGCAACGGTCGCCGTGACGCCTGAAGATGCGCAGAAGCTGGCGCTCGCCCAACAAGCGGGGACTCTCGGATTGGCGTTGCGGAACACGTCCGCGGTCGATCAGGTTCCCGTCGAACGCGTCGTGCAGCGCGATCTTGCGCCGAACGCGGCGCCGCCTCCGCGACCGGTGCGCCGTGGCAGGCCTGCGGGCGAAGGCGTGCTCGTGATCTATGGCGGCGGCAAGACGGAGTTGTCGACAACGGCTCCCCCGCCGCCCGCAGCGCCTGCGCCGGCCGTTCGTTAACTTCTGCAGGACATTAATTTGGGGCTTTGCTTTTTATGCGGTAAAAGAGCTGCTGCAAGGGGGGCCGGCGCGCCGGCAGCAATTTCCATGACGCATTTCATCAGGTTGGCAAAATTCGCCGTGCCGTTTCTGCTGCTTGCGCTGGGCGCGAGCACGCCCGCAGCTGCAGCCGCCCGGGCCATGCCGGCCATCGATACCGGCGGACAGCCCCCGATCGTCATCAACATCTCGCCAGGTCATTCAGCGGCGCGCATCGTGGTGCCGGTCGACAAGTCACGCATCGTGCATTTCGATCAGCCGTTCAGCCGCGTGCATGTGGGGAGCGGCGACATCGCGGAAGTCGTGCCGCTCTCGACGTCGACGATCTACATTCTGGGCAAGAAGCGCGGCAGCACCAACCTGACGATCACGAGTGGAAGCAACGGCGTCGTCGCGGTGATCGATGTCATCGTGAGCTATGACGTCGACGGGTTGCGCCAGCATCTCGCCGACTTGCTGCCGACCGAGTCGATCGAGATTCAGCCTGCCGGCGATGCGCTCGTGCTTTCCGGACACGTCTCGAGTGCGGATCACCTGCGCACGATCGTCGCGATTGCCGAGCGATATGCGCCTGGCGCGGTGACCAATCTCCTGTCGCTGTCGGGAAGCCAGCAAGTTCTGCTGGAAGTGAAGTTCGCCGAAGTGCAACGCTCCGCGCTCGTCCAGCTCGGACTCGATTCGATCAACGGTGCGGCGGCGACGAATGGCATCTCAGCGCCCCACGTGGACGGTTCGACAACGGCTGCACAAGCGTTCGGCACGATTGGCGGGCTTCTGACCGACAGCAAAACGTATTTCCTGCGCGGCCAGATCAGCGCGCTGGAGCAGAGCGGCATGATCCGCACGCTTGCCGAACCGAACATCGTCTCGCTCTCGGGTGAAACGGCGACGTTCCTTGCCGGCGGAGAATTCCCGATCCCCGTCGTCCAGTCCTCGACTGGATCCGTGCCGGTCACGACGATCGAGTACAAGGACTTCGGCGTCGGCCTGTCCTTCACCCCGACCGTGATCGCGTCCGACACGATCGATCTGGTTCTCAAATCCGAGGTCAGCGCGATCGATCCCAGCACGGCGGTCACGACGAGCGACATCAGTGTTCCCGGTCTGAAGGTGCGCCGCGCCACCACGACCGTCGAACTGCGCAACGGCCAGAGCTTCGCGATCGCCGGATTGATCCAGGACGATTTCAATGACTCGCTCAAGTCCTTGCCGGGGGTCGGCAGCATTCCGATCATCGGTGCGCTCCTGCGCTCGACCAATTACCAGCGCAATCAGACCGAACTCGTCGTCTTCATCACGGTTCACCTGGTAGGCCCGGGTCCCGGCGGCAACATGGCCCTTCCGACCGATCGTGTCGTTCCGCCGACGCCGTCGCAGGTCATCGGTCTCGGGCATACCGAAGAGACACGACCCCCGCCGCCAGTTCCCGGCGCACGCTCGATGAACGACACGCCGGCGCCGCCACCGGTCGCATCCGCGACGCCGGCGGTAAGCGCTCCCGCCGCCACTCAGGCTTACGCGCCGCCACCGAGCGCGGCACCCAGCACGCCGGTGGTCGTGGTACCCGAAAAGCCTGTTGCAGCGTCGCCGAGCACAGCGAGTGAACCGCCGCCCGAGGTCCCGCCGGACAAGCAATCGTCGATCGTCACGCCTCAGAAGGTCGCGAGCGCCGCGCCGCCGCCTGCGCCAATCGTCATGTCTGCGATCGATCCGGTTCCAATTCCAAAGCCGAAGCCGTCCTTTGCGACGCCGGCCGCAAAGCCGGTCGTCAAGTCGGCCGACGCTTCGCCGCCACGCAAGGTGGCGCTTGCCGCCGTCAAGCCGCGGCCCGCGCAGAGCGTCACGGCGATGAAGCCCGTGCCCGCCCAAGATGAAGAATTGCCGGTGACCGCGCCGGAGAGCATCAAGGCGTTCCGAGCGGAACAAGCCGCTGCGGCCGCCGCATCACCAGACTCAACTGGGACATCCGCGCCATGAAAGCAACCCACGTTCTGGCCGCGCTCGGCGCGGCGCTTTTGCTCTCGGCCTGCTCCGGACATGGCGGCGGACTCGATCCGCAACGCTTTAACAGTCCCGACTTCGGCGCCAGCGTGCATAACAACGTCGCGGTCCAAAGTGTTCCCGCCGATCCGGAGGTCGTGAACGGACCTGTGGAAGCGGACGGTGCGCGGCAGTCGCTCGCTCAGCAGCGTTATCGCAACGACAAGGTCAAGCAGCCGCCTGATCCGGCCACGTCGTCCGTCACCATCTCTGGTGGATCTGGAACGAGTTCGGGCGGCGGCGGCGGCGGGACGACCGGCGGCGGCGGTCAATACTAAGGGTTCTATCCCATTTTCACCTGACGCATGCGGTGCGGGAGCGTTGGTTTGCGCGTCCTTGGCCGCTCTTGACGTTTGCCGTGATTGCGCTCGCACTTGTCGCGCGAAGCCTGAGCTGGCTCAATCCGGATACGAGCGCGCTCATCACGTTCGCAGAGAAGTGGCTGGACGGTGTCGACCCGTATGCCGTGTTCGATGAGATCAATCCGCCAGCTTCCATTCTTCTTTACGTCCCCGACGTCCTGGTCGGCCGTGTCTTCGGATTTTCGCCGGAAGCCGTCCTAGCCGCTTCGCTGCTCATAGCGGCGCCGGCAGCGCTCTGGCTCACGGCACGAATCCTTGCCCAGGCCCGCGTGATGGAGGCCTCGCAGAGTTGGATGCTCGCGCCATTCGCCTGTGCAGTCTTTCTCCTCCTTCCGCAAGACGTGTTCGGCGAGCGCGAACACATCGCGGTCATCGCAATGCTGCCGCTTCTGGCTACCTATGCGGCACGCGCTTCCGGCGAAACGATCGAGGGATGGGCGGGCGTCGTTGCAGGAGCAGGGGCAGGGCTGGGCGTCGCGATCAAGCCCTACCTGGCGTTGGCGCTGATCCTGCCTTTCTTGTACGCGGCATGGTCTTTGCGGACGCGGCCGAAGGAACGTGTCGCGCTGATCTTCTCGCGCGAAAATCTCGTCATGGCGCTCATCGTCGCGGCTTATGCGGCGGCCATGATCATCTGGTTTCGCGATTACCTCGCGCTCATGCTGCCAATCCTTCAGCATGTCTATTTGCCGGTCCGATTTCCCTGGCCGCTTCTGATCGCCAAGCCGATGGTGATCTTGCCGGTACTTGGACTCGCGTCGGTCTTGTTCGTCTCGGCACCGCGTGCGCTGAAGCCATTGCCGCTCGTGCTCGTGCTCGCGGCGGCCGGTTTCTGGCTCGCCTCGCTCGTCGAGGGCAAAGGCTGGCCCTATCACGGCTACCCTGCCATTGCGCTCACCTTGATGGCGTCGATTGTCGTCGCCATCGCGCGCTGGCCTTTACAGCGCGCCGCAACTTGGCGCGTCGCGACGATCGGACTGATCGGCGGTCTTTCAGCGCTTGCGGCCGTCTGTTTTCGGCCCGCTCCCTGGTATCCGCAATTCGTCGCGACCATCACCCGCGTCGCACCGCAGCATCCGAGATTGATGTCCATCTGCGGCGCCCGCCTCGAATATCTCTGGCCGATCTCCCGCATCGTTCATGGCGAAGCGATCGGGCATGGGCTTTGGGTCAACGAGGTCGCGAACGCGCTCGAGAATTGGGGCGAAGTCGACGAGAAAGAGCGTGCAATCGTCGATCGCTATGCGCGCGACGAACGCAACTCGTTCATCTCGGCCATGCAGACTGAGCATCCGGGCGTGTTGGTCGTCTGCAACGACGGCTGGGAGGGCTGGGCGCTGGCGCGGCCGCAGTTCGCCGCCGAGATGCGCAAGTTTCATCGTGTCGCGCAGGTCGAGCGCGCCGAGATCTGGCTTTCGAATTGAGCAGCGTTACTGGACCAGCCGCGAGATCGGCACGAGCGTGGTTGGCGCGTTGGTGCAAGCCGGTTCGGCGAGAATTTGTCCCGTGCCCGAGATCGCGATGTCATAGGCGACGAGCGTGAAGCAGGCGTTGGGCGCGTTGCTCGCCGGGCTAACCAGACCTTTAATCTGGAACAGCGCATGCGGCAGATAGACGATGCCCGACAGGTCCCAGATCGGCCCCGAGTTTGCGCCCTGGCCGCCTTCGACGACTTGGGTGCTCGAACAGGGCAGAGTGGCGCAAGTGACAGCTGGATCCTGGTAGATCACCATTTGCTTCCAGACGCCCGACGATGGCCCGGCAATGTTGAGCGATCCCGACGAAGTGCCAATCACGGTGTGGCCTGGCGAAAAGCCGGAGATGGTCGGGCCCGTGAATATGATGGTCAGCGATGCGCCTGAATTGGTCGTGATGGAGAAATTTCCGACATCGAGATTTCCGTTCTCGATCACGAGGGTGGCGTTGTTCGTGATGGTGACGTTGCCCGTGAGCTGCACGTCGCCGCAAATCGGGGTTGCCATGTCGGACGAACTCTTTGAGCCCGACCATTGGTTGCTTGCCGGAAGGCTACCTTCCTGCGGATAGGAGGCTGCTGTGGCGCCACAAGGATTGGCGGGGATGTTGCTCGCCAGCGTCGCATAAGGGTCGGCGGTTGTGCCCTGCGAATAGAGATTGGTCGTGCCGCACGCGGGACTACCGCTTGGTGCCGGCGCAGAGGAAATGGCATAGCCGGCGCCGAGCGGGCTGCCGTGACAATCCATCGAGCCGTTTACGGCGAGCGTGCAGCCGTGCAGGTTGATGCTGGGCCCGCCATTGACCAGCAACGAATGCAAGCCGAACACGCAGATTGGTTTCGGCACGCCGTTGATCGCGATCGCGGTGGCGGCGATGTCCCAGCTCGACTTTCCGATCAGCGCCAGGAAGCTCGTCGGATAGGCATTGCTGTTGGCGGCGGCGGTCTTGACCGTGACTTCGATCGCGTTTTCCGATTGTCCGGCACCCGCCGGCGACGTGAAGGTGGTTCCGTTCCAGTTGCCGAACTGGATATCGCCGTTCGTCGTCGCGTTGGTGTTCAGCACATTGCCGAACCCGGCGACCGACATGTTCGCCTGCGAATAGGTGCGCGCCGATCCCGCGGCATTGGTTTCCTGCGTCGCCGTGGCAGCGCCGCTGGTCGGAAGCTGCAACGCGCCGGCAAGCGCGGACGCATCCGCCGTGCTCTGCAGCATGTCGCGCGTGCGGAATGCCGCCGTACCATCCATGCCGAGGCCCGCAAGCACCAGAAAGAGCGGCAAGAGGCACAGCATCCAGATCGATCCGACGCCCTGATCGTCAGAGCCGAAGCGAAGCAAGGATCGGATTACGCTCATGGCCGCTCTCTAATATTCCGACGCCATCGTGACGCGGGCCGTCAGCTGAAGCGTGTTGTCGTAGCAGCCGACGACGCCGAACAGGCTCGCGTTGCAAAGGCCGATCTGGATGGTCACGACCTTGTCCTGTCCGGCCACGGTGCCGCCGGTGGCGGTGATCGTTGCGCTCGACAGCGAGGTGAAGAGCTGGTTCTGCGCCTGGGTTTGCGCGCTGGCGTTGGTGACCGAGGAATCCACGGACATGCGCCGCGAGATGTCGCGCGCGACGTTCCACATGTCGGCCTGCTTCAGATAGATCAGCGCGACGTCGACCGTGAACAGGATGATCGTGAAGATCAGCGGCATCCACAGCATGAACTCGACGGTCACCGTTCCGTCGTCTTGCGCGAACGAACGCAACCGGCGCATCGCCTCGCGCGGCACGTTGGAAAGAATTTTAGATCGTATGTTCAAATTATGAGCCCCGCGCTCGCTTCATCGGAGACGATGTTACTCGAGTGACCTTACGTTCGGTTTACAGACACACTTTCCATTGTATCACAACCGAATTCCCGGCAGCGCCACGCGCAAATCGCGAAGTGCAAGACCGGTAAATTAACCAAATAGTTTGAGAGTTGAGCTACAGTGGCGTCGTTACGGAAAGCGCGTAAATGAGCATTTTATCCCGATATTCTGAGGCCCGCCTCGAATAATAGGTAAATGTTCATAAAATGCGGATCTTATTTACTTAAAAATGTCAGATTTCTTTCTGTGACGTTAACGGGTTGAGGGGTATCTCTTCGCGGTTGCACCAAGGCAGCCTCAAAAAAGCCCCTTACGGTGTTATATTGGATGGGACTAACCACGATGGTCGAGAACCCGTGCAGGTCGAGGGGGGTACGAAATCTTCCGCTTATCCAAGGGCTTGTGATGGGCCGGCGGCAGCCGGACTGCGCCGCCGATTCGCCGACGATTAGCCTCTTCGTGCTGCCATGAACACACAACGACCGCAGGACTTTGATGCAATGCAGGGCAAGAGTTTGATGGAAGAAGAACATTCCGGGCCGAGCATTCTGGCAGTGCCGCCCGCCGCGCATGGTCAACGCGTACTCGTATTGCTCCGTCCGGAAACCGACTCCGTGCAGATCCTGGCGGCGCTGAAACCGCTCTACAATATGGACATTCAAACCTTCCGCCGTCCGAAGGTTTTGAATTCGACTGCGCTCACCGACGACAAGGCTCCCAACATTCTGGTGCTCGATGCCGATCCCTCGGACGAGACCGACCTGAAGCTGATTCAGGAACTGAAGTCCGGCCCCTGCGCACGTATCCCGGTCGTGGTATTGGCCGAACGCGGCGCCGATCTCGCCGCGATCAGAGCCATCCGCGCCGGCGCGGATGACGTCGTCTTGCGACCGATCGATGCCGACGAGGCGCGCGAAGTGTTCACGCGGCTTGCGGCCACCGCTGTTCCCGAAAGTCCGTCCAATCTCGGCAAGGTCACGGCCTTCATGCACCTGGCAGGCGGCGCGGGCGCAACGACGCTCGCCGTCAACTCCGCCGTCCTTCTCGCCGGCAAGACGAACCTCGACGACACCTGCCTTCTGGATCTCGACATCCAGTTCGGCAACGCCGCCAATCTGCTCGATCTGCCGTCGCGTTCGCCGATCCAGGAAATTCTCGCCGATCCTTCGCGCCTCGACCGTCAGATGCTGGAAAGCATGATGGTCAAGCATGAGAGCGGCATCCGCGTCTTGTCGGCGCCGGCCGTGCCGTTGCCGTTGACCGCGTTCCAGACCAAAACCGTCGAGACGCTGATCAACATCGCGCGCCTGCGCTTCAAGTACGTGATCGTCGATCTTCCCGTCGCACTCGTGCCCTGGAGCGATGCGGTCTTCGGCGTCGCAAGCGTGATCTACGTCATTTGTCCGCCGACGGTCGCCGCGATCCACCGCTTCAGCCATTTGACCAGGCTCCTGCAGCGCGAGGAGATGACGAACCTTCCGATCCAGATCGTCCTCAATCGCTTCACGTCGAACCGTTTCGGCGACATTTCCGTCGCCCAATTCGAGAAGAGCATCGGCCGCGACGTCCGCCACAAGATTCCCAATGATTACGCCCTGATTTCCGCGTCGCAAAACCAGGGCAAGGCTGCGGTCCTGATGGAACCCAAGAGCAAGTTTACCGTGGCGCTTTCCGACATGCTGCGCTCCGACCTTGGAACGGAGAGCGCACGCGGCGTACCGAAGAAACGTTCCTTCCTGGGGATCGGGTACTGACCATGTTCCAAAAAGTTTTTGGCGAAACCACTGAGACCGATGGCGCGAAAAAACCGACGCCAGCCTCGAGCGAACTGCCGATGCAGTCGGCGCTCAGACCGGAAGGCATGGTGGCGCGCAACACCGAACTCAAGGTTTTCCTGCACGAGAAGCTTCTCGGCATGCTCAATCTCGGTGTCCTCGACAAAGTCACGCGCGACGATCTCGGACGCCAGCTGGCGCCGCTTATCCGTGACTTGCTCTCGAGCGAGAACATCGCGCTGAACGTCTCGGAATATAACCAGATCGTCACCGAAGTGCTGGACGAGGTCCTGGGTTTGGGCCCGCTCGAGCCCTTCCTCAAGGATCCGACGGTGTCGGATATTCTCGTCAACACCTACCGCCAGGTCTATGTCGAACGTGCCGGACGGCTGGAGCCTACGCCGGCACACTTCAAGGACGAGCGCCATCTGATGCGCATCATCCAGAAGATCGTCGGTGCCGTCGGACGCCGGGTCGACGAGTCGCAGCCCTGGGTCGATGCCCGCCTCGCCGACGGCAGCCGCGTCAACGTGCTGGTGCCGCCTTGCGCCGTCGACGGGCCGCTGCTCTCGATTCGTAAGTTCTCCAAGACGCCGCTCACGGTCGCCAAGCTCGTCGAACTCGGCACCATCGACCGCCGCATCGCTCTCGTGCTCGAAATCATCGTGCGCTCGCGCCTGAATGTGCTGATCTCGGGCGGTACCGGTTCCGGTAAGACGACGCTTCTGAACGCGATGTCGAGCTTCATCAGCAACCGCGAACGCATCATCACCATCGAGGACACGGCCGAACTCCAGTTGCAGCAGTCCCATATCGGACGCATGGAATCGCGTCCGCCCAACCTTGAGAATGCCGGCGAGGTCAGCCAGCGCGATCTCTTGCGCAACGCCCTTCGTATGCGTCCCGACCGCATCATCGTGGGCGAGGTGCGCGGCGCCGAGGTGCTCGACATGTTGCAGGCGATGAACACCGGCCATGACGGCTCGATGACGACGGTGCACGCCAACTCGCCGCGCGATGCGCTCACCCGTCTTGAACACATGGTCGGCATGACCGGCATCGAAATTCCGGTCCGCTCGCTTCGAAGCCAGATGGCCTCGGCGCTCAATCTGGTGGTGCAGGTGCAGCGCTTGAGCGACGGTCGCCGGCGCGTCGTCAGCGTACAGGAGATCACCGGAACCGAAGGTGACACGATGACGATGCAGGAGCTCTTCCGTTTCGAGCGCCAAGGCGTCGATACGGCCGGCAATGTCGTCGGTCAACACGTGCCGACCGGCATCCGGCCCAAGTTCGTGCAGAAAGCGGAAGAAAACGGCGTGCAGATTCCGGCTGAGCTCTTCCGCATGGATGGAAAGAGCTAAATGGGCAACACGTTCTTGCTCGTTCTGCTTTATGTGAGCCTCGGCGCGGCCGCGCTTTTTGTCGCCGATGCCTTGGTCGGCTTTTCACGCCAGGCGCGCGGCATCGACGATGACGCCGTCAGCCGCCGCCTCGCCAGTTCCAACGTCGCCTCCATCAAGGCCGAGAGCCAGGTCGAGCTCATTAGGCGCAAGGTCGAAGTGCCGGGCTGGATCGGCCAATTGCCGCTGACCGCGACACTTGCCGAACTGATCATGCAGTCGGGCCTGAATCTGAGACTTGAGCGCGTGCTCATGCTCATGGCCGTCATCTTCGTGCTGACGTCGGCCATCGCCGCCTACTTCCTGCCGGTGCGCTACCTGGCCGGCGGCATCATGGTCGCAGCCGGCATCGCCGTCGGACCCGTGATCGTCGTGTTGCTGAGCGCGCGCGCCTCAAAAAGTGCCGCCTTCGAAGAACAACTTCCCGACGCCATCGACCTGATCGTGCGCAGCCTGCGCGTCGGCCATCCGCTGAGCGGCGCCATGCAGGTGATCGCCAGGGAAATGCCGGCGCCGATCGGTGCGGAGTTCGAAATCGCGGTCGACGGCGTCACCTATGGCAAGCCGATCCCGATGGTCTTCGCCGAGATGCGCAAGCGCGTGAACGTGCCCGATCTCGCCTATCTCGCGATGGCGGTGCAGATCCAACAGGAATCCGGCGGCAATCTTGCGGAGTCGTTGTCGAAACTCTCCGCCGTGATCCGCGACCGCGCCCGCATGTTCCGCAAGGTGAAGGCGCTGACCGCCGAAGGGCGCTTCTCCGCCTGGGCCTTGTCGTTCTTCCCGCTCGGCATCGCCGGCATGATCCAACTGATCCAGCCCAACTATTTCACGCGCGTCGCGGACTTTGTTTACTTCCCCCATCTCGTCGTTGCGGCCGTGATCATGCTGGTGCTGAATGTCGTGGCGATGCAGGTCATCACGACCCTGAAGGTATAGGCCATGGATCCGTTCCTGATCATTGCCGGCGTCGTCTTGTGGTTGGCGATCTTCGTCATCATCTATGGCGTGCGCTCGTTCGCCGAGGAACGCAGCACGCTGGCGCGCCGGCTTGAATCGTCCCATCCCGACGGCAGCGTGAATATCCTGCAACCCACGATCCGGATTTCGCTCGATGACGGATTTCTGAAGCGCTTCGAAAAGTTCGTCACGCCGCAGAACCCCAACGAGCGCTCGCAGACCCAGCAGCGCCTCATTCTCGCCGGTTATCGCCGGCCCTCGGCGATGCGGCTGTTCTATTTCTCCAGGGCGGTTCTGACCATCGCCATGACCGTGATCGCGGCGATCATCGTTCCCTCGCTCGGCGAGGCGTTTCCGCTGCCGCTGAAGCTGGCGATGATCATGGTGCCGGGCATCTTCGGCTATCTCGCGCCTGCCTTCTGGCTCGATCGCATGACGCGCGTGCGCAAGCAGGAAGCCGAACAGGCCTTCCCCGACGTGCTCGACATGCTCCTGATCTGTCTCGAAGCCGGACAATCGATCGATCAGGCTTGCCGCAGGGTGTCCAACGAAATCGGCGCCAAGAGCATGGTGCTGGCCAACGAGATGAAAACGATCAACGACGAACTCTGGGCAGGCAAGGAGCGCGCACGCGTGTTCCACGATTTCGCCGATCGTCTGGGCGTCAGCGACATCCAGGCGTTCGCGACCGTCTTGAAGCAGTCCGACGAATTCGGCGTCAGCGTTGCCGACACGCTGCGCGTCTATGCCAGTGAAATGCGCAACAAGCGCATGATGCGCGCCGAGGAGATCGCCAATCTGATGCCGGTCAAGGTTGCGATGGGATCGATCTTCTTCACCGTGCCGCCGACGATGATCATCATCGGCGGACCGGCTCTCATCATGATCGTTCGCACCTTCGCCCACCTCTAAGAGCGGTACAGGCCGAAGCGGATAAGATCCTAATCATGCTTGTCGCCGAGGCAGCATTTGTCCTGATTGTGCTCGCCGCCGCCGCGAGCGATCTGATCCGCTATCGCATCCCGAATCTTCTGGTTCTCGCGCTGGCGGGCGCTTTCGTCGTGTGGGGGGCGCTGCACTACGAAGAGACCGCCTGGCTCAGTCATCTGGGCGCAGCGGGCCTCTGTCTGGTGGTGGGCTTCGCGCTCTATCAGTTTCGCCAGATCGGCGCGGGCGACGTGAAGCTCCTGACCGCCGTGGCGCTGTGGACCGGGATGAGCGGCCTCCTGGCGCTCCTTCTTTTCATGAGCCTGAGCGGCCTTTTCGCCTTGCCGCTGATTCTGCTGGCGCGCGCGCTTGTGACCAAGGCCCAAGCGAGAAATCTGTGGAAGGCGGAATGGCCGGTGCCGCGCGTGCTGACGAAAAAACAAGGCGTGCCGTACGGAGTCGCAATCGCCTTGGGCGCCCTCGTGACGATGGTTGTTCGCCCGTTCACGCTGGGGTGATTAAGGCATAAATGTGTTCTGCTTGACCGGCGAAAGTGATTCGGAGCGCAGTGCGCAAATTGACTCTGCAGTTCTTCTGCCTCCGCCGATGGCTTATAATCGCGCCATGGGATGGGAGAGTAGCGTAGCGATGAAGCCGCTGGCTGTCGCATGGCTGGCGCGCGCTTTGGTATGGGTCCTGTTCGCGGCCATTGCGGTCGCCGTCGCCGCATTCTCTTTCCAATGTCTTTATTGGTTGCGCTTCGGATCCTGGTTCGACTGGACCGATCCCGACGGTCCCGCGTT
>DATLOU010000117.1:0-8901 GCA_035536115.1 Rhizomicrobium sp.
TCGATGGTCGGTTCGCTCGACGAAACGCGCGAGATGATGGAACTGGTCAAGGCCGGCAAGGTCGATCCCATTCCCTTCAGCAAGCGGCCCTTGAGCGCGGCGAGCCAGACGCTCGACGATCTGCGCGAAGGCAAGATTACCGGGCGGGTCATCCTGACGCCGTGAATGCCCTCTACGATACGATCGGGAGGGGCTACGCGAACTACCGAAAGCCCGACCCGCGTATCGCAGCGTTGATCTTGGACGCACTTGGCGACGCGCGAAGCGTCGTCAATGTCGGCGCGGGCGCAGGCTCCTATGAGCCGTGCGGTCTGGATGTCGCCGCCGTCGAACCCTCCGTGACGATGATCGCGCAACGACCGCCGCACGCCGCGAGGGTGATCCAGGCGTCGGCTGAGAACCTTCCTTTCCCCGACAAAAGCTTCGATGCGGCAACGGCCTTCCTGACCACACATCATTGGTCGGACCTGGACCAGGGCTTGCGCGAAATGGCGCGCGTTTCGCGCGGGCCGTGTGTTTTTCTCGATCATCAGATGGAAGGCCTGAAATTCTGGCTGCTTCAGGACTATTTCCCCGAGAGCGCGCCGCAAATGCGACCCTTGCTGCCCCTCGATAAGGCGCGGGCGGTTTTTCCTGCCATTCACATCATCCCTGTTCCGGTGCCGCATGACTGCACGGACGGGTTCTTCTGCGCCTATTGGCGCAGGCCGGAAATGTACCTTGACCCCCAGGCGCGCGCCGCGATTTCGTTCTTCGCAAATGCATCAAACGTCGACGAGCGCATCGACTGCCTCCGTCGCGACCTTGCAGACGGCACCTGGCTCCGTCGGCATGGCGAGGTTTTGCGTGAAACGGAGATGGACCTTGGCTATCGTCTGATCATCGCTACTCCTGAACAGGGTGACCACAATGCCCGAAGCCATCCTTGAACCCGATCTGCCGATCGTCGATCCGCACCACCATCTGTGGGACCGGCCGACTGATATCCTGCGCAACTTGCCGCCGTCCGACCATGGCTTCATGGACATCATCCGCAACACGCCGCGCTATCTGATCGACGAGTTGCTGAAGGACCTGAAAAGCGGCCACAACATCCGCGGCACGATCTACATGGAATGCGGCGCTATGTATCGCGCCGACGGCCCCGACGCGCTCAAATGCGTTGGCGAGACCGAGTTCGTCAACGGCGTTGCCGCGATGACCGCAAGCGGACTCTATGGCGACTTGCGCGCCTGCGCCGGCATTGTCGGTCACGTCGATCTGCGCATCGGAGCGGCAGCAGCAGAGGACGTGTTGCGTTCGCACATCGCGGCCGGCCATGGACGCTTCCGCGGCATCCGGCAGAGCGCGTCCTATGACGCCGATCCCGGCGTGCTCGGTCCGCTCGCGGGCCGCGCCGCGCCCGGACTTTATCTCGACGCGAAGTTCCGCGACGGTTTCAAGGTCTTGCACCGGCTTGGACTGTCGTTCGACGCCTGGCTGCTCGAACCGCAGATTCCCGAACTGATCGATTTGGCGCGTGCATTCCCTGACACCACGATCGTGCTCGATCACGTCGGCACCCCACTCGGCATCGGCAGCTACAAGGGCAAACGCGAAGAGCGGTTCGGTATCTGGAGTGACAATATCCACACGCTCGCCAGATGCCCGAATGTTCATGTGAAGGCAGGCGGTCTGCCGATGCCTTTTGCCGGCTGGAAGATGCGCATGGCCGAAGCCGACCCGCCGTCGGAAACGCTCGCCAAACAATGGAAACCTTATCTCGAGACCGTGATCGCGGCGTTCGGTGCCGAGCGTTGCATGTTCGAGAGCAATTTCCCGGTCGACCGCTTCGGCTGCGACTATGTCTCGCTCTGGAACGCCTTTAAGCGTGTGGCCGAAAAATATTCGCCGGCGGAAAAGACGGCGCTGTTCAGCGGCACTGCGAAAAAGGTTTACCGGGTCAATATCAACTGACGACCCTGCCTCAGGAAGACGTCACGTCATAAGTTTTGTCGCGAACTCCCCCACGCCGATGAGGCGTGTGCGGCGCGTGCGCTCGGCGGTGAGGATCGCCTTGATCTGGGTCAATGCTTGATCGAGATCGCGGTTGACGACGACATAGTCGTATTCCGGCCAATGGCTGATTTCGCTCGCGGCCTTGGCCATGCGCTTGGCGACAACTTCCTTCGAATCCTGAGCCCGGGACTTCAGCCGCCGCTCGAGTTCGTCATGCCCCGGCGGCAGGATGAACACGCTGACAAGATCCTCGCGCGCACGTTCCTTCAACTGTTGCGTACCCTGCCAATCGATGTCGAAGAGAACGTCCCGGCCGGCCGCGAGGGCATCGGCCACCGGTTTCTTCGGCGTGCCATAGCGATGATCGAACACGCTTGCATATTCGAAGAATTCGTTTGCCTTGACCATTTTTTCAAATTGTGCGGGCGGGACGAAGTGATAGTCGCGACCCTCGACTTCGTCGGGACGTCTGGCGCGCGTGGTCGCGGAGACCGACATCACGATGCCTGCGTCGGACTCGAGCAACTTGCGCGATAGGGTCGTCTTGCCGGCGCCGGAGGGCGACGAGAGCACCAGCATCAGGCCGCGGCGCTTGATCTCGCCGCTCATTCGACGTTCTGCGCCTGTTCGCGAAACTGATCGATCGTTGCCTTGAGTGCGAGACCAATGCGCGTCAGCGCTATATCGGATGATTTGGAGCAGAGCGTGTTGGCTTCCCGATTGAATTCCTGCGAAAGAAAATCAAGCTTGCGTCCCACCGCCTCTCCCGAGGCCATCAAGGCTCTCGCCTCGTGCACATGCGCCTGCAGGCGATCGAGTTCTTCGCGAATGTCGGCCTTGACCGCCAGAAGCGCCGCCTCCTGAGTCAGGCGATCTTCCGAGAGGCCGCTGCCCGAAAGCATGTCCTGCACCTGTGCCAGGAGCCGGTCGCGCAGGACGCGCGGCTGGGCGGCATCGAGTGCCCTGGCCTCGCCGGTCAGACGAGCGACCTCGTCGACGTGCGCAGCGAGTACCGCACGCAGCTTGCTGCCTTCGGAGGCACGCGCGCGCATCAAGGCATCGAGCGCCGTCGCCAACGTTTCGACGATCGCGGCATCGCGCATCGCCCTTGCTGGCGCCTCGATGGGCAGCGCCTCATCCTGAACGATCACGCCTTTGAGAGCGAGCAAGCCATCGACGCGGGCCGGCGCGAGGCCGGTCTCCGAAGCAACCTCTCGGGCGATGCGCACCGCAGCCGCCAGTGCCGCAGCGTCGATCTTGAGGCCACGAGATGCGTCGCCAGGCTCGAACGTCAACTGCATCTGGATGGAGCCGCGCCTGAACCGCTCGCCGACAAGCGTCCTCGCCACGGGATCGATCGCCTCGAAGCCAGGCGGCGCACGCAGCCTGACGTCGAGCCCGCGCCCGTTGACGCTTTTGGCTTCCCAGCGCCAGCGCGCACCGTCGCGGCTTCCCTGTGCTTCGGCATATCCCGTCATGCTGACGATGGTCATGGCGACTCCGATGAACGGAAACGATAACCCGGCAGGCAATCGACGCAAGGGCAGTCAGTGATGCGCCTGCGCCGCCTTCTGTGCACGTTCGCGGGCGCGCAATGCAGCAACGTTCTTCAACTGGTCCTCGATTGTCGCAGAAAAGACATGGCCACCATTCCCGCTGGCGACAAAATAGAGATCCTTCGAGGTACCGGGATTGAGGACGGCACCCAGCGAATCGGCACCCGGATTGCAGATTGGCGTCGGCGGCAGTCCTGCAACGACATAGGTGTTGTAGGGCGTCGCCCTTGCGAGCTCGCTTTGCCGGATGCCGCGGCCCAGCGGATACCCGCGAGAAATCGAATAGATGATCGTCGGATCGGATTGCAGCTTCATGCCGAGCCGCAAGCGACTGATGAAGATCGCGGCGATGTGCCGTCGTTCCTCAGGAAGCGAGGTCTCCTTCTCGACGATAGATGCCAGCGTCACGGCGTCTTCAGGCGACTTGAGCGGAAGGTCGGGCGCACGCTTTGCCCAGAGCTTTGCAATAAGCTCTCGCTGCGCCTTCTGCATGCGCGAGATGATTTCGACGCGCGTCGTGCCGCGCGTGAATAGATAAGTTTGGGGCAGGAGCGTTCCCTCGGCCGGCGTTGCGACCGCGGCGCCGACCAGGACCGAATCAGCGCTTACGAGTTTGGCCACCATGTCGCTTGTCAGGCCTTCCGCGACGGTGATCTTGTGCTGAACTGTCCTGCCGGACATCAGGATGTCCATGATGTCGACCATGCTGGCCTTGCTCGGGATCGCGTACTCGCCGGCCTTGAGGCTCGGTGTCATGCGCCTCAGACGCACGCCAACCTCGAAAAGAAGCGGATTTTCGATCACGCCGGCCACTTGTAATTCTTGCGCGATGCCCTTTAGTCCCACCCCCGGTTTGATGATGACATCGGTCTCAGCGCCATGGGCAGCCGCCGGTCCTGCCTTGGCGAAGTTCACATTCTCCCAGACATACGCGCCGGAAACGATGAGGGCCAAAACGATCAGGACGGCAAGAAAGCGCAGCACGCGACGACCTAGCTGGCCTCGGCAAATATCAGCGTTGCGTTGGTTCCACCAAAGCCGAAGGAGTTCGACAGCGTGGCCCGCACTTCACGCTTCTTGGCGACGAGAGGCACCAGATCGAGCTGCGTGTCGACGTTGGGATTTTCGAGGTTGATTGTGGGCGGCACGATCTGATCGCGCATCGCCAGCAAGCAGAAAATCGCTTCAACGGCGCCGGCCGCGCCCAGAAGATGGCCGATCGAGGATTTGGTCGACGACATGGCGGTCTTCGACGCCGCGTTGCCGAGAAATCTCTCGACGGCGCCGGCCTCGATGCCGTCGGCCATCGTCGAAGTGCCGTGCGCATTGACATAGTCGATGTCGGATGGCGCCAGACCGGAACGCTTCAACGCCATCTTCATGGCGCGGAAGCCGCCATCGCCGTCTTCCGACGGCGCCGTGATATGGAAGGCGTCGCCTGACAGACCGTAGCCTCTCACCTCGCCGTAAATCTTCGCGCCGCGGGCCTTGGCGTGCTCGTATTCTTCGAGGATCACGGCGCCCGCGCCCTCGCCCATCACAAAGCCGTCGCGATCGCGGTCGTAGGGTCGCGAGGCCTTTTCCGGCGTGTCGTTGAAGCTGGTGCAGAGCGCGCGACAAGCGTTGAAGCCCGCGATGCCGAGCCGACAGATCGCCCCTTCCGAACCACCCGCCAGCATCACGTCGGCATCGTCGAGCGCGACCATACGGGCGGCGTCGCCAATGGCGTGAGCCCCCGTCGCGCAAGCCGTGACGACCGCATGGTTCGGACCCTTGAAACCGTGCTCGATCGAGGCATAGCCGGAGATGAGGTTGATCAGACGACCCGGAATGAAGAATGGCGAGAGCCGGCGCGGACCCTTGTCCTCGATCAGCAAAGCACCTTCCTCGATACCGGGCAGGCCGCCGATGCCCGAGCCGATCAAGACGCCGCTGCGCTGACGCTCTTCCTCGTTCTTCGGCTCCCAGCCGGAGTCGCTGACCGCCTGTTTGGCGGCAGCAAGCCCGAAGATGATGAAATCATCCATCCGGCGCTGTTCCTTGGGATCCACCCATTGATCGGGATTGAACGTGCCTTGCGAGCCATCGCCCCTGGGCACGTCGCACGCGATTTTCGTGGCAAGGTCGTCAGTGCGGAATTTGGTGATCTTGCGGGCGCCGGACTTGCCGGCAAGCAAGCGCGACCAAGTTTCTTCGACACCGCAGCCGAGCGGCGTGACAAGACCAATTCCTGTTACGACGACTCTACGCATGGGTATCGAGCTGAGCGATGTTCAGGCCGCCGCGGACTTGTCGATGTATTTCACGGCATCTCCGACTGTGACGATGGACTCCGCCGCGTCGTCGGGGATTTCGATGCCGAATTCCTCTTCGAACGCCATGACAAGCTCGACCGTGTCGAGGCTGTCGGCGCCGAGATCTTCAATGAAGGAAGCGGTTTCAGTGACCTTGTCGGCATCCACGTTCAGATGCTCGACGACGATCTTCTTCACGCGTTCCGCCGTATCGCTCATGGTATTGTAAGCCTCTCCTTGATGAACTGCTGGGGGTGCTGCGGCCCGCAGGGTGGGCCCTCACTTCGTTACTCTTGTGGGGGTTGGCGGGTTTCGTAACACAAAGCCCGGTTCGCCGCCACAAGTGGGTTAACTGTTTGAAATAACACTCAAATCATGGCCATTCCGCCGTTGACCTGTAGCGTCGCGCCGGTGACATAAGCGGCCTCCTCGCTGGCGAGGTAAACGACCGCGGACGCGATTTCCGAAGGGTTGCCCATCCGCCCCGCAGGAATTCGCTGACTGATCATTTCCTTCTGGGCGTCGGTGAGCGCATCGGTCATGGCGGTCGCGATGAAGCCTGGCGCCACGGCGTTGCACGTGATGTTGCGGGAGGCGACCTCGGCGGCGAGCGATTTGGTCATTCCGACGAGGCCCGCCTTGGCGGCGGCGTAGTTGCCCTGGCCCGGATTACCCGTCTCGCCCACCACCGACGTGATCGAAATGATCCTGCCCCAGCGCTTCTTCATCATGCCGCGCAAAACTGCGCGGGAGAGCCGAAATGCGGCCGTCAAATTGACGGCCAGTACCTGGTCCCATTCCTCGTCCTTCATACGCATGAAGAGATTGTCACGCGTGATGCCGGCATTGTTGACGAGAATGTCGATCGTCGTCCCGGCCGCCGCTTCCGCCGCCTTGGGCAGCGCTTCGACCGACTCCTTGTCCGCGAGATTGCAGACGGCGACGAAGGCGCGACTGCCAAGCTCGGCTTTGACCTTCTCCAAAGCTTCGGCGCGCGTACCGGAAAGAACAACCGTCGCGCCCTGCGCGTGCAGCGCCTTTGCGATCGCACCGCCGATTCCGCCGGACGCGCCCGTCACCAACGCCGTTTTGCCGCTCAGATCGAACATCACAATGTCTTCATGAAGGCTTCGACGTCGGCCGGCGTATCCAGCGTCACGGTCTGCAGATCCTTGTCGATGCGCTTGACCATTCCGGTGAGCACCTTGGCGCCGCCGACTTCGACGGTAGTCTCAACACCGTGTTCGCGAAAGGCCTGAACGCTCTCGCGCCAACGCACACGGCCGGTAATCTGTTCGACCAGAAGGCGGCGGATCGTTTCCGGCTCCGTCGTTTGGGCAGCGGTCACGTTTGAGACGACCGGAACGGCAAGCGGCCGGATCGTGATGGACGCCAGCGCCTCACACATTTTGTCGGCTGCGGGCTGCATCAGTGGGCAATGAAACGGCGCAGAGACATTGAGTGCCATGGCGCGCTTGATGCCTTTGGCCTTGGCGATCTCTGGCGCCTTGTCTATTGCCGCTTTGGTGCCCGAGATCACGACCTGACCCGGCGCGTTATCGTTGGCCACGACGCAGACGCCGCCCGTCGCCGCGGCGCACTCGCGCGCCAACGCCTCAGCCTGTTCGATTTCCGCACCGAGCAACGCACTCATGCCGCCTTCGCCGACCGGTACCGCGCTCTGCATCGCGCGACCCCGCGCCTTCAACAACCGCGCCGTGTCGGACAGTGTGAAGGCGCCCGCGGCACAGAGAGCGGAGTATTCGCCGAGCGAATGGCCGGCGACGAGGCGCGCGTGACGCGCCAGAGCAAAGCCGCCTTCGCGTTTGAGAATTGCAATGATCGCCAGACTTGCCGCCATGATCGCGGGTTGGGCGTTTTCGGTGAGGACGAGCTCGTCTTCCGGGCCTTGCCACATCAGTCCGGAGAGTTTCTGTTCCAAGGCGTCGTCCACTTCCTCGAACACTTCGCGAGCGGACGCAAACGCATCGGCGAGCGTTCGGCCCATGCCGACGGCTTGGCTGCCTTGTCCGGGAAAGATGAAGGCGCGAGTCATCGAAGCGTGAAAAAGACCAAGGCTGGCATCGAGTCAAGCATCACGCGTTCTGGACCGCCGGCGCGCGTCTTTCGCTGACCGTGGTTCGACCGATCATGACAACGAGAACCGCCGCGATCGTCAGCGCGCCCGCCAGAACGCCGAGGCCGGCGGAATATCCGCCGGTGTGACTCTTGAGCCAGCCCATGATGTACGGGCCAAAAAAGCCACCGGTGTTGCTGATCGAGTTGATGAGCGCGATGCCCCCGGCCGCCGCCGTGCCGCCGAGATATGCGGTCGGCAAAGTCCAGAACACCGACAGCGCGGCATGAATTCCGGCCGCGGCCAACGTCAGCGCGATCAGTACGCCCAATGTCGAGTGCAATAGTGCTGCAGCCGCGAGTCCCAACGCGCCAAACAAGGCTGCCGAGGCGATGTGCCAGATGCGCTCGCCGCGCGCATCGCTGGACATTCCCCACAACACCATCACCGCCATGCTGACGACATAGGGCACTGAGACGACGAGGCTCGTTTGCGTGTTCGAATAGCCCATCGCCTTGACGATCTGCGGAAGCCACAGGTTGAGGCCGTAGAGACCGAGCACGATCCCGAAGTCGGGAATGGCCAGGAGCCAGACGCGTACATCGCGCAGCATGGGCATGAAGTCAGAGTGCGCGTGCCGGTTTTCTCGTGCAAGCGCCGTTGCAACAGCCTCTTTCTCCGCTGCGCTCAACCAGGACGCGGTCGCCGGACGGTCGGGAAGAAAGATCAGAACGCAGACGCCGAAAACCAACGAAGGCACGCCTTCGATCAGGAACAACCATTGCCAGCCATGCAAATGCAAAATGCCTTCGGTACCGAGGATGAGTCCCGAGATCGGGCTGCCGACGACGTTGGCCAGCGGCACGGCGGCCAGGAACAGCGAAATGAATCGCGCGCGTGTCGCGGTCGGGAACCAATATGTCAGATAGAGCACCATGCCCGGGAAGAAGCCCGCTTCCGCCGCGCCGAGCAGAAA
>DATLOU010000118.1:0-12097 GCA_035536115.1 Rhizomicrobium sp.
AGCGCTTCGCGCAAGCTCTTATTTTCGCGCTCCAGGCGGCTGATATGCGCGCGAATGGGGCCAAGCGCGTCTTCCAGTTCTTCTTCGCTGAAACGTTGGGTGATATGACGCGGACAATTCCAATCATAGGCCTCCAGACTGAAATGCATGATGCGCTCCGGTTTGGCCTCGTAGCCTGGCAGCGCGAACATCGCCTCGAGTTCGGGGACTTCGCCCAGCGCCTTCGTCGTCATATGCGCAAAGAGTTTCAACCGACGGCGCCTGGGATAATCCATCAGCAGCACGGCGACGCGGTCATTGGCGTTTGCGTTGCCGAGACTGAGATATTGGCGGTTACCGCTAAAATCCAGGAACGCCAGCCTTCTCTCGTCAAGTACGCGCAGAAAACCCTTGGGCCCGCCGCGATGCTGCACATACGGCCAGCCGCTCTGAGACACCGTTGAAAGATAGAAGCTGTCGCGTTCGGCGATGAACGCGATTTCCGTCGCGGTCAAGCGGTCCGAGGGCCCGCTGACCTCGCGTTGTGGAAGAGAAATATGGCTGCCGTTGGCCGATTGCGCCGCTCTTACGCTCGGCGTTCCTGCGATTTCGAGAAAGTGCCGGGTCACGCAATTACCTTTGTTCGAGAGAACAGGCGGCCGGCGGGGTGGGCCGACCGCCTGCTTTCAGCGGCTTACGCCGCCTTGTCTGCCCGGATAACCGGGAAGTCGATCTCCGTTTGAGCGACATTGTTGAAGAGGTTGGTCAGGAAGTTTTCGCCGACGGTTGCAATGACGTCGATGATCTGGGCGTCGCTGTATCCGGCCTTGCGCACGGCCGCGAGGTCTTCGGCGCCGACCTTGCCGCGTGTCTGCGCCACTTTGGCGGCAAAACGAACCGCTGCATCGGCTTTCGCATCGCCAGACGCACCCTTGCGGTTAAGCGCGATTTCCTCCGGCGAAATCTTCGCGAGGTTGAGCCCGAGATAATTGTGCGCCGACAAACAATAGTCGCAGCCATTGACCTCGGCGGTCGCGATCGCGATGCGCTCGCGAGTCTTGACGTCGAGGGTCTTGCCGAGTGCGCCGCTCAGACCGGTCATGCCCGCAAGTGCGGCCGGGCTCTGGGCGACAAGGCGGAAGAGGTTGGGAATGACGCCCAATTGGGCGTTGACCGCGTCGAGAATGGGTTGCGAGGCGCTCGGCGCGCTGTCGCGGGTCGGAATAGTGAAACGAGACATGCAATCTCCTGTGGTTGGCTGGACGCCTGGAGACAGGAGATTTACGACTTTCCGGTTTCTGGTATAATCCATCGTTTTTGCAAGACATACTACCGAAAATTGGAATAATCGATGGACCGCCTCGAAGCCATGTCGGCGCTCTTAGCTGCCGTCGAAACCGGCAGCCTTTCCGCCGCGGGCCGCAAGCTCGGCATGCCGCTGCCGACCGTGAGCCGCAAGATTTCCGAACTGGAAACGCACCTCAATACGCGGCTTCTTGTCCGCTCGACCCGCCGCCTCAGTCTGACGGATGCCGGTAGTGCTTATGTCTCGGCCTGCCGCAACATCCTCGACCAGGTCGGCGAAGCCGAGCGTGCCGCCGCCGGCGAGTTTATCAACCCCGTCGGCGATTTGGTTGTTGCGGCGCCCATCGTATTCGGCCGGCTGCATGTGTTGCCGTCGGTCGTGGAATTTCTCGCGGCCTTTCCCTCGATCAATGTCCGCCTGTTGTTGTCGGATCGCAATACGGACCTGATCGACGAGCACATCGACGTCGCCATTCGTATCGGTTCGTTGCCGGACAGCGGTCTCGTTGCCACACATGTCGGCGACGTGCATCGCGTCGTGTGCGCGAGCCCCGCCTTCTTGTCCGCTCACGGCGCACCGAAAGCGCCGTCCGATTTGCCGCGGCTGTCCTGCATAACCTTCGAAGGATTGGGATCGAGGAATATGTGGGCCTTCGCCAGGAAGAATTCGAAATCGCCGCTGACCATCGCGATAGAGCCGCGGCTCTCGGTGACGACTGCGGAGGCGGCAATCGACGCGGCAATCTCGGGCCTCGGCGTGACGCAGGTCCTGTCCTATCAAGTCGCCGACCGCGTTGAAGCGGGCCAACTGCAGATCGTCCTGCGCGAGTTCCAGCCGGGATCGGTTCCGGTCAACCTCGTGCATCTCGGCCAGATGCGACAGGCCCGCAAGGTGCGTGTCTTCCTCGATTATCTGGTGCCGCGTTTGCGCCAGCGTCTGCGTGACCCGGCCTAGCCGATGCGGACCGACATGCCGCCATCGACGGGCAGAAGCACGCCGCTGATGAACTGCGCTTCGTCGGACGCGAGGAAGAGAGCGGCGTATGCCGTGTCCCAGCCCGATCCCATCTTGCCGCCGAGCGGCACGCGCTGATTGCGCATCTGGCGGACGGCTTCCTGGTCCTGGCCTGTTGCTTGCGCAATGCCGGCGACCGCCATCGGCGTATCCATCAGGCCGGGCAGGACGGCATTGCAGCGAATGCCGTGTCGCGCATTGGCCTGGGCTATGCCGGTGGTGAGACGATTCACGCCTGCCTTGGAGATTTCGTAGGCGACCTGGTTGCCGCCCGCGATGGAGGCGAGCGAGGAGATGTTGACGATCGCGCCCTTGGCTTGCTCGCGCATCACCGCGATCACGGCCTTGCTCACGAGCCAGGTACTTTTGAGGTTGACGGTCATGATGCGGTCGAACGCCGCTTCTTCGAGCTTGTGCGCCGGACCATCACGGCCGCCGATGCCGACATTGTTGACGAGAATGTCGATCCTGCCGAAGCGCGCCTTCGCCGCCGCGACGATGGCATCTGCCGCGCCAGGCTTGGTGGTATCCGCCTCCAGGCTCGTGGCGCGGCCGCCTTCCTTCTCGATCATGGCGACGGTTTCGGCGGCTCGCGCGCCATCGCGATCGACGCACAAGACGTCAGCGCCCTCGCGGGCGAACAGGATCGCCATGGCCCGGCCGTTGCCGATCGTCGTGCCTGGCGTCTGGCCGGCACCGACGATGATCGCGGTCTTGCCCTTGAGCCGCATGCGTCAGAAGCCCTTCAGGTCCGGATCGAGCGTCTGGCCTTCGTCGAGCTGGATGCCGAACGAGTTCAGGATCATCGAAACTTGCGTGTACTGGCCGACGGTGAAGACCACGTCCATGCATTGCTTCTGCGTGAAATGCTTTCCGAGCGCAGCCCAAGTCGCATCCGAGATGAACTGATCCTTGTGCAATTCGTCGCTGGCACGGATCAGCGCTGCGTCCGCCGCGCTCCACCCGGCCTCGGCACCTTTCTTGAGGCGCCCAATCTCGTCGTCGCTAAGTCCCGACCGCTTGCCGATGATGACGTGCTGCGTCCACTCATAGCCCGACTTGCAGAGATAACCGGTGCGCAGGATCACGATCTCGCGTTCGCGTTCCGGCAAGGCGTTGCGCCGCGACAGCACATAGTTGCCCCACGCGAGGAAGCCCTTGAACGCCTTGGGCTCGCGCACCAGCGTGCGGAAGATGTTGAGGACGCGTCCGCCCATCGGCGCCAGCATTTCCTTCTGTTCGTCGTTGAATTCCGCATCCGTGAGCGGCGCGATGCGTGGCGTGGTCGTTCGCAAGCAAGTATCTCCTGTCGATTGGGATTAGTGGGCGCGGGCTTCCGGAAAGATCCTAAGGAAGTTTTCCGCATAGAACTTCTCGCGCACGGACGGCACGCGTTCGCCGAGCGCGCCTTCGAAACGGGCGATCGGATTTCTCCCGCCTTCGATGTGCGGATAGTCGCTCGAGAAGAGATAAAGGTCAGGATTCGATTGGTCGATGAAGGCGCCAACGTCCTCGAACACGAAGGGCGTGAACGCCATCTGCTCGGTCAACTGCTCGCTCGGCGTGCGCTTGAAACTCGCCAGCGTCTGATCGGTGCGGCCCCAATGTTTCGCGACCCAGTCGAGCCGCGTCAGCATCGCGGGCACCCAGCCCGCGCCAAGCTCGACGCTGGCGCCGCGCAGCTTCGGATGCCGCTCGAACACGCCTTCGATCACCATCATGGAGATGAAGGTCTCCGGTCCTTGATGCAGCACGGCGACGTCTTTGGTGCGGAGATTTTCTCCGCCGCCCAGCCAATCCTTGGTCGCAGCGCGGCCGTTGTTGCCCCAGGCCTTGGCAAGCTGCAGCGGCGAGCCGCCGACATGCAGCAGGAACGGCACGCCGGCTTCGGCCAGCTTCGCCCAGAACGGTTCGAACTCTACATGGCCGGGCGACTTGTCGCCGCACGGGCGATGCGGCACCCAGACCGCCTTCAAGTTCGTCTTCAGCACGAAGTCGAGTTCGGCGAGCGCGAACTGCGGATCGTCGAGCGGAATGATCGCCGCGCCCATCAGGCGCGAGTCATGCGAACAGAACTCCGACATATGCCGGTTGTGCGCCCGCGCGCCGCCATAACGCCGCTCCGGCGCGATCTTGGAGCTCGGCGAGAAGGGCATCGCCACGCTGTGCGTCGCGAAGACGAGTTGGCGGCGAAAGCCCAGCATGTCCATCGCAGTCTTGCGTTCCTTGCCGTCGAAGGCGCCGAGCGCCTGGATCTCCTTGGACTTTTCGATCAGCTTGTCGCCGAGGCCGAGAAGTTCGGCCAGATGTTCGTCGCTGTGCTTCCCGCCGCGCGCCATGATCTCGGCCACCTCTTCATCGGTGACGATGGAGGCGGAATAACTCACGGCCGGAATCTCGTCGCGCACCGCCGGATCGGCATATTTCTGCAGGAAGTCGGGCAGCTCCATGATGTGGCTGTCGGCATCGTAGATGGCGCGGTCGTGCGGTGCGTAGGTCATGGCAGTGTCCTCGTCGGAGCCGATCCTAGCACTGAAAATCGCGACCTTTGCCAACCGAAATTGCCTCCCGCATGATCGGCAAAAGCCAACGAGCGAGCTTTATGGCAAGTGCCAGCGAATTCGAGGTTCCGGACTTTGGGCTCGGCTGCGCGCCCATCGGCAACCTTTATCGGCCGCTCAGCGACGAACAGGCGATCGCCACCGTCCATGCCGCACTGAACGCGGGCGTCGGTTATCTCGATACGGCGCCTTACTACGGACATGGCAGAAGCGAGCAGCGGATCGGCGAAGCCTTGCGCAGTTGGTCCGGCCGGCGCCCGGTGCTCTCGACGAAAGTCGGCCGCGTTCTCGATCCTGTCGCAAAGGGCGAGGAAGGCGATTTCGGCTATGCCGAACCGTTGCCGTTTCGTCCGCGCTTCGACTATTCGCGCGACGGCGTGCGCCGCAGTCTCGAAGGAAGTTTGGCGCGGCTCGGCGTCGAGCGTGTCGACATCGCGCTCATCCACGATATCGGGCGACTGACCCATGGCGATGCGCATCCAAGGTTGCTCCGCCAGGTTCTGGACGAAACCCTGCCCGCATTGCACGACGCCTGCCGCGAAGGACTCCTTCGCTGGATCGGAATTGGCGTGAACGAATGCGAAGTCTGTCTCGAGCTTCTTCAACGCGCGCCGCTCGACTGCATCCTCCTCGCAGGACGCTACACGCTCCTGGAGCAGCCGGCGCTGACGACGGGGCTGCTTGATCTCTGTCTGAAACACGGCACCAGGCTGTTCGCGGCAGGCGTCTTCAATTCCGGCTTGCTGGCGACGAAGCCGGACGTGTCCAGCCCCTACAACTATGCGAACGTTCCGCCCGCCGTCCTCGAGCGCGCGCAAGCCTTGTGGCGGGCCTGCGAGGCGTTCGGCATCGCGCCCCAGGTTGCCGCCCTGAAGTTTCCCTCCTGTCATCGCGCCGTCGCCGCAACGATCATCGGTGCCAAAAGCGCGGACGAAATCGCGCAAGTCCTGGCGTGGCGAAGACAAGTCGTTCCATCTGCGTTGTGGACGGCGCTCGAGAAAGATGGATTCATCGTCGCGGATGCGCCGACAACAACATAAGGACGAAGATCGTGCGACTGGAAGGAAAAGTAGCGGTCGTGACGGCGGCCGGGGCCGGCATCGGGCGCGCCACCGCTTTGGCGTACGCGCGCGAGGGCGCGAACGTCTTTGCCACCGACATCGACGAAGCCGCGCTTGCAACACTCAACGCAGAGAAGCCCGCCATCGCGACGCACATCTTGGACGTTCGTGACGAAGCGGCGATCGCCCGCTTCTTCGCGCACATCGGCCGCTGCGATGTCCTGTTCAATTGCGCCGGAATGGTGCCGAACGGCACGATCCTGGAATCGCCGCCGGACGTGTTCACTTCGGCATGGGACCTCAATGTCTTGTCGATGGTCAGAACCATTCGCGCGGTGCTGCCGGCAATGTTGCAGCAAGGTGCGGGCTCGATCGTGAACATGGCCTCGATCGTCTCCAGCGTGAAAGGCGCGCCCAACAGAAGCGCCTACGGCACAACGAAGGCGGCCGTCATCGGCCTGACGAAATCGGTGGCGGCGGACTATGTGACGCGCGGCATCCGCTGCAATGCGATTTGTCCGGGAACGACGGACACGCCGTCCTTGCGCGACCGGCTCGCGCAACAGCCCGATCCGCAAGCGGCGCGCGCCGCGTTCATCGCCCGTCAGGCCATGGGGCGCTTTGCCTCGGCGGACGAGATTGCGGCGATGGCGGTCTATCTCGCCAGCGATGAATCGGCCTTCATCACCGGACAGGCCCTGGCAATCGACGGCGGCTGGACAATCTAGATCGCGACATGGCTCTCGTGGTGTTCCTGCGCGGCGTGAATGTGGGCGGACACAGGACGTTTCGTCCCAGCCTCCTGGCGAAAGACCTCAGCGCATTCGACGTGGTGAATGTGGGCGCCGCGGGCACATTCGTGGTGCGAAAACCCGGATCGAGCGCGACCTTCCGCTCCGCGCTGCTGGCCAAGCTGCCGTTCGAAACCAAAGTGATGATTTGCGACGGAAGCGACTTTCTTGACTGGGAGACGCGCAGCCCCTTCGGAAGGGCGGCGCCCGAGCGCGATACGGTTCGCTTCGTGAGCATCCTGTCGGAAGGAGGTCTCCGGCGTTCGCTCCCCATCGCTTTGCCCGAAGAGGGCGAATGGCTTTTGCGGGTTGTAGCGTCGAAGGGGCGCTACCGCTTTGGCGTTTACCGCCGCCATATGAAGACGATCGGCTATCTTGGCCAGCTCGACAAAGTGTTCGGTACGCCGGCGACGACCCGCAACTGGAACACGATCGCGGCGATTACGAAGATTCTGAAGGGCGACCAGGAGAAACCTGCAGAGCGACAAGTTCGCAGCCGCCGGTCGCGTGGAAAGCGATAGGCCGAAGACGCCTAGCCAACACAAACTTTCCGCGTTGTAGTGGACGATAGCGCATCTCCGCCATCTCCAGTTTATTTCGTCACGGCGCCAATATTCGACAACTTAATTGTGTCGAGAATTTTGAAGTCCTCCCCGTGCGCGAAATTCATGTCAAATTTCGGGAACAAACAAACATCCATTCATATACGGCGATGCTTCGACAACAGAATTGTGCGTCGTTTTTTGGATTTCATCGCACCCCCTCCCCCCGCCATCTCGATTGCGCGTTTTCGACATCGATTCTGAGGATCAATCTGCCACCGGGTTCTACAGCGCGTATTCGTTTTTGAGTTTTCGTACCCCTCCCCCTCGTAGCTCTTTGCCTCAATGCCTCCGCGTATTCGAGCGGATCCATGGAGGTGGAGAGCGTTACTGGGTAATTCAAGGACGCAACGATCACGATTTCGTCAGGGCGCTCCAAATTGCCGAACCGCCAACTCAGCTCTTGTGTCCTTTGGGCGCCCGACGCCAACCGCACAATTTGTGCTTATGGGTCCCTCCAACGTTGGCAAGGATGATATGCAGATTCCGAGTGGCCGCTCGCCGTTGGAAACCGCCTACCCGCGAAGCAGCGGTATGCGATCGAGATGTTCATGAAGAGCTCGGTGAACCTGCTTTGGAAGCTCGGCCTCTTTGGCGATGTTGGGCCACTCGGCACGCAGCTTTTTTGCGATGTTGCCCGCCGCATCAGATTGCAATGATGAAGCCAAAAATATCATCAAACGTGATATTGATGATGAATAAGGCATCAATCGACAACTAAGTTGCCATAGCTTCCAAAGCCCATGGGCGCTATGTGTGCAGCAGTTGGAGCTCAGTTCGCCGTCAACCGCGGAACGTTGGATAACAAGTTGAGTCCTCACGGGAAAATCTTCGCCATCGCGCCGATGATGGAGTGGACGGACACGCACTGCCGTGTCTTGCACCGGCTCCTGACGCGCCGCGCGCTGCTCCACACCGAGATGGTGACGGCGGAAGCGATCATTCGCGGCAATCGCGCGCGCCTTCTCGCCTTCGACGCGAGCGAACATCCCGTTGCGCTGCAGCTCGGCGGTTCGGAGCCACAGCGCCTTGCCGAGGCGGCGCGGATCGCCGCCGATGTCGGCTATGACGAGATCAATCTCAATGTCGGCTGTCCTTCAGAACGCGTCCAGTCGGGGCGCTTCGGTGCCTGCCTGATGCGCGAGCCGGAGCTGGTGGCGGAGTGCGTCGCGGCCATGCGCGCCGCCGTCGCCGTGCCGGTCACGGTGAAATGCCGCCTCGGCGTCGACGAGCAGGAGCCGCATCGCTCATTGCGCACGCTGATCGATCTTTGCGAGCACGAAGGCGTGACGACGTTCATCGTGCATGCGCGCAAAGCCTGGCTCGATGGGCTGTCGCCGAAGGAAAATCGCGACGTGCCGCCGCTCGACTACGGCCTCGTCTATCGGGTGAAGGAGGAAAAGCCGCATCTCACCATCGTCATCAATGGCGGGATTGAAAGCCTCGACGCATGCGAGGCGCATCTTGCCAAGGTCGACGGCGTCATGCTCGGCCGCGCAGCGTATCAATCGCCGGCGATGCTGGCCGAGGTCGATGCCCGCTTCTTCGGCGGCGAGGAACGCGACGTGGACGACGCGGTCGAGGACTATCTCGACTATGTCGCGAAGAAGCTCGCGGCCGGCGAGCCGCTCGCGGCGATGACGAAGCACATGCTCGGTCTCTTCAATGGCCGGCCGGGGGCGCGGCTCTTCCGCCGCCATCTGAGCGAGAACGCGACGCGCAAGGGCGCGGGCATCGCGGTGCTGCGCGACGCGCTGGCGCGCATGCCGCGGAACGTTGCGGTCGCCGCCTAGCAGGCGGTTGCGCGCCGGGTCATGGCGACGAGGTCGCAGCGAGTTCCTCGGCAACCAACGTCTTCCACTGCGCCGCCGGATCGAATGACTTTTGCACTTTGATTTCACGTAGAAGAGCATCCATATATTCGCAAAAGTCCGCGCCGAACCGGTTTCGCAGAACGCGCCAAGCGGCACGATATGCCGGAGCGGCGAAGTGAACGCGCACCATCTCCACGTCGCTCGCCAGGCCGGCCGCATCGAGAGTGCCGGATTTGAACTGCAAATATCCGTCTTCAAAGTTTCGCATGACGGCCTGCAACATGATGAGAAATGAGCCGACTTGCGATGGCTCCAGGCTCGCGTCGCAGGCTTCGGCGCGCACGATAAGATCCTGCATGACCGGTTCGGCCCAGCGCATACTCGCGTCGACCAGCATGGTGAGGTGACCCTGTTGCATGAGTGACCGCTGGTTCCTATTCGTCTGCCGCGTCTGGATCAGAAGAAATCCTAAGGTGATGACAACGGCGATCCCGCTTATGAACGAGCCGATCGCCGCCAGGTCCGAAAATGCCATGATGCCTCCTCCTCGAATGAGCCTGAACAGCGCTCATGGTAGAGGGAGGACGGTTGACCTGACAGGTGGAGCGGAATGTCCGCTTTGGGTCCATCGCTGGCGTCGGCGCGCGGATGCCGCGGAGCGTTGCGGTCGCCGCCTGGAGCGCGTGGCGACTTGCGCGGACCGTCAAATGCCAGTTCACTCGCGCCTTCTTTCGGGTGATGCATGGATTTCCTCGCAAGTGCGTCGGGCGGCGAACTCGGCACGTTCGCTCTCGGCCTCGTCATGGCCGGCGTGGTCGGCGGCCTGGTCGCCGGCATGCTGGGAGTGGGCGGCGGCATCGTCATCGTGCCGGTGCTCTACCACGTGCTGGCGCTGATGGGCGTCGATCCCGACATACGCATGCACATTGCCGTCGGCACGTCGCTGGCGACCATCATCCCGACCTCCTTCTCCTCGGCGCGCTCGCACAACGCCAAGGGCGCGGTCGACTGGGAGTTGCTGCGCCGCTGGGTGGCGCCGATGGTCGTGGGCGTGCTGATCGGCAGCGCGCTCGCCGGCATCGCGCGCGGCCAATGGCTGGCGCTGTTCTTCGCCCTCGTCGCCATGCCGGTCGCGGTGCAGCTCGCCTTGTTCGCCGAGCACAAGAGGATCGCCGATCATCTGCCGACCGGGATCGGCGGCCTCCTCATGCCGGCGGCGATTGGCGGCGTCTCGACCATGATGGGGATCGGCGGCGGCACCGTCGGCGTGCCGACGATGACGCTCTGCGGCTATCCCATCCACCGCGCGGTCGGCACGGCAAGCGCCTTCGGCGCCATCATCGCGGTGCCGGGAACGATCGGCGCGATCATCGCCGGCTGGCATGCGAGCCACCTGCCGCCCTATTCGCTCGGTTATGTCAACCTGCTCGGCTTTCTCCTGATCGCGCCGGCGTCTTACTTCGTGGCGCCGTTCGGGGCGCAGATCGCGCACCTGACCGACGTCAAGCGGCTGCGCCTGTTGTTCGCGTTCTTCATCGCCGTCACCGCGGCGCGCATGCTCTACGATGCGTTGAGTTGACTCGCGTCCGCGGCCTCGAAATGCTTCATCTGATCGGCATAAGCTTTCTTGAAGGCGGGCCGCGCCGTGGCGCGTTGAACATAGGCGCGGCAGGCGAGGTGCTTTGCCAGACCGTCGAACCGGTCGACCAGGCGCAACACGTCGGACATGAGAATGTCGGCGGCCGAAAACGCGCCCGTCAGCCAGGTGCGGTCTTTCAGAAACTGTTCCATGCGATCGAGACGAAGGGTCAGGAAATCGTCCAGGAACTTCCGGCCCGGCGTCTGTTGCTCGTCGCCGGTGAATTTGAGAAGTGCCCACGGCAACGCCGCCATTTCCACCGAGTTGAGCGCGGCGAATATCCAGTTGATGACGTCGGTGCGTCCCTTCGCATCGGCCGGCATCAGCGCCACGCTTTTTTCCGCTAGGTGCAGCAGGATCGCGCCGCTTTCGAAGATCGAGAAGTCGCCGTCCGTCAGCCATGGCACTTGTCCGAACGGCTGGTGCGCGAAGTGTTCGGCGCCGCGATCCTTGAACGGCGTGCTTGCGACGCGGTAAGGCAGTCCAGCCTCTTCCAGCGCCCATCTGACGCGCAGGTCGCGGACGAAACCGCGCGGCGGTTTGGGAACCCAATCGTAAGTTGTCAGGACAAGTTCTGTCATTGCTGCGGTCCTAGATCTTCTGGTCGTAGTCGCCGACCTCGGGATGCTTCTTCAGCCGCGCGTCGATGTCGGCAAACATCGCGCGCATCTTTTCTTCCGACACCGGGCTCTCGACGACGACGACGAGCGACGGCTTGTTCGACGAGGCGCGCACGAGACCCCAGGTGCCGTCCTCCAGCGTGACGCGCACGCCGTTCACCGTGACGAGCTTGGCGATCTTCTGGCCGAGGATGGTTTCGCCCTTCGCCTTCAGGCCTTCGTACTCCTTCACCATCTGATCGACGATGCCGTATTTCTTGTCGTCCGGCGCGAACGGCGCCATGGTCGGCGAGCCCCAGGTCTTGGGCAGGTCCGCGACCAGCTCCGACATCTTTTTTCCGCCGGCTCGATCGAGCATTTCCAGCACCGCGATGGCCGCGACCAGGCCGTCGTCGTAGCCGCGGCCGATCGGCTCGTTGAAGAAGTAGTGGCCGCTCTTTTCGAAGCCGGCAAGCGCGCCGAGTTCATGCGTGCGCCGCTTCATGTAGGAGTGGCCGGTCTTCCAGTAATCGGTCGTGGCGCCGTTCTGTTTCAGCACGGGATCGATCTCGAAGATGCCGGTGGATTTGACGTCGACGACGAATTTCGCGTTGCGTTGGCGGCTGGAGAGGTCGCGCGCCAAAAGCACGCCGATCTTGTCGGCGAAAATCTCCGCGCCGGTGTCGTCGACGACGCCGCAGCGATCGCCGTCGCCGTCGAAGCCGAGGCAG
>DATLOU010000119.1:0-2395 GCA_035536115.1 Rhizomicrobium sp.
ATCGATGAGTACGTCTTGTGCGATCCCATGGGAATGAGCCAGGAAGACCCGACAATCGTCGTTTCGCCGATCGAATCGCAGACCTTTGTCGGCGGCGCGGGCATCGTTTCTGCCCATGCGCGCAGTTTCGGTACCGAGGCCACGCTGTTTACAGTTCTTGGCGAGGACAGCGCGGCGACCTATGCGCGGACCGCACTGGAAAAAATGGAGGTGAAGGTCCACGGCTTTGTTGACCAAACGCGCCCGACAACGCGCAAGCAACGATATCGGGCGATGGAAAAGACCCTTTTGCGCGTCAACCATTTGCGTCAGCACGAAATCAGCAAGGAACTCGCTGCCCAGATTTTTAAAGGTGTTGCGACGGTCCTGCCGCACATCGATCTCTTGATGTTCTCCGACTTCAACTATGGCTGCCTGCCACAAGGCCTCGTCGAATCGATTTCTGCCGAAGCACGCAAGCAAAGCGTGTTCATGACGGCCGACAGCCAGGCCTCATCGCAACTGGCAGACGTGTCCCGCTTTAGGAATATGGCTCTGCTCACGCCGACCGAACGAGAGGCAAGACTGGCCCTTCGGGATACCGTCTCGGGGCTTCCAGTGCTGGCTGCCAAGTTGCGCGAGGTGGCGACCGCCGAGAACGTCGTGATCACTCTGGGCGAAGGCGGAATGATGGTTCACGGCCGCAACAGCAACAGCGATTACAGCACCGATCGCATTCCCGCCCTGAATACAACGCCGAAAGATGTGGCCGGCGCGGGCGACAGCGTATTCACCGCGGCCTCCATGGCCCTTTGCTCCGGCGCAGATATCTGGCTGGCTTCGTATTTCGCAAGCATTGTGGCTGGACTTCAGATAGCCCGCGTGGGCAACAGGCCAATTACCAAAGACGAAATCCTGTCCGAAATCGGCCAGACGGATCAAAATTAGGAGGCCGGTTTGCGCGCACTTCTCCTTGCCGCGGGGTTGGGGACGCGATTGCGGCCGCTGACGCTGACGACCCCAAAATGCCTGGTGCCGATTCAGGGTAAGGCGTTGCTTGACTACTGGCTGGAATCCCTGTTTTCCGCGGACATTGAACGCGTGCTGATCAACACGCATTGGCTGGCCAACGTCGTGCGCGATCACGTTGCGCGGTCGCCCTTCCGCGATCGAATTGACCTCGTTCACGAAGACCAGCTGTTGGGCACGGGCGGAACGATTCTCGCGAATCGCAAGTGGTTCGGCGACGGGCCGTTTCTTGTCGCGCATGCCGACAATTTGACGAATTTCAATGTTGCAGAACTTGTCACCGCGCATGAGCGGCGGCCGCGCGCGTGTGTCCTTACGATATTGGCTTTTCGGACCGACTCGCCGACATCGTGCGGAATTCTCGAACTCGGAAGCCAGGGCATCGTCACGGGCTTCCATGAGAAGGTTGAAAACCCGCCTGGCGATCTCGCCAATGCCGCGGTCTATATTTGCGAGCCGGAAATCGCCGCATTCATAGCCTCACTCGGGAAGCCGAATGTGGACTTTTCGACCGAAGTCATTCCGGCGTTTCTGCAGCGTATTTATGCAGTGACAACGGATGGATATCATAGGGATATCGGCACAAGCGAGGCTTTGTCTCGGGCGCAGGCGGAGTGTAAGACGATGCCGCCAGGGACGTTGGGCCAGAAAACCCTTCGTCGGGGATGAGGCGTTGTATGAAAGTATTTGTGACCGGGGGGTGCGGCTATAAAGGGACCGTTCTGGTGCCGAAGCTCCTGGAGCGCGGGCACCAGGTGATCGCTTTCGATATCCAGTGGTTCGGGAACAGGTTGCGGCCGCATCCGAGTCTGACCGTCATCAAAGGGGACGTGCGCAATCCGGAGGAATACGATCTTTCCGGCATCGACGCGGTCATCCATCTTTCGTCCATCGCAAATGATCCGGCCGGAGATCTCGATCCGAAACTCACCTGGGAAGTGAATTGCCTTGCCACCATGCAGCTCGTCGACAAGGCCAGGCGCCAGGGAGTCAAGAGATTTGTCTTCGCCTCGTCCGGAAGCGTCTACGGCGTCAAGAAGGAGCTCCAGGTCACCGAGGATCTCGAGCTGCTGCCGATCAGCGAATACAACAAAACAAAAATGTGCGCCGAGCGTATCCTTCTCTCGTACAAAGACGACATGGTGGTGCAAATCGTGCGGCCGGCAACCGTGTGCGGGTTCTCGCCGACAATGCGTAACGACGTATCCGTTAACATGCTCACTATGCTGGCGCTCAAGAATCGCCGCATCACCGTTTTTGGCGGAGACCAGGTACGGCCGAACGTCCACATGGACGACATCACTGATCTTTACATCTTCCTGCTGGACCATCCCGAGCACACCGGCATCTTCAATGCGGGCTTTGAAAATGTTTCAATTATGCAGAT
>DATLOU010000120.1:0-23885 GCA_035536115.1 Rhizomicrobium sp.
GGTCGAGGTGCTGTACTGCAGGCCGGGGGTGAAGTTCGTCATGTCCTGAATGGACGTGATGCCCAACTGATCGCGCTTCTCGCTGCCGAACACCGAGATCGCGATGGGGACGGTCTGCACGTCCTGCGAGCGCTTTTCGGCCGTGACCACGACAACTTCAATGTCTGCGAAGGCAGGTGCCGTAAAGGCTGTCGATAGAAGCAACGCGCCGACAAGCGTAACGGACCTGGCGGTCCAAGCGGAAAAATGCGGCATTTTTGGTATTCCCCCGTTGCGGACGCGCTGGCCAGGCGAATCCAGGAAGCCAAGTGTGTTCCGCCCGTTTTTTGTGCGGCCCGAGCTCGTGGAACAATTGACGATGTAATTTAACACAGAAGATTACATCGCCAAGACAAAATGAGACGCAATAAATCACCTTTTCGTGCCGGTGTTACGCATAAATCACACAGGTTCGGATCATGTTTTCCTAAATTGAGTTGTTTTGAGTACAACGCTGAATTCGCTGCTAATTCTGCGAGCGGCGTGGAGATGAAAAAAACGGCATCCTCGTCACGTGGCGACGCCAGTCGAGTCGAGGCGATTTGAGCGCACCCTGCCGCAGGGAAGTGCCTTTGCCCCCCGAGGGCTGCGAATCAGCGACTCACTCTTCGAGCCAACCGCCGCCGAGGGCGACCAAATCGGCGCAAGCCTTCGCGGCGACTGCCCCTATTGCCCGAAATCCTGGTCGACTGTGTGGTGCGGCGGGGGCGCACCACCATCATCAAGCCCGACGTCATCATCGGGAAACGCCGCCGAACCTGTCGACTCTTCGTCGGAATTCCAGCCGTCGTCAGGATCTGACCCCGCAAAGTCCGCGTCGTCGTCAGGAACCGGCGTTGGTCGCGCTGCAGGTCGTGCCGCCAGCGCCAGGATCGGCCGGTCGCTCTCGTAGGCCGGGCAACTCGCGCCGGGGGCGTCGGCGATCAGATCCGCACTCGCGACGATGGTTGCGAGACTTGCGGGACGCAGAACTGAATCGAATTCACGGGCTGCAGCATCGCAAAACGAGTCAGGTTCCTGACTGCTTCGTAATGAAGCGGCGTTAGCGAGTTCGGTTTTGTACTTATTATAAGTGGCGGTTCCGTGTTGCTTGTCGGCCCTTTGGAAATAGGCCTTGAGCGCATCGTCGGAGTCGATCAATTCGCTCCGATGGCCAAGCACAAAGCGATTGTACTCATAAACGTCGTGGCAGCTCAACGCGGCGACCATCAACTGCTGCTGAACGGCCGCTGTCTTGAGCACTGCAAGATCCGACCGCGAGGCGCAATCCAAAGCGTCTGCGCCGACGACCGGATTGCCGAGCAGCAGACCGGCGGCAACGAATGCGAGCGCGCGTTTCATTCTTCCCTCCTAGTTGGATGCTTGCTGGCGATGACCAGAAGTCGGCTTCAGACAGCGTCCCGAAGCGGGCTCGACCGTGTCGAGCCGCGGCACGACTTCGCCGGCTCCTCCGCGGCAGGCCACCCAACGAAAGTCGTGCTCCGCGTTAACGCTTCTCAAACTCGTATCCGCAAAGAGCGTGCTGAACCCGCTCGCCGACACGCTTCCCGTCGCTGTTCCGGAGCCGATCGGTTCGCAGGACGGCGTCTCGTCGCTGCTGTGAAGCAGGCAATAGGCGAATTGGACGCTGTAGCCGCAGTGATTGCGAAAGCCCCAATAACTCCCGTCGCTGTCCACTTTCAGGCAGTTCGAAGCGGAAGCCTCATTGGCCGCGGGAGCTGCGCCCGACTCTGCGGTGACCATGGCTGGCGGATCGATCGGATGCACGATGGAATCGTGCACGGGCACGATCTGTAGGTTTGCTGGTCCTTCTCCCAACTTGTAGGGCGGGAGCGAGGCATGTTGCGCGATCGGCTTTGGCGAGGGTCGCATGAGTGCCGGGTCGGTCTGACCTCGAGCGCTGCCCGCGGGCAACTTCGACTCGCATGCCGGATGCGTCACGGCAGGATTTGTTGGAAGCGACACACCCAGGTGGCGCGCATAGGCGACAACGGCGGCCTTGCGCTCGTCTTTGCTGAACAGATGCCCGTCAGGATACCAGGAGAGACAAACTCCATCGCCCGACGCGCTGACCATCAACGAGGTCAAGCCACCGCCGTCATTGAGAGTGAAATGTTCCAAGTGACCGTCGGCGAATTCCGCTTCCAGGGCGGAATCTGTTGTTCGAAAGAAGCCGGTCACTTGTTGCGGTCTGCCCGCCGCCGAAATCGTGCCGAGATTACCGTTCAAGATCTTGAAGACGACCCGATCCGACTGTCCGTTGGGGCTTGCCATGGTACGAATGACGCCACCATCGGCCGCTTCCAGCTTGATGCTCGAACCATCGAGGCCTGTGAGTGTTTTTCCCGCGAGATCCAGGAACAGAAATTTGGTGGCTGGAGCAGCAACGGGATGTGAGGCGTCGGTTTCTGTGATCGCGTCCTGCACACGCGGCGGGACTTGGCGTTTTCCCTCGACGAAGACAATTTTTTGCGCGAGTCCGCCCTTCTTGGTGAATGTGCCTGAGCCATCGGGAACGTCATGGTGCCACGGCCCTTCGTAGCGATCGCCATTCGCCCAGACCTCTAGTCCCTCTCCCTCCGCTCTTCCATCGACGAATTCGCCGTCGTAGCGGTCGCCGTTCGTCCACGTCATCGAGCCGTGACCGTTCGGAGCGCCATGCGCCCAACGTCCCGAATATTGCGCTCCACCTGACCAGCGCACCGAGGCCTCGCCGTCTTGCGCCCGGCCGCTCGCGAATGTTGCGGAAATTGTGACCTCTGTTCGGTCATCGCGCACGAACGTGGCCGTTCCTCGACCCGTCGCAAGTCCGCGTGCGCAGCTTCCCGACCAGGTTGCCGACAAGGCCGGCCGTGTTTCGACATCGTAAAGGGAGCAATCGGATCGGCTGTCGAAATGCAGGTGCAGGTCTTCGCTCGCCCGCGTGTCCAACGGGCTCAGGCAGAGCGTTGCGCCAGACGCGAACGCGATGAGCGCTGCAATTCGTCCCGCCATAGCTGCAACATTCTCCCACCCGCGTCGTTTCACGCTCGCGCCGGACAGTCTTTGCGGCAAGACAACAACCAAAGCGTCGCCAAGGAACTCTTACCCGGTCGTCGCAATTTTTCAGAACTGTCCTGACTTGCAGTTGAGTGGTGCAACTCTTGGGGGCCGTCTGACGCGAAAAATGCGCGTTTCCACAATTTTTTGGAGAGGGGATGGCACGCTTCAACGTAGCGGCGAGACCATCGTCTTGCACCTTGGCGCACGTATCACGATGCGATTGAGCCGAGGACCGTCCAGAGTGCGGCAGCGCTGACGATAACGGCGACGGCCGCCGCAGCCAGGTAAAGCGCGAACTCGCGCGAGCCGAGTGCGACGGCAAGAATGGTCTTGCAAAGGAGATTGGCCGCTCCCGCAACCAGGATCACCGTCGCCGCATAGGAAAGCGCGATCGTCTGGCCCGCGACGCGTGAAACGGACAACGTGATCGGATCCACATCGACGAAGCCGGACGCGGCAGCCAGCGGGATCAAGCCAAATTGATGCGTACCGGTTCCGGCAAGTTTGGCCGCCAGCGTGACCGCCGCAAGCAGGAGCCCAAATTTCAGGACCTCAGACAGTTTGAAGGGGTCCGTCAGTTGCAGAGGCGAGCTCTCGCTGGCTGCGACCGAGCGTCGGAACATGAGCGCTGTCAGGCCGAGGAGAAACAGCGCGGGCAAAAGCAAGACGGAAAGCAGCGGCCAAGCGAGACCAGGCGCCAGCGCGATAGCGATGGCGCTCATCCGAAGCAACGATACGGTCCATGCCGTAGCGACTCCCGCGACGAGGGGCATGCTGCTCTCAGAATGTTCGCGCGCAAGTCGCGCATATGCCCACGTCACAGTCGTCGATGAAACCATCCCGCCTGCAGCTGCGGCATAGATCAGCCCGGCCCGGTCGCCCGCGAGCTTCACGCAGATATAGCCGACATAGGAAAGCGCAGCGATGATCACAATCATCAGCCAAAGTTGGCGCGGATTGAGCGCGCCCCAAGGATCGATCGCGTGGTCGGGCACGAGCGGCAAGAGGACGAACGACATGACGAGCAAGAGAAGCGCGGAGCGCAACTCCACCCATTTGAGATTTGCCACGAAGGCGTGGAGTGTCTGGCGCTCTGCCAGGATGACGGTTGCCGCGATGCCGCTTGCGCCGGCGACGACCATGTTTCCAAACACGGCATAGGCACCGAGCACAAACGCGACGAGCCCGGCGATCAGGCCCGTGGCCGATGCACTGCCGCTTGCCTCGGCTTCACGCCATTCGAAGATGGCCAGGCTTGCAGCAAAGGCGAGCAAGGCGGCGCCAAAGAAAAAATCTCCGACAAACGCGGAGAGCAATGCACAAATGCCGCCGAGCAACCCGATGAGCGCATACGTGCGTACGCCCGCAGCACGACCGCCATCCTTGACGTCACGCTCCTGCCAGCCGCGCTCGACGCCGATCAAGAGTCCGATGGCGAGCGCGAGAAGCAGACGTTCCAGAAGGGCGTAAGTGTCCATCGCGGTACTCGAAGAGAGTACAGGCCGGGCGGCGCCCCGGGTCAATAACCGTGGTAGCTGAACTGCAGTCCCACCACGTTGGCATAGGCCTGCGTCGTTCCCGCGAGGCTGCCGCGCAACGCAGCGCCCGCAATCGCGGGGCTCAACGCAACAGTGCTTTGCGGGAAGAAAACATGTGCGGCGGCGATGTCCACGTCCAGGTTGTCCGTGGCTCTGTAGCGCAGGCCGGCCGAAAGCCAAACGCGGTCGCCATCGGGAAAGCGCGGCTCGCGGTTCAAATCCGTCACGGGTGTCTGGTCGAAACCGACGCCGGCACGGAGTGTCCACAGCGAACTCACCCGGAATTCCGCACCGAGCGAGGCGAAGAATGCATTCTTCCAGTTCAAGGTCGTGACTTCGTCGGGTTGGACCGAGTTGATCGCGCGGACGCGAATTTCTCGCACCCTGCTCCAGTCGGTCCAGTCCAATTCAGCGAGCGCCGTCCAGCGATCGGAAATCTCCACGCGCGCTCCCGATGTGATCATGTCCGGCGTCGTGACGGGGGTCGATTGTTTGGAGTCTGTGAAGAGTCCGGTCAGTGACCGGATCGTGGCGGCGATGCCGGCACTGTCGAGTGTGAACTTCAGGGGGCCGTCGAGATGATGTTGCAGCGAAGAGCGATAGGCCACGCCGACCGTCACGGCGCCGACGCGATCAACGATGCCGATGTCGTAACCGATTGCCCAACCGCTCCCGCTCAAGCGCGCGAAGCTGTCTTGTCCGCCCGGAACGGATCCGGGAATGGAATTGAGCGCACCGATCGTCCCGGTATCGATCACACTCGTGAGTGCTCCTTGGGCATATTCGATTTGCAGACCGGCACCCAGCGACAGGTCGGGGGTGACTTGGTAGGACGCGACGGGAGTCGCGTTGATCGTGAAGAGCTCCGATTTCTGCGCGTAGTACCGCCCGGCCCAATCGCGCGGATAATCTGTGCGCACGGCCCATGGAATGTTGACCGAAATCCCGATGGCCCACCTGTCGGACAATCGTTGGCGCAATCCGAATGCGGGAACAGTCGCATCGCTGATGTAGCCGCTCGCTCGCGTCGAGCCGCCAGTGGGTGTTCCCAGCGACGTCGTCGCGATTGCGTATGACGCCTTCGCGCCGGGCAATGCTTCGATCGCACTCGCGCTGAGGTCGAAATCGTTAACGCCGGCAAGCGTCGCTGGATTGTAAACCAGATAGCTCGCGTCACTTTCGCTCGCCGCTGCCCCGGCGTAAGCCGCCGACATGGCATCGGCGCTGTGTTCCTTCAGACCGAATGCAGCCCCGTGCGCAGTGGCGGAAAACAAGGCAACAGAGATCGCGCCAACGCTGACGAGGCCGGTTCGGCGCATTAATCTTTCTCCCCTCGGCGCAGGCGCGCGGCGTGCTTTAGCACACCGTGCCGCGCTGCCAACCCGTTGCAAAATAATAAACTTGGAAAAGACACATTAACCTTCACCGCTATGTAATTCTTTACTCGGCCCTACCATCATGCGGCGGGGCGCCCAGCAGACCCTTGGCAACGCGGATGTCTTTGCAGTTCGAGAAAAACTCGTCGCCGGCCGAACAAGCCTTCGCCATCGACCGGGTGAGGTTGCGCTTTCGCGACTCCCAAACGGAGCGACAGTATCTCAGCGAAAGTCTCAACGAAGCACGCACGCTCATCCGCATTTATCTCGTCGCCGCCGCGCTCCTCTATTTGATGTTCGGGTTTCTCGACTATGTCGTTGGCGGCAGCCTGGTCGCGACCCTTTGGTTCGTGCGTTATGCCATCGTCTGTCCCATCTTCCTCGCCGCCGCCGCGATGACATATGTGCCCGCGTTCGACACCTTGGCGCAGACCGTGCTGTCGATCGCGATGATCGCGCCAGGCATCGGCGTCATCATTATGACGGCCATCATGCCGCCGCCGTTCAACAGCTTGTACTACGCCGGCTTGATCATGGTTGTGATTTACGGCAGCTCGCTCGTGCGATTGCGATTCGTCAACTCCGTCTTTATCTCGCTCCTCCTGGTGGCGCTCTACCAAGTCGTTTCGATTCTCATCAATCCGATTCCATTCAAAGACTACCTCAACAACAACTTCTTTCTCGTGATGGCCACGGCTGTCGGATTGTTTTCCGCGTACATTCAGGAGATGTACATCCGTCGCAGCTACAAGTCCCAGAAGGTGATCGAGGCGAAGAATGAAGCGGCCAATCTGCTACTTCTCGAGGCCGACAAGGCGAACAAGGCTAAGAGCGAATTCCTTGCCAATATGAGTCACGAATTGCGCACGCCGCTGAATGCCATCATCGGGTTTTCCGACATCCTCAAGCGCCAGCTTTTCGGAAATCTGGGCGACCCGCGCTATTCCGAATATGTCACGGACATCAACGACAGCGGCAACCACTTGCTGGCGATCATCAACGATATTCTCGATCTGGCCAAGGCCGAGGCGGGCAAGCTCACCTTGCAGGAAGAAGATATCGACCTGGTGCGCTGCCTTGATGACGCGATGCGCATGTGCCGTGGCCGCGCGGTGACCGCCGGCGTCAATCTGAACTTCGCCAACGCCACGGAATCGATCTACGCCCATGTCGACGAGAGATTGATCCGCCAGATCGTGCTCAATCTTCTCACCAACGCCATCAAATTCACCAACGAAGGCGGTAAGGTGACGCTGAGCATCGCTGCCGAGCCCGGGCAGGACATTGTGATCCAGGTCCAGGACACCGGCATCGGAATTGCGCAAGAGGATATTGCGCGCGTCATCCGACCGTTTGAACAGGTCGAGACGGTGCTTTCGCGCAGCCATGGCGGCACAGGGCTTGGCTTGCCGCTAACGAGTAAGCTCACCGAACTGCATGGTGGGACGTTCGACATTCAGAGTCAGGTCGGAATAGGCACGACAGTCATCGTACGCCTCCCGCCCGAGCGGTTGCGCGAGTCACCCGTCGTCGCTCTGCAGCACGCCAGCTAAGCCTCGTTCAGGGCTTGCGAATGAACAGCATGCGTACGCGGCCGGTGCGCTCGGTCTCCGTCCAAGCGGCCGCGGCGCCAAGACCTTCCGCCCAATCCACCATGTCGGCATCGGTGCGGTATTGCAGTGACCAATCCGCGATGAACTCCATGGGCCAGAAATTGCTCAGCGAGCATTCATTCATGTTGCCGATGATCAAGAGGCCGCCTGGCGCAAGGAGGTCATAAAGCCGCTTTACCAGCGCTTTGGCGCGATGGGCGGTCAGATAGTCGAGCAATCCGACCGAATAGACGAGGTCTTGTGAGGGCAAGCCGATCAGCCCAGGCGATCCGCGCAGGACGTCGGTGAAGGAGACGTTGAGCCCCTGAACCTTTATGCGGCCATCGGAGTTCAGCACATAGGGGTAGGTCGTCTCATGCGCATATTGCAACGCCTGAGTTTCCTGATCGATCAAGGAAAATTCGGCACGATGACCCGATCCCGTGTGACTGCTCAGAAAGGCCTCGACTTCGCGGGCCGGTCCGCTGCCCAGGCTCGTGATTCTTGCGGGACGCTCATGGCCGCGCGCATGAACGACATCGGCAATATGTGAACGCACCACTTCCATGCGCGTGCGAATGCATTCGGCGACCTCCAGGCCGACGCGGTGCATCAACATCTCGTACGCATTGCGGCCGAGCCGTTCCCAGTCATAAACCTGATTCATGATCTCGAAGTCGCCGGGATAACCGAGCGGCTTGGCGTAGGAACGGTCCCAGATGGCACCCAGCCGCATTTCCGGCGTCAACACCATCTCGGTGAACTCTTTGGTTGCCTCGCGGACTTCGCGGTCATTGACCATCGCGTGAGTCAATTCGTTTCCCGTGCGCCACAACGAACGCCATTGCTGCAGCAGCCTCGGCTCGCAGCTCTCAAACGCTTCCACCTGATTGAGATCATGTTTGAAGTCCACCGCGATGGACGAATTGGATTCCAGGACCGAGCGGTAGGCCCGCAGCAACCTGAGAACGTCGGCGCAGAAGGCCCGGTATTCCTGCGGTACGAGCTGGCTGGTCTCACTCACGAACAGCGGCGAGCGCGCGGCGATCTGCGCCTGAGTGTTGCGCGTCAGAAGCTTGTCGAACTCGATGAAGCGGTCGACGAAATTGAACGCCACCTTGGATCCGAAGACGGTGCTCTCCGAGCGGCAGACGCGGGCGGTAGATTCGAAGATCGGCAATCCCGACTGCTGGATGCTGAGATCGACGGTCTCGCCGATTTCGAGATGGTCGTCATGGGAATGCTTTGAGAGCGCTGCCAGGCCGCCCAGGCTGATGTCGTGCAGGCGGTAAGCGTTCGAGCGCACACTTACCCGCGGCGCGAGATTCGGAAAGAGCAGACGCGCGTCGTAGCGTTGCGGCCGAAAGCGAATCTGTCGGCCGGTTGAGCCCTTCAATTCTTCATAAGCGAGCATTGTGGTCCCCGTGGAATACTGCGCCGTCGTCTGTACGTCCGTTTTCAAGACACCCCAGTTGCGCCAAAACCATCCGGCGCGCACGCCACATCCCACCGCTTCAACCACCTGCGCCAAGCGTTGAGTCGCTGGTCGCAAACTCTAATGGTTAATGAAGTCTTAAATACCTGAAAGAGTCAGAAGAATCAAGAACATGCGAACCCCCTCGTTAACGATTTGCGTTAACCTTCGTTAAGAGCCCCAGGAACGGTTTGATCTCATTGCGATTTGAGTCACTTAAGCAAAACGCTTATTTGCACAGCTCGCGCACGCGATACTTAAAATGCGATCGATTCAGGTATCCGGCGCTTATTAATTATTTGGCACCATCTGGCCTGTAAGCACGCCTAACGTGAAAGCGCAGGACCATTCATGTTCGTCTACAAGGTCAAAGTCGGCGAGTTGTCGGAACAAGGCTTGTCGCTGCTGAAGTTCGACCTCAACCAAAGTGAAAAAACGCTGCGCGAACAGTGTCCGATCCGCGAGATGAGCGTGGTCTCCGGTGCGGGCCAATCCAAAGGCGAACTCGACATCTATCTTGCGCTCGACGATTTCATCGAGAGCGCGCAAGTGTGCAAGCTGATGGAAGATCTCCGCACAATGATCAATCACGACCGCAAGGTGGCGCAATCGCCGGAGCCGCGCATCAGCACGGAACTCATCCACATCTGAAGTCGTCTTAAGCGTCGTAGAAGAACGGCGCGTGCAATCCGATCAATGTTCGCTCGCGCTCGCTTGTTGCGCGCTCGGCAGCGTCAGCCGTGACATGGCTCACCTCACTGGTCATGAAGATACGTTGCGCGATGTCGCGACGGGCATAGTGAACCTGCAGGAAAAACCGTCCATAACCCGGTCTTGCTGCCGTCCCGCGGTGCCAGGCGTCCGACACGAATAAAATCGCGTCGCCCGCACGTGCCGGCAACAATACAGCTGATTTGTTTTCAAACGTCAGAGCCATGTCGTCGATGCGGTCGCGCGGCGGCAAGCGGCCGGAGCGATGGGATCCGGGCAGGATCGCCGTGGGTCCGGCTTCCAACGGACAGTCCTGGAGAAAGATGTGCACGCCGATCGCGAAGACCGGATATGGAATGGCATCGGGCCAAGAAACATTCTCTGGCCGCGGCACGTGTGGCCCGGCATCGACGTGCCAGGGTCCGCCTTGGTGGCCAGGCACATTTCGCCAGGCTGTGTTGGCTATGACGTGGCAGTCCTCGCCCAGAAGCGGTTCGATGACGTCGAGTAGCGAACGCGAGGCGATTGCTTTCTGCGACAAGGGTGAACGGTTGAGCATGCCATGGCGAAACTCACCGCGGACGTCTTGCGCCCGATCCGGCCCGGAGCTCTCGAAAACTGCAGTGATCTCTGCTCCGAGCGCAATCACGTCTTCAGGCGCAAGTACGTTGCGCACCAGCGCATAGCCATCGCGCTCGAGCTGCTCGGATGCCGCGGGAACTTGGTCCCTTAGAAGGACAAGATTGCCGTGTCTGCGTTTGATCATGGCTAATGCTAGACAGGCCGGCCGGGCCTGAGCAATGGCTCTGAGCGTCCAAAAAGAAAACGGACGGAACGAGGAGGATCAGCGTTCCGTCCGTATCTGGGCTCCCGTCGCAGGGATGGGCAGCAATCAGTGCGACGAATGACCCATTTAGTTGGATGGCGTAGCGGGCGCCATCGAGTCCTTGGTGCCCATAGCGTCCATCTTCTTCTTTTTGTTCTTCTTCATGGGTTTCGCGGGCGCCATGGTGTCGGCTTTCATGGTGTCCTTGGTACCCATGGTGTTCGCGGGCGCCATGGTATTTGCGGGCGCCATGGTATTTGCGGGCGCCATGGTGTCGCCGGACTTCGCCGGCTTCATTTCGTCCGTCGCCTGTGCGCCCGTGATTCCGCCCGCTGCGAGCGTGAGGCCGAATGCGATCGAAGCGAGTGTCAAACGTGTCTTCATTGGTTCACTTTCCTTCTTACGTTGCATGGACGTGCGCGGCTTGCCGGCACGTGTTTCGAGTTGCCCCGGAACTTGGTGGACTGCGCAGTCATCCCTTGTACGCGGCGAGAATCGCGCCGCCATTTGGTTTTTGGACCAGAATTGCGGTTGCGAGGCCTTCGCGCGCAGGTGGAATTGTGAAGGAAGCCGCCTGACCGGACCAGGAACCGAGCCGCGTCAACTCACGCACGACATTCCTGTGTGGCAGCGTCACGCCTTCATTCTCGCCGCGTGCGACCGAAACGTTGATGGTGCGCGGCTCATAGCGAACAAGCCAGACGTCGGCGTGCTCGGACGCAGCAGCGCTGATCGAAACAGTCATTCCGTCGACCCTGATTTGCGGACCCATCAGCCGCGAAGCCGCGACGAGGCGCTCGACGTCACCAAGCCGGTTGCCAACGGTATCGGACGCGCCATTGACGACGATTTGCGGCGTGAACGGGCCGTCATGTCCAAGGCTGCGTTCGTAGCTGACTTGGCGCTGCGTGAATTCAGGTTTCGCGAACGTGTCCTTCCACCCGAGATAATCCCAGTAGGTGACCCCGAAACTGAGTGCGAGAACGTCGGGCCGATTGCTGATGGAGGCGAGGCTGGCGTTGGCGGGCGGGCAAGACGAGCAGCCCTGGCTTGTAAAGAGCTCGACAACGACGGGCTGTGCCTGTGCTGCGCTGCCTGCGGCGAGCGCCAGCGCGAATACTACTCCGTAAAGGGTCGGTACCGACATTGAGGGTGCCTTTGTGTATGACCCTCATTCGCCGCCAGCGTCCGACTGGTTACAAAGCCGCGCAAAAATCCGGCAAATTGGCATTCCCGCGTACGGCGATGTAACCTTTGCCACGATTCCTGCGAAATCATCCTTGAAGGCTTCGGCTTGATTGCTGCGGAAGCAGAGTTGAGGGCGTTGATGGTGCGGTCGCTGGCTGGCGACGGCGCGGCCTATGCGACCCTGCTGCGCCGGTTGAACGGTCATCTTCGCGCTTACTATTTACGCCGCCTCGGAACCAGCCAAGCCGCCGACGCCGAGGATTTGTTGCAGGAAACCTTGATCGCCATGCATGCGCGACGCTCGACTTACGACACCTCCCGGCCCTTCACAGCCTGGGTGCATTCGATCGCGCGCTACAAGCTGATCGATCACTTCCGCAGGAATCGACGCAGAGCCGAGGAACCGTTGGATGATATGGAGCAACTTTTCTCCATCTCGAATTCCAATGCGGTTGATGCGCGGATCGATGTTGACCGCTTACTTCAACGCTTACCGCAAAAGACGCGTCGACTGGTACAGGACGTGAAAATTCGCGGCTTGTCGACAGCAGAGGCGGCACAGAAGAACAGCATCTCGGAGTCGGCGGTGAAAGTTGGTGTTCATCGCGCGATCAAGTCGCTTGGCTCCGAAATCCAGGATGAAGAGTCGTGAAGACTGAGGATCTCATCGCCGCACTGGCAGTCGACTGCGCGCCCGCGCCAAGTCGCACGGTCAGTCGCACGCTCGGCCTCGGCCTTGCGCTCGGTGCGGTGTTGTCGGTTGCCGTCATGGTGCTTTGGCTCGGCGTTCGCGCCGACCTGATGAGTGCCATGAGCTCGGGCCCGTTTTGGATGAAATTCGCTTATGCCTTGAGCGTCGCTGCCCTTGGTTTCGGCTTGATCGAACGGCTGGCACGTCCGGACGGCGAGGGCGGAATATTCGGGCCGATGCTTCTGGCGCCCCTGGCAGTGATGACGGCGCTGGCGATCTATCAGCTCTGGGGTGTGCCCGAAGAAGTGCGCATGAGTTTGATGCTGGGCGCGACCTACAAGATCTGTGCTCTCAATATTGTGATGTTGTCGACGCCGATCTTCCTCGGCCTGTTCTGGGCCCTGCGCGCGCTGGCGCCGACGCGGTTGACGCTTGCTGGCGCGGCCGCGGGTGTGTTGGCGGGTGCCGCCGGAACGTTCATCTACGCCTTTCATTGTAATGAGAGTGCCGCTCCGTTTGTCGTGATCTGGTACACGCTCGGGATTGCGGCAGTCGGTACGATCGGGGCGTTGCTGGGTCGATCCTTGTTGCGCTGGTGAACGCGCCTGCGGTCCGTTGTAACGAGTTTGCTCTCGCAAACGTATGATAGAATGAGTTCGAACGGAGACAGAAATGAAACGGATTGTTCGCGACCTTTCCGTAGGACTGCTTCTAGCGGCGCTCACCGGGGTCGGTCTCCACGAAGCGGCCACTGCCGATGCTATCGACAAGGCAATCCCCGTTGCCGCGGTCGATGCGCCCAAGACGTCAGCGCCTGCCAGCGAAACGGCGGTGCTCGCCGGTGGTTGCTTCTGGGGCATGCAAGGGGTGTTCGAGCATGTTCGTGGCGTGACGAGAGTGGTTTCTGGCTACTCGGGCGGCGCAAAGGCGACCGCGCACTACGAATTGGTCGGAACGGAAACGACTGGCCATGCGGAGTCGGTCCAGATCACATTCGATCCGCGCATCGTTTCATTCGGCGAAATCCTCAGGGTCTATTTCTCGGTGGCGCACGATCCCACTGAACTGAATCGCCAGGGCCCTGACAGCGGTTCGAGCTATCGCTCTGAGATCTTCTTCGCGTCGGAGACTCAGGAGAAGATCGCTCGTGCCTATGTCGCCCAACTCGCGGCCGCGCATACGTTCAAAGACCCAATCGTGACCAAGATAGAGAAGCTGAACGGCTTTTACCCGGCAGAGGGCTATCATCAGGATTTCCTGATCCACAACCCCAACTATCCCTACATCGTTTTCAACGATCTTCCGAAGATCGATGCGCTCAAACGCGTTTTGCCTGCGATGTATCGCGACAAGCCTGTGATGCTGCAGGTCAACGCCGGTCTTTGAGCCGCTAGGCCAGCGTGCCGTCCAGGAAGTCGAAGACGGTGGCCTTGAAGAGCGCATGCGGTATGGCGGAGAAGTGATCGCACCCGGGGATTGTCACAGCCCGGCCGTCCGGAAAAACCTTCGCCAAAGGTTCAGGATCGCCGGCAAGTTCGTCGCGCGCCCCCGCAACGACAAGCACCGGCACATTCAGGCCCGACAATTCCTCGCGGGTGAACGGCTCGTCCTTCGCCCGCGTCAATGCGGCAAGCGCCAGCCGGTCTTCTCCCTGTTCGTCGGCAAACTGGCGAAAGCTCCTCAGCATCGGTTCGCTGATCGAGTTCGGGTCGGCGGCTTCCATCGCCTCGGCCATGGGATTGCCGGCGAAAGTGCGCTTTTCGAAAAGCTTCTCGCCGACACCTCCGAGCGTCAGCGTGGAGAAGCGCTTTGGCATCTTGAGCGCAGCCGAAAGCGCAAGTCGCGAACCCATCGAAAAGCCCAGCAGATGAGCGCGCTCGATGTCGAGATGGTCCATCAACGCCAGAATGTCGCCGGCCAAGTTCTCGCGGCCATAAGCACTTGGATCGTGTGGTTTCGCGCTTTCGCCGTGGCCGCGGCAGTCGAACGCGATCATCCGCATCCGGCGCCGTTCGAAGGCGCCGTACCAACCGAGGCGCCGCCAGTTCTCGTTGCGGTTGGAAGTAAAGCCATGGACGAGAATGACCGGCCGGCCTTCGCCCGGTGCGCCGATATCGTCGAATGCAATCGCCTGCCCGCCGGAATCGAAAGTCGCCATTGCAACATTGTCGAGGCAAGGTCGCGTCGACACAACCCAAAAACACGGCGTGAATGGACTACGCGGCCTTGAAGGTCAACGCGAGGCCGTCCATGCAATAACGCAGACCCGTAGGCTTCGGGCCGTCGTCGAAGACGTGTCCGAGATGTCCGCCGCAGCGCCGGCAGTGCACTTCGGTGCGGGTTTCGATCCAGCTGTGGTCCGAGGATGTCTCGATCGCATGCGGCAATGGTTGCCAGAAACTCGGCCAACCGGTGCCGCTGTCATACTTCGTCGAAGACGCGAAGAGCGCCAAGTCGCAGCCGCGACAAAGGAATGTCCCCTTGCGGTGTTCATTCAAAAGCGGGCTGGAGAACGGAGCCTCGGTGCCTTGCTGACGAAGAATGTTGTACTCGGCCGGCGACAGCAGCTTGTGCCACTCCGCATCGGTGTGCGTGACCTCGAAGGTCTTGGCGAGGGAGGGCGTCGCACCGATCGTCGTGACGGCAGCTCCGGCAAGAAGCATTTGGAGAAGATTTCGGCGCGAATGCATGGGATTCTCCGATTCAATTTTTTGATTTGTCCTGATCCGCCATGCGCATCACATCGTTTGATGTCCCGGACGGCGCGGGCACTTCAACGATCCGCTCGCTGACATCGTCATACTCAAGGCGCAGTGCTTTCGAGATCACGGCGTGCATGTCGTACATCCCGACGGTGTAGGTAAACTCGAGGATTTCCTCGTCCGAGAGATGTTTTTTGAGCGCGTCGAACACGCCGTCCGAGACCCGACCGCCGTCATAGACAAGGGCGTCGGTGTAGGCGAGGAGCGCGCGTTCGACGTCGCTGTAACAGGACGCGACCTGCCAGTGCGGAATGGCCGCAATCTTCTCTTCCGACAAGCCAACAGAGCGAGACGCTTTGCAGTGCTGCGAATAGACGAACTGGCTGGCGCGTGCCCAGCCGACACGGGTCTGGCCGAGTTCGCGGTATTTCGGGTCGAGTTTGCGCTTGGCACGATAGAATTGGAAGCCGGCGACGGCATGGTCGAAGGCATCGGGGACGAGGGCGAACACCGTCCACCAGTTGCCAGGCGTACCGGTGTCCGTGCCCGGATTTGCGATGGGATCGCGCTCGCCGAACAATGACTTGAAAACTGCTTGAGCGAAGGGGTGGGCGTCATTTTTGCCGACTTGGCGCAGTCTGGGCATGGTCATTCACTCCTCGTAGTTCGTGCGCGCGAGCGCTTTGGTTACAGCCAAGAGCTCAGGAAGTTTCATGATCGCGTTGTAATGGTTGAATGTGGCGCGATTTGTATCGAGTTCCTTTCGCTCGCCCTTGAGCAATTGCTCGTAAGCGGTCTCGAGTCTTCGCGTCACCGCCAGCAACGCGGATATGGGGTAAAGCAGGATTTTGAAGCCGAGCGCGCCAAACTCCTGGGCCGATAGAAGGGGGGTCTTGCCGTCTTCGACGATATTCGCGACGAGCGGCACACCAGCGAAGGTTTCCGCTATGCGGCGAAGCTCCTCTCTGCTCGCCGGCGCTTCGATGAAAAGTATGTCGGCACCGGCCGACAAAAACGCTTCGCCGCGCTTTAGTGCCTCGTCCAGATCGTGCGTAGCGCGCGAATCCGTGCGGGCTACAATCTTGAAGTCCTTACACGCGCGCGCGTCCGCCGCCGCGCGAATCTTTTGGACCGCTTCGACTGTGGATACCACTTCTTTATTTTCCATGTGGCCGCAGCGCTTGGGCGAGACCTGGTCTTCGAGTTGGATGGCGGCAGCACCGGCGCGTTCGTAGGCGCGCGTCAGCTGCGCCGCGTTCAAGGGGCCGCCATGGCCATTGTCGCCGTCGGCGATCAGCGGCACCGGTGCGGTTGCCGCCGCGATGACATCGACCCGCTCGATCATCTGCGAGGCGCTGACCAGTCCGATGTCCGGCACACCAAAGCCGGCGCCGGCGACGCCGAATCCCGTCAGGTAGAGGAGTTTCGCGCCAGCTCTGGCGGCGATGCGGGCCGACAATGCGTCATAGACGCCCGGAACGATGATGGCTTGCGCGGAACCGATGATGTCGTCGAAATCGGCCATGATGGGGCAACTCGTATCGCGGCCAGGCTTTCTATCAGAGCGCCGCCGCTTCCTGAAACTGAAGCTCATAAAGCGTCTTGTAGAGCCCACCCTTGGCGATGAGTTCGTCGTGGGTTCCGATTTCGCGAACCCGGCCTTCGGTCAGAACGATGATGCGATGTGCGTCCTTTATGGTCTGCAGACGGTGCGCGATGATGACGGATGTGCGGCCCTCGGTAAGCTTGAGAAGCGCGTCCTGGATGACCAGTTCGGTCTCGGTGTCGATGCTGGCGGTGGCCTCGTCGAGCACGAGAACTTCCGGATTCATCGCGAGCACCCGTGCGAAGGCGAGGAGCTGGCGCTGGCCATGACTGAGATTTCGTCCACGCTCGTTCAACGGCGTGTCGTAACCCTGCGGTAAGGCGCGGATGAAGGGATCGGCGTGCACAAGCTTGGCTGCATGCTCGGCGACGTCGCGCGTGATGCGCGGATCGGAGAGCGCGATATTGTCGTAGACGGTCCCTGAGAAGATGTGGAAGTCCTGCAATACGACGCCGATGCGTCGCCGGATGTCAGCGGGACGGATCTGCATGATGTCCGTCTCGTCGAGAAAGATGCTGTTGTCCGGCACATCGTAGAAGCGGCAGAGGAGACGGATCAGGCTCGTCTTGCCGGAACCTGTGGGCCCGACGATCGCGATGCGTTCGCCAGGATTGATGGTGAACGTGACGTCCTTCAGGATCGGATGTTCCGGAATATAGCCGAACGTCAAGTGGCGGAATTCCACCTTGCCGCTCAGCGTTGCCGGCAGGGGGGTTGGGTGTTCGGGCTCCCGCAGCGCCTCCGTCCAATCCAGGGCCTGGAATATGCGCTCGCCGCTCGCCATGGCGCGGAAGACGATGTTCCACTGCTCCCCCATCGCGACGACCGGGCGAAAGAGCATGTCGAGAAACTGCGTGAAGAGCAGCAGAACACCGACAGTCATGTCGCCACGGAGTACGAGGTGGCCGCCGAACCAGACGATGGCCGCGATGCCGATATAGTTCATGCCGTCGATGAACGGGCCGTAGAAGCTCTCGATGGTGAGTGCCTTGACCTCGGTTGCGCGGTTTTCGTTGTTGATCGCGCTGTAGCGCTCGAAGTTGATCTTCTCGCGGCCATAGAGCTGAACGACTTCGATCCCTGACAGGTTCTCCTGCAGATTTTCGTTCAGGCGCGACACGGTCATGCGGATGATGCGATAGAGAGGGCGCGACATCCGCCGGAACAGCCAAGTGAAGAGTCCCGCGATCGGAATCACCGGCAGCAATTCGACGGTCAGTGTGGGCGACAGTGTCAGCATGATCGTAATGGCGACGAAGAAAGGCACGAATTGACCGGCGAGTTGTCCGAAGCCCGCGAAGAGCTCGAACAGGGTCTCCACGTCATTGGCCACACGGGTCATCACACGGCCGACCGCTACCCGATCGTAGAAGCTCGATGGCAGGTGCTCGAGATGTTCGAACAGATCGCATCTCAGATCGCGTAGCGTGTTTAGCGTCGCGCGACCGAACAAGATGCCGAAGCCACGCCCGAGCGCCGCGGCGAGCAGGACCCAGAACATATACTGAATGCACGCGGCGTTCAGAGGCGTGACCGAAAACGTCACGGCGATCCAGTGGTTGAAGGTCTCCTGTCCAAGATCCGCGAGTTCGGGGCCGCGATGCGCAAGCACGATGCCGTCGACCAGAACGCGGCTCATGACTGTCGGAGCCATGATCGAAGCAACCGCAGCGAGCAGAACCAGCACCAGCGAACCAAAGGCTTGCCCACGGTAGGGTCGCATCCAGCGCAGCAGGCGGGAGAGTTGTCCGACGTCCAGATTCTTGCCGTAGACGTCTTCGTCGAATGCGCCCTTCAGGCGGTGCGGCGATTGCGCGAGTGCGGTTGCGTCCGTCATGTCGCCGGCTCGGTCGAAATTTCACGCTCGAACTCATGGACGAGCTCCTCGCGGCGGCCCTGGACGCGCGCGAAGCTGGCGTAGAGTCCGTCCCGGGCCAGCAGTTCGGCATGCGTGCCGAGTTCGGCTATTCGCCCGTCTTCCAGCACCACGATCCGGTCGGCATGACGCGCGGTGGACACGCGATGCGATACCAAGAGCGTCGTACGCCCGGCGCGCAGTTGTTTCAGGCGCGAGAGAATGTGCTCTTCGGTTTCGGTGTCGACGCTGGAAAAGCAATCGTCCAGGAGCAGGACGGGCGTGTCGCGGATCAGGCCGCGCGCCAAGCTGGTGCGTTGTTTCTGGCCGCCCGACAGTGTCACGCCGCGTTCGCCGACCAGGGTCCGCAGATGGTCGGGAAAGCGTTCGATCGTGTCTTCAAGATCGGCCGCTTCGGCCGCGCTCCAGATCTCTTCCGCATCGCGCTTGGGATTGTCGTAGGAAATGTTGCGGCCGAGTTCGTCGGCGAACAGGAAGGGATCCTGCGGCACCAGCGCGATCTGGCTTCGCACCTGCGCAATCGGCAACAGACGAATGTCGCGACGGTCGAGATAGACTGTGCCCGGCGGCGGATCGAGCAGGCGCACGATCGAACGCAGCAAGGTCGACTTGCCGGACCCGACGCGGCCGAGAATGGCGATCATCTCGCCGGCCCTGACATGCAACGACACGTCGGAGAGCGCGGCATGGCCCATCACGAGTGCGGCGGAATCGCGGCTGCGTGCATCTTTGGCGGAGGCGCGACGTGGATAAGTGTAGGAGAGGTGTTGCAGCTTGATGTCGCCGCCGATCCTATCGAGCGGCGCGGCATCGGGCGCGTCGCGGATCTCGGGCTCATAGTCCAGGACCTCGAACAGCCTCGCCGCACCGGACGAGCCACGTTGAAACATGGACACGATCTGGCCGGACTGCTGGATCGGCGCCACTGCCATCCCGAGATAGAGCGTGAACGCCGTGAATGTGCCGACCGTCATCTCGCCATGCAGGACCTGCCAGCCGCCGAAGCCCATGATGATGACGACCGCGAAGCCGGTGAACACGACCATCCACGCGTTCAACGCCGCATTCAGCACCATCAGACGGAAATAATTGTCGGCATAGGCGCCGGACACCGCGCGGAAGCGGGCGACTTCGCGATCCTCCTGCGCATGCGTCTGGATCGTGCGAATGCCGTTGAGGTTTTCCTGCACGGATTCAGACAGCGACGAGAAGCCTTCCTGGACGACGGTGGACTGTTCGTAGATCCGCTTGGAGAGCAGATAGCCCATGCCGGCTATGAACGGCATGACGGGCAGAAGCCACAGTGTCAGCTTGGCCGACAGGAAGAGCATGAAGCCGAAGGCGACGATGCCCGAGAAGCCGAGCACGATCAGCGTTCGGCTCCCCACCCCGATCAACTGACGCACCAGGTTGAGATCGTTGATGGCGCGCGCCATCAAGTCGCCCGTCGGGAAGCGCGCGAAGAAGCGTGGTCCTTGCAGCTCGAAGTGCCAATAGAGGCGCTCTCGCATGTCGTATGTAACAGTGACGCCGACGAGGCGCACGAGCTGGCGGCCATACGCGACGGTGGCATAGCGCAGAACCGCCAGCGCCAGGATGCCTAGGACTGGGCCCAAGAGATGCCAGTCATGGCCCGCCATCCGATTGACGCCCTGGCGCACGAAGAGGGGCATGAAGGCTTCGAACACGCGCCCCAGGCAGATGAAGAACATGCCACCCCAGAACGCCCAGCCGTGCTTTGCTATGAGCGGCATCAGGCGCCAAAGCGGGCTGCTGTTGGTCCTGGGAGATGGTTTTGCTTCAGAGACGCTCAATTCCTAACGCCGACGCGTGCGCGCCGCCTGCCTGTGCCGCCGCGATTTCGCGCCGACGTCTTGTGTCTGATACCAGGATTGTACGAACGCCGGTGCGGAGCGGCCAGCAATTTCGCGCGAACCGTGGCGCCAGTGCCCATTGCGACACCGTCGACCGCTGGCGTGTTTCGACTTACTCTTAGCGCTCTTACGGTCTGATTTGGCACAGGCTCGCTGAGCCATGTGGTTCAGCAGAGGAGTCTCCGGACTCACTCGTCGCGCGCTGCGTGAGCGCAATTATTCGTGTCCGTTATTATTACGCAAATTCAATATGTTAAGTGAACTTACAGCGGCTCTGGACGGCCCTCGCAGCCGTATTCCCATTGGCCTTCCTTCAACTCCACTCCATATATCGGCACACAAAATCTGTGACTTGGAGGGACAATTCGCATGGTCGCCTTTCTTCGCTGGGCCGCTTCGATCGGCAAGGGTGTCTTGAACGGGATCGCGAAATTCGTGGTCTTCATCGTGCTGGTGGCCGCGGTCGTGATCGTCATCGCGTTGTTCCAGGGCGACGGTCTGCCGCGCAACATGGTTCTCACGCTGGATCTTCGTCATCGCATCGCCGACTCCTCGAACGTGAATTTCGCGCTCGGCAATCAGCCCGTGACGGTGATGGATATCGTGCTCGGTCTCGATGCCGCCGAACGCGACCGGCGCGTGAAAGGCGTGTCGCTGCGGATCGGCAGCGCAGACCTTTCGATCGCCGACGCAGAGGAAATCGGCACCGCCATCAAGAAGTTCCGCAAGTCCGGCAAGTTCGTCATCGCGCATAGCCAAGGTTTCGATTCGACCGGGCTCGGCGATTATTTGACGGCTGCCGCGACCGATCAGATCTGGATGCAGCCCAATTCGCCGTTCACGGCGGCCGGTGAGGGCGGTGCACAAGTCTTCCTGCGCGGTCTGCTCGACAAGATCCAGGCCAATCCGCAGATCGTAAAGCGTGCGGATTACAAGAGCGCCGCCGACCAGTTCATGGAAAAAAACATGACGCCGCCCGATCGCGAGCAGCTCACCCGGCTCATGCAGTCCTGGTACGACGAGGCCACCGTTGGCGCGGCGGACGACCGGCATCTCGGCCGCGACAAGATCATCGCCGCCTTCGAAGCGAGCCCGCAATTCACCGAGAATGCGCGAGCCGCAGGCTTGATCGATCGCGTCGGCTATGACGACGACGCACAGAACGCCGCGCTGGCGCGGGCGGGGCAGGGCGCCAAGCTCGTCACGATGTCGGAATATGTGAAGGTGGCGAAGGAGGGCAGCGGCTTCTCCGTCGGTCCGCGCATTGCGCTGATCCAGGCGAGCGGCGAAATCCAGGACGGCTCGGCCGGCGGCGGCTTGTTCGGCGGCACTGACGTCATCGCCGGCGACGATCTTTCCAAGGCGATTCGCGCTGCCGCAGGCGACAAGGACGTGCGCGCGATCGTGCTGCGCGTCGATTCGCCGGGCGGCTCGGTGTCCGCATCCGATCAGATTCTCGATGCGGTCAAGAAGGCGCAAGCTGCAGGAAAGCCGGTCGTCGTCAGCATGGGCGGCGTGGCGGCGTCGGGCGGCTATTACATCTCGCTCTCCGCCAACCGCATCGTGGCCGAGCCTGGCACGATCACGGGATCGATCGGCGTCCTGACCGGCAAGGTCTCGATCGACCGCAGCCTTGCGCTGGCGGGTATCGGCAGTGCATCCGTCGGTGTGGGTCGCAACGCCCTTTATGACTCGGAGTTCCAGCCCTACACGCCGGACCAGCTCGCCGCCCTCAACCGCGAAGTCGATGCGATCTACGCGGACTTCACGGCCAAGGTGGCCAAGGGACGCAAGCTGCCGTTGGCGCAGGTGCAGGATATCGCCAAGGGACGGGTCTGGTCGGGCGCAGACGGCAAGGCGCACGGTCTGGTCGACGAACTCGGCGGCTTGTGGACCGCGACCGACGCAGCCAAGAAGCTTGCCGGCATCGCGCCAAGCGAGCGCGTCTCGTTCCGCTTTTATCCCAGGCAGAAAGGCTTCTTCGAGGTGCTGAGCGATCTCTTCGGCAACTCGGAAGCGGGTGCTCGCGCGGTGCAGGGCTTCGTGACGCTGATGAATGCGGCGCCGGTGCGCGCCGTGGTCGGCGCGGTCAATGACTTGCCGCGTGGCGGCGTCGAGCTCAGGGCCACGAACCTGCCGCGGTAGCGAGAAACGAGTTGGCTATCCGGTACAAAAGTTAGGGGCCGGTGCGTAGGCACCGGCCCCTTTGTTTTCACCAGCGCTGCTTCGAACGCAGCGATCAATGTCTGGGCTCAGAACTTGACCGTGCCGGCGATGTACACATTTCGTCCAAGCTCATCATAAGTGTTGTAGACGTTGGGTGTACCGCTTCCCGTGATCAGGTTGCTGATGATTTTCGGGTCGGTATCGAACACGTTGTCGATGCCGGCGCGAATTTCCAGATGTTCGTCAAACTGCCAGGAACCACTGAGATCAAGATAGCTGGTGTCCGGGATGGTGGCATTCAGCTTGTCAAACTTTCCGTTGCTGAGGCCAGGCTGCGACGTGTTGGTGTCCAGCTTCACGCCCGAGAGAAAGCGCCACTGGGCCGAAAGCGTGACGTCCCACAGGGATTCCCAGGTGATGCGGAACTGGTGACGCCACTTCGGCAGCGGAGATCCGCAAGTGTTGCCGAAGAGCCCCGAGCAGTCGAACGCGGGCTGACCTGGGAAGGTAATGGTCTTCGATGTGGTTGTCAGCGTGCCGACCAGGCGGAAGGCGAGGCTTCCGTAGGGGCCCACGCCAAGGTCCGACATATCGGCGTGGTAGTCGCCCTGGAAGTCGACGCCAGAAACGCTGTTGCTGGCCAGGTTGACGAACCTCGCATCGATGAAGCCGCCACTCGCAACGGTTGCGCCGTTAAGCCCACCAAGGGAATTGCGCACGACCTTGCTGCAGAAGGCCGGATCGCCGGTGGTGAGACACGTGCTCAACGACTGAGCGGGAGGAGCGCCCTGCACGATAACGTTCGTCAAGTCGATCTTGAAGTAGTCGACACTCGCCACGAACCCGTCCAGAAAGGATGGGGTCGCCGTGAAACCGACGGAGAACGTCTTGGCCTTCTCCGGCGTCAACGCGTTGTTTCCGCCAAGCTCGATCGAGCACTGGCCAGCGACGCATTGCGGGATCGTGTCGGTGGTGCCGCCGTTTCCGTACTGCGCTGCGGTCACGCCGGTCCTCTGACACTGTGCGAAGGTTGCCGTGGCAGGCACCAGGTTGTTGTTCGCATCAAGAGTCGGTGCGCAAGGATCGACGGATACCGTACTCGTGTTGGTAACCGTGTCCGGCGTGAAGCTCTCCAGGATGCTTGCCGCGCGAATGGCCAGATCATATGACGTGCGGAACCGAAT
>DATLOU010000121.1:0-15591 GCA_035536115.1 Rhizomicrobium sp.
CCAAGGTCGAGCACGGCTTCGCCTTCCCGCAGCGCGCGGCGTACGACAAGGCTTCCGCCGAGCGGCACTGGGAGCGCTTGTTCGCCTTGTGGAAACGCAATCTCTAACGCCAGTAAAAAAGGCGGGCGCTGCTCGCGCAGCGTCCGCCCTGGTGCATGAGTGCATGGCAGGCAAGCGCAAGACCGTCATGGCCAACCGCAAGCACCTTCACTGTCTCCACCTCGGTCTGTGCCAAAGCCGGAGGACGTGCGCCGCCCCCCTTTGGGTGAGCGAAACCGGTCGTTCCTTGAAGCAAGGGTGCGCGCGAGCTCGCACCTGGACCTGTATGGTCTCGCGGCGTCTTCGCATGGGGGCCATGGGTCTGCCGGTTCGTGCTTAGCGGCATGGCCGCTCCTTGGTTCGTCATTGGAGCAGAGATGAGGAGTGGAAATAGGAATTCAAGGTGACAATAGGAATTTATTCAATAAATCTTGGAGGCTGGTTGGCGGCTGAAATTACTATGTAAAAGACAGCAACCGAGGCGCGGTGGAGGAAAAGCGATGGGCCTTCTGGATGGACTGATCGGCGGCATGGTCGGCGCGGAGATGGTGACGGTCGTGAACGGCCTGATCGAGAAGCATGGCGGTGTTCAGGGCGTCGTCAATCAGCTGCAGACGCAAGGCTTGGGCGCAACCGTCAACTCCTGGATTGCCGACGGACCGAATGCGCCGGTGACGGCGGCGCACATGCAGCAGGCGTTCGGCGAGCAGACGCTGAACGACCTCGCGGCCAAGTCCGGCCTGACGCCCGACGAGCTTGCCGCGAAACTCGCGCAAGTCCTGCCGCACGCCGTCGATGCGCTGACGCCGAATGGTGTCGTGCCGAAGACGTGAGAAGAAATCGCCCCGATCCTCTCGATCGTCATGGCCGGGCTTGACCCGGCCATGACGAAGGAGGGATGTGGCGCGTGAGGTTCCTGGATAAGCGAGCGGCTATTCGAACCAGTGAATGCCGTATGAGACGCCGATGCAGGCCGCACATACGACCGCGCCAAACGATGCGACGAGGCGAGCGGTCCGTCGCGCCTTGTCGCTGACCTCTTCGGCGCCCAAGGGAACACGGAGCCTTGGGCCACCGATGCCGCCCGTGACGAACGCGCTGATGACGAAACACACCACAAACAGGGCGAGTCCGGCGCCGAACCAGACGAGGCTCGAATATTCGCGCTGCGAAATGTATGACACATGTTCCTGCGTCAGACGGACCACGCGGCCGGTGCTCGGGTCGAGCGACGTCGCTGCGGCCGACTCAACGTCGTCCATGCGCAGCTTGAGCAAGAGCGCGGCGGCAAGCCATCCTGCGATGAACGGAAATCTCCAGTAACGTCGCAGCCCGCCGCCGGAAGCGGCATCACCACTCGACATGTCGGAATTCTTTCGCTCCAGAACGCACGCCCTTGTTCGAAGCTTATGTGGCGCGCGCCGAAGGCTCAATATGGCGCAACAGCAATTACGTCGGCACGTCAAAAACTTACGACGTATATCTTGTGACCAAGCGCCTCAACTCGCCTTGGCGAGTTTCACGATGCTGACCGGACGGCGCACGTCTTCCGCATAGTCGTTCATCAGCGTTTCGGTGATCTTGCCGGGCTTATATTTGTACGGACCGATTTCGGAGACCGGCGTCACTTCCGCCGCGGTGCCGACGATGAAGCATTCGCTGAAACCGGGAAGCTCCTTCGCCTCGATGTGTTTTTCCTGAACCGGGATCTGGCGCGCCTTGGCGAGTTCGATCACCGATTTGCGCGTGATGCCGTTCAGGAAACAGTCGGCGATCGGCGTGAGAAGCTTGTCGTCCTTGACAAAGAAGATATTGGCGCCGGTGGCCTCGGCGACATAGCCCCGATAATCGAACATCATAGCGTCGGCATAGCCCTTCGCTTCGGCCTCGTGCTTCGACATGGTGCAGATCATGTAGAGGCCGGCCGCCTTGGCATTGGTCGGCGCAGTGTCGGGCGCGGGACGCTTCCAGTTCGAAATGTCGAGACGGATGCCCTTGAGCTTTTCCGCTGCGTCGAAATAGGACGGCCATTGCCAGACCGCGATGGCGACATGGATGGTGGAACCGGGCGCCGCGACGGCCATCTGCTCGCTGCCGCGCCACACCACCGGACGGACATAGCCGTCGACGATGCCCTGGCTCTCGGCCGCGGCATAGCAGGCCTTGTCGATCTCGGCTTCCGTGTAAGGAATTTTCATGCCGAGAATGCGGGCCGATTCAAAGAGGCGCGCCGTATGTTCGGCCAGTTTGTAGATCCGCCCGTTGTAGAGACGCTCGCCCTCGAAGACGCAGGATGCGTAGTGCAAGCCGTGCGTCAGGACATGGATTTTCGCCTCGCGCCAGGGCACGAGCTTGCCGTCGAACCAAAGCGCGCCGTCGCGCTGATCGAAGGGGATGATGTCGGCCATAAAATCCTTTCACCCTTGCCCGCCAAGCGCCCAGGGCCTAGTTATCGTAAGGGGTTAGCTCCCCTTTGGGCCATTATACTGCCGCTTGTGGTCATGAAAACAAGGCGCCGGGAATAACAGCCATGATCGCCGCCCATTCAGCCGTCGAAGATCCGCATCTGCTGGTCGTGGATGACGATGAGCGGCTGCGCGGCCTCTTGCATCGCTATCTGACATCGAATGGCTATCGCGTGACGGCGGCGGCCGATGCCGCGGATGCGCGCGCGTTGATGAAGAGCATCGCCTTCGATCTTCTCGTCCTCGACGTCATGATGCCGGGCGAATCAGGCTTCGATCTCACGAAGTCGCTGCGCACCCATTCGCAAGTGCCGATCCTGATCCTCACCGCGAAAGGCGACGCCGAAGACCGCATCGCCGGACTTGAGCTTGGCGCGGACGACTATCTGCCCAAGCCCTTCGAACCGCGCGAGCTGCTCCTGCGCGTCGGAGCGCTCCTGCGCCGCGCCACGCCGCCCGCCCGCTCCGCACACAGCGAAGTGCGCATGGGCGACGCGACCTATGATCCCGAACGCGGCCAGCTTCGCCGCAAGGACAAGCTCGTGCATCTGACGAGTTCGGAAGCGGCCTTGCTGCAACTCTTCGCGGCGAATGCCGGGCGCTCCTTCTCGCGCAGCGATCTCTGCACGCGACTGGGCGTCAGCCTCGAGCGTTCGATCGACGTTCAGGTCACCCGGCTCAGGCGCAAGATCGAGGAAGATCCCAAGCTTCCGCTCTATCTGCAAACGGTGCGTGGCGTCGGCTATGTCCTCGTCCCAGACCGCGTCAGCTGACGCCGCGCGCGGGCTGGCGCGTTACGATCCCTGGCGTTTCGTCAAGCGCTTCCTGCCGCGCGGATTGTTCTGGCGCTCGCTGCTCATCATCGTGACGCCGATGATCCTTCTCCTCGGCATCGCCTCCTACGTCTTCTTCGAACGGCACTTCGACACCACCACCCGGCGCATGGCACGCGACGTCTCCTCCGACATCGCCTTCATGATCAATGTCGAAGATTCCTACCCCCAGAAAGAGCGCGAGACGCTGCGCGAGCGCGAGCGCCGCATGCTGCAATACGACATCAGCTTCGAGCCGGGCGCGACGGTTGCGCCCAGGCGGCCTAATCACCGGCTCACCAGTCTCGACCGTGCGCTGATGGAGGTGATGACCGAGACGATCGGCGAGCATCGGCCGTTCGCGACCGTCCATGTCGGCAACTCGGTCGAGCTGCGCGTGCAGGTGCATGACGGCGTGCTCCAGGTGGTGGTGCCGCACGAGCGGCTGACGGCATCGAGCGCCGACATCTTCATCCTCTGGATGGTGGGATCGGCCTTCTTCCTCGTCGCGGTCGCGGTCCTCTTCCTGCGCAACCAGGTGCGCCCGATCGAGGCGCTTGCCTTCGCGGCGGACAATTTCGGCAAGGGCCGCAGCGTCAGCGACTACAAACCTTATGGCGCGGCGGAGGTGCGGCGCGCGGCGCAAGCCTTCATCACCATGCGTGCGCGCATCGAGCGCCATGTGCAGCAGCGCACCGAAATGCTGGCCGGAGTGAGCCACGACCTGAAGACGCCTCTGTCGCGGCTCAAGCTGCAACTCGCGATGATGGGCGAGACGCCCGACATCAAGGCGATGCGCGCCGACATCGTCGAGATGGAGCACATGCTCGACGCCTATCTCGAATTCGCGCGCGGCGAGGGCGGCGAGCAGGCGATCATGAGCGATCTTGGCGAACTCGTGCGCGATGCCGCCTCGTCCGCGGCAAGCGCGCGTCACGCCGGCATGGAACGCGTTGACATCGATATTCCGAAACCCATCTCGCTTTCGATCAAGCGCCAGGCGCTGCGCCGCTGCGTCACCAATCTGATCGACAACGCCTTCAAGTTTGGCAAGACGGTCAAGGTTCTCGTGACGCGCGACGAGCGCTTCGTGCGCATCGTGGTGGATGACGATGGTCCCGGCATCGCATCCGAGAAGCGCGAAGAGGCGTTTCGCCCGTTCCATCGTCTGGATGAAGGCCGCAACCTGCAGGCCGGCGGCGTGGGGCTGGGCCTCGCGATCGCGCGCGATCTCGCGCGTGGCCAGGGCGGCGACATTCTGCTCGATACGGGTCCGCTCGGCGGCCTGCGCGCCACGATCAGGTTGCCGGTTTAGGTGGCGAGCCGAACTCAGCCCTCATCCTGAGCCTGTCGAAGGATGGAAGCAGGGCGTGGGCTCATCCTTCGGCAAGCTCAGGACGAGGAGGTTTTCTGCCCCGGCATGGCGCGCAGCGGATAATCGACGACGATCGCCTTTCCGGCACTCAACGCCTTGACTTCATGTTCAGTGTTGGGCGGAACGATCCCGACAAATCCTGGACCCGCGCGCCGCCGTTCCGTGCCGATGGAGATGTCGAGCTCGCCTTCGAGGATGTGCCAGACTTCTTCCTGCTCATGCGCATGGCGGTGGATCGAAGCGCCGGCGTCGAACGCGTAATGCACGAAGGTCATGCTCGGCGAATCGAACTGGCGGCCGTACCAGCCCGGCCTGCGGCTGACGACAGGGATATCCTTGGTGTCGATGAAGCTCATGGCATTCTCCTCGGGAGCGCCAGTCTAGCCCAAGTCCCGCGCCCTGCGCCGCGCCGCGGCCACGGCGCGTTTCAGCACGTCCGGCAATCCGTCCTTGGCCAGGAGAATCCTCAAGGCGGCCTCGGTGGTGCCGCCGGGGCTGGTCACGTTTTGGCGCAGGCGCTTCGGCGGCGAGGGATCGGCCTCGAGCAACGCGCCGGAGCCGATGATGGTGGCGCGCGCCAGCTTCTCAGCGAGCGCAAGCGGCAGCCCTTCGGCGAACGCGGCGGCTGCCAAGGCCTCGACCAGCAGGAAGACATAGGCCGGACCAGATGCGGACACGGCGGTCACGACGTCGATGTCTTTTTCGCTTTTGAGCCAGACCGTTTCGCCGAGCGCTGCGAGCAGGCGCTGGGCGAGCGCCTTGTCCTTCGTGCTCACGCCCTTGGCCGCGAAGAGCGCGGTGATGCCCTTGCCGATCGCGCCCGGCGTGTTCGGCATGGCGCGCACGATGCGCGCTTTGGGTCCCCAGGCTTTTTTCAGCGTCGCAGTGTTCGTGCCGGCGGCGATCGAGATCATCAACGCGCCGCTCTCCGCGATGGGGCGAAGACGCGCCGCTTCGAGGTTCAGCACTTGCGGCTTCAGCGCCACGATGCACGCACTGGCGCGAAGCGAATGGATGCTGTCGACGCGGGCGAAGAGCGCGATCTGATGGCGGCGCGCGAGACGCTTTAATGCCGGCGAAGGTTGCGGCTCGACGGCGATCAGCGGCGCGAATTGGCTCTTGGCCCAGCCGTTCAGAAGCGCGCCACCCATCCGGCCGGCGCCGATGAGGATGACGGGTCTCACGCCTGACCGGCGCACTCCAGCACCGCGGCGGCAACGGCTTCCTCGGCGCTCTTGCCGCCCCACAGGACGAACTGGAACGCCGGGTAGTAGTACTCGCACGCCTCGAGCGCGAGATTGAGCAGCGCTTCGCATTGCGCGACCGATGCGCGCGCATCGGGAAAAATCATCGCGTGGCGGAACACGATGGTTCCGTCATCCGGCCAGAGGTCGAAGTGACCGATCCAGAGCTTGGCATTCACATACATCAGAAGGTCGGCGACGTTGCTGCGCCGGACACCATCGGTGATGCGCATGTCGAAGGCACTGGAAAGATGCAGCGACTGCAGGTCCTCGCGCCAGGAAAAACAGAAATGGTGATCGCTCCAGCGGCCGGCCACCGAGAGATTGAGCTCGTCGCGCCCCGAACGTTCAAAGGCCCAGCCATTGGCTTCGACGGTTTGCTCGAGCATGTCGATGGGATGCGGCGCGTGGGTGGCTTCGTCCTGGTGAATGACGGTCATACGGGCTCCCGTGGTGCCGCGACGCGAGCCGCGAAGCAGTCGTGAATCAAACTGGCACAAGATTTTGTGGCCGCACAAGAGTCCGACTCCCGGCACCATGGGACAAGCAAAGCCATTCACAGCTTTGCGGGACCTGCACAAAATTGTCATGGCCCGCGACTGCGGGCCACGACATCGATCAACTCGGCGGAGTCGATTTGGCCTCGAGCGCTGCGATCCGTGCCTCCAGGCGCTCGTTTTCGGCGCGCGCCTTGGCGGCCATTGCCTTGACCGCCTCGAACTCCTCGCGCGGCACGAAGTCCATGTCCGCGACGAGCCGTTCCAGCCTTTGTTTGACGAATGTGTCGATCTCGTCGCGCACGCTTTTCGCGGCGCCCGCGGCATCGGTGAAGATTCTGGCCATGCCGTCGAGGAACGGATTGTCGGTCTGTGCCATGGGGCTCTCCTGGTGAGGCTTTATATGGCGAGCCGAAGGCGGCGCGGCAAGGCGCGAGCTTGACAGGGGCCAAGAAGCACTGCGTTTTCTTGGCCATGCAGCTTGCCTCCCTGCCCTTCCCCGACATGGACCGTGTCGCGCTCCACATCTGGGGACCGCTCGCCATTCGCTGGTATGCGCTCGCCTATATCGCCGGGCTGTTGTTCGGCTGGTGGGCGGCGGCGCGCATGACGCGGGAGCGAGCGTTGTGGAGGAACCCGCCCTTCCACAACAAGCCGCCCTTGAGTGCCGACCAGGTGGGCGACCTCGTCGTCTGGGCCACGTTCGGCGTGATCCTCGGCGGTCGAATCGGCTGGATCCTGTTCTACGGGATTGCGCTCTGCAGCGTATCGCCGGAGTCCGCATTCTGTCTGGGACCGCATGGCGAGCCGGGCTTGCCGCAGGCGTTTCTGAGCGATCCTTTCCGCCTTATCACCATCTGGCAGGGCGGCATGTCGTTCCATGGCGGGCTCGCCGGCGTCGCGATCGCGCTCTGGCTGTTCTGCCGGCGTCACAAGCTCGTCCTGTTCGAGGTCTCCGACCTGATCGCCGTGGTCGCGCCAATTGGGTTGTTCTTCGGCCGTCTCGCCAACTTCGTGAATGGCGAACTGTGGGGCAAGGTCACCGACGTGCCCTGGGGCATGGTGTTCTGCACGGCGCATATCCGGGAGCAATTTGGCGGCGCGTGTCCGGCCGGCAATCTGCCGCGCCACCCCAGCCAATTGTATGAAGCAGCCCTCGAAGGACTGGTGCTGTTCGCAATCCTGCAAATCGGATTGCGCGTTTTTCGTCTGCACGAACGGCCTGGACTGCAGACCGGGCTCTTTCTTGCAGGTTATGGCGCCTTTCGTTTCTTCGTCGAATTCTTCCGCGAGCCGGATGGACCCTTCCTCGGCTGGTTCAGCATGGGCATGGCGCTGTCGATTCCGCTGTGGCTGGCGGCGATCTATTTTCTCTGGACGTCGCTCAAGCCGGCGCGCGCATGACTCCGCTCGGCCGGCGCATTGCGGCGTTGATCGCGAGCGAGGGTCCGATCTCCATCGCCGAATTCATGACGCTGGCCTTGCACGACCGCGAAGGCGGCTACTACGCGACGCGCGATTCGCTCAGCGGCGATTTCATCACCGCGCCCGAAGCAAGCCAGATGTTCGGAGAACTCATCGGGCTGTGGCTGGCGCAAGCCTGGCACGATCAGAAAAAGCCGAAGAACCCGCGCCTCGTCGAACTCGGACCCGGTCGCGGCACCTTGCTGCGCGACGCGCTGCGCGCGCTGAAGCTCATGCCCGAATTCCGCAACGCGCTCGAAGTCGTGCTGGTGGAAGTAAGTCCGGCGCTGCGCAAAGTTCAGGCGGCGACCCTCGCCGGTTGCGGCGTGCCGTTGCGCTGGTCGGAGAATTTCGCTTCCGAATCCCTGGAGGGGCCGATTTTCCTCGTCGCCAATGAGTTCTTCGACGCCTTGCCGGTCCGCCAATATGTCAAGACCGAGCGCGGCTGGTGCGAACGCAGGGTGACGCTCGGCGAGGACGGCGAACTTGCCTTTGCGCTTGCGCCCGACGCGGTGCCGGCAGGTCTCGTTCCCGCCAGCCGCGACGGTGCGCCCAAGGGCGGCATCTATGAACACTCCGCTGCCGGCGAAGCTCTCTCGGAACAGATCGCGCATGCCATCGCGCGCGACGGCGGCGCCGCGCTCATCATCGATTACGGCTACGACAAACCGGGCTTCGGCGAGACGCTGCAGGCGGTGGCAAGCCACCACTTCGCCGATGTGCTGACCGATCCCGGCGCAAGCGATCTTTCGGCGCATGTCGATTTCCACGCGCTCGCGCAAGCGGCGCGGCTGGGCGGCGCGAACGTCTTCGGTCCGGTCGAACAAGGTGCGTTCCTGACAGCGATCGGAATAGTCGCGCGCGCTCGCGCGTTGAGCCGAAACAATGCCGAGATCATGACCGCGCAGCTCGACCGCCTCGTCAGCCCGCGGCAGATGGGAACCCTCTTCAAGGCAATGGCGATTTTGCCGAAGGGCGCGCCGGCACCAGCAGGATTGGAGTGAGACGTGCTGATCCTTCGTGCCGATAACATTTCCACTCTGTCCGGTATCGCGCACGGCTTCTTCGGACGCAGGGGCGGCGTTTCGCGCGGGCTGTACGACTCGCTGAATTGCGGTCTTGGCTCGGCGGACAACGCAGACCATGTCGGCGAGAACCGTCGCCGGGTGCAGCAGGCGCTCGGGGCAAAAGCCCTTTGCACGCTCTACCAGGTTCACAGCGCGTCCGTGGTCATGGTTGAGACACCATGGGACACCGGCCCGCAAGCCGACGCCATGGTCAGCAGAACCAAAGGTATCGCGCTCGGCATCCTCTCGGCCGACTGCGCACCCGTGCTGATGGCCGACGCCGATGCCGGCGTGATCGGTGCGGCGCATGCGGGGTGGAAAGGCGCGCTCAGTGGCGTCATCGAAGCCACAGTTGCCGCGATGGAAAAACTCGGCGCACGCCGCGCGCGAATCGCCGCCGCCGTCGGCCCCTGCATTTCGCAGGCGAATTACGAAGTCGGCGCCGATTTCCGTCAGCGCTTCGTCGCGGCCGATTCGGCGAATGGCCGATACTTTGCTCCCGGAAGCCGCGCCCAACATCTTCAATTCGATCTGGAGGCGTTTGCGGCCGACCGCCTCGATCGCGCCGGGGTGGCTAATGTGTCGCGGCTCTCTGCCTGCACCTATGCGCGCGAGAGCGACTTTTTCAGCTTCCGGCGCGCCACCCATCGCGGCGAGACCGACTATGGCCGAGAATTATCGGCTATAATGCTCGCGTAGCACTTCACCCTTGGGGGCGTTGTTGCTACAAGCCCGTCACCAAACCATCACATTGCGGGGCGAGCTGCCATGACCGACCAGAACGGATCGCGGGGCATGAAGCTGCTCGCGGGCAATTCGAATCGCCCGCTGGCCGAGGCGATCGGCCAATATCTGAAGCTACCCTACACCAAGGCCGTCGTCAGGCGCTTCGCGGACATGGAAGTGTTCGTCGAGGTGCAGGAAAATGTCCGCGGCGAGGACATGTTCGTCATCCAATCGACGAGTTTTCCCGCCAACGACAATCTGATGGAGCTCCTGATCGTGATCGACGCCTTGCGGCGCGCGAGTGCCCGGCGCATCACGGCGGTGATTCCCTATTTCGGTTATGCACGGCAGGACCGGAAGGTCGGCCCGCGCACGCCGATCTCCGCCAAGCTGGTGGCGAATCTGATCACCGAGGCTGGCGCGCATCGCGTCTTGACCGTCGATCTCCATGCCGGACAGATCCAGGGTTTCTTCGACATTCCGACCGACAATCTCTATGCCATGCCGGTGATCGTGAAGGACATCGAGGATTATCTCGGCACCGGCGATCACCTGATGGTGGTCTCGCCGGACGTCGGCGGCGTGGTGCGCGCCCGCGCGCTCGCCAAACGGCTGGGCGCCGATCTCGCCATCGTCGACAAGCGCCGCGAACGGGCCGGCGAATCCGAAGTGATGAACATCATCGGCGATGTGAAGGGCCGCTCCTGCGTCCTGATCGACGACATCGTCGATTCGGGCGGCACGATCTGCAATGCGGCGGAAGCCTTGCTCGCGAAAGGCGCGAAGGACGTCTGCGCCTACGCGACGCATGGCGTGCTCTCAGGCGGCGCGGTGGCGCGGATCGCCGGTTCCAAACTCAAATCGATGGTGGTGACCGATTCCATCGCGGCCACCGAAGAGATGCGCAAGAGCGAACGCATCCGTCGGATCTCCATCGCACCTCTGATCGGCGAAGCGATGCGCCGTATCAATCACGAAGAGAGCGTGTCGAGCCTCTTCGACTAAAGATTGGCGGCGGAGAACGGAGCGCGTCCATGCCCACGCCGGCCGATGTCCGCAAGATCGCACTGACGCTGCCGGGCGTCAGCGAGATCGATCACTTCGCCCGTCCCGCCTGGCGCACGACGAAGCGCATCTTCGCGGTGATGCGGCCCGATGGCCTCTATCTCAACCTCGCCGACGAGCGAAAGGAGTTTCTCTTCGAAGCCGGCCCGAAGGTGTTCGTGAAATACATGTGGGGCAAGCGCGCCAACGTCATCATCCAGATCGACAAAATTTCCAGGCGCGAACTCGAGGCCTTGATCCGCGAAGCCCATGCCCTCAATTCGACGCCGCCGCGCGCGCCGAAAAAGGCGCGGCCGAAGCGCAAGTGAAAAGCCGGACCCATCCTCAATGCCGCGCGATGAAACGGAGCATGTCCGCGCGCAAGGGCGTGCGCGTGCGAAAGCCGGGCGCGAGCGCGCGCAGGATTCCGAGATGCGTGACGCCAGGATATTCGATCAGCTCGACCTCGTTTCCCGCTTCCTTGAGGCGCTTCGCCATGCGGCGCGAGTTGCCGCCGACCGTGCGATCGGCGGAGCCGGTCGCGAGCAGCATCGGCGGCGACGGGTTACGGGCGTACTTGATCGGCTGCGTCGCCATCACGCGGTCGCCGCCGAATATGTCGATCAGGACCGGATCGTAGAGCGGCAGGAAATCGTAAGCGCCGGCGATGCCGATGACGCCGCGAATCCAGGGTGGCTCGATGTCAAACGCGGGATTGCACGCCAACATCGCCGCGATGAAGGCGCCGGCGGAGTGGCCCGAGAGGAAGAGGCGCGCGGGATCGCCGCCATGGCGCGCGATCTCCGCATGCACGAAGCGGAACGCCGCCGCGCCATCCTCGACGAAGATGGGATATTTCGCTTGCGGATAGAGACGATAGTCGGCGACCGCGACGATGATGCCAACGCTTGCAAACGCCTGACCGAAGAAGCGGTAGAGGGTTTTGCTGCCGTTTTGCCAACTGCCGCCATGGAAAAACAAAAGCACCGGGGCGGGCGCCGCAAGGCCTTCGGGAATGTAGAGATCGAGCCGCGCACGCGGCCCGCTGCCATAGGCGATGTCGCGAAGGAACGAATAACCCGCCTTCGGAATCGCCAGATTGAACAGCGGCGCGGAAACCGACAGCACGCCGCTGCCGGCGGCGGCCAGCGCATGCGACAAGAAACGGAAGGGTGCGGCGGACATCCTGGACGTAGTCCATATACGATCCGCGGGGCGTTCTGGATGCGATCGAAAGTCGGCTCCAGACATTTGAGCATTTTCAAATGATTTCAGCATGTTAGCGGAGCTCTGCCCGGACCTCTGCCGCCCGGTTGCATGCCCTCGCCGCATCCGCTAAAAGCCGCGCCTTCCGGCTTCAGGGAATTCTTTTCATGCGTGAGACACAGGAACTGCGCGCCGAGCCGCGCTCGGGCACGGGCAAGGGCGCCGCATTCCAGATTCGCCGCAAGGGTCTCGTGCCGGGCGTGATCTATGGCGGCAAGGAAGAAGCCCAGAACATCTCGGTCGACTTTCGCACGCTCGAGCGTCACGTCGAGACCGGCACGTTTTTGACCACGCTCTTCATGCTCGACGTGGAAGGCAAGAAGACGCGCGTCCTGCCGCGCGCGCTGCAGCTCGATCCGGTCAGCGACCGTCCCGTGCACATCGATTTCATGCGCCTCTCCGAAGGCGCCAAGATTCGCATCGCCATCCCCGTGCATTTCAGAAATCAGGGCGAATCGCCCGGTCTGAAGCGCGGCGGCGTGCTCAACGTCGTGCAGCACGAGATCGACGTCATTTGCCCGGCCGACAATATCCCCGACACGATCGAAGTGGATTTGACCGGTCTCGACATCCACGACTCGATTCACATCTCCTCGATCACGCTGCCGGAAGGCGTCAAGTCGATCATCCGCGGCCGCGACTTCACCATTTGCTCGATCGTAGCGCCGACCAGCGTCATCGAAGAGCAACGTGCCGCTGCTGCGGCCGCTGCCGCCGCCGCGCTGTTGCCGCCGGCCGAGGAAGGCGAAGTGCCGGAGGAAGGTGCCGCTCCTGGCGCACCCGGGGCACCGGGTGCCGCGCCCGCCGCCGGCGCTGCCGCGGCTCCTGGCGCCGCCGGCGCTGCACCTGCAGGCGGCGCGCCCGCAAAGGCGCCGGAGAAGAAATAGCTTCGGCCGGCCGACGGCCGGACAGGGGCCACCATGCCTTCCAACGTTGAGTCACCCCTTCTGCTCGCCGGTCTCGGCAATCCGGGCGGCGAATATGCGCGCAACCGGCACAATGCCGGCTTCATGGCCGCCGACACGATCCATGCGAGCTACAAGTTCGGTCCCTGGCGCTCGCGCTTCCATGGCGTCGTCAGTGAAGGCGCGCTCAGCGGCCGCAAGACGTATCTCCTCAAGCCGACGACCTTCATGAACGAAAGCGGCCGCGCCGTGGCCGCTGCGATGCAGTTCTTCAAGCTGCCGCTCGCAGCAGTCGTGGTGATGCATGATGAGATAGCGCTTGCCGCCGGCAAGCTCAAAGTGAAGACGGGCGGCGGCGATGCCGGAAACAATGGCGCACGCTCCGTCACAGCCGCCATCGGGCCGGACTATCGCCGCGTGCGCATCGGCATCGGCCATCCCGGCGAGAAGCATCGCGTCAGCGGTCATGTGCTCGGCAATTTCACCAGGGCCGATGAAGACTGGCTGGTGCCGATGCTGTCCGCCATCACGGAAGCCGCGCCCTTCCTCGCCAGGGACGACGATTCCGGATTCATGAACAAGGTGACGCTCATTCTCCATCCGACGGTGAAGCGGACGAAGTCGGAAACGGAAGACGAGTGATGGGCTTCAAATGCGGCATCGTCGGATTGCCCAATGTCGGCAAATCCACGCTCTTCAATGCGCTGACGCAGACCGCGGCCGCGCAAGCGGCGAACTATCCCTTCTGCACGATCGAGCCGAATGTCGGCGACGTCGCGGTGCCCGATCCCAGGCTCGAGACACTCGCGGCGATCGCCAAGTCCGCCGAAATCATTCCGACGCGCATCACCTTTGTCGATATCGCCGGTCTGGTGAAGGGCGCGTCGAAGGGCGAAGGCCTCGGCAACCAGTTTCTCGCGAATATCCGCGAAGTCGATGCTATCGCGCATGTGCTGCGCTGCTTCGAGGATGACGACATCACGCATGTCGAGGGCAAAATCGATCCCGTAAGCGATGCGGAGACCGTCGAGACCGAACTGATGCTCGCCGATCTCGAGAGCCTCGAAAAACGCATCGCACCGCTGGAGAAGAAGGCAAAGTCCGGCGAGAAGGAAGCCAGGCAACAGCTCGCCTTGATGATGAAGGCCGTCGCGCTGCTCCGCGACGGCAAGCCCGCGCGGCTCGCCCAACTGTTGCCCGAGGAACGCGCACCCTATGCACAACTGGCCATGCTGACGGAAAAGCCCGTTCTCTATGTTTGCAATGTCGAGGAAGGATCGGCCGCGACGGGCAACCGCTATTCTGAAGCCGTCGCGGCAATGGCGAAGCGCCAAGGCGCAGGTGTCGTGACGATTTCGGCCCGCATCGAAGAGGAAGTCGCGCAACTCTCCGAAGGCGAGCGCGCGGAATTTCTTTCGAGTCTCGGCCTTGAAGAACCCGGCCTGAACCGGCTGATCCGGGCCGGGTACGCGCTTCTCGGCTTGCTGACGTTTTTCACGGCAGGGCCTAAGGAAGCGCGCGCCTGGACCGTGACCAGGGGCGCGCGGGCGCCCGAAGCCGCCGGCGTCATCCATACCGATTTCGAGCATGGTTTCATCCGCGCCGAGACCATCGCTTACGATGATTACGTTGCGGGAAACGGCGAAGCAGGCGCACGCGATGCGGGAAAGTTCCGCCTTGAGGGAAAAGACTATGTCGTCCAGGACGGCGATGTGATGCACTTTCGCTTCAACGCGTAACGCAAATCAAATCACCATGGCCGGGCTTGACCCGGCCACCCATTTTGCGAGTTAGTTGCGCACGCGGACGCGTGCGCGCTGGGTGGCCGGCTCGACGGCCGGCCATGGAGAATGCTGATGGCCCTCAAAGGCAAGATGGATAAAATGAAGATGAGCGACGGCGCCGAGATCGGCGTCTATCGCGTGCAGCCGAGCGTTGCGAGACGCGGCGGGTTGGTGCTGATCCAGGAAATCTTCGGCGTGACCGAGCACATTATGGAACTCTGCGACGGCTATGCTGCCGATGGCTACGAGGTGCTGGGGCCCGCGCTTTATGACCGCGAAGCGCCGAACTTCCAGGCGACCTATTCGCCGGAAGACATCCAGAAGGCGATCAAGATCGCGCGCGGCGAACATCCCTTCGATCTCTCGGTCGCCGATGCGCAGGTCTGTATCGACGATCTGAAGAAGCGCGGGCCTGTCTTCATCACCGGCTATTGCTATGGCGGCTCGGTGACCTGGGCGGCGGCCGGACGCTGCACCGGACTGTCCGCTGCGTCAGGCTATTACGGCGGCAATATCGGACAGATGATCGATCTCAATCCGAAGTGCCCGACGATCCTGCATTTCGGCGAGAAGGATCACGGCATCCCGATGGAAGTCGTCACCAAGGTGAAGGACGCGCATCCGGACGTGAAGGTCTATGTCTATCCGGCGGGCCACGGCTTCAACTCGGACCGCCGCACCGATTATCACGAGGAGAGCGCCAGGCTGGCCAAGCAGCGGACGTTGGAACTGTTCAGGGCGAACGGGGGGTAGGTTGCCATCGACACCGGTGAAGCCGCCGAAGAGCAAGCAACAACTTGTCGGCGCAATCCACGAGCGTCTTTTTCCCCAACTCGCAGCGCTCGGTTTTTCAAAAGTCGGCAGTACAGATCAGATGCAGGCGCGAGGTTATGTCTTCCAGCG
>DATLOU010000122.1:0-4703 GCA_035536115.1 Rhizomicrobium sp.
GTGTCGGCCTGTCACGCCGAAGGTCGCGGGTTCGAGCCCCGTCGCTCCCGCCATTCCCAAGTTGGGAGTGGCTCGCAAATGGTCCGAAAAATCCTGTTTTTTCCAGACGAATCTTAGTCTAAACCCGCGTTGCTCGCGGGCAGCCGACGCCTATACTGCACCCGCGAAATAAGATGGTTTTGGCCTCTTCGCGGGCGCGAAAGTGCTCCAGGTCGAACAGCAAAGGGCCGGGGTATGGACACGCAGCTTCTCGAGTACCTGCCGATCCTTCTCTTCATCGGTATAGCGGGCATCATCGCAACCGCCTTGGTCCTTGTCCCAGCCATCATCGCACCCTCCAAGCCCGATCCGGAAAAACTCTCGGCCTACGAGTGCGGCTTCAACGCCTTTGGCGATGCGCGCATGAAGTTCGATGTGCGTTTCTATCTCGTCTCGATTCTCTTCATCATTTTCGATCTCGAGGTCGCGTTCCTGTTTCCTTGGGCGATCACGCTCGGCACGACGGGCGCCTTCGCCTTCTGGTCGATGGTTGTCTTCCTCGCCGTCCTGACGGTCGGGTTCATCTACGAATGGAAAAAGGGAGCGCTCGAATGGGAGTGACCCCCGCTCGCACCGCAGCGCGTGCCGGCGTCGAAGGTGGCTCGAGCGACATCACCAATAATGATCCGTACTTCAAAGCCATGCAGGCCGAGATGGCGGACAAAGGGTTTCTTGTGACGTCCGCGGAGGCCCTGGTGAATTGGGCCCGCACCGGCTCGCTGATGTGGATGACGTTCGGTCTTGCCTGCTGCGCCGTCGAAATGATGCAGGCGAGCATGCCGCGCTACGATCTTGAGCGGTTTGGCGCTGCGCCACGCGGCAGCCCGCGACAGTCGGATGTGATGATCGTGGCTGGCACGCTGACAAACAAAATGGCGCCTGCTTTGCGGAAGGTCTATGACCAGATGCCCGAGCCGCGCTACGTGATTTCGATGGGCTCCTGCGCCAACGGAGGCGGCTACTATCACTATTCCTACTCGGTCGTACGCGGCTGCGACCGCATCGTGCCCGTAGACATCTACGTTCCCGGCTGCCCGCCGACCGCGGAAGCCTTGGTGTACGGCATCATGCTGCTACAGCGGAAGATCCGCCGAACCGGAACAATCGAGCGTTGAAATGGTCGATCTTGCCGCGCTTGGACAGAAACTGAACGAGGCGCTGCCGGACGCCATCCGCGCGCATCATGTTGCGTTCGGCGAGCTCTCCGTCGAGACGGAGCCCGCGTCGCTCGTGCGCCTGGTGACGTTTCTTCGCAACGATCCGTCCTGTGAATTCAAGATTTTGGTCGATATCTGCGGCGTCGACTGGCCAGAGCGGTCGAAGCGCTTCGATGTCGTCTATCACCTGTTGTCTCTGACGAAAAACATGCGCGTCCGCATCAAGGTCGCGGTCGCGGAGGACGAACCCGTGCCGTCGATCGTCGACGTCTATCCGGCGGCCAATTGGTTCGAACGCGAGGCGTTCGACATGTACGGCGTGGTGTTTTCCGATCATCCCGATCTCAGGCGCATCCTCACGGACTACGGCTTTTCCGGCTATCCGTTGCGCAAGGATTTTCCGCTGACGGGCTTTGTCGAGGTGCGCTACGACGATGAATTGAAGCGGGTTGTGTATCAGCCGGTGCAACTCGTGCAGGAATTCCGCGACTTCGACTTCATGTCGCCGTGGGAAGGCGCACCTCACATCATGCCCGATGGCCAAAAGGCCGCGAGCGGCAATCCAGGCAAGACGTCATGAGCGCTGCTCCCGAAGCCATAGCAAATGAGGCTGACGAGCCGAAGATAACGCTCAACTTCGGTCCGCAGCATCCGGCCGCTCACGGTGTTCTCCGTCTTGTGTTGGATCTGGATGGCGAAATCGTCACGCGGGTTGATCCGCACATCGGTCTTTTGCACCGCGGAACCGAAAAGCTGATCGAGTACAAGACGTATCTTCAGGCTGTGCCGTACTTCGACCGGCTCGACTATGTCGCGCCGATGAACCAGGAACATGCGTTCGCGCTTGCCGCGGAGAAATTGCTCGGTCTCGAAGTGCCCAAGCGCGGACAGTATATCCGCGTGCTCTTTTGCGAGCTCGGGCGGCTGATGAATCACATCCTCAACACCACCTTCCAGGCTTTTGACGTGGGGGCGATGACGCCACCGCTGTGGGGCATGGAGTCGCGCGAAACCATGCTGTCTTTCTACGAGCGCGTCTCCGGCAGCCGCATGCACGCGGCCTATTTTCGTCCGGGCGGCGTGCATCAGGATCTGCCCGCTGGACTGCTCGAAGACATGTACAAATTCTTGGATCCGTTCCTGAAGATCCTTGACGACATCGACGGCCTGATCGTCGACAATCGCATTTTCAAGCAGCGCAACGTCGATATCGGCGTCATCAATCGCGAGCAGGCGGAGATGTGGGGCTTCTCGGGCGTCATGCTGCGCTGCGCGGGTGTCGCGTGGGATTTGCGTCGCGCACAGCCCTATGAGAGCTACAACGACTTCGACTTCCAGATTCCGATCGGGCGCAATGGCGACTGCTACGACCGCTATGTGCTGCGCATGGAAGAGATGCGGCAGTCCGTCAAGATCATGAAGCAATGTATCGAGAAGATGCCGTCGGGGCCTGTCTCGTCGACGGATAACAAAGTCGTACCGCCCAAGCGCGGCGAAATGAAGCGCTCGATGGAAGCTCTCATCCACCATTTCAAACTTTATACCGAGGGCTATCACGTGCCTGAGGGCGAAGCGTATGCGGCGGTCGAGGCGCCCAAGGGCGAGTTTGGCGTGTATTTGGTTTCGGACGGTGGCAACAAACCGTATCGCTGCAAGATCCGCGCGCCTTCCTTCGTGCATTTGCAGGCCATGGACTACATGAACCGCGGCCACATGTTGGCAGACGTATCGGCCGTTCTCGGTTCGCTCGATATCGTGTTTGGCGAGGTCGATCGATGAGTTTCCGTCGCCTGGCACCGCCAGAACTTCAGCCGCCGTCTTTCGCCTTCACGCCGGAGAACCTTGTCCGCGTCGAGCGCGAGATCGCGAAATACCCGCCGGGGCGCCAGGCGAGCGCGGTGATTTCACTCTTGTGGATCGGGCAGGAACAGCAGGGCTGGGTTACCCACCCCATGGTCGAGGCCGTCGCGCGGAAGCTCGACATGGCGTTCATCCGCGTTCTCGAAGTCGCAACCTTCTATACGATGTTCAATCTCGCGCCGGTCGGAAAATTCCATCTGCAGGTCTGCACGACACCGCCATGCATGCTGCGCGGTTCTGACGACGTTGTGGGCGTCTGCAAGGAGCGCATCGGCAAGGCGCCAATGACGCCAAGCGCCGATGGCATGTTGTCGTGGACGGAAGTCGAGTGTATCGGCGCCTGTGTGAATGCTCCCGTGATGCAGGTGGGCAACGATTTCTACGAGGACCTCGACGCGCCCATCACGGAACGCCTGGTTCAGGCATTCAAGCGTGGCGAGACTCCCAAGCCGGGTTCGCAGATCGGGCGCTTCTCGTCCGAGCCGGTGGGCGGCAAAAACACGCTGACCGATCCTGCGCTCTACGCCAAACGAGCGGAAAACGCCTGATGCTCGCCGACAAGGATCGCATCTTCACCAATATCTACGGGCTCGAGGACCTGAGCCTGAAAGGTGCGATGTCGCGCGGGCTGTGGGACGGCACCAAGAAGATCCTCGAGCTTGGGCCCGAGGCCATTTGCGATGTCGTGAAGAAGTCGGGCCTGCGCGGTCGCGGCGGCGCCGGTTTTGCGACCGGCCTCAAATGGACGTTCATGCCCAAGGAAGTGAAGGATCGTCCGCACTACCTTGTCGTCAACGCCGATGAATCGGAACCTGGCACGTGCAAGGACCGCGACATCATGCGCAACGATCCGCACCATCTGATCGAAGGCTGCCTGATCGCGTCCTTCGCGATGCGCGCGCATACTTGTTATATCTATATTCGCGGCGAGTTCATTCGCGAACGCGAGCGGCTGCAAGCTGCGATCGACGAATGCTATGCGGCCAAGCTCATCGGCAAGAACAACATTCACGGCTGGGACTTCGATCTCTTTCTGCATCACGGCGCGGGCGCCTATATCTGCGGCGAGGAGACAGCGTTGCTGGAGAGCTTCGAAGGCAAGAAGGGCCAGCCGCGCATGAAACCGCCGTTTCCGGCGAACATGGGCATCTATGGCTGCCCCACGACCGTGAACAACGTCGAATCGATTGCGGTTGCTCCGACGATCCTACGGCGCGGCGCCGAGTGGTTTGCCGGCATTGGGCGGGCCAACAACACCGGCACGAAACTCTTCTGCATTTCAGGCCACGTCAACAAGCCCTGCACCGTGGAGGAGGCGCTCGGCATCCCGATGCGCGAACTGATCGAGCGCTATGCCGGCGGTGTTCGCGGCGGCTGGGACAATCTTCTGGCGGTGATACCGGGCGGGGCGTCGTGCCCCCTCATCCCGAAGTCGGTTTGCGATACCGTCATCATGGACTTCGATGCCCTGAAGGCTGTGAACTCGAGCCTGGGCACGGCGGCCGTCATCGTGATGGACAAGTCCACCGATCTCGTGCGCGTGATTTCACGGCTGGCGTATTTCTACAAGCATGAGAGCTGTGGCCAGTGTACGCCATGCCGCGAAGGCACCGGCTGGATGTGGCGGGTGATGCGGCGTCTTGAAAC
>DATLOU010000123.1:0-7561 GCA_035536115.1 Rhizomicrobium sp.
GGAGATGAGCTTCGCCTATCAGCCGAGCGCCGACGGCAAGAAAACCATCCGCGATCTGCGCAGCGGAAAATAGGCCAGCTAACCGACCGCGAGGGACGGCGCGGCAGGGCCTCCTATGGGCTCGCCTTGCGACATTGCGGACGGCGCAAGCAGCTCCTTTATGCGCAGTCGCACAAGAGAAAAGTCGTCGGCGGGAAGGACTTCCAGATAACCGACGCCGGCCCTGCGCAAGGCTTCTTTCTTGATTGCGTCGCGCGCGGGCGCTGTTCCCCGGTAGTGGCCGGCTCCCTGGTACTCGACCGCGAGAACAGGCCGACCGCCCCTGTCGACAATAAGAGCGTCCACTCTCTTGCTGTTTATCGATCGAAAGGCGTTCTCGCTGGGCGACTCCAGCACGGCGCCCAGACTCGTTTGCGCGAAGACGCGGTGCCCCTGCCGCAGCGAAGCGATCTCGTCTTCGATAAGCTTGAACACCTGATATTCGCCCGCATTCATGACGCGCCGTGTCCTGAACGGTGCACCCATGACGGCCTGCAACTGCTGACTGACATCCAAGGGATTGAACTTCGGTGCAGGCATGGCGCGAAGATTCGGATGGCTCGAACGATAGCGCTGCCGAGGGGAGCCGGATCGGGTCGCGTATCTCACGAAGGCCACGAAGACCACGAACCCGATCAGCGTGACGAGCGCCGCAGATTGCACGTCGGCCAACGACTCAGGCATGTCGCGATCTCCCAGCAGTTCGGTGAGATACCGATTGGTCGTTCAAGGTTAGTGCGTCGCGATTAAGGGAGGGTTAGTGAAATCGCTGGAATAGCGGGAATCCCAGGCGGTCGCGGCGCGCCTCACGACGGCGCTGGGGCCGCCGCCGCTACCGCCGCCCGGTCCTCATTGTCGCGAGATCACAATGCTGATAGTATTACCTGCAGTTTACTAGGTATTACTTTCATGACCACCACGACCGTTACCAGCAAGGGCCAGGTCACCATTCCCAAGCGCGTGCGCGATGCCGCCGGATTGAAGCCGGGGACGAAAGTGACGGTCGAGTTCGACCATGGCGCTGCCGTCGTCAGCCCGGTGAAGAAAGTCCCGGACAGAGAATTTGAAAAGCGGCTCCGCCGGGCGCGCGCGAAGTTCGACATTGGCGGAATGACGACGGATGAGTTCATGAAGCTGATGCGCGGTGACGAATGATACTCGTCGATACCAACATCCTGATCGATATCTTTGCCGAGGACCCAATCTGGAAGGACCGTTCGCTTGTCGCGTTGCGTCTTGCAAAGGCGCGCGACGCACTTTCCGTCAACGAGGTCGTCTATGCAGAGCTGGCGCCTGGCTTTCCAAATGTCCTTGAACTGGACTTGGCACTCGATGCTCTGGCCGTTGCGACTGCGCCATCGCCAAAATCAGCGCTGTTTCTGGCCGGACACGCGTTTCGGCGATATCGCCGACAAAGCGGCACAAAAACCGGCGTTCTGCCGGACTTCTTCATCGGTGCCCATGCGGTTGTAGAAGACGCGCAACTTCTCACGCGCGATGCTCGGCGCATCCAAACCTATTTTCCGACGGTCGGCATCATTTCGCCCTGAAGCATGGCGGCACGGGATAGGCTTTGGTTCAGGTTTGCGCTACGTCTTCGCCACGCAACGGGGGAGATGGCGATGGATGCAGAAAGCCTGAAGACAAACATCAAGCGCTGGACATTGTTTCTCGGAGTCCTGCAGATCACGGTCGGCTGCGCCGTCGGATTCATTCCGCCCGCCGCCGTCGAATGGTTCCGCGGCATCGTCATGGCGCATATCGAGTTCACCGCCAATGGCGTCTTGATGGTGGCGTTCGGTTTCCTCGTCGCCCAGCTGGCGCTGGGGCGTGCGCTGTTGTGGGTGTGGTTCGTCCTGTTGCAGATCGGAACCTGGACCAATGGCGCCGCCGGCGTCGCTGCGGCGTTCATTGGCGCATCCTCCAAGTTGATGCCCACGCTCAACGAGAAGTTTCCGCCGCCCAACGGCACCGACAATCCGCTGGTCTCCGGCCTGTTGCAGCTTTGCGGCGTCACCATCATGGTGGCGCTTCTCATCACACTCTACGGACTGCTGCGTGCGAAACCTGCCAACGCATGATGGTCGCACCATGAGATTTTGGGCGACGCTCCTCGTCTCATTCGCCCTAACGGCAGCGCCATGCTCAGCGGAAACCACGCCGCTGAAGGCGCACCCGGCGCTGTGGACCGTGCACGGCAAGTCGAGCACGGTCTATCTCTTCGGCTCGATCCACTTGCTGCCGCCCAATCTCGCGTGGCGCGACGAGCGGATCGACAAGGCGATCCGCGCCGCCGATACCTTTGTCTTCGAAACCGCGCTCGATTCCGATGCGGCCAAGAAATATTTTGAAGCCCATGGGTCCTTGCCGGCCGGCCAGTCGCTGAAGGCAATGTTGCCGGGCACATCGCAAGACGATCTCGAGGCCGACATGGCCTCGGTCAATCTTCCCGAGGCGCGCTTCGACACGCGCCGACCCTGGGTGGTGAGTGTCGTGCTCGAAACGGTCCGCGCGACCGAGATGGGTGCGTCGCCGACGTCGGGAGTCGATTTCACCATCGTGGCGGACGCTCAGGCGCACGGCAAACCCATCCGCTATTTCGAAACCTTTGAACAACAGATGGCACTGCTCGCACCCTCGGACCCCGCGCTCGAGCTGAAGACCTTCGAAGCGTTCCTCAAGGACTTCCGCAACGAAGGCCACATGTTTCCCGACATTGTCCGCGCCTGGTCGGCCGGCGACCAGGACAAGCTGTCTGCGCTGACGATCGAAAGCATGGCGTCGGATCCGGAGACTCGAAAACGGCTGGTCGATGATCGCAACAAGGCCTGGATCGCACCGATCACGCACATGCTGGACAGCGAAAGCGGGACCTTCCTGGTCACGGTCGGTGCGCTGCACATGCTCGGTCCTGAAGGCGTTCCGGCGCTCCTTCGCCAACGTGGCTACAAGGTGGACGGGCCGCAGTAGCGGTCACCTTGCGAATAATCCGGATTATTCGTATTATTCAGATAATCCGGAGAATGTTCATGGTCACGACGACAGCGCAGGACTTTCAGCGCCACATCGGCGAATACCAGCACCGCGCGCAAAGCGAGCCCGTCGAGATCACGCGGCATGGGCGGCGGGAATTCGTCATGATGTCGGCGGAGCGCTACGACTGGCTGATGGCGGCGGTCAAGCGTGTTCATCGGACAGAAGATCTGCCGGAAACCATCGTCAAGGCGATCCGGAAGGCTAAAATGCACTCCCGCCACAAGCATCTGGATAAACTCCTCAAGCAAAAATGAGCTATCCCAAGCCCGAACCGGGTCTTGTGTTTCGTTACGACTACCTCTGGCAACGCGAAGCAAAGGCGGGAAGGTCCACGAGCAAGGATCGCCCTGCGTGCCTGGTTGTCGTCACCGACTCGTCGTCGATCCGCGCGTCGTGGTCATTCTGCCGATCACACACAGTCGTCCATTTGGCGGAAGCGTCGGCGTCGAAATACCTCCCGTGGTGCGGCGCAATCTTGATCTCGACGACCAGAAGTGCTGGATCGTCGTCTCAGAAGCCAATGTTGATAAATGGCCTAATGCCGGGATTACTCGAATTCCGAATTCCCATGCGGCGTTCTCCTATGGCTTCTTGCCGCCGGGTCTATTCGCCGAGATCAAGAAAGCCATGCTCCGGCACCTGGACCTGCGCCGAAGCGTTCGTCGCTAACAGACGCACTTGCTTAACGACCAAGACCGCTTGACCCCCCGCCCCCTTTGCCGCAAAGAGACGCCGTCACTCACGAGGTGTCTTCGCTTGAACGCACCCACGCGCATCGACGCCATCCCGCGCTTCGCCTCGGTCGAGAAGGCGATTGCAACGCTGAAGCCCGGCGAGCCGCTTTATTGCATCTTTCCGGAGAAATTCGGCGCGGCCGCCAAACGATTCCTCGACGGGTTTCCCGGCGATCCGCTCTATGCGATCAAGGCCAATCCGGCGCCGCATGTGCTCGAACAGGTGTGGGCGGCGGGCATCCGCCATTTCGACACCGCTTCGGTGCCGGAAATCGAACTCGTCAAGAGCCGCTTTCCCGACGCGCATTGCCACTTCATGGCGCCGGTGCGCGCGGTCGGCGCCGCCAAGCTCGCCTTCGAGAAATATGGCGTGAACGACTATGTCGTCGACTGCGACTATGAACTCGACAAGCTCATCGCCGAAACCAGGCAGCCAAAGAAGCTGCGCATCTTTGTGCGCATTGCAACGCCGCTCGGCGGCGCCGTGCTCGAGCTGTCGAGCAAGTTCGGCACCACGCCGGCGGAGGCGGCGAAGCTTCTGAAACGTGTCGCGGAATTCGGGGCGCAGCCCTGCATCACCTTCCATGTCGGCTCGCAGTGCCTGTCGCCTTTTTCCTATGCCCAGGCGATCGAGATGGCGCGGCGCACGGCGCTGCTCGCCAAAGTCGAGATCGCGGCGCTCGATATCGGCGGCGGCTTTCCCGGACCGTATCAGGGCGACGACGTGCCGCCCTATCACTGGTACTTCGACACCATCAAGGAAGCGCTCGAGACGCTGCCCAATCCGAAGATTCCGGTGATCTGCGAGCCGGGGCGCGCGCTGATCGCCGAAGGCATGTCGCTGATCACGCAGGTCATCCTGAGAAAGGGCGACCGGCTCTACATCAACGACGGCGTCTATGGCAGTTTCGACGAGCTGACGCTGCCCGGCTGGAATGCCGACTATCCGGTGCGCGTCTTCACGCTCGACGCCAAGGGGCGCGCGTTGCCGCTGCCGGGCGCGACGATTCCCTTCCGCGTCTATGGCCCGACCTGCGATACGCTCGACGTGTTGCCGCGGCCGTTGATGCTGCCGGCGAATATCGGCCCCGGCGACTTCGTCGTCTTCGACGCGATGGGCGCCTATTCGGTGGCGGTGCGCACCAGCTTCAACGGATTTTTCCCCGACAGCTGGGCGATGATCGGCAACTGACGAGAACGAAGCGATGAGCGACGCCGTCGAACCCTTGATCCTCGATCTCCTGGAATGGGTCGCAGGCGGCGAGCGCGGCTATCTGGAGACGATGGATGCCTGGCGCACCTCGTGCCCGAGACTGCCGGTATGGGAAGACGCCAATGCGCGCGGCCTCGTCACGCGCATTGTCCGGCGCGGGACACCCTTTGTCGCCATCACGCCCGCCGGCCGCGCCCTCCTCGTGCGCGCGAAGCGACGCCCGGCGTTAAGCTCTTCTTAGCAACCGGCAACTCAAGGCAAACGAGACGTTAAGAGCTCGGCGCTAGCATGGCTCCTGTCTTTGGAGACGCGCATGCGCACGGCGAAAGAACGCCTCAGCCATCTTCTGGAATTGGCCGCCAAGGGCACGGCCGAGCGCGCTGCACTTGCCGGCGAAGTCGCCGACTTGCTGCACGATTGGCCTTCGGCGTATCCGGCTCAGATGCGCGCCGGCTTCGAGGCCTTGCTGGAAAAGATCGCGCGCGAAGTCGACGAGCCCGCCAGACGCGCGCTTGCGAGACGGTTCGAGCAGAGCGGCGATGCGCCGCTTTCGCTGCTCAACGAACTCTTTCTCGCCTCCTCCGCCACGATGCAGGACGACATCCTTCGTCGCAACGACGCGCATGCGGCGGGCGTGCTCGCCACCATCGACGGCGCGATGCTTGTGTCGGCGGCCCGCAAGCGTGGCGACTTTCCCGCCGCCCTCGCGCGCGCCGCCCGCTTGTCGCGTGCCATGGCCGGTGAGATCATGCGCGACGCGTCTGGCCGCGCGCTCGCCGTCGTCGCAAAGGGCGGCGGGCTGGAGCGTCCGCTCCATTCGGCCATCTGCATCTTGATGCTGCCCGCGCCCAATATCTTTGCGGCGCTCACCATGTTCGATCGCGTACCGCAGAACGGCGCGGCCCATTTGCTCAGCGCCTGGCGGATCAGGCTCGACGCCTCGCTTGCCGCATGACGCGACGACGTAATCGCCCCGCGTAATAATATATCGTATAAAATACTTGATCCTCCATAGTAAAACTACAGAATAACACTCGAATAATATTGGATTTCCATACATAAAGACTCTGTAACGTAAATCTATATTTACATTATATTTGATTGCTCCCAAGCTCTCTCAAAGGGCGGGGGCTCACATGAAATCCATCTGTTTCACGGTAATGGTGTTGCTCATTGCGGTCGGCGACGCCGGCTGTGCATTGTTCAGTGGCTATCCTGCCGATCCGCAGCCATCGACGGCGCTGGACGACTTGCGAAGCAAATATTTTTCGCAAAACGTCGAGGATTGCTACAACGCCGGTGCCTGCGCGAGCCTTCCGCATCTTGCCGGAAAACAGGCAATCCGCGACGACGTCGTTCTCACGCGCATGCACATCTACGACATGGAATTCACGCTCTTCGCGCGCGAACTCAGCGGCGGCAACAATACGATCTCGCTTGGCGGCGATCTGACGGCCCTGGCGTTGAACGGGCTGGGCGCGACGACCGGCAGCAGCGCAACCAAGGCTGCCCTTGCCGCGGCGTCCGGCGGTATCATCGCAGCCAACGGCGCGGTCAATAAGGATCTATTCTATCAAAAGACCATTCCCGCGATCGTCACGCAGATGGAAGCGGACCGGGAAAAGGTAGAAGCGGTCATCTTCGCCGGCCTGAAACAACCCGATGACAAATATCCGCTTCAGCGCGCGGTCATCGACCTCGATGCCCTCAACAATGCCGGAAGCATAAACGGCGCAGTCGCCAACATTACGCAACAAGCTACGGGAGCAAAGGTTGATTCACAAAAATCCATCGATGACCTGCGCCTCGGCAAATTTTCCATCAGTGCCTCCTCGTCAACGATCCGCACATGGGTGAAAGCAAGCAAAACCAATCTCGAAGCGCTCAAGACATGGTGGAAGAGCAATGCGCCGCGGGATTACGTTTCCGCTTTGCCGTTCCCCGAGCAGTTAGAAAACAACGATGACGAGTTTTTTGAGGCCTTGCGACAAAAGGCGATCGGCGATCTTTCGATAAAATAGGAGACCACTCATGGTGTGCGGCACGTTCACACGGACAAAAGTCCCGGCGGCAGACGTTCAGAACGTCATCGACGCGTATAAGGAAAACGATCCGCCACCAACAAGCGTGATATCCAAGGCAGACGGGGCGGGCACATTCACAGTTGTTGCGACTTGGCCCGACTGCCCTGCCAATACGACTCACTCACTCGCGGGCAGCAAAGCGCGCTGATGCGGACTTCGCTGATCTCAGGCATGCACGTCGTGGCGTTCGCGCGTCTTGGCGAAGGCGATCTTGGGAAACTTCTCGGCGACATAGCCGAGCTCCCAGTTGCTCTTGGCAAGGAACACGGGCGCGCCGTCGCGGTCCGTCGCCATGCCGCCGCGGTTGGCGGCGGCGAACCTTTCAAGTTCGGCATCGGCGCCTGAGAGCCAGCGCGCAGCTTCGTATGGCGCGGCTTCGAGATCGGCGTCGAGGCCGTATTCGCTGCTGAGCCGCGACTTCAACACGTCGAGCTGCAACGGTCCGACCACGCCGA
>DATLOU010000124.1:0-11046 GCA_035536115.1 Rhizomicrobium sp.
GGCGCTTGACGGTGCGTTTCCTGGCAAAGGCTATCTCGCGGTTATGGCTGGCTGACTCGCCATTTTCGCCAAGCCCGTGAATCTCCGGCATTTTATGCGTCATCGTGCCGCAAGACCCTCCAAATTCATCTCTCTATTTTATCGCCAGCAATGGGGCGCGCCGTGAGATTCCCGGGGCAGGCGAGGCTCGCGAAACTTCCTGCCGCCCGGAGCGCCTGAAGCATAGGTGAACCCTTGGCCACCACCACGACCGCTGAACCAACGCGGCGCGACTTCCTCTACATCGCAACCGGCTCCGTCGCTGTCGTCGGCGCGGCCGCTGCCGCATGGCCGCTGATTGATCAGATGAATCCCAGTTCGGCAGTGTTGGCGCTCGCATCGATCGAGGTCGACCTCACGCCCATCCAGGTCGGCCAGTCGGTGACCGTGAAGTTCCGCGGCCATCCTTTGTTCGTGCGCCGGCGCACGCCAAAGGAGATCGCGGCTGCGGCGGCCGTGCCGCTGTCGGATCTGCCCGATCAGCTCGCGCGCAACGACAATCTTCCCGATGACGCGCCGGCAACCGCCGCCAACCGCGAGATCAAGGCCGAGTGGCTGATCGTCTCGGGCGTCTGCACCCACCTTGGCTGCACGCCGACCGCGTTCGAGGGCGACTATGGCGGCTGGCTCTGCCACTGCCACGGCTCGATGTACGATACCGCTGGACGCATTCGCAAAGGTCCCGCGCCGCAGAACCTGGCGATCCCCGCCTATTCCTTCCTGTCCGATTCTCGCATCAAAGTCGGTTGAGGAGCGCCTTCATGTCCGGTCCATCGACGTATGTTCCGCAAACCGACCTCACGCGCTGGCTCGACTCGCGTCTGCCGATCTTGCGGCTGGCGCACGACACGGTGTGGACTTTTCCGACGCCGCGCAACCTGAACTTCTGGTACGCGTTCGGCGCCATCCTGACCTTTTGCCTCGGCGTGCAGATTGTCACCGGCATCGTTCTGGCAATGCACTATGTGCCGAATGCCGGCTTGGCGTTCGACAGCGTCGAGAACATCATGCGCGACGTGAATTACGGCTGGCTGTTGCGCTATGTCCATTCGAACGGCGCTTCGATGTTCTTCCTTGCCGTCTATGTGCATATGTTCCGCGGACTCTATTACGGCTCGTACAAGGCGCCGCGCGAAGTGCTGTGGATCCTGGGCGTGATCATCTATCTCCTGATGGTCGTGACCGCCTTCATGGGGTACGTTCTGCCCTGGGGCCAGATGTCGTTCTGGGCCGCCACCGTCATCACCAACCTGTTCACCTCCCTCGACCAGGTGATCCCACATCTCGGCTCGGTCATCGCGACGTGGCTCTGGGGCGATTTCGCGGTCGGCGATGCCACGCTCAATCGCTTTTTCTCGCTGCACTATCTCTTGCCCTTCGTGATTGCCGCCGTCGTCGGCCTGCATATCTGGGCGCTGCATGTGCCTGGCAACAACAATCCGCTCGGGATCGACGTCAAGGGACCGCAGGATTCGCTCCCCTTCCATCCCTATTACACGGCCAAGGACGCATTCTATGTCGGGCTCTTTGCCATTCTGTTCGCGGTCCTGGTGTTCTATGCACCCGAATTCGTCGGCAATCCCGACAACAACATCCCGGCCAACCCGCTGGTGACGCCGACCGACATCGTGCCCGAATGGTACCTCCTGCCCTTCTACGCGATGCTGCGCTCGGTCCCGCAAAAGCTGATCGGCGTCTTGGTGCTCGTCGGCTCGCTTCTGACGCTCGCCTTCATTCCCTGGCTCGATTGGAGCCCGGTGCGGTCGAACCGCTTCCGTCCGCTGATGAAGCAGCTCTTCTGGGTTTTCGTGGTCGATTGCATCGTGCTCGGCTATTGCGGTTCGCAGTCGGTGGACGCGGTCCGCTTCGGCATGCCCATGGTGGTCGTCGCACGCGTCGCCACCGCTTATTATTTCGCATTCTTCTGGTTGATCATGCCGATTGTCGGCCTGATCGAAACGCCGAAGCCCCTTCCCGACAGCATCGCCAAATCCGTGCTCGGCACTAGCGCCGCGCCGGCCGAGTGAGGACGACCTCCATGCGCTTCGCACTCCCGCTCGGCCTGGCCCTTGCTGTCGTCGCGTCCGCTCCCGGTCTCGCGGCCACGGGCGATCAGATGCCGCTGAAGCATCTCGAATGGTCGTTCGAAGGACCGTTCGGCACCTTCAATCGCGCCGACCTGCAGCACGGCTTCCAGGTCTACAAGGAAGTCTGCTCCGCCTGTCACAGCCTCAATCGCGTTGCCTTCCACACGCTGGCGGAAGAGGGCGGACCAGGCTTCTCCGATCCGCAGATGAAGGCGATCGCCGCCGGCTACAAGATTCCGGCCGGACCCAACGACAAGGGCGAGACGGTTGACGACAAGGGTCAGCCACTGATGCGTTCCGGCACGCCCGCCGATCATTTCCCGGCTCCCTTCGCCAATGACGACGCCGCACGCGCTGCCAATGGCGGAGCCTTGCCGCCGGATCTTTCGGTGATCGTCAAGGCGCGGCCGGGCGGACCCGACTACGTCTATTCCATCATCTCGGGCTTCGGACAAAAGCCGCCGCCGGGTTTCAAGGTGACGGACGGCAAGTATTACAATCCCTATTTCATCGGCTGGAACATCGCCATGCCGCCGCCGTTGACCGACAACCAGGTCACCTTCGTCGACGGCGCCCCGGCCAAGATCGATGACGAAGCGAAAGCCGTCGTCACCTTCCTCTCCTGGGCAAGCGAACCGCACCTCGAAGACCGCCACCGCATGGGCTTGGGCGTGATGGTGTTTCTCGTCGTGCTCTCAGGCCTGCTGTATCTCTCCTATCGCCGCGTCTGGAGAGACGCGCACTAACCAGAAGTCAGAAGTCGGAAATCAGAACTCGGAATTCGAAGTCCAGTGTGATTATCTGATTTCCGATTTCTGATTTCCGGATTCCGAATGCGAAGCATTCTCGGCATCATCGGCGGCAGCGGCGTCTATGACATTCCCGGCCTCGAGAAGGCGCGCTGGAAGAAGATCAAGTCGCCCTGGGGACAGCCCTCCGATGCGCTCCTGTTCGGGACCTACAAGGGCACCGATCTCGTTTTCCTGCCGCGCCACGGCAGGGGCCACGTCCACACCCCGAGTTCGATCAACTATCGCGCCAACATCGACGTCTTGAAGCGCATCGGCGTCACCGACCTGATTTCCGTCTCGGCGTGCGGCTCCCTGAAAGAGGAACTGCCGCCGGGAAAATTCGTCATCGCCGATCAGTTTATCGATCGTACCTTCGCGCGCGAGAAAAGTTTCTTCGGGCCGGGCTTCGTCGCGCATGTTTCCATGGCGCATCCGGTCGACCGCCGCATCGCCGATGCGCTGCAAAGAGCCTGCGCCGAGGAAAACATCGAATATGCCAGGAGCGGCACCTATGTCTGCATGGAGGGTCCGCAATTCTCCACGCTCGCCGAGAGCAATCTCTACCGCTCCTGGGGTGCGAGCGTGATCGGCATGACAGCCATGCCGGAGGCCAAGCTCGCGCGCGAGGCGGAACTGCCTTACGCCATCGTCGCGATGGTCACCGACTATGATTGCTGGCATCCCGAGCATGACCATGTCACGGTCGATCAAGTGGTGAAGGTGCTGCACGCCAATGCCGAACATGCGCGGCGGCTCATCATGAATGTCTCGGGCAAGCTTGGGCCTTATCACACCGCGTCGCCCGGGATCGAGCGCGTGCTCGATACCGCGATCATCACCGCGCCAGATAAACGCGATCCGAAGCTGATGCGAAAGCTCGATGCCGTGGCGGGACGAATCCTGAAACAGAAAAAGAAAGCAAAACGTCATAGGCGGACTTGACCCGCCCAACCATCCGGCGTGTGTCCACACGCCTGCGAGGCTCGATACGCGAGGCAATGCAAGTGATATGGGTGGCCGGGTCGCGCTTCGGCCGGTACAAGTCGGCCTCGCTGCCCGGCCATGACGAGGTATTAGGAATGGATTTCAAGAGCGTCATCCGCACGATCCCCGACTATCCCAAGAAGGGCATCATGTTCCGCGATGTCACCACGCTGTTCGGAAATCCGCGCGCCTTCCGCCGTGCCGTCGACGAACTTGTCCAGCCCTATGCCGGCGTCCGCATCGACAAGGTCGCGGGGATCGAAGCGCGCGGCTTCATCCTGGGCGGCGCAGTGGCGCATCAGCTCTCCACCGGCTTCGTGCCGGTGCGCAAAAAGGGGAAGCTCCCCTTCGAGGTCCTGGGCGAGGATTATGCGCTCGAATACGGCACCGACCGCGTCGAGATCCACACCGATGCGGTCAGGAAAGGCGAGAATGTCATCGTGGTCGACGATCTGATCGCCACCGGCGGTACCTGCCTCGCCGCCGTCAAGCTCCTCGAACGTGCCGGCGCCAACGTCGTCGGCTGTTCCTTCGCGATCGATCTGCCCGACCTGGGCGGCGCGGAGAAAATCCGCAAGCTCGGCAAGCAGGTGACAACCTTGGTGGCCTATGAGGGACATTAAGGCATGAAGCTCTACACCAATCCGGCGTCGCCCTTCGCGCGCAAGTGCCGCGTCGTGGCGCACGAACTCGGAGTCAAGCTGGAAGAGATCGTCGTCAATGCACGCGATGATGAAAGCCTGCGCGCCATCAATCCGCTGAAAAAGATCCCCGCGCTGGTGCTCGACGACGGTTCGACGCTCTTCGATTCGCCGGTGATCTGCGAATATCTGAATGAGGTCGGCGGCGGAAAATTTTTCGCGCCGGCGTCGCTCTGGAAGCCGGTCAGCGGGCGCTGGAAGGCGCTCGGCCTGCAGGCGCTGGGCGACGGCATCATGGACGCTGCGGTCGCCTGCCGCTACGAGGTCATTCAGTCGGAGGAGCGGCGCAATCCGGACCACATCGCGCGCTACATGGCGACGATCAACGCTGGTCTCGACGCGCTCGAACGCGTGAGCTTCAACGAGCCGCCGACAATCGGTGAGATCACGGTTGGCTGCGCGCTCGGCTATCTCGATTTCCGCTATGGCGATCTCGGTTGGCGCAAGACCCATCCCAAGCTCGAAGCCTGGTACGAAAAATTCGCGCAATATCCCTCGATGCTGGCGACGACCCCACCTTCGCCCTGAGTATGCTAGAAGCGCGGGCATGAAGATCAACGGCAGGCATTACCGCTCGGTCTGGCCCATCAGCGAGGATGCGTTCGGCATCATCGATCAGACGAAGTTGCCGCACGAATTCGTCACGCTGACGTTGCGTTCGGCCGAAGAGGCGGCGCACGCGATCCGCGCGATGCAGACGCGCGGCGCGCCCCTGATCGGCGCGGTTGCTGCGTACGGCCTGGCGCTTGCCTTGCGCGCCGATCCGTCGGACGAGACTCTGACGTCAACGTCCGACAAGCTCTGCGCCACGCGGCCGACGGCCGTCAATCTCGCCTGGGCCCTGCAGCGCGTCGCCGATGCGGTGCGCAACCACCCGCGCGCCGAGCGCGCCGCGCTGGCCTGGAAGGAAGCGGCCGCAATTGCGAACGAAGACGTCGCGATGTGCGAGGCCATCGGCCGGCACGGTCTTGAGCTCATTCGCGAGATGGCGATCCGGAAGAAGCGCAAGCTCAATATCCTCACCCATTGCAACGCCGGCTGGCTCGCGACCGTCGACTACGGAACCGCACTGGCGCCGATCTATCTCGCGCATGACGCAGGCATCGCACTTCATGTGTGGGTGGACGAAACAAGGCCGCGCAATCAAGGTGCGGCTCTCACCGCCTTCGAACTCGGCGGCCACGGCATTCCTCACACCATCATCGCCGACAATGCCGGCGGCCATTATATGCAAGCGGGCGAGGTGGATCTGTGCCTCGTCGGCACCGACCGCGTCATCGCCAATGGCGATGTCGCCAACAAGATCGGCACGTATCTGAAGGCGCTCGCCGCGAAGGACAATGGTGTGCCGTTCTATGTGGCGCTGCCGTCTTCGACCATCGACTGGTCGCTGCACTCAGGCCGCGACGTCGCGATCGAGGAGCGTTCGCCGGACGAGGTCCTGAAGCTGACCGGCCGCACGGCGGGCGGAGAACTCGCGACAGTCGAGATCGCCGCGCCGGGCAGCACCGCCGCCAATCCGGGTTTCGACATCACGCCGGCCCGCCTTGTCACAGGCTTCATCACCGAACGCGGCGTGTGCGCGGCCGGCGCGGAGGGCTTGCGCAGCCTGTTCCCCGAACATCAGAAATGATTTAACCGTCATCACCCGGCGCGCAGCGTCCGGGTGACCCAATTTTTCGCTTGCGAAACAAGATGGGTCGCCCGCATGAAGCAGGCGATGACGAAGATGGAAAGTCGAAACGAATGAAATCGCGCTGGTCCGATTCCGAAGCCGAGGCGTTGGTTGCGCGCTATGCGGCGCAAAGCGTCAATCGCGACCTGGCGCTTCGTACTTACACGACACGCCTGCTCGGCTCGGATCCGAAACTCGTGCTGCATGGCGGCGGCAACACCAGCGTCAAGACCAAGGCGCGCGATCTTCTGGGTGACGAAGTCGAGGTGATCTGCGTCAAGGGCTCCGGCTGGGACATGGGCAATATCGAGCCAGCGGGTCTTCCGGCCGTGCGTCTTGCCGAACTGCGCCGTTTGCGCGCTCTCCCCAAACTCTCCGACGAAGACATGGTGAATTTCCAGCGCGTCAATCTGCTGGATTCATCGGCGCCCAATCCGTCGGTCGAGACGTTGCTGCATGCCTTCCTGCCGCACAAATTCGTCGACCACACGCATTCGACCGCCGTACTCGCGCTGACCGACCAGCCGGACGGCGAAGCCGTTGCACGCTCCGTCTTCGGCGAGCGCGTCGCCTATGTGCCCTACACCATCCCGGGTTTCGCACTGGCCAAGTCGGTGGCCGATGTCTTCGACAAGAATCCGAAGGTAGAGGGCCTCGTCCTTCTTCAGCACGGGATTTTTACGGTCGGCGGCGATGCGCGCCAGGCCTATGAGCGCATGATCGAATTCGTCACGCTGGCGGAAGAGCGTCTGGCGCGGCAACGAAAACCGCGTGCCCGCGCCAAGCTGCCCGCGAACATCGCGCGCCTGTCCGAGATCGCTCCGATCCTGCGCGGTGCCGTTGCGCTCGAACGTAACGAGATGGCAGGCACCGTCAAGCGCCAGATCCTCTGTTTCCGCACCAGCCCCGCCATCCTCGACTATGTCGGCGGCGCGGAGCTTTCCCGCTATGCGCAGCAGGGCGTGGTGACGCCCGATCACACCATCCGCACAAAGAACTGGCCGCTGATCGTGCCACCGCCCGATGCGCACATGCTCGAGGCGTGGAAGAAGGACGTCGCGGGCGCGGTCGAAGCGTTCGTTGCGCGCTATCACGACTATTTCGCGCGCAACAACAAGCGCGCGGAGCCGAAGAAGAAAGAGCTCGATCCCCTTCCGCGCGTCATCCTCGTGCCGGGTGTCGGCCTTTTCGGCGTCGGCGCCAGCGCGAAGGACGCGGCCATCGCCGCCGACATTGCCGAGAACACCGTCGAGGTGATCGGCGATGCCGAGGCGATCGGCGAATATCGCCCCATCTCCGAAGCCGACATGTTCGACGTCGAATACTGGTCGCTGGAACAAGCGAAGCTCGGCAAAGCGGCGGAGAAGATTCTCGCCAGGCAAGTCTGCCTCGTCACCGGCGGCGGCTCGGGCATCGGCGCGGCGACGGCGCGCGCGTTTGCCGCCGAGGGGGCAGAGATCGCGATCCTGGATCGCGATCACGAGATGGCGCTGAAAGCCGCGAAAGCGGTGCACAAGAACGCGCTCGCGATACGATGCGACGTGACCGATCCCATGTCGGTGCGCGCCGCCTTCGATGCGGTCGTCGATGCCTTCGGCGGTGTCGACATCGTCGTCTCGAACGCCGGCGCAGCCTGGCAAGGCAATATCGGCAGCGTCGACGACGAGGTGTTGCGCAAGAGTTTCGAACTCAACTTCTTTGCGCATCAAAGCGTAGCGCAGAACGCGGTGCGCATCATGAAGGCGCAAGGCACCTATGGCTGCCTCCTGTTCAACACCTCCAAACAGGCGGTCAATCCGGGCAAGGACTTCGGACCCTACGGATTGCCCAAGGCGGCGACTCTTTTTCTCGTGCGCCAATATGCGCTCGATCACGGCAAGGACGGCATCCGGGCCAATGCGGTGAACGCCGATCGCGTGCGTACCGGACTTCTGACCGACGAGATGGTCGCGGAGCGCGCCAAGGCGCGTGGCGTGACGGAGGCGGACTACATGAGCGGCAATTTGCTCGGTCGCGAGGTCTATGCCAACGAAGTTGCCGAAGCCTTTGTCTATCTCGCCCATGCCGAGAAGACGACGGCAGCCGTCATCACCGTCGACGGCGGCAATATCGAAGCCGCGCTGCGCTAATTATTTTGAAGGCGGTTTTCCAGCTGCCTTCAACTTTGCATCCAAAGCGGCCTTACGCGCTTTTGCGGCGGCTGGATGCACGTAAAAGTGCTGAAATGTCTCCTCAAGTATTTCCAGGCACCACTCTGCCTCGTGCGGTTCTACGTCTATGATCTGGAGCGACGTAACGTCGGTAATCGGATGAGCGGAGAAGTTTCCAAAATTTCTAATGCCGTCGATAGTGGAGCGAAGGGTAATGGGAATGGCCTTGGCCGGATTTGGCTCATCCAACAAAAGATCTATTTCCGTCGCTAAATCCTTCGCATGGTAGCCATGCGATCTAAGAACACTCTGCAGGCATCTGCGCGCAATTGCAGCAGAAGCCTTGGCGCTAGTCGGCAGGACATTACAGGCTTCAACATAGTCTTCAGCAATTGCTTTCGGCACCTCTGGTGGCACTCACCGGGCCGCGGTTTGCGCCTAGCGGAAAAATCATACGTTCCTCTTCTTCGGTCGCAACTTGGAACACAATGGTGAATTGCTTGCATTCCGGGCACTTGGTGTGCCGTTCGACTGCCAGCGGAGTGGCATCGTAGTTGCTGGCTTGAATGTAGGTCGTTGTCCACGAGACGTGAAAACTTGTGTTGCAATGGGGGCACTTCATTTCTACCCACCGTTGGCGCGGAACAGATCGAGCGTGCGCTGGCGCGCGAGCTTGGCGCTTTCCTCGTGATAGTCGGTGCGGCGATCCGAGTTGAAGCCGTGGCCGGCCGGATAGACATAGACCTTCACGTCGGGATGCGCGTCCTTCACCTTGGTGACGATCTCCATCGGGATGCCATGATCCTTCTCGCCGAAATGCAGGATCGTCGGGCACTTCGGATTGAGGTCGATCATCTGTCCGATATTGCCGCCGTAATAGCCTGACGCGGCCGACAATCCGGTGCAGCGGCCAGCCGCGGCCCAGGTCACCGAGCCGCCGTAGCAATAACCAGTGATGAAGACGTTGCCGCGCTTCTTCAGGTCGTCGATGCAGACCTGCGCATCGGCGACCGACAGATCGAAGGGATGTTCGCCGCGCGCGATCTTGATCGCTTTCTGGATGTCTTCCGGCGAATAGGTCGCCTGGAAGTTCGGCGCTTCGCGGTCGTAGATCGCCGGGCCCAGCACTTCATAGCCGTCGGCGGCATAACCGTCGCACAGTTCCATGATGTGCTCGGTGACGCCGAAGATTTCCTGGATCAGCACCAGCCCGCCGCGTCTCGCAACGCTCGGCTGCACGTGATAGACGCCGATCTCGGCGCCGTCGCTCATCTTCATTTTTTCCATTTTGCCTTTGAGGGCCATCAGCATTCTCCATGGCCGGCCGCCGAGCCGGCCACCCAGCGCGCACGCGTCCGCGTGCGCAAATAACCCGCAAAATGGGTGGCCGGGTCAAGCCCGGCCATGGTGATTTGATTTGCGTTACGCGTTGAAGCGGAAGTGCATCACGTCGCCGTCCTGGACTACATAGTCCTTGCCTTCCAGACGGAACTTTCCCGCGTCGCGCGCGCCGGCTTCGCCGTTTCCTGCGACGTAATCATCGTAAGCGATGGTCTCGGCGCGAATGAAACCGTGCTCGAAATCGGTGTGGATGACGCCGGCGGCTTCGGGCGCGCGCGCGCCCTTGGTCACGGTCCAGGCACGCGCTTCCTTCGGCCCCGCCGTGAAGAACGTGAGCAACCCAAGAAGCGCATAGCCTGCACGAATGAGACGGTTCAGGCCCGGCTCTTCGAGGCCGAGACTGGCGAGAAATTCCACGCGCTCGCTCTCGGGAAGTTGCGCGACTTCCTCTTCGATGCGGGCCGAGATCGTCACGACGCCCGCGCCCTGCCGCTTCGCCATGTCTTCGACGGCGCGGGAATAGGGATTGCCGGCCGCGGCTGAACCTTCCTCGACATTCGAGACATAGAGCACGGGCTTTGCCGTCAACAGTCCGAGCTGGGAATAGGGCGCGCGTTCCTCGTGCGACAACTCGGCGAGCCGCGCGGGCTTGCCGTCGCGGAGCAGCGTCACCGCCTTCATCATCAGTGCGAGTTGTTGCTTGGCTTCCTTCTCGCCCGACTTTGCCTTCTTCTCCAGAGGTGTGATGCGTTTTTCGAGGCTTTCGAGATCGGCAAGCATCAATTCGGTCTCGACGGTCTCCGCGTCGCTCACCGGATCGATCTTGCCTTCGACATGGGTGATGTCGTCATCCTCGAAGCAGCGCAGCACATGCGCGACCGCATCGACTTCGCGAATGTTGGCGAGGAACTGGTTGCCGAGCCCCTCGCCCTTGGACGCGCCGCGCACCAAACCGGCGATATCGACGAAGGTGATGCGCGTCGGGATGATTTCGGCGGACTTCGCGATCGCGGCAAGCTTCTCGAGCCTCGGGTCTGGCACCGCCACGTCGCCGACATTGGGTTCGATGGTGCAGAAGGGATAGTTCGCCGCCTGCGCCGCCGCGGTCTGCGTCAGCGCATTGAAGAGCGTCGACTTGCCGACATTGGGCAATCCGACGATGCCGCATTTGAAACCCATCGCTACAAGTCCCTTCGAAGAAGGGCGTCCGAAAACACAACTGTCACGGCCCACAAGGTGTGGGCCGCCCAGTTGAAGAAGCGCGCTGCGGCAAAAGGT
>DATLOU010000125.1:0-9015 GCA_035536115.1 Rhizomicrobium sp.
GGCGGCGGCAAGGACGTGTTCGTGCACGCCACCGCCGTCGAAGCGGCCGGCATGCGCTCGCTGAACGAAGGCCAGAAGGTCTCGTTCGACATCCAGCCGGATGCGCGCGGCGCCAAGGCCGTGAACCTGAAAGCGGTCTGAAGACGCTTCAAATTCTGCGAAGCGGCCGGCGCGGAGAAATCCCCGCCGGCCGTTTTGTCTGTCGCAAGCGGTCGTGATATTTGAGAAGCCACGGAGCGGGGGCTCATGAAAACCTGGCATGCAATGGCTGTTGTCGGCCTGGCCGTGGGCTGTTCGGGCTGTGCCTCGGCCATCGATGGCGCGACGCAGCTGGTCTATGTCGAGACGACGCCGGTTTCCGGTGCGTCCTGCACCTGCTCGAATGATCGCGGCCAGTGGCCGCTGACCTCGCCCGGCACGGTGGTGGTCAAGAAGAGCGAAAGCGTGCTGCAGATTCGCTGCAGCAAGCAGGGCTATCGCGACGGTACCGTCTATGCCGCCGGTCATATGACGACTGCCGGCCTGGTGGGCGCGATGCTGCCCTATGCCGGCCTGATCAGTTCCGCTGTCGACGCCTCGACCGGCGCCGCGCTCAGCTATCCGAACAGCTTTTCGATCGTACTGAAGCCCGTTGTCAGCGCGGCGCAGGACGCAACCAAATCCGACAAAACCAACCCTTAAGGAAACCACTCGATGACCATCGTTCGCCTGCTTTCCATTGCCGCGCTGTCGGCACTGCTTAGCGCTTGTGCCGGCAGCGTATCGGCGCCGACCGCCATTGCGCCGCTTTCGCCGGATCAAAAAGCCAATCTGCACGTCTCCGACATTTCGGCTGACGCCCAGAGCGGCGTCGCAATGTCTGACGGCGATTTCGGCATCATCTGTCAGAAGGTGAGAAGCTATATCACCATCCAATCGCCAAGCGTTCTGGCGGAGGGCACGGCTGCACCATTGAAGATGAAGATCCACTTCACCCGCTTCGATCGCGGCAACGCCTTTGCGCGGGCGATGCTGATCGGCCTCGGTCAGATCGTCATCGAGGCGACGGTTTCGTTGCAAGATGCGCAAGGCACGACCGTGGCGCAGTACAAGGTGTCCAAGGATTTCGCCATTGGCGGCGTGGTCGGCGCGACCACCAGCGTTGACGATGTCGAAGAAGGCTTCGCCAAATCCGTCGCCGCCGTCGTGGTTGGCTGACGCTCGGCGTCAATTGAGGCAATTGGCAGAGGGTCGCGTTGCCAAAGCGAGCGCGAATGCGGAAACTCGAACCATGACTCCCGACAAGGACCAGGAACGTTCGCCATCGGATCTGCCACTCCGAAACCGGGCGGGCGCAGGGTTCGGCGGTCGCGCCTTCGACCCGAGACTGCTGCATGGGCCGATCGGGCGCTCGCTCTTCCTTCTCGCCTTTCCGATCATGGGCGGCAACATCCTGCAGATCGCCTATCAGCTGGTCGACGCGTTCTGGGTCGGGCGTCTGGGCGCGGCAGCGGTCGCGTCGGTGTCAGTCTCGATGCCCTTGATGTTCCTGATGGTGTCGCTCGGCATGGGCTTCACCATCGCCGGCTCGACGCTGATCGCGCAATATGTCGGGGCGCGCAACCGCGAGATGGTGGATCACGTCGCGGGCCAGACGCTTCTCACCGTCGTCGCCGTGTCGCTCGTTCTCGGCCTGATCGGCTTCGTCATCGCGCCCTACCTGCTGGAGCTGATGGAAGTCGACGCCGAGGTCTATCACAACGCGCTCGGTTTTCTGCGCGTGCAGTTCCTGAGCCTGCCGCTCGCCTTCGCCTATTTCTGCTTCCAGTCGCAGATGCGCGGCGTGGGACAGGTGACCGTACCGCTCTACATCATCTCGGGCTCGGTCTTCATCAACTTCGTCCTCGATCCGCTCTTCATCTTCTATTTCGGGTGGGGCGTGGTCGGCGCGGCACTGGCGACGATGGTGAGCCAAACCGTTGCAGCGATCGTCGCGATCATGCTGCTGACGTCCGGGCGCTATGGCATCCGGCTGAAGCTTCGCGAGCTGCGCCCCGATCCCGCGTTCATCGCTCGCGCCTTCAATCTCGGCTATCCGGCGGCGATCGAAGGTTCGGCCCGCGGGCTCGGCATCACGATGATGATGTTCCTGATCACCAGTTTCGGCACCGTGACGACCGCCGCCTATGGCGTCGGCGGCAATGTCCTGCAGTTCGTGGTCATTCCTGCGATGGGCTTCTCCATGGCGACGTCGACGCTGGTCGGACAGAATATCGGGGCCGGCAATATCGGGCGCGCCGAAGCCGTCGCGCGCTTCGCGGCGCTCATCACCTTTTCGGCGCTGACAGGCGTCGGCATCGTCGCCTTCGCCTTCGCCAACCATGTCGCGGCGTTCTTCGTGCCGCACGACAAGGCCGTCATCCACGAGGCCAGCGTGTTCATCCGCACGGTGTCGTGGAGCTTCGGCTTCGTCGGCGTTCAGTTCGCGCTGATGGGTGTGTTGCGTGCCAGCGGCAACATGTTCGCGGCGATGGTGATCAGCCTGGTTTCGCAATGGGTGTTGCAGTTTCCACTCGCCTTCGTGCTCGCCGAACGTGCGCACCAGGGCGCGCACGGCATCTGGTGGGCGTTTCCGATCGCCAACGTCCTGACCGCGATCGTCAGCATGATCTGGTTCGCACGCGGCGATTGGAAGAAGCGGCGCATCATCGAGAGTGCAGAAGACGAAGAGCGCGAAGACATTGCCGACCAGGTGATGGTGTGAGCGCGCTCACCAGGGCAGAACTGCGCGCCTTCATCGCCCGCCAACGCTATGGCGTGGTCGCAACGGTGCAAGGCGACGGCGCGACCGAGTCGGCGCTGGTCGGCATTGCCGTTTCGTCGGAGCTGGAGATCTATTTCGACACGCTCGGCGACACGCGCAAAGCGGCGAACCTGCGTCGCGATCCCAGAGTCTCTTTTGTGATCGGCTGGGACAACGAACAAAGCGTTCAGTTGGAGGGCATCGCAGACGAGCCGAAAGGTGACGATCTTGTCGCCCTGAAGCGCATTTACTACGCCGCCTGGCCGGATGGCCCAACGCGCGAAAGCTGGCCCGGCATCACCTGGTTCCGCATAAAGCCGCACTGGATCCGCTTCAGCGACTTCAACCGCGCCGAAGACATCGTGCGCGAGTTGCGTCTGTGACTATTGGTTGGGTTGGAAATCCGGGAAGCGCAGCACGATGCGCTTCTGCGGACCGCTTCCCATCCGGAATGACGCATTGACCGCCTTGGCCGAAGAGTTGTCGATCGTGACATCGACGCGATACTCACCGGGAGCGCCGCGCAGCAACACCCACGCGCCGGGGCAATCAAGCGAGCCGACCGTGTCGGCGCCATGACTGATCCTGACGGTGGCGCCGGAGAGATATTGCGCGCCGCCGTTGGAGAATTCGATGCGGACCGGATAGCTCAGCCATTGCGGGTCGTCCTTCGTCTCGCCGACGCCGGTGCAGACGGCTTCAAGCCCGTTCATCTGGACCGGTTTGTCCATGGCCATGGGATCGGCGACGGCCGATCCGCCAGCTACGGCGGCCAGAACGAGCAGAGCGGTGCTAAGGGATTTGCGCATGGTTCTTTCTCCCTGATTGCTGCGCGATCATAGGCTCACCCTGTGGCGAAATCGCGGTCTTTTGGAGGATTTCCGCGCTATGCACGGTTTAGGGGCGTCACATACGGCAAGACGACGACCGCGTCGGCCTGAAGCAAAAGTGAGATCTCGAAAAGCGCGTTATACATGTGACCGACTACGCATGGCGGGCGAAAAAGTTCCGGTGCGTCGCGCATGTTGCGCCGTCGAATGGCTTCGGCAAGGCGATGGCGCGCGCTTCAATGAAGCGTTCGAGCGCGGCCGCGTTCAAGAAAAGCGTTCCCACGCCGCCTGGCGCGAGACGTTCAGCGCGTTGGCGATGTCGGCCCAGCTCACCTCGCGCTTGCGCAGGATGTCGACGGTCTGCTGCACGCGATCGCGCACCTCGCGGTACATCTGGTCCTGGGCCGACAGGATCTTCAGGAATTTCTCGGTCGGCATGTCCTGCCACTTCTGCATCGTCACCGGCTTGTCTGGGGTCGCATCGGGCGTGTCGGCGATGATCTTCACGCACAGCGCCACGCATTCATCGCAGATAAGGACTGCCGGTCCGGCAATGAGTTTTTTCACGTCATGCTGTGACTTGCGGCAGAACGAACAGTAAAGCGTGTCGGACGGCTCGCTCGGGGCATTCGGCTTCGCGCTCACGATGAACTCCTGTCAGGTCAGGCCTGACAGTCAAGTCCTCCTTGACACGAATGTCAAGCTTTGCTTGACAAGGTAAAGCTGCAACGTTCCCCGCCATCATCCAGGGGGGAACACCATGAAGGCATGGGCTTATGTGCGCGCAGTCGGGGTCGTTCTGGGAACGCTGGCGATGGCTTCTCCGGTATGCGCGGCGGCTTCGAAGGCGCGGGCGGTGGCGCATCTCGTGGGCCGCGACGGTCATCCGGTCGGACTCGCAAACTTCATCGCAACGTCGCATGGCGTTCTCATCGAACTGGACTTGAAAGGTCTATCGCCCGGCGCGCACGCGATTCACATCCACACCTCCGGCAACTGCAATGCAAAGGTCGCGTTCACGTCGGCAGGTCCCGATCTCAGCTTCGAACCGACCAAGCTCCATGGCTTCCTCGCACCGCACGGTCCCCATCCGGGAGATCTGCCGAACGAATATGCAGCCGGCGACGGCACGCTTCACGCTTCGGTGATCAGCAATGCCGTCTCGCTCGGCAATGGCAAGAAATCGATCTTCGACCGCGATGGCGCCTCGATCATTGTGCATGCGAAAGCAGACGACTATGTCAGCCAACCCGCCGGAAATTCCGGCGACCGCATCGCGTGCGGCGTCATCGAGCGCACCGTCGCGCCAGGCGCGCGCAAAGGCGCCAAGCGCAAACCGCATAAGTGAGATGGACGGATTCGTGCATGATCCGCGGTGACTTGCGGAGTAACGAATCATGCCCGTGCTTCATCAAATGCAGATGTCCGGCAATTGCTACAAGGTCCGCCTTACGGCGCGCCAACTCGGCGTGCCGCTCACGCTGAAGGAGTATCCGCTTCACGCCGGAGACACGCGCAAGCCCGCCTTTCTCGCCAAGAATCCGAATGGCCGCGTGCCGATGCTCGAATTCGAGGATGGCCGCACCCTGCCGGAATCCGGCGCCATCATCTGGTATCTCGCCGAAGGCACGAAGCTTGCGCCGGAAAGCCAATGGGATCGCGCGCAGGCCCTGCAGTGGATGTTCTTCGAACAGTACAGCCACGAGCCTTACATCGCCGTGGCGCGCTTCTGGCTCAAATTCGCGGCCAGGGAAGACCTCGCCAAGAAAGAGCACCTGGTCGGCGAGTGGCATGACAAAGGCAATGCGGCGCTCGGCGTGATGAACACGCACTTGAAAACACACGACTGGTTCGGCGGGGCGCGCTACTCCGTCGCCGATATCGCGTTGTACGGCTACACCCACTCGGCGGCCGATGGCGGATTTAATCTTTCGGAATATCCCGCGGTCACGAAATGGCTGACGCGCGTCGCGGCACAGCCGGGACATATTCCGCTCGACGAAAGCTGGTGACTTGCCTTGATTCCGACGAGCCTTTATATCGCCGCGCAATCGTGGCCGCGCAGCCTTTAGAGAAGTTTCTTGCTTGTCCCTTGTGACGGCACGACGACGCTTTTCCTGAAACAAGTCGCTGCCCCGATGACCATGCTGGACGCTGTGTCCGCCTGGTAACTCAAATGCTTTCAGGAGAGAAAGCCGTAATGATTGGTCAAGTTAAGTTCTTCAACACGACGAAAGGTTTTGGATTCATCGCGCCCGAAGATGGCGGCAAGGACGTGTTCGTGCACGTCACCGCCGTGCAAGCGGCGGGACTGCGCGGCCTGAACGAGGGCCAGCGCATCAGCTTTGAAGTCGAAGCCGACAAGCGCGGCCCCAAGGCTGTCAATCTCAAGGTCGTCTGAACCTCGATAAAGTAAAAGCTTGTCGAACGGCGCGGGAGCAATTCCGCGCCGTTTGGCTTTTTGGGGCCTTCTCGCTAACGCCTGCGGGACATGGCATTGTTCGAGAAGCGCACAAAGGACCTCGCTTGGGCGACGCAGGCCACAACATTGATCGGCTGTTGGACGGGGACGCATTGCGACGTGCCCTGACTGCGCTTGCACACGCGTCATCCGACAAGGCAAGGCTGCGCAAGGACGCGCTAGCGTACATCAAGACCGCATTCCTGGACGCTCGCGCCACGGTGAAGTCCGGCGTCGAGTCGGGAGCCCTAAGCGGGCTCGCCGCGGCGCGCACGCTTTCGGCATTGCAAGACGCCACGATCCAGGTGATCTACGATTTTGCCACCAAGCACTTCTACTACGCGCAAAACCCGACGGACGCCGAACGCATCGCCGTCATTGCGACCGGGGGCTATGGCCGCGGCGAGCTTGCGCCGGGGTCGGACATCGATCTGCTCTTCGTGCGGCCGTTCAAGCAGACGCCCTGGGGCGAAAGCGTCATCGAATTTATCCTCTACATGCTCTGGGATCTCGGGCTGAAAGTCGGCCACGCCACGCGCTCGCTCGGCGAATGCGTGCGGCTCTCCAAGCAGGACAGCACCATCAAGACCGCAATCCTCGAGGCCCGCTATTTGTGGGGCGACGGAAGGCTCTATGAGGAATTGCGCAAGAAATTCTGGAGCGAGGTCGCCACGGGAAACGGCCAGGACTTCGTCGAGGCCAAACTCGCCGAACGCGGCGAGCGTCATCGGCGCCAAGGCGAGAGCCGCTATCTCGTCGAGCCGAACATCAAGGAAGGCAAGGGCGGACTGCGTGACCTGCAGACGCTCTACTGGATCGGGAAATATCTCTATCACGTCGACGATGCGGCAGCTTTGGTGCAGCACAACGTCTTCACCAGAGACGAATACAAGACGTTTCAGAAAGCCGAAGCATTCCTGTGGGACGTGCGCGTGCGCCTGCACTATCTGGTGGGGCGCGCGGAGGAACGATTGTCCTTCGATGTCCAGCCGGAACTCGCCAAGGCGATGCATTTCACCGACGACAATCCACGCCGTGCCGTCGAAGCCTTCATGAAAACCTACTTTCTGGTGGCGAAGGACGTCGGCGATTTGACGCGTATTTTCTGCGCGGCGCTTGAAGACCAGAACAAAAAGCGCCGGCCGACGCTGGCCAGCATGCTTCCGGGTTTTCTCAAGCCGCGCACGGGGAGCGAAGACTTCTTCGTCGAGAACGGCCGGTTGAATGCGCGCTCCAGCATCTTTCGCGGCGATCCGATCAACATGATCCGGATCTTTCACATTGCCGACGCAAAAAGTGTCGACGTCCATCCCGACGCATTGCGCACCATTACGCGTTCGCTCGACGCGATCACCGACGACGTGCGTCGCGATCCCGAGGCAAACCGGCTTTTTCTCGAGATCCTGTCGTCGCGCAACAATCCGGAGCGCGCACTCAGGCTGATGAACGAGGCCGGCGTTTTCGGCCGCTTCGTGCCGGAATTCGGCCGCGTCGTCGGGCTTATGCAGTTCAACATGTATCATCACTACACGGTCGATGAGCACCTCATTCGTGCCATCGGCTATGTCGCCTCCATCGATCGCGGCGAGCACAGGAACGAACATCCTCTGTCGACCGAAATCATCAAGCGTATCAAGCGCCGCGAAGCGTTGTACGTCGCCATGCTGCTGCATGATATTGCCAAGGGACTTCCGGGCGATCACTCCGAAGTCGGGGCCGCCATCGCCAACAGCTTATGTCCGCGCCTTGGCCTGAAGCCCGAAGACACGGCTGCGGTCATGTGGCTGGTGAAAAATCACCTGGTCATGAGCGATGCGGCGCAGAAGCGCGACATCAGCGATCCCAAAACGGTCAAGGATTTCGTCGGTCAGGTCCAGACGCCCGAGATGCTGCGACTCCTCCTTGTGCTGACCGTGGCTGACATTGCCGCTGTCGGTCCTGGCGTGTGGAACGGCTGGAAGGGTCAGCTCCTGCGCGAGCTCTACTACGAGGCGGAGAGCGTGATGTCCGGTGGCGACGCGACGCCGGCGCGGGCCGCACGCGTACAGCATGCCAAGGCGGCACTCGAACCCCGTATCGCCGATCTTTCAAGCGATGCCCGCGAACGCGCGCTCACGCGCCACTATGACAGCTATTGGCTTGCCTTCGACGACAACGCGCATGAGCGGCACGCGCGGCTCATGGCCGAGGCCGATGCCAAGGGCGAGTTGTTCTCGCTCGCGGCAGAGAGCAACGAGTTCCGCAGTGTGACGGAAATCGTCTTGTACACGCCGGACCATCCGGGGCTGTTCTCGCAGTTGGCAGGCGCGGTCTCGATTTCGGGCGGGACCATCGTGGACGCCAAAGCCTTCACAACCAGCGACGGCTTTGCGCTCGACGTTTTTTCCGTGCAGGACGCTGAGGGCGGCACTTTCGGCGATTTAGCGCGGGTCGAGCGCTTGCGTCAGTCGATCGAACGAACGCTGCGTGGCGAAGTCTATCCGCGCCGCGCCATTGCCCAACGTCCTGCCCGGCGCCGCTCCACCGCCTTTCGCGTCACGCCCAGGATCAACTTCGACAATGAGGCGTCGGCAAGCGCGACAGTCGTCGAGGTCGAGGGCCTGGACCGTCCGGGTCTGCTCTATGAGGTGACCGACGCGCTCTTCCAGTCGGGTCTTTCGATCTCGTCGGCCATGGTGTCGACTTACGGCGAGCGCGCAGTCGACGTGTTCTATGTGCGCGACGGATTCGGGCACAAGGTTCGCCATGCCGAACGGCTCAAAACCGTCCACGCGAAGCTCCTGAAGGCGCTGGAGCCGGGGGCCCTTGAAGCTGTGGCGGCTGCCGGGGCATAACCGCGCTCCTTTCTCTCAAAGACCTCCCATGACCGTCGCGCCAAAGCACAAGCCCCTCGTCTTTTCCGGAATGCAGCCGACCAACACGCTGCATCTGGGCAACTATCT
>DATLOU010000126.1:0-7202 GCA_035536115.1 Rhizomicrobium sp.
TCGGGCTGCCGCTCGACGGTTTGTGGATGCATGTCGGCACGCCCGACGCGGTCAAAGAGGCGGAAGCAGCCATGCGCAAAAGAACCAATTGATCGACTGCACGTATTAGCGTGTATGATTCGTGGATGCCTCAGTCGACGCCCCGCGTTTTCAATATCCCAGCTTCTGCGCGCTTCCTACCGGTCCTGGTCGACGCCCTGCGCGGTGGCAGGCTTGTCCGAGGATTTCCTGCTTCCCCAGATCCGCTCGAGTTGTCACGCGCCACGCTGTATTTGCCCACGCGCCGCGCGTGCAGACTGGCGCGCGATGTATTTCTCAAAACGCCTGATGGTAACGCGGCAATCCTTCCGCGCATCGTCGCGCTAGGCGATCTGGACGAGGACGAGATCATTTTTGCGGAAGCCGCAACGGGCGCACTTGCCGAAGACGCTCTAAAGGTCGAGCCGGCGGTCGATCGGCTGGAGCGGCGGCTTTTGCTGGCGCAACTTATTGCGGACTGGGCCGACCGTGTTCGGTCCGAGAAGGGTGCACCGCTGATCGCTAACACTCCGGCTGCACGGCTCGCGCTCGCCGACGATCTCGGACGGCTGATCGACGACGTCATCACCCGCAAGATGGATTGGGCGCTGCTCGACAACCTGGTGCCGGATCAGTTCGACGAGTATTGGCAGTTCACACTCAAATTCCTCAAGATCGCGCGCAGCTACTGGCCGGAGCGCCTAAATGAAATTGGCGAAATCGATGCCGCGAACCGGCGCGATCAGCTCATCGACGCGGAGATGAAACGTCTCGCCAGCAGCAATGCACCCGTGATCGCCGCAGGCTCGACTGGTTCAATGCCTGCAACGGCGAGCCTGCTTGCGGCGATCGCGCGGCTGCCGCACGGCGCGGTCGTGCTGCCAGGACTGGATGCCGACCTCGACGAAGACTCCTGGCGCGAGATCGCGAGCAGTGAGCATAAGAAAAACGCGGCAGGCGCCGTGCATCCCCAATTCGCCATGCATGCCTTGCTTGATCGCATCGGCATTAAGCGCGATGCAGTCGAACGACTCGCCGATCCGGCCGCGCACGGGCGCGAAGTGCTGGTCTCAGAAGCACTGCGGCCGGCGACGACAACCGATCGCTGGCAACACCGCCTCGGGACCGCCGGTTTCGCCGTCGCTATCGAAAAAGCGATGGCCGGCGTGAATGTGATCGAAACCGCCAATGTCGAGGATGAAGCGCTGGCCATCGCTGCGTGTCTGCGCGAGACCGTCGAAAGTCCGGACAAAACCGCTGCGCTGGTCACGCCCGACCGCGCGCTCGCACGCCGCGTCGTGGCGGCTCTCGAACGCTGGCAAGTCGAAGTTGACGATTCCGGCGGTGATGCGCTTGCCGAGACACGCGCCGGAATCTTCGCCCGCCTCGTGGCGGAAGTTGCGTTACAAGGGCTTGAGCCGGCGGCACTGCTGGCGTTGCTCAAGCATTCCCTGCTCCGGCTCGGCGACAAGCCCAATGCATACGCCCGCGCGATAGGTGCGCTTGAGTGCGCCGTTTTGCGCGGTCCGCGGCCACGCCGCGGAACGGCCGGCCTCGTGCATGCGCTCGCGACCTACAAGGCAACGCGGGACGAACTGCATCGCAACGATCCGCGCAACTTCGTATCGCCGACTGATCTTGAAGCTGCTGAACAACTGGCTGAGAGGCTCAAACAGGCGCTTGCTCCCCTTGAGGCACTCGCCCGCAAATCGGTCAGCCTGCGTGAACTGGCGCAGGCGCACGGCAAAGCGCTTGAGGCGCTTGTCAGCCACGACGGCGTGACCGCTGCCTATGCCGGGACCGATGGCCTGCAATTACAGCGCGTTTTTGAAACAATCGACGACAGCGAGGCGTCCGGAACGCTTGTGCTTGCCGCGGTGGACTATCCGGACGTTTTCCAGCTTCTTTGCTCGGGCCGCGCTGAACGGCGCCCTGAAAGCGGCAATCCGCGTGTGCGCATCCTTGGGCTGCTCGAGGCGCGGCTGCAGAACGCGGATCGTGTTGTGCTTGGCGGACTCAACGAAGGCGCCTGGCCGCCCGATACCCGCAACGATCCATGGCTCAGCCGCCCGATGCGGCTCGAACTCGGCCTCAACCTGCCGGAGTTGCGTATCGGCCTCTCGGCACATGATTTCGCACAAAGCCTGGGCGCGCCCGAGGTCATTCTCACGCGCGCCGCCAAGCAGGCTGGCGCCCCGACGGTGCGTTCGCGCTTTCTCCAGCGGCTCGCGGCGGTCGCCGGCGAAGACCGTTGGAACGACGCATTGAAGCGTGGCGCCGTCTACGCAAACTACGCGCGCGCCCTTGATCACCCTGCGAAAGTATCCCCCGCGCCGCGGCCGCAACCGGTACCGCCACCAGAGGCGCGGCCGACGCAACTGAGCGTCACGGAAATCGAGAACTGGCTGCGCGACCCCTACACGATCTACGCCAAGCACGTGTTGCGGCTGTTCCCACTGGAGGCCGTCGACACGCCGCCGGGCGCCGCCGACCGGGGCACTTTCATCCATGAGGCAGTCGGTGAATTCACCAAGAAGTTCGCCGATGCCTTGCCCGCCGACGTCGCGCACGAACTCACTGCGCTCGGTAAGAAGCATTTCGCCCAACTCGAAGACTACGAAGAAGCGCGGGCGTTCTGGTGGACGCGTTTCCTACGTATCGCCGGCTGGTTCGGAGGCTGGGAGCGCGAGCGCCGGGCCGCCGCGAAAAAGATTTTCGCCGAGATTTCCGGCAAACATGTCATCCCGCTTGGAAAAGGCGATTTTCTCCTGACCGCGCGCGCCGATCGGATCGAACAGCGCGCGGATGGCAGCTACGCCATCCTTGACTACAAGACGGGGCAACTGCCCACCGAACCACAGGTGCGCAGCGGGCTGGCGCCGCAGCTTACTTTGGAAGCAGCGATCCTGCGCAAAGGTGGCTTTCCCGGCGTCGCCGCCGGATCAGTATCCGAAATTGGATATGTCCGCCTCAAGGGCGGCGATCCGCCCGGTGAGCCGAAGAACATCAAGCTGGCAACCGGCACTCCCGACAGCAGCGCCGATATCGCGCTGCAGAAGCTCACCGGCATTGCGAAAAAATTCGTTGTCGAGGGCGAGCCCTATCGCTCGCTCGTCCATCCGATGTGGAAGAAACACTACGGCGACTACGACCATCTTGCGCGCGTCAAGGAATGGGCGGCCTCGGGCGGTGAAAGCGAGTACGAGCCATGACTCCGGCGCACACGATTCCCGATGCCGTCAAGGCGCATCAGAACGCCGCCGCCGATCCCGAGCGCTCTGTGTTCGTCTCTGCCAATGCCGGCTCCGGCAAGACGCATGTGCTGGTGCAACGAGTGATCAACCTGCTGCTGCGTGGAGAAGATCCGGCCAAGATTCTCTGCATCACATTCACCAAGGCAGCCGCCACCAACATGGCGACGCGTGTGTTCGACACGCTGGCGAAATGGACAACGCTCGACGACGCCGCGCTTGACGAGAGAATCAGGCTCGCCACCGGCAAGTCACCGGATGCAGCACAGCGCGCGGTTGCGCGCCGGCTCTTTGCAAACGCGCTGGAGACGCCGGGCGGATTGAAAGTGCAGACCATCCACGCCTTCTGTACTCACCTGTTGCACCAGTTCCCATTCGAAGCCGATGTTGCGGCACGTTTCGAAGTGCTCGACGAGGCAGCGACTGCTCAAATACTCAACCGATTGACGCTGGACGTGCTGCTGGAGGGCGCCACAAAACCCGCCACCCCGCTTGGCGAAGCGCTCGCCACGGCCATCGCGGCCGCCGCCGATGTCACCTTCAAGGATGTGATCGCCGAAACGATCGGCAAGCGCGACCTCATTACCGCGTGGATCGACCGCGCCGGCGGCGTGCAACGGGCGATCGGCGAGCTGGCCCGCAGTTTCGGCCTTCCCCCCGGCGATACCCTGCAAGCCGTTGAAAACGAATACTTTTCACAGTCCGCAATTCCGCAAGCTGAGTGGCCGGCGCTGATCGGTGTTTTTTCGTCCGGCTCCAAGACCGACCAGGAGCGCGCCTCCTCACTATCTGACGCGCTTCGGGCTACGGGGCGCGAACGCATCGAAAATTATCTCGACGTGTGCTGCACCGGCGACCGCAAAGGTCGCGCCAGCGTGCTGACCAAAAAACTTGCCGAGGCCAATCCGCAATGGGCCGCGCGTCTCAACCTCGAAAAGGATCGCGTATGCCAGCTGCTCGCGCGTGAGTTCGCCTTGCGCGCGCGTGACCGCAGCGCGGCGCTGATCACAGTCGCTGCAGCCGTGATTGACCGCTATCGCGCGGAAAAAGAACGCCGCGGTCTGCTCGACTACGAGGATCTGATCGACAAAGCGCTCACATTGCTCCGCGATGCGTCCACCAAGAGCACGGCAGCCGCCTGGGTGCTTTACAAGCTCGATCTTGGCATCAATCATGTGCTCGTCGACGAAGCGCAGGACACCAGCAACAAGCAGTGGGAGATCATTAAAATTCTTGTTGCGGAATTCCTTCCCGGCGGCGCACGCGACAATGTGAGGCGTACCTTGTTCGCGGTCGGTGACGAAAAACAATCGATCTTTTCGTTCCAGGGCGCAGTCCCTCATAAGTTCGCAGAAATGCGCGAACACTTCCGCAAGGTGCACGAAACGAGCGATGTGGCATTCGCCACCGAGAAGCTGGATTACTCATTCCGCTCGGCAATCGGCGTGCTCGAGGCCGTCGACGTGGTGTTCAAGCAGCCCAACGCATTCCGCGGTCTCACCGCCGATCCAACCTGGACCGTGCACCAGCCGTTACCGGATGCTCTTCCCGGCGAAGTGGAAATCTGGGATCTCGTCGGCCCCGACGAAAAGGAATCTGGAAAAGAAGGCTGGGATGCGCCGTTCGACACCACCAGCGAGACCAGTCCATCGGTCAAACTTGCCGCAAAAATTGCGCGCACGGTGAAAGGCTGGATCGTCGAGGGCACACGTCCCGGCGAAGTGTTGATACTCGTGCGTCAGCGCGGACCGATGTTCGAAGCCGTGATCCGCGCGCTCAAGCAGGCGCAGATCGAGGTTGCCGGCGCCGACCGGCTGGTGCTGAGCGAACACATTGCGATCATGGACCTACTGGTGCTGGGCGACGCATTGTTGTTGCCGTATGACGATCTCGCGCTGGCGACGGCGCTGAAAAGTCCGTTGTTCGGGTTCGATGACGACAAGCTTTTCACGCTCGCCTATCAACGCAAGGGTCCGTTGCGATCCGCCCTGCGCACCAGGGCCGCCGAAGATGAAACGTTCGCAGTGGCTGCTTCGGCACTCGAAGATTTAGCGAAAAAAGCGCGCGCACTGTCTCCGTTTGAATTCTACGCGCATGTGCTCGGAGCGTTTAAGGGCCGCGCCAGGATTCTTGCCAGGCTCGGAACCGAGGCTTCCGATCCGCTCGACGAATTTCTCAATCTCGCCCTGTCCTACGAACAGCGCGAGACGCCGTCGTTGCAAGGCTTTCTCAATTGGATTCGTGCGGCGCAAAGCAAGGTCAAGCGTGACATGGAAATGGCGCGCGACGAAGTGCGCGTGATGACCGTGCACGGCGCCAAGGGGCTTGAGGCGAAAAGCGTCATTCTGATCGATCACACCACGACGCGGCCGGAAGGCGCGCACCCGCCGCGGCTGCTGACTGTGCCGGTTGCCGGAGCGCCGCCGGGAGCAATGGCCCTGATCTGGGCTGTCGCCAAGGACAAGGATGCCGGCCCTATGGCCCAGGCACGAGCGCAAGCGATCGAAGCGGCGTGCGACGAGTACCGGCGTCTCCTGTACGTGGGTTTGACGCGCGCGGCTGACCGTCTCCTGATCTGCGGTGCCAAGGGCGTCAACAAGGCGCCGGCTGGTTGCTGGCACGATCTTGTGCTCGGCCCGCTGCAATCCCTATCCGAAGAGGGCAGCGATGCTGACGGCAAGATCTGGCGTTTTCGCAAAAGCGTGGCGCCTGTAACGGATGGCGGCGCGCCTGCGTCTGAGAACCCGACGTCGTTGCCGGCATGGCTCACAACAAATGCGCCGCCTTCTCCGCCGGCACCGACGATTATCCATCCATCTGAAATGACCGACGACGAACCGCGCCAGAGGACCGGTGTCCGCCGTGAAGCGGCACGGCTGCGCGGCACGCTGACGCACCGGTTGTTGCAGTCACTCCCGGACATCCCGCTCCCGCGCCGGGATGAGGTGGCAAACGAGTTTCTGTCACGAAGAGGCAAAAGGTTGCCTCCGGATCAACGCGCCGCGCTCCTCCGGAAAGTCTTACTCCTCATCGCGAGCAAGGATTTTGCCGAGGTATTTGCACCCGGCAGCCGCGCTGAAGTTCCGATCGTCGGAAAAATTAATGAGGCGCTCTCGGTTTCCGGACAAGTCGATCGCCTTTCGATCACACAGAGCGCCGTCCTGATCGCCGATTTCAAGACCAACCGCATGCCCAGCCGAATCGACGAGGTTCCCAAGGCTTACGTCAGGCAACTCGCCGCTTACCGCGCCGTGCTGCAAAGGCTTTACCCTGACAGACCCGTTCGCGCCGCCCTCATCTGGACCGAAGGCCCTGATCTTATGGAGCTTTCGGCCGACCTTCTCGACCGCGCCCTGGCCATTCACGTCGCCGCGATAGCTCCTTGACGCTTGCAGACTGCGTTCATAGGTTCCTGCCCTCACAATTTTTGGGGGCGATTCTCCCCATTCAATGACAAAAGGGTGCTGCCATGGCCGTCGGCAAAGTGTCGGACGCTAGCTTTGAATCGGATGTATTGAAGTCTGCCGAACCGGTGGTCGTGGATTTCTGGGCGGAATGGTGCGGCCCCTGCCGCATGATCGCGCCGGCGCTGGAAGAGATCGCGGGCCAGCTCGGCGACAAGGTCAAGATCGTCAAGCTCAACGTCGACGAGAATCCGAACACCGCCGCCAAATACGGCATCATGTCGATCCCAACGCTGATGCTGTTCAAGAACGGAGAGATTGCCTCGCGCCAGGTCGGGGCGGCACCGAAGCAGAAACTGCATCAGTGGATCAGCGGTTCTGTCTGAAGCCGAGATAGAAACTTCCTGAACGGCCGGCCGAAAGCCGGCCGTTTTGCATTGGCCGAGCAGCGCTATCGCGGGAGCGTTCCGTTCTCGCGCAGCACGTCGCCGGCCAGATAAAGGGACCCGGTAATCAAAATTCGCGGCGG
>DATLOU010000127.1:0-5651 GCA_035536115.1 Rhizomicrobium sp.
GCTGCCAGATTGCCAGCCGCCCCAATGCGGTTCTCTTGCCGAGAGAAAGTTTAGACGGCCCCATCGCCCGTCACAACAATCTCTATCGCGTTTGCGCGTGCGTTGGCAACGCAAAGATTCGTATTTGCGCTTCCGTTTGCAACCGGTGTTGGGGCAGAATTGTCGCCATGACCGGTCATCGCACCGCACCGCCGCCACCCAATCCGCGCTTCGTTCGACGTGTACCGGATGGAGACACGGAAGAACGTTACGTGTGCAATGAGTGTGGCCATGTACATTACACAAATCCAAAAATCGTTGTGGGCTCGGTTGTTACGCATCGCAACCGGTTTCTGCTTTGTCGGCGCGCGATCGAGCCGCGGTTGGGATTATGGACTTTGCCCGCCGGATATCTGGAAGAAAACGAAACCCCGGAAGAGGGCGCGCGACGCGAGGCTCGCGAGGAAGCGCAGTGCGACATCGTTCTCGACGGATTGCTGGCGGTCTATTCCATTCCGCGCATCAGTCAGGTGCAGTTGCTGTATCGCGCCAGTCTTGACACGGAGCAATTCGGCGCGGGCGCAGAAAGTCTGGAGGTGAAACTGTTTGATTGGGACGATATTCCGTGGACGGAGATTGCTTTCCCCAGCGCCGGTTGGGCGCTGAAACATCATCGTGAACTCGGCGCCGGTAAGATCTTTGCGCCATTCTCAAATCCGCCTAGCCAGACCGGAAATCTTCCGTGGTCTATCTGACAATACGCGCAAACACGACAACCTATTCCTGCGGCGGCGCTTTCGCGACTTGATGGTGAAGCAGCAAAGGTGCCTGTGCCGCTCCAAACACCAGCAGTAGTGGCAGGATGATCCAGACCTTGAAGAATACCCATTGCGCGGTCGAAAAATTCCGCCATACGAACTCGTTGAGACCGGCCAGCGCCGCGAAAAACAGCGCCCAGCGCCAAGTCAGCGTCCGCCATGCGCTCTCGGGAAGGTCAAACTCGAAGGCCAGCGCATACTTGATGAAAAGCCGCTTGAACATCATGCCGCCCAGGAGCACCGCGCAGAACGTGGCGTAGATTATGGTCGGCTTGATCTTCACGAACGTGTCGTTCTTCAGATAGAGCGTCAATCCTCCGAACACCAAGACGATTGCGGCTGTAAACAGCGCCACCGGCGAAAGCTTGCGGTCGAGCACATAGCCTGTGGCAAGAGCCGCGACCACCACAACCATGAACGCGCCCGTGGCGGCAAAAATCCCGAAGAACTGGAAGGTTGCGAAAAAAACGATCAGCGGGCCAAGATCGAGCGACAGACGGCGCAATTGTGAATTCATTTCGACCCCGTCAGCGCCCTGGCAAAATTTTCTGCATTGAACGGCTGCAGGTCGTCTTCGCCCTCACCGACCCCGATATAGTGCACTGGGACAGAAAATTTCTGCGCCAGTGCGGCAAGAATGCCACCCTTGGCCGTTCCATCGAGCTTTGTCATCACAAGACCTGTCAGCGGCAAGACATCCTTGAATGCCTCGACTTGTCCGATCGCGTTTTGTCCTGTCGTCGCGTCAAGCACGAGCAGGGTGGCGTGCGGCGCCGTCGCATCGAGCTTTCGGATCACGCGAACGATTTTTTCCAGTTCGGCCATCAACCCGGCCTTGTTTTGCAGCCGACCCGCCGTATCGATGATGAGGATATCCGCGCCCTTTGCGCGCGCGGTCTCCAGCGCTTCAAAGGCGAGGCTTGCGGCATCGGAACCTGCGGCTCGGGAAACGACTTCGGCGCCTGCGCGCTTGCCCCAGATGACGAGTTGTTCGATGGCGGCCGCGCGAAACGTGTCGCCGGCCGCGAGCACGACCTTGGCTCCGTTCCGCGTTAACGTCTTTGCGAGCTTGCCGATGGTGGTCGTCTTGCCGCCGCCGTTGACGCCCGCCACCAGAATGACAAAGGGTTTTTTTGCGCCGTCGACCGAGAATGCCTTCTCGATGGGCTGCAAGACGGCGGCGATTTCGCGGCGCAGGATCTCGCGGACGTCAAAGTCGCTGATCTCCGCGCCGTAGCGGCCTTCGCCGACGGCGCGCGACAGCTTCGCGGCCAGAGCGATGCCCATATCGGCCTTGATCAGGGCTTCTTCCAACTCCGCGATGCTCTCTGCATCCAATTTCCGCTTGGTGAAAATGCCGGCAATATTGTCCGACAAGCCCGCGGTGCTGCGGGAGAGCCCTTCCTTCAGCCGCTCGAAGAAGGTTGGCGGCGGTGGAGCTTCGCCGAAATCCCTCATGCTGCGATATCTGCCGTGAGGGCCTGATCGCGTGTACCGGAGATGCGGCAGCGAACGAAAGTTGCCGGCGCAGCATCCGCATCAAAGAGGACTGGCAGGAAGCATTCGCTTCGTCCCATCCCGCGTCGCTCCACCAGTAATGTCTGCTCGCTCAACACCAGCGAGAGGCGCCGCTGCCTAGCGGCCTCCTCGCCCTTGGCTCGCAGGCGTGCGGCGCGATCCTTTATTAATTTCGGGTCGAGTGGAGGCATGCGCGCCGCAGGAGTTCCGGCGCGCGGGCTGAAACGAAAGACGTGCAGGTTCGAGAGCCCGGCTTCGTCGACGAGATCGACGCTGCGCTGGAACATATCATCCGTCTCCGTCGGGAAGCCGGCGATGAGGTCGGCGCCAAAAGAGGCGTTCGGACGAAGCGCACGCACGGACTTGCAGAAAGAAATCGTATCGGCGCGCGTATGCCGACGCTTCATGCGCTTCAGGATCATATCGTCGCCGGACTGCACCGAGAGGTGAAAGTGCGGCATCAACCGGTCTTCCTCTGCGATGGCGCGCATCAAGTCGCCATCGGCTTCGATCGTATCGATCGACGACAGGCGCAGGCGCCTGACTTGCGGCACCATCGCGAGCAGCTTGCGTACGAGTTGTCCGAGTGTCGGCGAACCAGGCAAGTCCGCGCCATAGGCGGTGAGATCGACGCCTGTCAGAACGAGCTCGGGAATCCCGCTCGCCGCCAGACGCTTCGCCTCGGCGATGACCGATCCCATGGGAACGCTGCGCGAATTGCCCCGGGCATAAGGGATGATGCAGAACGTGCAGCGATGATCGCAACCGTTCTGGACCTGCAGGAAGGCGCGCACGCCACGCGTTGGGCCTTCGAAGCAGTCCACCATCTGGCTCGCGGTTTCGCGCACGCTCATGATGTCGTTGACGCGCACGCGCTCGCTCGTCCCGACGCCGAAATCGGCGTAACTCTCAGCAAGGAGCTTTTCGCCGTTGCCGAGAACGAGGTCGACCTCCACCATGGCGGCGTAAGTCTGAGGCGCGATCTGCGCCGCGCAGCCGGTCACGATAATGCGGCGTTGCGGCTGCTCGCGCCGCGCGTGCCGGATCGCCTGGCGTGACTGACGCACCGCTTCTGTTGTGACCGCGCAGGTGTTGATGATCAGGGAATTCTCGAGACCGGCTTCCGTCGCACGGAGACGGATGGCCTCGGACTCGTAGGCGTTGAGACGGCAACCGAAGGTGAGAATGGCGTTGCTCACCGGTCGAGCGCCTCAAGATCGATCTCGCCGCAAAAGACTTCGCTTGTGGGTCCGGTCATCAAAATGTGATCGTCGTGCTCGCGCAGTTCGACCTCCAGCGTCCCGCCGTCGAGGACGATCTCAACCTTGCGTCCACTAAGCGCGCGCCGGAAGGAGGCGACGGCGGTTGCGCAGGCTCCCGTACCGCAGGCCATGGTGATGCCGGCGCCGCGCTCCCACACGCGCATGCGAAGCCGGTTCTCGCCGGCGAGGCTGACGAACTCCACGTTCGTGCGCTCGGGGAACATCGGATGACTTTCGATTCTTGGCCCAAGTGTCGCGACGGGGGCCTGTTCGGCATCGTCGACGAACAACACCACATGCGGATTGCCGACCGAAAGCGCGCTTGCGACATGGTTCGTGCCATCGACATTGAGCTGGAACATGTTGGTGTCCGCCGCCTTGGCGAGCGGTATTTCGTGCCAGAGCAATTTCGGCGGACCCATATCGATGCTCACGCGTCCGTCGCCGACCGCTTTGCAGTCGAGCGCGCCGCCGACAGTGTCGATCCTGACCGATGTGCGGCCGCTTTCCTCCATCAGGAACTTCGCCACGCAACGCGCCGCGTTGCCGCAACTTTCGACGGCGCCGCCGTCGGCGTTGCGGATGATCATCTTGGCATCGAACGTTCCGCGCCCGGGCGCGATCACAATTACCTGATCGCAGCCTATGCCGAAGCGGCGGTCGGCGATGGCGCGCGCGGTCGCCTCGCTCAGCGCAAGTCCTTGCTTTCGCGCGTCGAAGACGACGAAATCATTGCCCAGCCCATGCATTTTCCGGAAATGGGTCATGGCCCTGTATATAGGCGGCGGGGCAGTTTGGGGCCAGTGCCCGATTGATCGCGGCAGCCGGCTTTTCTATTTCACGCTGACGGTCGGGAGCCTCAGCGCATGAAGCACGGTATCTGGATTGTCGCGGTGAGTTTTGCCGTTGTGGCCGCGGTTGCGGCGAGAGGAGCAGACGGCGTGAGCGACCCTTATGTCTGGCTGGAAGACGTGCACGGCACCAAGCCGTTGGCCTGGGTCGCCGAACAGAACACGCGCACCAAGGGCGTGCTCCAGGCTGATCCGCGCTACGCCGCGGACCATAATGCCATCCTCAAAGTCCTGGATGCGACCGATCGCATTCCGCTCGGCGCCATCGACCACGACTACATCTTCAACTTCTGGCAGGACGCGGCCAACCCCAAGGGCGTGTGGCGGCGCTCAACAATCGCCGATTATGCAAGGCCCGATCCGAAGTGGGAAACGATCATCGACGTCGACAAGCTCGCGGCCGACGAGCGTGAGAACTGGATCTGGAAGGGCGCAAGCTGCAGCAACACGCTGGCGCGGTGTCTTGTCTTTCTTTCGCGCGACGGCGGCGACGCGCATGTGGTGCGCGAATTCGATCTCAAAACGAGGAGCTTTCTGAAAGATGGCTTCACGCTTGCGCACGCTAAGTCGGGCGCACGGTATCTGGGCGAAAATGCCGTCCTGTTCGAGACGGATTTCGGTCCCGACACCATGACCGCCTCTGGCTATCCGCGCATCGTCAAGCTGTGGAGGCGCGGCACGCCGGTGGACACTGCAAAGACGATCTACGAAGGCAAGCGCGAGGACGTCGCGACCCAGGGCTCGGTCTCGAACGGACCGTACGGCACCTACGCGCTCATCGTGCGCGCCACCTCCTTCTTCGAATCCGAGTATTTTCATGTTCTGGACGACGGCAGTGTGCGCAAATTGCCTCTGCCGCTCTCGGCTGTATTCCAGGGCGTCAGCGGCGAACATGCGATCTTCACGCTGCGCAAGCCTTGGACGGTCGGCACCACGACATATGCGCAAGGCGCACTGCTCGCTCTCGATCTCAAGAGCCTCGATGGACCTCTGTCGGGATTGCATATCGAAGCGCTTTATGTCCCGGGACCGCGCAGTTCGGTTGACTCCGTCTCGACCGGGCGCGATGCGGTTTACGCCTCGATCTATGACAACGTCACCGGCAGCGTTCACGCCTTTCGCTTCAAAGACGCGAGATGGAACGACACAAAGCTCGCGCTCCCGGCAAACGGTTCGACGAGCATCGTTTCCACCAATGATTGGGGCGCCGAGGCCCAGTTCAC
>DATLOU010000128.1:0-32505 GCA_035536115.1 Rhizomicrobium sp.
ATCTGACGCTGCCCCGGCCGCAGACGCGAGTGGATTTCCGCCCGACACGGCGCCGACGAATGCCGACGGGACCAAGCCTGATCTAGCGGCGATTCCGGATAAACCAACCGGGACGACGTCCCCTGATGCGCAGCGCGCGACGACCGATTCTCTGGCTGCGGATGCTGCGCGCTCGCACTACAGCTCGGATGCTCTGAGAGGTGGTACCGAAGCCGCCGCCGCTCCGCCGCCGCCGCCCAGTGCCAATCCGGCGCCGGAAGTGGCCAGCAATACGCCGCCAGCGCCGGCGACGACACCGAGTGACGGAGCCCCAGCGCCCGATAATTCGTCGCCTCCGCCCGAACCGCCCGCTCAACCTGCGCCAGCCGCGACAACAGCACCGCCTGCTCCATCCGCGTCGGCGGCCACGCCTGCTCCATCCGCGCCCGAGACACCAAGCGCGACACCGCCAGCAGGTACCGTGGCGGGAGCGCAACCAGTGGCCATGTCCGATGCAGCGTTGGGGTTCAAGCCTTCGGCTGCTCCGCCCCTTGATCCTTCAATCTTGCAATTTGTGGCCCCGCCGATCATCGCGCGATATCAGGAAACGGCTGCGAATGCTGGCCTTGCCACCGGCCCGATCGCTCCACTCAACGCGTCAGCGCCGAGTGCGAAAGGCGGCAAAGGTCGTGCCGCCGGGGGTCCGTCGACTATGTCTGGCGCAGTCGTTGCTAATCTCGGCGCGCCGACGCCAAGCGTCTACGCCAATGCAATTGGCGGCGCGCCGCAGGCTGTCGTGCTCTTTCCAGGTGATGGCACAGCCGTGACGGCAGCAGCCCGAGCACAAATTCGGTCCGTAGTGGCGGCGTTTCGCCAAAGAGGGGCGAACGGATACATCAAAGTTGTCGGTCACTCGTCGAGCCGGACGGCCAATATGCCGATCGAGAAGCACTTGATGACCATTTTCGCCAAGTCACAGGCTCGAGCCAATTCCGTCGCAAAGGAGATCATTCGCGAAGGGGTTCCCGCCAGTCACGTGCTCGTCGAGGCCGTCGGCGATAGCCAGCCGGTCTACTACGAGTCGATGCCGCAGGGGGAAGCAGGCAACCGCCGTGCCGAGATATTCATCCAGGGTTGATCTGAGGAACGGCCGCAAAGCCATTGACGACGCAACCTTATTGCCGCGATGCTGATCGGTGGCGCGCGGTCCGTCGCGTCATTGAATAGTCCAGGGCTATGCAGGTCGATTTTTATCGCATTAAGCGGCTGCCGCCGTACATTTTTGAGGAAGTCAACCGCCTCAAAGCGCAAGCGCGCGCGCGCGGCGAGGACATTATCGATTTCGGCATGGGCAATCCGGACATGCCGACGCCGAAGCACATAGTCGACAAGCTCATCGAGACCGCGCGAGATCCACGCTCGAACCGCTATTCAGCGTCTCGTGGCATCAAGGGGCTGCGCAAGGCTTATGTCGCCTACTATAAGCGGCGTTTCGGCGTAACGTTGGACGCCGAGAGCGAAGTCATCGCGGCGTTGGGCTCCAAGGAAGGATTTGCCAATCTCGCGCAAGCGATCACCGCACCAGGTGATGTTGTTCTGGTGCCGAACCCAGCCTATCCGATCCACTCCTTTGGCTTCATCCTTGCAGGCGCAGCAATACGACATGTGCCGGCCACGTCTCCCGAAGAATATCTGAGCCGGCTGGGAAACGCGGTACGTCACTCTGTTCCTTCACCGGTTGCACTGGTCGTGAACTATCCCTCCAATCCGACGGCCCAGGTCGTTGACCTGGACTTTTACAAAGAAGTCGTCTCGTTCGCTAAAAAGCATGAGATTTGGGTTCTCTCGGACCTTGCTTATGCGGATGTCTATTTCGATGACGACAATCCGCCTCCCTCAATTCTCCAGGTCGACGGCGCCAAGGATATTGCGATCGAATTCCAGTCGCTTTCCAAAACTTATGCGATGCCCGGCTGGCGTATGGGTTTTGCGGCAGGTAATCGACACCTCATCGGCGCGCTGGGCCGCATCAAATCCTATCTCGATTACGGCGCCTATACACCGATTCAGGTGGCGGCAGCCGCTGCGCTGAACGGTTCGCAAGATTGCGTGGCCGAGATTCGCGCTATCTACAAGTCGCGTCGCGATGTGTTGGTTGAAAGCATGCAACGCGCTGGGTGGTTGATACCCGCGCCGCAAGCATCAATGTTCGCCTGGGCTCCGGTTCCGGAACAGTATCGCGAACGGGGCTCGATGGAATTTGCCAAACAGCTGCTTGTTCATGCCAAAGTGGCGGTATCGCCGGGGATCGGTTTCGGAGAATATGGCGAGGGCTTCGTGCGCGTAGCGCTCGTTGAGAACGAACATCGCATTCGCCAGGCTGCCCGCAATGTCAAAAAGTTCCTGTCGATGCGAACGAACGAGCCCGTCTCCTTGGAAGCTGCGAAGTGACTGCGCCACTTCGCATAGCACTTGCCGGCTTGGGAACGGTGGGCGGCGAGGTCGTCAAGACATTGCAGCAGCGCGGTCCGGAGCTCGCGCAGCGCGCCGGGCGAGCCCTCGAAATCGTCGCTGTGACGGCAAGGGACCGCGCCAAAACGCGGGCAATCGATGTTTCCAAGCTCGCCTGGATACCGGATGCAATTGGCCTTGCTGAGTCACGCGCCGACGTCGTAGTCGAGCTCATCGGCGGCGAAGATGGCGTGGCACGAAAAGTCGTAGAGGCAGCGCTTCACGCGGGCAAACACGTCGTAACGGGAAACAAGGCTTTGCTCGCAAAGCACGGCGCGCGCTTTGCGAGCCTATCGGAAGAAAAAGGCTGCGCACTGAAATTCGAGGCGGCGATCGCGGGTGGAATACCCATTGTAAAATCCTTGCGCGAGAGTTTGATTTCGCAAGGGATCGTCGCTGTGCGCGGCATTTTGAACGGCACATGCAACTACATTCTGACCAACATGGAAGCCACGGGCCGGCCATTCGAAGAGGTGCTCCGCGACGCGCAGAAGCTGGGATATGCCGAATCCGACCCGACGCTCGACATCGGAGGCGGCGATACGGCCCACAAGCTCACGTTGCTCTCGAGCCTGGCGTTTGGAATAGAACCTGATCTTGAACATATGACAGTCGAGGGAATTGAACGGATCACGCCTGACGATATTCGTTTTGCTCGCGAGTTCGGCTTTCGCATTAAGCTGCTTGGGGTCGCGCGCCGCGTCGGCGACGGCATTGAGCAACGCGTTCAACCTGCCATGGTGCGGTCGAGTACTCCTCTTGCCGATGTTGACGGTCCCTTCAATGCCGTTTTGGCGGACGCCGGAGCGGCCGGACCGTATTTTTTTGAAGGACGGGGCGCGGGCGCCGCGCCGACGGCATCGGCGGTCATTGCGGATCTCGTGGATATTGCGCGAGGTTCGATCGGCCCGGCCTTCGGCATCCCGGCGAGTTCGCTGATCAAGTTGGTACCTTCGCAGGCCGGCGCGTCCTCCTCCGCTTTCTATTTGCGATTTGAGGTGCTCGATCTGCCGGGCGTGCTTGCCGAAATCGCGGGTCACTTGGCGCAATCTCGTGTCTCGATCGAGAGCATGATTCAGCGCGGCCGTGCGCATGGCGAGCCGGTTTCGATCGTGATGATTACGCATGACACACCGCAACTCGCCGTCGAGCGCGCCTTGAAGGCGATAGCTACCTCGGACAAGGTTCGCGCGCGTCCCTGCATGATTCCCATGGAGGCCGCCTGAGTGGCCCCGAATGCGCGAGGAGACGGCATGATAAGCAGGCCACTGGATCGAGCATTCGCCCTCGAGGCCGTGCGAGTAACGGAGGCGGCGGCGATCGCTGCGTCGTTGCAGATCGGACGTGGCGACGAACACGCGGCCGACGCCGCTGCCGTCGAAGCCATGCGCACCGCGTTCAACTCGCTGCCCATTTCGGGCACGGTTGTGATAGGCGAAGGTGAGCGCGACGAAGCGCCCATGCTCTATATCGGCGAGAAGGTCGGCACAGGCGGACTTGCCATCGACATCGCACTCGATCCCCTTGAAGGTACGACTCTCACGGCGAAAGCGCTGCCGAATGCGCTCGCGGTCATGGCTATGGCCGAACCCGGCACACTCCTGAACGCTCCCGACACGTACATGGACAAAATCGCGATAGGTGGCGGCTATCCGGATGGCGTCATCGATCTGGATGCCGATCCCAAAGACAATATCCTTGCGCTTGCCAGGGCCAAGGGCGTCAAGCCGCGCGAGATTACGGCGTGCATCATGGATCGTCCGCGCCATGAGAAATTGATCGCAGCCGTACGCGAAGTCGGTGCGGCGGTTCGACTGATTACGGACGGTGACGTTGCCGGCGTTATTGCTACCAGCGATCCCGCGACGGGCATCGACATCTATATCGGTACGGGCGGAGCGCCAGAAGGCGTTCTTGCGGCTGCGGCCCTGCGCTGCGTTGGCGGCCAGATCCAGACGCGTCTGGTATTCCGCAACGACGATGAGCGCGCGCGCGCGGCCAAGTGGGGCATCAAGGATCTCAAGCGCAAATATTCACTTATGGACATGGCGTCGGGCGACGTCGTGTTTGCGGCAACGGGTGTGACCGACGGTTCCATGCTTGAAGGCGTGCACATGAGCGGCAACTTCATCACGACGGAGAGCGTGGTCATGCGCTCGGCGACCGGAACCGTTCGTTGGATCAAAGCGCGCCACGTGCGGTCACGTCATCTCAAGGATGAGCGCTGAACCGATCTCCAAAGGATCGAGCGCGGCCCTGGGCGTCGCTCGATCGCTGACGGGGCGACGCTGGCGGCTGCTTGAGAGCGATGATATCGCAGTCCGCTCGCTGGCACAGTCCGCGGGCGTGTCGATGACGCTTGCGCGATTGTTGATCGCCCGTGGCGTCACAGTCGAAACGGCGCAAACATACCTGTATCCGACGCTGAAACAGCTTCTACCGGAACCCATGACGCTGAAAGACATGGATCTGGCCGTCGCGCGCGTTCGCACTGCCATTGAAACCGGAGAAAGAATAGCGATCTTCGGCGACTACGATGTCGATGGCTCGGCGTCGGCCGCCATTTTGCATGGGTTTTTCGCTTCTGTCGGTTCGCGACCGCGAATCTATATCCCCGACCGCCTCACTGAAGGATACGGCCCGAACGCCCCGGCCCTGTTGAAGTTGAAGGCAGAAGGCGCCTCGCTTGTCATTGCAGTCGATTGCGGAGCAGGGGCGGTGAATGCGTTGTCGGCCGCCAAGGATGCGGGCCTCGATGTCATCGTTCTCGATCACCATGCAGTCGAGAATACACCACCAGCATTCGCGCATGTGAACCCGAACCAACCCGGCGATACGTCGAATCTGGGCCATGTTTGCGCGGCGGGAATTACGTTTCTTTTTGTCGTCGCATTGAATCGGGCACTGCGCGAAAGTGGTTGGTATGGGTCAGGCAAAGTCACGGCGCCCGACCTTCTGGAGCATGTCGGTCTCGTCGGTCTCGCCACTGTTTGCGATGTGGTCCCTCTGATTGGCGTCAATCGAGCGTTTGTTCGTACTGGACTTTCGCGGATAGCAAGGCTCGATCGCCCAGGCTTGGCGGCGCTTGCTGAAGTTGCAGGCATTGCGCCGCCATTTTCGCCCTATCATTTGGGTTTTGCATTCGGACCTCGGATCAATGCCGGTGGCCGCGTTGGACGCTGTGGCCTTGGCGTGGATTTGTTGACCGCCGAGGATCCAGGACGCGCCCGAGAATTTGCGGCGAGCCTCGACATGCACAACCGCGAACGCCAAGCAATTGAGAAAGCAATTCTGGATGACGCTGTCGAAATGGCGGAGCTCCAAGCGAATGCGCCCTTCGTCTTCGTAAGCAACGAAGGCTGGCATGCAGGTGTCGTCGGCATCGTTGCCAGCCGATTGAAGGATCGGTTCGGCAAACCGACGTTTGTTGCGGGTTTCGATGGCGGAGTTGGTCGCGGTTCCGCGCGTTCGATCGCCAATGTGGATATTGGCGCTGTTGTTCGCGCGGCGCGCGAACGGAAACTCTTGGGCAGCGGTGGGGGCCACGCCATGGCAGCGGGCTTCACCTTGACGCCCGGGCAGATCGACCCTTTCCGCGAGTTTCTGGCCGGGCATTTTGCGAACTCGAACATTTCGGTCGGGGCTCTGGAAGTGGCGATTGATGCGGTCGTCTCTCCCGCCGGCGCAAGCCTCTCACTCGCCGACGAATTTGCCCAAGCCGGTCCGTTCGGCGCCGGAAATCCCGAACCCCTTGTTGTTGTGCCCGACGGTCGCGTTGGATTTGTCGATGTGGTCGGTAGTGGCCATGTCCGGCTGCGACTGATCGGCGGTGACGGACCCGCCATTGATGCCATAGCCTTCCGCGCGGCGGGCACCAAGTTAGGAACCGGTCTTCTTTCTGCACGCGGACAGACGATTCATGCGGTTGGTCGGCTTCGCGCGGATCTATGGAACGGCCGAAGACGTGTTCGGCTAGAGTTGGAAGACGCAGCCTTGCGTGTCGATTGAGTTCAACCTGCGACCTTCGCGAACAAAGTGTTGCAATGCATCACGTCCGCCTTTATAGCCCGGCCCGCAGGCGCCCTTCGTCTATCGGTTAGGACTCAAGATTTTCATTCTTGCAAGAGGGGTTCGACTCCCCTAGGGCGCGCCAAGCCACAACGACAGACTTGGTTACATAGGAACTGGCATTGTCTCGCACACTTCGATCGAACCGCCGGACATGATGTGCGGATGACCCTTGGTCAGTGCCACGGCTTCGTCGAGACTGGCGGCGTTGACAATCGAGTATCCGCCGATCCGAACCGATGGATGGTTACCGACTGACTTCTGGGGACCGATTGGCGCCCCGCCATCTGCGATCTTGTCGCCCATTCTGGAAAAATAACTCATCCAGGCTTGCATCACAGCCTTGCCTTCCTCGGCCGACTTCGGTGGGTTGCCTCCGAAATAGAGATAGACAAACTTCTTCATATTTCGCTCCCGTTCGATCGTCATGGGACGCTAGCATGAGCATCCTTGCCTCGTCAGTGACGGGTTCGTGATTTGGCTATAGGTTCCTCACGGACGGAAGTCTTGCGAAGCGAAATGAAATGGCGGCGAAAGAGCCTGACACCGACGAAGGGGTAGCCAAGCTCACAGCAATGCTGCGGGTTTCACAACGTGCCGTTGTTTTTAGCGGGGCGGGAATTTCGACAGAGTCTGGCATTCCTGACTTCCGCTCGCCGGGTGGCATCTGGACCCGAATGATGCCGATCAATTTTGACGAATATATTTCCTCGCCGGATGCAAGGCGCGAAAGCTGGCGTCGCCGTTTCGAAATGGAAGGTACTTGGCAAGCGGTGAAGCCGAATGCGGGGCACGATGCGGTGGCCAAGCTCGTCCGTGACGGTGTCGTCAGCCACGTCATCACGCAGAACATCGACAATCTGCACCAGGATGCCGGGGTCCCGGAGAATCTCGTGATCGAGCTGCACGGCAATACGCGCTACGCAAAATGTCTCGATTGCGGTCAGAGGATGGAGATCGCCGATGTCCATTCTCATTTCATCGCCTATGGCGATCCACCTGATTGTCCTCAGTGCGACGGCATCGTGAAAACTGCGACAATTTCTTTTGGACAAGCCATGCCCGAACTTGAAATGGCGCGCGCCCGTCGCGCCACACTTGCCTGCGATCTGTTCCTCGTGCTCGGTTCTTCGCTCGTCGTCTATCCTGCGGCCGGCTTTCCACTCCTCGCAAAACAAAATGGTGCGCGGCTCGTGATCGTCAACCGCGAGCCGACCGAGCAGGAACCCTATGCCGACCTCGCTCTGCATGGCGAAATTGGCCCCACAATGCGTGCGGCTGTTAACGCATTGTGACGCCTTTTGCGCGGGCACCTCGGGCGGCTAGTATGCGCAGCGGATTCGAACACTCCAGGAGTATCGCCTTGCGCCGACTTGACGACGAAGAAGACGAGAAAAACGAAAAAAAAGCCCCTGAACCCCAATCGACGCCGGTGCAGAACGCCTTATTCAAAGCGCGCACGGTTCTGATATTCGGCGAAGTTGATATGAAGATGGCCGAACGCGTCACCGCACAGCTTCTGGCGTACGCTGCGGAAGGAAGTGGCGACATCAGGGTCGTCGTGAATTCGCCTGGCGGTCACGTCGAATCCGGCGACACGATTCACGACATGATCCGCTACGTCGGGCCGCGCGTGAAAGCAATCGGCACTGGGTGGGTGGCCAGCGCCGGAGCGCATATCTTCCTGGGCGCAAGAAAGGAGAACCGCTTTTGCTTGCCGTTCACGCGCTTTCTCCTGCACCAACCGCTTGGAGGCGTGCAGGGCCAGGCATCGGATATCTCGATCGAGGCTGAGGAGATCCTCAAGATGCGCGAACGTTTAAATAGGGAGATCGCGAGAGAGACGGGTCAACCTTACGAACGTATTGTGCAAGATACCGAACGCAATTTCTGGATGGGCGCGGAAGAGGCCGTGGCATACGGACTCGTTAGTAAGGTCGTCCAGAGCGCGAGCGAAGTGTGAGTCACGAGGCGCGTACGCCGTGGTGGCGAGGCGCCGTCGTGTATCAAGTCTATGTCCGCAGTTTCTGCGACAGCAACGGCGATGGGTATGGCGACTTTGCCGGACTGATCTCCAAGCTCGAATACATCCAGAAGCTCGGCGTCGACGCCATCTGGTTGTCACCTATTCACCCCTCGCCAAACCGCGATTGGGGTTACGACGTTTCGGACTACACGCGCGTCCATCCTGACTACGGAACACTGCACGACTTTGACATGCTTTTGAATGCCGCGCACGGGCGCGGCATTCGCGTCATTTTGGATGAAGTTCTTTGCCATACGTCCGATGAGCATCCTTGGTTTCGCGAAAGTATGGATGCATCGAGCGCGAAGAAAGATTGGTACGTATGGGCTGATCCGCGCGACGATGGCACAGTGCCAAACAACTGGCTCTCCGTATTCGGAGGTCCGGCCTGGGCTTATCAGCCGGCACGCCGGCAATACTATCATCACAAGTTTTTGCGCCAGCAACCCAAGCTGAATTGGACGAACTCTGCGGCACGAGAGTCGGCGCTCGACGTTCTCGACTTGTGGCTGAAGCGCGGCGTCGACGGTTTTCGTCTCGATGTCGCCAACGCGTATTTGCACGACCCGGCCCTGACCGACAATCCATCCATACCGGCGCCGGAGCGCACAGCAATGAATTGGTCGCACGCCGCCAACATGCAACGCCATCTGCATGACTCGAATCTTTTCGAGAACAGAGAGGAACTTGATCGCATTCGCCGCACGGTCGAGAAGTTCGGCGATCGCTTCGTTTTCGGAGAATTTTCCGAGGAATTTGAACGCTCCGGGGCATATCTGGCCCCGGATCAGGGTCTCCATGCGGGTTACACTTTCGCGCTTCTCGTCGCGAGCCGCCTTGCGCCGGGCTATTTTCGCAAGCACATTGAAGGTTTAAAGGCTTTCCCCGATCACTGGCCGTGCGTGACATTCTCCAATCATGACGTTGCGCGCACGGTCACGCGTTTTGGTGCGCCAGTTGAGGGAAATCCGCAACTTGCCAAGTTGATGCTTGCCTTGCTCTGTGCGTTGCGCGGAACAGTCTTGCTCTATCAGGGCGAAGAACTCGGCCTGCCTGAGGTCGATCTTCGCCGCGACCAACTGCGCGACCCCGTCGGAGATCTCTACTATCCTATCGCGAAAGGGCGAGATGGATGCCGCACTCCGATGCCTTGGGATGCCTCAGCTCTCAATCTTGGTTTCTCCACCGGAGTCCCGTGGCTTCCGCTTGGGGCGGCGCATACGGCGCTTGCGGTGTCGCAGCAAGAGGCCGACCCATTGTCAACGCTCTGGTTCGCTCGGAAAATCCTCGCGATACGGCTGCAAAACGCTGCACTGCGTTTGGGCGATATTTCGATTCTCGAATCCGAGGCGCCCATTTTGGCGTTTCAGCGAGAGTTTGAAAGCGAACGCGTGATTTGCGTCTTCAATATGGGTAGGGAGAAAGCGCAATACCGTCACGAAAATCTCAAGGCCTCGCGGTGCCTAGGCATCGAGTGCGGTTCCGTCGAAGTTGACGGCGAGGAGTTGTCGCTAGGGCCCCTTGCCGCTCACTTCGCGCAGTTCTGAGGCGTCAAGCGCCGAGAGCAGCGCTTCGATCGGCAACAAGACGCAGCGGTGGCGATTGCGATGCTCGGTTACTCCATCGAACACGGAAAAGACATCGAAAGGAGCCGGTGGCGGCTCCGCGCCCGCGAGCATGTCGCTCACGGTCTCGCGAAGCGAGGAAACTTCGTCGCGCGTCAACCCGGCTATTTCGGCACCCAGAATAGCGGCCGACGCCTGAGTCAGCACACATGCCTTGGTGTCGTGCGCGATGGCCACGATCCGCCCGTCCTCCAGGGCCACGTCGATCGTGACCTTATCTCCGCAAGCAGGGTTGTATGCAGTTGCGGTCCCACAGGGTACGCCCAACCGTCCTGCGCCGGTGGCGTCGGCCGCCAGACGAAGCAGCGCCGGCTTATAAAGAGGATCGCTCATTTGCGCGGACCTGCAGTTTCGCCGCCGGCTTCAATTCTCGATAGGTAATCGGCGAGCATTTGGGGCGTGTCGATGTCGGTTAGGGGAGCATCGTCGTCCGCTTCCACTTCGCAGACAAGTTCCGCATTCTGGGTGATCAGGTGACGGGCCCCCACATCGCCTTCCAGAGCCATGATTTCGTCAAAGAAGCGATGGGCCCAGAGCACCGGATTGCCACGTTTGCCATGGCGGGTTGCGATACAAATGGCCCTCGATTCCGAGGGGTCGAATGCAGCGATCATCCTATCCAACAGTTCAGCGGATATTCCTGGCATATCGCCCAATAGAATGATCGCGCCATCGTATCGTTCAGGAACGTGCTTGACGCCACACTTCAATGACGTCGCCAAACCATTTGAATAATCAGGGTTCTCCACGAAGATGGGAGCGAGGGGGGCCACCGCGCGTCGCACGTCGCTGGCCGCGTTGCCTGTCACAACAATCACGGTCTCTGCGGCGCTCGCGCACGCCGCACGAACCGCGTACCGCACCATCGGTTCGCCATTGACGAGATTCAGCAGCTTGTTGGAACCCATCCGCGACGAAAGACCAGCTGCGAGGATGATTGCCGCTATTCGCGGCAACCGAGCCGTCTCGTCCGGGCGCTCGTCCCGTGGCTGTGGACGGCTCGGTATTTCTTTGAGAAGGCCGCCAACGCCAAGCGAAGAAATCTCCCTACTGCCCAAGGGCAGGGCCGCGAGGAGCCGCCACAGGACATAGTCGAAGCCGTTCTGCTTTGGCGAGCGTGCGCAACTCGGCAGGCCGACGATCGGAGTAGAACCAATTCTCCCAAGCAGCAGAAGATTGCCCGGATCAACCGGCATGCCGAAGTGCTCGATCTTGCCGCCTGCCAGCTCGATAGCGGCAGGGATGACGTCTCTTCGATCGGTGATTGCGCTGGCGCCAAAAACCAAGATCGGATCGACCTTGGCCGCGACTGCCTCTTCTATTGCGGCGGCAAGTTTGTCGATCTGATGTGGCACGCGGCGTTCAAATCCGATCTTTGACGCAAGAGGCTCAAGGCGGCCGGCAAGAGCGCTTTTGTTTTTGTCCAGCAGCGAGGACTTGGTATCGGGTAGGAACGTGGAGATAAGAGCAGCGGACTTTGGCCGGAACGCGTTGACGTCGACGACGGTGCCGCGGATCGCCAAGATTTGCTCCGCCTTTTCAACCGCGGATATCGGTGCTGCGAAGGGAATGATTTTGATTGTGGCCAGCATCTGTCCCTTTGCCACCAGGGAGTACGGGGCCACGGTCGCGAGCGTGATCGACTCATGGAGATCGTTCAGTGCGTTCACCGTATCGGCCGAGATTGTGACGACGCCGTCGACGCTGGAGTAAAGATTGACACGTCCCGTGAACGCCGCGCCGGCGCGCACGCCCGATCCGGCGCAAGCCGTGCCGATGCGCGTGGCAGCCTGATCTTCCGGCACGTCGTCCGCCTCCAGACGTGCCACGGTCACGGAATCCACCCCAGCCCCCAATAGCTGCTCGAGATCGCCGCGGGTGAGGACACGCCCCTTCTTGAAGCGCATTTCGCCGGCGCGGATGCCGTGAGCCAAGATCGCGCCCAGCGCGCTTGCGGTGGATACCAAGCCGAACTGCATGCTCAGAGTTTAGGCGTTTGCGCCCTCGCGCGGCAAACGAAGCTTCGCCCGCAAACCGCCTTCTGGACGGTTCTCGAGTTCGACGGCGCCGCCATGGCCTTGAGCAATTGCGCGCACGAGCGTCAAACCCAGCCCGGTACCACCAGTATCGGCATTGCGAGAGCTTTCTAACCGAACAAACGGCTCAAAAACACGACCCTTGTCCTCTTCAGAAATACCAGGCCCGTCATCGTCGACCAGGACTTCGTAGGCGGACTGACATTCGATGATCTGAACTTGCGCCCGTCCGCCATAGGCGACGGCGTTCTCGACGAGGTTTCTGACGGCGCGACGGATTTCATCCGGTCTGCAGGCCAAAGGTGCAGATCCATGGCCCTGCCACGTCACAGGCTCGCCAAGATCGTCCAAATCGGCGCAAAGGCTTTCAACCAATGCGGACAAGTCGATGCTGCGTTTGGCTTCACCGCCTGCGCCTCGCGCAGCCGATAGGACCGACTCGGTGAGCGCCTGGAGTTCGTCCAGATTGGCTGATAGCCGCTCGCGCAAGTCGCGGTCTTCAACGAACTCGAGATTGATGCGCATAGCGGTCAAGGGAGTGCGCAGATCGTGTCCAACGGCAGAAAGAAGCTGACGCTGGCTTTGCAGGGTACGAGTAACGCGATCCGTCATGGCGTTGAAGGCTATCGCAGCATTACGCACATCATCCGGCCCTTCTTCGGGCACGGACGGCGCGGTGCCGCCGTGCGCCGCGACCGAGGCCGCCTGCGCCAACGCCGACAAAGGTCTTGCAACGCGTCGGGCAATATAGGCCGATGCGGCAGAGGCAACGATGATCGCCATGATGGCGGCAATCACGACTTCCATCGGCCATCCTGGCACAGGCGGCCGGTAAAATGTCGCGATTAACTGGCTGCCGCGCACGACTGGAACGGTGAACTGAATCGCATTCGTGGGGGAACGGCGCGCGTGCCCTCTGCCGATCTCGGGCGGCTGCATCGTCGTCATCCGCACGGAAATAGGGAGCACCGATTTCGCGGGGGGCAGCATCGCTTTAAGCCTTGCCGCCAGCTTTGCTTCTTCTTCGTTCATAACGGTCGGGGTGGGTTTTCCGCTTCGCAACGAAAACGTCCAAAAGCCCGTGCTCATGGCTGCTGCCGCCTCGCTGCGTGCGCGAGGTGCGATCGCGGCCAATAGAGTTGCTGTTGAAGCGGCGCGTTCTACGATGCGTTCGTTCAACTCGCTTTCGGAGAGGCGCTCATTTCCCAGCTCAAACCAGCCCGCAACCGCAAGATTGGACACGAGCACAGCCGCCGCAGTAACGACGATCAACTGGATTCCCAGTGTGCGGGGCCACAGCCTCATTGAGATTCCGGATCGAGAGCAAAGATATAACCACCGCCCCACACGGTCTTGATGTACCGGGGATTCTTGGGATCCGGCTCGATCTTTTTGCGTAGGCGGCTGACATGATTGTCGATTGAACGATCAAACAGATCAGCGTCGCGACCTTTGGTAAGGTCAAGGAGTTGGTTTCGCGTCAGCGCAATGCGTGGGCGTTCCAGCAAAGCCGTGAGCAGTCGGAATTCTCCGCTTGAGAGCGGAAGGGCAACATTGTCCTGACCGATGAGCTCGCGCTGACCGGTGTCAAGTACCCAGTCACCGAAACGAATGCGCTCAGCTTCCGGTGGTTTTTGGCGCGGAGGCAGCGCCTGGGTCCGGCGCAACACGGCAGCGACACGCGCGATCAATTCGCGTGGCGAGAAGGGCTTTGGGATATAGTCATCAGCCCCCATTTCAAGACCGATGATACGGTCGACTTCCTCGCCCCGGGCGGTCAAGAGAATTACCGGAATCTGCGATGTTTCCCGGATGGAACGGCAGAGGCTGAGGCCGTCTTCTCCGGGCATCATGATGTCGAGCACGACGAGGTCGATGGCCGACCCTTTCATCACCCTTCGTGCCGATGCAGCGTCAGCCGCTGTCGTTGCACGATAGCCATGCTCACGCAGATAGCGCGCGAGCGGTTCGCGGATGTCGCGCGCGTCCTCTACGACGAGCAGGTGCGGTTTGGAGTCGTCTTTCGTCATCGATCCGCCAAATCTGGGACCTTTACATCGCGCCTGCAAATCTAGAATTGGTGCAAAGTTTACGTGTGTCTAGTTGCCGTACATTTTGACACGATCACGTTTTGTTCCGGCAAAGTTTCGCGACCTGTGCGGCGTCTTATCTACCGATCCGTAGGGGAGATTCCGTCATGGACAACAAACATCCAGCTGCGCTGCTTCTTGGCACCGCCCTATTGCTCGCCGTAACAGGCGTCGCCTTCGCCCAAATTGACGGTCCTCCGCCGCCGGATGGACCGATGCAGGGCCTGTTGCATCACGGCCGGGCGGCCGATCGGTTGCTCAGAGAATTCGACACCAATCATGATGGCAAGATAACGCATGCCGAGTTTAACAATGTGTTGGGCGCGAGGTTTGCCGCAGCGACGCATGGTGCAAAACAAATGACAGCCGATCAATTTATGGCAATGCACCAGGCCGATTTTGCGAAGCATACCGCAGAGATGTTTCGGCGGGCGGATTGGAATGGCGATGGTCGGCTGACACTTGAAGAATTCGCGGCCCCGCAGCGCGCGCACTTCGAAATGATGGACCAAGAGGGGACCGGTACAGTCTATTGCAACCCTCTGTCCAACGCCGGTCTCCGTTACGGCGGATCGCCCGCCGAAGATAGGCGATCCAGAGACGACTCCGACCGCAGAACGGGACGCGGGTTCGGCGGTTTTGGTCGGGCGCGATTCTGCGGCGACGCCGATTTGTCGCGCGACGGCAAGGTGACGCGCGTGGAGTTTGACACGATTGTGGCGAAGGAGTTTGCCCATGCGTCAGGTGGGGCCGCCACCCTGTCTCTGGCGCAGTTTTCTACGGACCAGGCAACTCGCTATCGCGATGTGAACGCCAAAATATTCAAGCGGCTCGATTCAGACGGCGACGGAAAGCTGACGCTGGCGGAATTTGCCGCACCACCGGAAAAACTGTTCGACAGGCTGGATAGAAACCATGATGGGGTGATTACGTCGGATGAAATGAGACCGCAGTTCCGCGGCCGCTATGGGCAGAAGGGCGAGCGCGGTAATCGCAACCGCTCGGGATCGCAACATCGCGACTAGTTCTCCGTTGGGACCATGCGACCTCGCTTGTGACCTCTCAAGGCCTGCGTGATTTCCGCGAGAATTGAGACAGCAATTTCCGCCGGCGAGCGAGCGCCGATGTCAAGCCCGATCGGCCCATGTATGCGTGAGAGTTCCTGTTCGGAGAAGCCTTCATCTTTGAGGCGGGTTAGCCGCCCGGCATGTGTCTTTTTTGAGCCGAGAGCACCGATGTAGAAGCAATGCGACCGCAGCGCGGCAATTAGACCAGGGTCGTCAAGCTTGGGATCGTGCGAAAGGGCCACTAGTGCACTTCGAGGGCCGAGCGGTTCGCGGGCCAATGCTTCGTCGGCCCACTCGTGACTAAGTTTTATGCCGGGAAAGCGAGCCGTGGTCGCGAAGGCAGTCCGAGGGTCGATGATGCGCACCTCAAACCCCGTCAAAATCGCCATTGTGGCCAATGACTGGGCCACGTGGACGGCCCCGATTACCGCGAGATCGAGCGGAGGATTGAAAACGGTCAAGAACCAACTTTGGCCCTCGATCTGGACTGGCCCACTTGTGTCTGCTCGCGCGGCACCCGCAGCAGCCTCGCCGAGTGCGGTTCGATCGTTTTCCGGATCGATCAGCCTGTCTTCGCCGGTCGCGAGATTGGTCGCGCGAACAATCGCGCGACCGCCACGGCGCGCTTCGTTGATACGGGCTAACGTTTCCCTGTTCAAAGCACCGGTTCAACAAATACTTCGATGCGTCCGCCACAAGCCAGGCCAACTGACCACGCCGTCTCGTCGCTGACGCCGAATTCAAGCGTCCGAACTCGGCGGTCGCTCATGGCCGCTTGAGCAGCCTCAATCACCGCGCCTTCGATGCAACCGCCCGAAACGGAGCCTACAAAGGCCCCATCGTCCCGCACCGCAATCTGACTTCCAGGCTGGCGTGGCGCCGATCCCCAGGTTTTGATCACCGTGCCCAGCGCCACCTTCCGTCCCGCGTCTAACCACTGCGCGACGGTTGCCAGCACTTCAGAGTCCGGTGCTTCACTCATGCGGCCTCTGCGACCGCTCGCCGGGCCATCACGCTCACCAGGTGCGCGCGGTATTCGGCCGAACCGTGAATATCGGAATTGAGACCGTTTGCATCGATGGCAATGCCTTCAATGGCGTTTGTCGAGAAAGATTTCGCGAGCGCAGTTTCCATCGCCGGTACGCGGAACACGCAGGGACCCGCTCCTGTGACGGCAACGCGAACACCGGAGTTCGTCTGCGCCACGAAGACGCCGGCCATGGCGTAACGCGAAGCAGGGTTGGGAAACTTCTTGTACGATGCTTTCTTGGGGATAGGGAACGAAACTTCGGTGATGATTTCGCCGTCGGAAAGCGCAGTCGAAAACATTCCAGTGAAGAACTCGTCCGCCGCGATGCTGCGCCGATTTGTCTTGATCGTCGCGTTGAGTCCGAGCACGGCGGCGGGGTAGTCAGCGGCGGGATCGTTGTTGGCAAGCGAGCCCCCAATTGTGCCCTTATGTCTTACCGCAGGGTCTCCGATGATCGATGCGAGGTAGGCGAGTGCGGGAATTCTCCTGGTCACTTCCGTCGAGGTGGCGACCTCGAAATGAGTCGTCGCTGCCCCGATGACGACAGCGTCGTTCGATGCACGGATATAGGAGAGCTCCTTCAAATTTGAGATGTCGATCAGATCAGAGGGATTGGCGAGCCGCATCTTCATCGCGGCGATAAGGGTCTGCCCGCCCGCGAGAAGCTTTGCGTCCGGCGAACCCTTCAACAGCGTCTCGGCATCAGCGACCGATTTGGCGCGCCTGTACTTGAACGGATAGGTTATCATCGCGTCGCTCCGCTCATGCGTTTCGCCGCGTCTTCGATCGAGGAGACGATGTTGTGATAGCCCGTGCAGCGACAGATATTTCCTTCCAGCTCGTGACGGATTGTCTCGCGATCCAAATTGGGCTTGCGCCGAATCATATCGACTGCGGTCATAATCATGCCGGGCGTGCAGAATCCGCATTGCAGACCGTGATTGTCGCGAAATGCCTCCTGCACTGGATGGAGCTTCCCATCTTTAGCGAGACCCTCAATAGTGGTGACCTCAGCGCCTTCGGCTTGCACCGCGAACATGCTGCATGATTTGACTGCCTTGCCATCGACATGGACTACGCAAGCGCCGCACTGGCTCGTATCGCAGCCGATGTGGGTGCCGGTTAGTCGCAGCTGCTCGCGGAGGAAGTAGACGAGCAGTGTGCGGTCCTCGGTCTCGGCCGAAACCGCTTTTCCGTTCACCGTCATTGCCACAACGGCCATAATGCATTTCCCCAAATGTTAATTGTGAACGGAAAGTTTCGGCGGACGGAGCGGCCACGTCAAGCACTGCTATAATAGAGCCCGGTAAGGGAGAGATTTATGCCTTTTATCGCAGTCCACATTGCCCGGGGGAGGCCCCTAGAAAAGCGCCGGCGTCTTGCGGCTGCCATCACCGAAGTGGTGACGGAGATCCTCGAACTTGAAAAGGGCGCAACGCAGGTTCTGATCCACGAGCATGATCGCGACAACTGGGCGGTTGGAGGCGAGCTGCTGAGCGAACGCCAAAAGACGTCGGAGCTTCTGGATCTGGATGCTCTCTTCAAGAAACCAGTCAGCAGAGCCGCCCGGAAGGCGGGCTCTAAGGCTTCACTCCGAACAGCACAAGCAAAACCACGATCACGACGATGAGCGCTGCGATCCAGGCGACCGACAGCAAGCCGGTTCCTGTCTTGGGGGGTAACGTCTGCCTTCGAGTGACCGCGATCTGCACCTCAGGATCGGGAGTCAATACCGGCACAGCAAGGGTGGTAGCGAAGCGTTTGAAAAAATCGTCGGCGATCTGTCTTGCGGCACCGTCGATGAGACGCTGTCCGATTTGTGCCAATTTTCCCCCTACCGAGGCCTTTGCGGTGTACGTCAATACTGTTCCGGTTCCTTCCGGAGTGAGGACGACTTCGGCATCTCCCTTGGCGAAACCGGCGACTCCTCCCTGACCTTCGCCACCAATTTTGCAGCGGCGGGGCGGATCAAGGTCTGACAACGTCACATTTCCTTTGAACGTTGCGCTAAGGGGTCCGATTTTCAATTTTACCGTCGCGACGAAATCCGTGGGACTAGTCTTTTCCAGCTGTTCGCAGCCGGGAATACAAGCCTTGAGAATTGCGGGGTCGTTTAGGGCGTCCCATACCGTTTGTGGCGCGGCATCGATCGCATAGCGCCCCGTAAAGTCCATCGAATCACTCTCCAACTACGCAGCCCAAGAAGCCCTATAGCCTCCTTGTCCCCTCCCTCAAATAGGGGGGTATCGGCGCCGGCTCCGGCCATGACAAATTCTGCGAAGGCCTGAGGAGATCAAGTTTCGTTTTGACCCTAGAACATGGAACACGACATGAGTGGACGCGTAGCAGACTCGCCTGACACAGCGGATGGCGCACTTGAAGTCATCGGCTCAATAAAATGGTTCGACATGAACAAAGGATATGGCTTCATCAAACCGTCAAACGGTCTCGAGGGGGATATACTCCTGCATCAGACCTGTGTTCGTCAGTCCGGATTCAAGGCGGCATATGAGGGCGCGCAGGTCGTCTGCGAAGCGGTCAAGGGCCCCCGGGGGTTGCAGGCGCGCCGGTTGATCTCGTTGGACAATTCGACCGCACAACCGTCTCCGGCCGCCGCAGCGCGGTTGGATCGATTTGTGGCCGAACCAAAAAGCTTACCCTTTGACGCTGTCGTCAAATGGTTCAATCGTGGGAAAGGCTACGGATTTGTCACCCGGGGTCCAGATACACCCGACATATTCGTTCACATGGAGACTCTGCGTCGCTTCGGAATCCGCGAACTGAGACAGGGTCAGCGCGTCAGGGTTCGCACGGGAGACGGGCCAAAGGGCGAACTTGCCGCCGAAGTCGTGCTGGTCGATCCTTAGAGCGCAGCATCTGGGTCCAGCGTATGTCCGGCATCGCGTCGCGCCTTCAGGCGTTCCAGGCTGATGTTCCCCACTGGGTCGATCTCCTGGCCCAGGTACCAGCGCGGAACGTCCTGAGGCATGACACGGCTCACCCAGCGTTTCATGGCTGCATCGACTGGCATTCTGCCTGTCATGCGACCTGGGCACTTCTTGCGCATCGAGCGGTGACGGGCGACGCGCGCTATGAGGCAATTGTCGATCACATACTGATGCCGGCAAAAATCGCGCAAGAAGGTGCCGATTTGGCAGCACGGCCACAGTTCGAGATGCCTTACGGCCGCGCCTGGTTTCTACGGTTGGCTCTCGAAGATCGCATCGTCACGGGTTCAACGCGTTTGCAGTTTGTCGCGCGTGACGTTGCATCCTTGCTCGCCGCGCAATACCGCTCCCGCGTGTCTGAGCCGTTCGCGCGTGAATACGCCAACCCCTGCTGGGCGCTCATCAATCTTCTCGATTACGCGACTGTCGAAGGCCGCGCAGATCTGCTGACGATCGTGCACGATGCCGCATCTCAAATGTTGCCGGCTTTCGATCGGCTTCCTGACGAGACCGAGGAAGAGACCTGGTCCGACTTCATGGCGGTCACGCCTATGTTTTGCGAACTCATCATTCGGACTGGAACCATCAGTGTTGCTGCCCTTCGTGACAAGGTCGGTCCGCGCCTGCGTCGTTTGCGGCCGATTACAAACCCGCTGAAAGACCATCACTATGCGCTAAATTTCAGTCGTGGGTGGGCGCTCCTCGCTTTGGCCCAAGCTGGTGGCGGCGACGATCTGCTTGTGCTTGCGCTCGACCACATCGAAGCAAATCTATGTCGACCGAGCTGGTGGAGAGGTGACTATCGATCCGTTGGTCACTGGGTGCCCCAATTCGGAATATTCGCGTTGCAACGCGCAGTGAAGACAATTTCCAACTTTTGAAGGGGAAGACTGTTCCATGCGTGCTACGACGTTAGGCGCGGCATTGCTTCTTGCGACAGCGGGATGTGGGGGCGCGCCGGTTGGTCTGCCGACAGCCCAGGTGACGATCGACACGGCGAGCGGGCCGAGAATATTCAATGTCGAGGTTGCTGCAAATCGCGCGTCACAACAACGTGGCTTGATGTTTCGACGCGAATTGGCACCGAGCGCCGGAATGCTTTTCGATTTTCACAAAGCGCAATCGTTGTCGTTCTGGATGAAGGACACGATTCTATCGTTGGACATGTTGTTCATCCGGTCGGATGGCACGATCTCGACAATTGCGTCGCACACAACTCCGCTGTCGACCGCGCCCATCCCCTCGGCTGAGCCCGTGCGGGCCGTGCTCGAGATCAATGGCGGCCGGGCTCACGAACTCGGGATTAGCCCAGGCGATAAGATCCATACGTCGATATTCCACAACGACGATTGAGCGTAAGGGAGGTTCTTGCTCCCTGCCGGTCCGGCGTGTATCTGACGCTCGCCGGACGGGGCGTAGCGCAGTCTGGTAGCGCATCTGCTTTGGGAGCAGAGGGTCGCGTGTTCAAATCACGCCGCCCCGACCACCGGCCTGCAGGAGAATGATAACGTTATGCGCGCTCGAATTTACCGACCGACTCGCACCGCTATGCAATCGGGCAAGGCTCGGACGAAACTCTGGCTTCTCGAGTTCGAGCCCGAACAACCACGGCAAATTGACCCTCTCATGGGGTGGACCAGTTCCGGCGACATGCTGCAGCAGGTTCAACTTGAGTTCGACACTGGCGAGGAGGCGGTTGCCTATGCCGAGAAAAACGGCATCGCCTATCAGATCTTTGAGCCGCTCAGGCCTGCTCCGAAGGCAAAGTCCTATGCCGACAATTTCCGGGCGGATCGCAAGATACCGTGGAGCCACTGACAGTAGCGTGACAAAGTGGCCGCAGAGTCGCGCAATCGACCCCGTAGCTCAACTGGATAGAGCACCTGCCTTCTAAGCAGGATGTTGCGTGTTCGAGTCACGCCGGGGTCGCCATTTACTGATAGGCGACCCAATCACCGTCCTTCGAACCTTGGTTCGCGCTTGGCAAAGAAGGCCGCAACACCCTCCCGTACGTCCTGACTGGGATTTGCGATCATGACCGAGAGCGCTGCATCGTCGAGGGAACTCTCGAGGGACAAGTCGAGCCCTTTGCGCATCATGTTCTTGGCAAGACGCACTGCCAATGGCGCCCGCTTGGCGATGGCACGGGCAAACTCGTGCGTTCTCCGAGCAAGCTCAGCGGCCGGAGCAACTTCGGTGACAAGTCCCAACCGCAGAGCCTCGGCGGCTGTGTAAACTTCGTTCAGGAGCGTCATTCTCAGAGCTTTGTCGAGACCCATGACTCGCGGAAACAGCCATGCGCCGCCTTCGTCCGGTAGGAGGCCAAATTTTCCGGACGTATCGCCAAGCTTCGCCGTGTCGGCGGCGATACGAAAATCGCAGGCGCATGCCAGCGCGAGTCCGCCCGCCACCGCGGGTCCGTTGATCATGGCAATGACGGGTTTGTCCATTCGGTGCAGCGTGGTGATCACGCGATGCATCCCGACACGCATTTCCTGCCCGTGTCCCATTTGCTTGTTGCGATAGACCGGGCGCTCGATCTCGCTACCACCCCCGCTGACATCGCCGCCAGAACAGAAACCGCGACCGGCGCCTGTTATGATGAGGCAGCGAAGATCGTCGTCATCCATATATTTGTGCAACGCGGCGACGATCTCGTCACACATGGGATTCGTGTAGGCGTTCATATGCTTGGGTCGATTGAGCGTGATTTGGCCGACCGAAGGCTCGACTGTTTCACTCAGGATCGTTCGAAAAGTTTCCGCCATGGAAGTCTCCTGTCGCGCTTGATGCCTACGGCAAATATGCAAACATGGGCAAAGCCGCGCCGCAATAAGGCCCCAAAACAACGGTGGAGGACGAAATGAGCGAATACCCTGATATTCTCTATGCTGCAGCGGACCGCATTGCGACGATAACGCTCAATCGACCGGACAGGCTGAATGCCTACACCGACCGGATGGCAACCAGCATAAAGCGGGCATTTGCAGACGCGGCGCAGGATCCGTCCGTTCGCGTGATCTTGCTGACGGGTGCGGGGCGGGGGTTCTGCGCCGGCGCCGACATGAATCTTCTCCAAGGAATCCAAAGCTCGGGCCAACGGGAGGCCCTGCCGCCGGCCGACAAGGACTTGGCACCGCGTTTCACCTCCGGTTACGGACCAAATTTGGATGACGAGTTTGGCGATATGAAGCGCTTTGCATATTTCATGCGGACGAAGAAACCGATTATCGCGGCGATCAACGGGCCTGCGGCCGGCATTGGCCTCATTATGGCGCTCTACGCCGACATGCGATTCATGTCAGATAAAGCGGTTCTGACGACGGCATTCGCCCAGCGCGGCTTGATCGCCGAACATGGGATTTCCTGGCTGCTGCCGCGGCTGGTTGGTCCGGCACATGCACTCGATCTTTTGCTCTCTTCGCGGCGAATTTCTGCGGCCGAGGCGGGGGAAATGGGTTTGGTGAACAAAGTGTTCACGTCCGAGACGTTCGCGGAGAACGTCTTGGCTTACGCTAGGTTGCTCGCAGAGACAGTTTCGCCGAGGTCCATGGCGGTGATGAAGGCACAGGTGTGGAAATCCTATTTCCAGGACTTTGGCGAGGCGCTCGTGACGGCAGACGCTGAGATGCCTCCAAGCTTTAAATGGCCGGACTTCAAGGAAGGCGTGGACCATTACCTGCAAAAGCGTGCCCCAAAATTCGCCGACATTTGACGTCGCGGCGCACTGGTAGCGCAGGACCTCAGCGCTCATGAAAATAGTCGGCGGAAGATGGGCGAACTGGTCCGGAGGCGTTGTCTGCAAGCCGAAGGAAATCGTCGCGCCCAAGGATGAAGTGGCTCTGGCCGCCGCCGTGCGACAGGGCAGAGGTCCGGTGCGCGTTCCCGGAACGGGCCACTCCTTCACGCCATTAAATGCGACCGATGGCACGTTGATCGATCTGTCGGCTTTCAGGGGATTGAAAAGCTTTGATCCTGAAAGGAACATTGCCACATTCGGTGCCGCGACGCGGTTATGGGAGGTCGGGCCTCAACTGCATACATTGGGCCGCGCGCTCCTGAATATGGGAGACATCGATCGCCAAACACTAGGCGGCGTCGTGGGTACCGGAACGCACGGCACCGGGGTCGCTCTCGGCAGCTTCTCTTCACAGGTCGCAGGGTTTCGGCTTTTGCTTGCGAGCGGCGAAATTCTCCATTGTTCACCAACAGAGAACGAAACAACTTTCGCTGCGGGCCGCACGGCACTTGGTTCGCTTGGCGTCATGATCGACATTTCGATGCAGGTTCGACCGGCCTATAGGCTGGTCGAGAAGAACTTCCTGCTTCCTATCGGCGAACTGTGGGAAAGACTGGAGGAATTCGTGCAAGGCAATCGACACTTCGAATTTTTCTGGTTCCCTTACTCGGACGTTGCGGTTTGCAAAACGCTCAACGAGTCGTCCGAGCCCGCTCCCGACCCAAGGTCGGCGGAAGCCTTATACGAGCGGGGTGAGAGAGGGGCGTTCGACGCCCGCATATTCACGGCAATCAACGAAGTGTTGCCGTTTGTGCCTTTTGCCCTTCGAAGTGCGCACCGGATGTTCTCAAGCTCGATGTCGGGACCGGGCAGGGTTCGCTGGAGTCACGAGATTTTTCCCAGCCCCCGAACCGTTCGATTCAATGAGATGGAATACGCTGTCCCATTCGAGCAAGGTCCCGATACGATCCGCAAAATCGCCGACGAAATCCGCAAGCGCCATATCAACACGGGTTTCCCCATCGAGTATCGTACCGTCGCTCCGGACGACGTCTGGTTGAGCCCTTTCTATCAGCGAAAAAGCGCCACGATCGCCGTGCATCAATACTTCCGCGTCAACACTTCGCGACTATTCGACATGTGCGAAAGCATTTTCAGGAGCGTGGGCGGCCGGCCGCATTGGGGCAAGAGACACACCCGGACACGCGAGGAATTCGAAGGCCTTTACCCCAAGTTCGACGACTTTCGCGCCTTGCGACGGAAGCTCGACCCAGACGGCAAATTTCTCAATGCGCATTTGCGGACGATATTTGAATAGCGCTGTCGAAGTCAGGGCTTTGGGTCGATTCTGGCGTGGCGGAAGAAGCAGGTCGGGGAACCAGTGTGACAAGCGGGGCCAATCTGGTCGACCTTCAGAAGCAAAACGTCGCCGTCGCAATCGACCCACGCTTCCACCAGTCTTTGCGTGTGTCCCGACTCCTCGCCCTTTTTCCAAACTTTGCGGCGCGACCGTGACCAATAGGTGACATGGCCGGAAGCGAGCGTCTGCTCCAGCGTCTGGCGATTCATCCAGGCAAACATGAGCACCTCGCCGCTATTTGCGCGCTGAGCGATCACCGGCACCAATCCGTCGTCGCCAAACACAACCTCGGCCATGAATTGCTCGTGCGAGAGAATCTCAGTCATGAGGCGGCTCGCAATTTTTCGAATCCAGTTTTGAGATCGGCGATAAGATCGCCCGGGTCTTCGAGACCCGCGTGAATTCGGATCACCGGACCTTCTACCGGGAATTTCGACGCGGTTCGACGAATATCGGCCGGTACAGCAAGGCTCTCATATCCTCCCCACGAAAAACCAAGTCCAAAATGGGTGAGGCCTTCAAGCATGGCCGACACGGCGCGGTGCGAAACCGGATTTAGCACGACGCCAAAAAGTCCGCACGCGCCTGTGAAATCGCGCTTCCAGATCGCATGTCCCGGATCGTCCTCGAGCGCCGGAAACAAAACTCGCGCTACTTCCGGCCTGGTCTTCAACCACTGTGCCAGCGTTAGGGCGGTTTCCTGGTGGCGTTTCAGACGCACGGCCAAAGTTCGCAGCCCCCGCAATGCAAGAAAGCAATCGTCGCCGCTGACACATAATCCGCTTTTGTCCCGAAATTCGAGAAGACGTGCGGCATGATTTTCGTTCGCCGCGACATATCCCATCATCAGGTCTGCGTGTCCGCCGATATATTTGGTCACGGCCTGGATCGACAAGTCCGCACCATGTTCAAGTGCACGAAAGTGGAGCGGGCTCGCCCAGGTATTGTCGAGCAACACAGAGGCGCCGCGTGCGTGTGCAACTTCTGCAATCGCCGGAACGTCTTGGACTTCGAACGTCAGCGAGCCAGGGCTCTCGCAAAAAACCGCCTTGGTATTCGGTCGAAACAGAGATTCGATCTTCGAGCCAATCAGCGGGTCATAGTAAGTCGTTTCAATTCCGAACCGTCTGAGAGTCTTGTCGCAAAAGGCGCGTGACGGGGCGTAGCAGCTGTCTGTCATGAGTAGGTGATCGCCGGCAGAGCATGCCGTGAAAAGCGCGGTCGCGACCGCGCTGAGTCCGGAGGGAACGAAAACTGTCTTATGGGCGCCTTCCAGAGGGCTTATCGCTGCTTCGAGGCTTTCAAGCGTCGGATTGCCGTGCCGTCCATAGGTAAATGGCATAGCGCGCGCCTCAAGCGCTTCGACATTCGGATAAAGAATCGTTGATGCCCGATACACCGGCGTGTTGACGACGCCAAAATGTTCCTTGCTCATACGACCGGCACTTGAGAGTTGGGTTTCCGGCTTTTCTTGATGGTTCGCCACGGGGCGATGGCTCCTAATCGTGCGTAACTTCAATCATATTCCTCAACTAACGCGCCGACGACTGGTTCGCAACGCCCGGCCTGCAAGCCTTTCTGCACCGGGTCGCCCCTGTTACGGTTCCTTGCATCCGTGTCGGGGCGTTGAATGAGCGATACATCTCTGACGCAACCAAACCCAGTCACCGAGAACTACCACGAACTTCATCGTGCCTTGGGGCCATTCAATCTCATTATGATCGGAATCGGCTCGATTATCGGCGCCGGCATTTTCGTCATCGCAGGCACGGCAGCGGCGGAACACGCAGGACCGGCGGTTCTCATTTCTTTTGTCATCGCCGCCATCGGATGTCTTTTTGCCGGGCTCTGCTATGCGGAATTCGCCTCGATGATCCCCGAATCGGGCAGCGCCTACACCTATGCTTACGCCACGATGGGCCGTTTCGTTGCCTGGTTCATCGGTTGGAACATGGTCCTGGAGTATCTTGTTGCGGCATCAACCGTGTCCGCGGGGTGGTCAGGTTACTTCGTGAGTTTTTTGAAGGGCTTGGGGATTTCGTTTCCAGCTGCATTGGCCAGCGCGCCGATTTCCGGGGCAAACTTCAGCGCGATCCACTTAAGCGGCGCCATCGTCAATTTGCCTGCGTTCTTGCTGATCGTTTTGACGACCATCACCTTGGGGATCGGCGTCCGGGAATCGGCGCGCGTAAATGCGACAATGGTATTGATCAAATCGAGCATCGTCGTGCTCGTCATAGTTTTTGGCCTGCCATATGTGCACACCGAAAATCTTCAACCGTTCTTGCCGCCAAACACCGGGGCATTCGGCAAGTTCGGTATCAGCGGAGTGCTGGCCGCCTCGGGCATGATCTTCTTCGCCTATATTGGCTTTGAAGCGGTCTCCGTCGCTGCTCTGGAAGCCAGGAATCCACGGCGCGATCTACCAATCGGCATATTGGGTTCGCTGGGCATTTGCACCGTGCTTTATCTTGGCATGGCGCTTGTACTGACGGGGATCACGGATTGGCGAACGTTGGATGTAGCAAACCCCGTCTCGTTCGCAATTGGTAAGATTTCGAGCCTTGGCTGGCTGGTGCGCTGGATCGACATGGGCGCAATAATCGGCTTGGCGTCTGTAGTGTTTGTGTCTCTCTACGGTCAATCGCGCATATTCTTTTCCATGGCGCGAGACGGGTTCCTTCCAAGTGCTTTCTCCAAAGTCCATCCCAAATTCCGGACACCGTATCGCGGGACGATCCTGACCGGCGCATTTGCGGCCCTCCTGGCGGCCCTGTTTCCCCTCGACATTCTGGCTGAACTTGTGTCGGTAGGAACTCTCCTTGCCTTTGTCGCGGTATGCCTAGGCATCATGATCCTGCGGGTGACGGCACCGAAAGCCAAGCGTACTTTTCGAACACCTGCAGTATGGTTCGTCGCGCCCGCTGGAACCGCGACCTGCCTTCTCATGATGGCGAGCTTATTTCGTTCGTCGCCGGACACGGCTAGCCGGCTCGTCCTTTGGACGGTCGTTGGGCTTGCCATCTATTTTGCGTATGGCGTCTGGCATGCCGCCCCTTCGAAATGGAAGGTCGCGAATGAGGAGTGAGACCTACTGCGCGGGATGGCGCATCGCGCCTCGATCGGCTTGCGGCTCCGGAACCATTTCGGGTTTCGCCGCCGCTCCCTCAAGAATGGAGCGGAGCGGCCGATCAAAGGCCCAGGTGACGACCGCCGCGAGCAGACCCAATCCGGCGCAAAGCAGGAAGAACTGCACCTTGTCCATCCGACTGAAGAAACTGCCGATATAACCCTGCAACTGATTGCCGGTGAAACTGGTAATGAACCACAACCCCATCATTGCGGAGAGAATTTGTGGCGGCGAAACGCGCGCGACCAACGCAAGGCCGATGGGCGACAGGTAGAGTTCTCCGAGCGTGATCACCGTGAAGAATACGAACAGCCACAGCCAACTTGCCTGACCGGAGGGACCGGTCAAATAAGCCGCAGCCGCCATGACCAGGTACGATAACGCAAGAAGGAAATTTCCCATCGCCATCTTGATGACCGTGCGCGGTTCTCTCCCGCGTTTTGCCTGCCACGCCCAAAGACCGACCACAATCGGAGTGAATGCGAAAATCATGAATGGGTTGAATGACTGAAACCACGTCACTGGAATTTTCCAGCTCAGGACGCCCGGCAACAACGCACGGTTCGTAAATTGCTCCGCCCAGAGATTGATCGTGTTGCCTTGCTGTTCGTATGTGGCCCAAAACAGAGTCGTGGGAATGCAGAGCAAAATGAGGGCGACAACGGCCTTCCAATCGTCACCGGAAAGCGGTTTCTTGACCTCAGTGCCCGCACGCGCGCGTTCGACGCGATCCTTGGGGAGTGTTCGCAGTGCGAATATGTAGATGAGTTGGCCGATGGCCATCCCAATGCCGGCCGCGAAGAAACCCCATTTGTAGCCCCATGCCGGATCTTCAGCGAGCGATCCACATACGAGAGGAGAAAAGAACGCCCCGACGTTTATGCCGACATAGAAAATTGAGTAGGCCCGATCGATCCGGCCGTCGCCTGCTTTATAGAGATTGCCGACCTGTGTAGAGATGTTCGGTTTAAAGAAACCGTTCCCAATGATGAGAAGAGCGAGCCCGACAAAGAGTAGCCGAGGCTCCATCAGGATGAACTCCGCGATTGCCATCGTCACCCCGCCAACAATCACGCTCATGCGTTGGCCCAACCAACGATCGGCGATCATTCCTCCGAAAAAGGGCGTGAGATAAACGAACGCGGTGTAGTTGCCGTAGATGACCGATGACAGCGGCTGCACGTCGAGTGGTTGTCCGCCGTTGAAGATCGCTTCGAACAAATGCTTTATCGCGTGATAGCCAAGAACACTCTCGACGTGTCCAGGGAGCAGCAAAAAATTCGTCAGGTATAGGACTAGGATGGCCCGCATCCCATAATAAGAGAAGCGTTCCCACATTTCTGTCGTGAAGAGCCAAGTCAGCCCGCGCGGGTGACCGAAGAGAGTTTTTTCCGGCGTCCCTTCCGCTATTGCCATGAGGAACCATACCCTTGAGTGTGCAGCAGCAGTGTGCCGGAGGAACGCTTTTACGGCAATTCGATGTAGCGGTCTTCGCGGCTGTAGGCCACAAAACCGAGGCGCTGATAGAGCGGCAGCGCGCGGGGGTGGTCGAGCGTGCAGGTGTTCACTAACAATTTTGTGATGGGGTGAGCCCAAGCATTGGCAATTGCTTGATAAAGAAAGTAATAGCCGAGTCGTTTTCCAATGGCTTCTGGCATCAACCCGAAATAGGCAAGTTGGGCAGCCCCGCTTTCGCGCAAGTCGAGTTCCGCAAGACCAGCGGGATTGCCGTCCGTGTACAGAACATAGACCTCTTCCTTTTGGTCATGAATGATTGCAGCCAACTCGGCATCGGAAAGCTTGCGCCGATCCACCCAATAGTAAGGGTCGCCGATCGTATCGTAGAGATAGCGATAAAAGTGCACGGGCGGATTCATTGCTCGAATGATGGCAATCTTGCCGCGAGGTACCGGTGGCGGGAGTGCGGACGGCTTTGACGTCATCTCCAGGAAGGTGACAACCATTGGAATGCGGCGTTTTTCGTTTGTCGCCATGGTCAGTTCGCTTCTACCGGTGCGTCGCTGGCGCCCCATTCTGCCCACGACCCGTCATAGAGTGCGACATCTCTGGCACCCGCCACGGCCAGTGCGAGCATTTCGATAGCCGCCGTAATTCCGGAGCCGCAGGTCGTTATGATCGGACGAAGACAGTCGACGCCGTGCGTCTCAAAGATTCTCTTCAGCTCGTCGCGGGATTTCAATGTGCCATTCCGGTTGGTGAGTTCCGTATAAGGCACGTTGAGGCTGCCCGGAATGTGGCCGCCTCGAACTCCGGCGCGCGGTTCGGGCTCGATCGCTTTGAACCTCGCCGCGCCGCGGGCATCGACGACTTGGTAAGTGTTAGTCAGCAGATTATCTCTCATCTGGATGTGGTCCTTGACGAGGGCGTGGTCCTTGCGCGCAGTGAAATGACGCGCAAATGGAGACGCACTCATGTCCTCCAAGGGTCGTCCCTCGCTTCGCCACTTCGGCAATCCGCCATCCAGGACAACAACGTCCGAGTGTCCCATCGCGCGCAGCATCCACCAAGCGCGAGGCGATGAATACACCCCTGAGCTGTCATAAACGACGATCAGATTGCCGTCACCCAGGCCAAGTTTGCGCATGCGACTTGCGAATTTGGTGGCCGGAGCGAGCATGTGGGGGAGGGCGCTCTTATCGTCTGACAGATCCTCGATATCGAAGAAGACAGCACGCGGAATATGCGCGGCTGCAAACTCGGCGCGCGGGTCTCTGTTGGCTTGCGGAAGATACCAGGACGCATCTGCTACGCGCACATCCGGAGCGTTTATGCGGCTGGCAAGCCACTCAGTTGAAACCAATGGCGAGTCGACCGTCATTTTTCCAGGGGCACAGCGATGGGACGAGGCTTTGCGTCCAGCCAGCCCGGCACTGGCAGTCCCTTCGATTTCAGAAATTCGGGATTGAACATCTTGCTTTGATATCGCGTGCCAAAGTCGCACAGAACCGTCACGATCGTGTGTCCCTTGCCCATTTCTTTCGCCATTCGGATCGCGCCGGCGACGTTAATGCCTGTAGATCCTCCCATGCACAGTCCCTCATGCTCCAAAAGGTCGAAGACGATCGGCAAAGCTTCTTCGTCTGGGATTTCATAGGCGTCGTCGATCGGCGCGCCTTCGAGGTTGGCTGTGACCCGACCCTGTCCGATGCCCTCGGTGATCGAAGTCCCGTGTGAGCGCAATTCGCCTGTTTTAATCCAAGAATAGATGGATGCACCAAGTGGATCCGCTGCTGCGATGCGAACTTTCGCTCGATGTTCCTTTAGTGCGATCCCAACTCCCGCAAGAGTGCCGCCGGTACCCACCGCACACGTAAAGCCATCGACACGACCGTTGGTCTGCCGCCAGATCTCTTGACCAGTTCCCTCGATATGAGCCTGCCGGTTTGCGAGGTTGTCGAATTGATTGGCCCATACCGCGCCATGTTTCTCACTTCGCGCCAGCTGGTCGGCAATTCGTCCCGAAACCTTCACATAGTTGTTGGGGTCCTTGTATGGCACCGCCGGCACCTCGATCAAATGCGCGCCAAGCAGTCGCAAGGCATCTTTCTTTTCTTCGCTCTGCGTATCCGGGATGACGATCACGGTCCGAAAGCCAAGCGCATTTCCGACAACTGCGAGGCCGATGCCGGTGTTGCCTGCCGTCCCCTCAACGATGACACCTCCCGGTTGCAGTGCGCCGCGCCGCATTGCATCGTTGATGATATACAAGGCTGCCCGATCCTTGACGGACTGTCCGGGATTCATGAACTCGGCTTTGCCAAGGATTTCACAGCCGGTGAGATCGCTCGCGCGGTTGAGTCGGATGAGTGGCGTGTTCCCGATCGCGTCAACAACGTTTTTTTTGATGTTCATTGGGCGGATTTTGTCGAAGGGCCGAATGAACCTAAAGGGGCAGCCTTAGGCCTTCAAGGCGGCAGGCAAAATCGGCAGTCTGTCCTTCCCACTCGGCGCGCCGAAGCGGTTCAATCACCGCAGTCGCGACCGTTTCTCGCGTCGCCGCCGCACACATAGTCCGTCGCGTTGGCCCGCTCAGATAGTCTGTCTCCGACTCAATACACTGAACGCGGCAGCCAAAGCGTTGCTATGCAATTTGGCGAATGTTTTTCGTGGTCACTGATCGTCATCGAGCGACGAATACCCCATCATGTCAGAACGCGAAACTGTGCAGAAGGCAGGCAAGCGCGATCGGGTCAGGCAGAGGAGGTTCACGAGAGGATGGCTCCCCGGGCCGGATTCGAACCAGCGACCAACCGGTTAACAGCCGGTTGCTCTACCGCTGAGCTACCGGGGAATAGCCTGCTCGGCGTGATGGAGGCCCGCATATAACAAAGCCGATCCCGCTTTGAAAGCGGGCCGCGCCGCTTCGCCCGCTTGCGACAGCGCCTCGGCCAGCAAGGTGCGAGCGTGCGGCGGGAGCGATCGATGGAGGCCACGCCCGGAATTGAACCGGGGTAAACGGTTTTGCAGACCGCTGCGTAACCACTCCGCCACGTGGCCGTTCCGGCATGGGTAACCGCACCCCGGTGGTTAGGCAATGCCTCCTTTTGCCCGGCGGCCGCTTGCGTTTTGCCGGGGCATATCGCACAACCCGACCCCGCAATCTGGGTTTCGCGCATGTTCGATGCCGCCGCCGCCCGCCGCCACATGGTGGACGGGCAGATTCGCACGGCCGATGTCACCAATCCGAGCCTGATCGCCGCGATGCAAGCGGTGCCGCGGGAGCTGTTTGTGGCTCCGGCAATGGCCGCCCAGGCCTATCGCGATGGTGACGTCAGTCTCGGAGAGGGGCGGGCGCTCGTGCGGCCCATCGTGCTTGGAAAGCTGCTCCAAGGGTCTAACGTGCGCCCCGGCGACCACGTCCTCGTTGTCGGCTGC
>DATLOU010000129.1:0-5513 GCA_035536115.1 Rhizomicrobium sp.
CAACGAGTTGCGCGCTTACGGCATCGTCGCGTGCGGCCGTCGGCGTTCGACGGGACAGAGCGCCAGTTCGACCGGACAGTGTGAACGTGTTGTTTATGATGTAGATATCACTGAGGCGGGCCAGCATGCGGATATGCGCGCGCTCGCGCGGCGTCGTTCCCAAGAGCGAAGGCTCGGGATAGATCTCTTCGAGATATTCCGCGATCACCTCGGACTCCGGAATCATGTCGCCATCGACATCGAGTATCGGAACGCGTCCGATCGGAAATCTCTCGCGGAATTTTGGCATTCCCCAATGTTCTGGAAGTTCGACAAGAATGTCCGTAATGCCCTTGACGTAGATCTGCATGCGGACACGGGCAGAATAGGGGCTGAGATCAGCGGAATAGAGCCTCATCATCATACGTATTCCTCAGCCGCGATTTTTCACGGCCTCCTGAAATCCCTGCCGAGAGGTCGGTCCGCCGGCCACCCAGACGGGGCGGGAGTATTGGCGAACCGGCCCCTTGTGTATATTCACTAGTCGGTATACATCGGCGCCATGGCCCGAAACGCGCATGCGACCCGACAGCAAATCATTCAGGCGGCTGACGTCCTCTTCTATGGGGAGGGGATCCGCAGCGCGAGCATGGACGCGATCGCAGCGAAGGCGGGCGTTACCAAGCGCACGCTCTACTATCATTTCCCCAGCAAGGATGACCTCATTGCGGCTTATCTCGCTGCACGCGACGACCCGACATTCGCCCGCCAGGCCGCGTGGCTGGACGAGACCAAGGGTGATTTACCCGAGCAAGTCCTCGGACTGTTCGAAAATCTGGCTCGGGCGATGAAAGCCCCGCGCTGGAAGGGATGCGGATTTATCCGAGCGGCGGCCGAACTGGCGGGTACGCCGGGCCACCCCGCCCTGAAGATCGGATCGGCACACAAGAAGAGGGTCGAAGCGTGGCTCGAAGGCCGCATCGCCGCGAACGGCCTGAACGAACCTGCGCTCCGCGCTCGCCAGGTGATGATTCTCCTCGATGGCGCCGCGGCCCAAGTGCTGATCCACCGCGATCCCGCCTATGCGCTCGCTGCCGGACAAGCTGCCGCGGCGCTCGTCACGAAGAACCCGTAAAGCCCGCCCCCCTCGACGAACGCTTCCCACGAACGCGAAAACTCCCTCGCGCCTAACCCTCAACGATCTGCCGCAATGGTACAAAAAACAGCATAGGCACTGCGATCATCAGCGCGACTGAGAACGGAATGCTGAACTGAGCAGCCAGCATGGCAGAGAAATAGCCGATCGGACCGATCAGGCTGCGCCAGAGAGCACGTGCCGCGGTGGCCGCATAAAGCGACGAAAAGAGCTTGGCGTGCCGCGTTGCGTACCAGCGCATCAGCGTGAATGCAGAGGCGCTAGCGAACATGGCGCAGGCCAGCAACGTCGACGACGCGCTCAACGAAGGATAGAGCCCGAACAGGGCGGTGGGAAAAGGCGTGAAGGAAATAGCCAGCAGGAAGAGCCCATTCAACCACAATATGCCCCGGTCCACTCTTTCCAGCTGCTTAAAAAAATAGTGGTGCGCCACCCAGAAGACGAGGACGAAGAAGAAGCTCAAGACCCAGGCGCCGATCATGGGAATTTGCTGGCGCAAGGCCGCCCACAGCGCATCGTTGCCACCGGATATTCCGCGCGGAATCTGAACGTTCAGGATCAGCAACGTAATCACAATGGCAAGAACGCCATCTGAGAACGCTTCCAGACGCGCTGCGTCCGTTTCGCCTGTGCGGAAGATGCCGCGCATGCTCACCAGTAGGCAGGTTGCACAGGCAAGTCAGCGCCGCAGTTCGTGCATTGAAGATGACGGTCGCTCACATCGTTGGGTCGCTCACAAGTCGAACAGCGCAGCCACAGACGATTGATGTGATGCGGCTTCCACACACTTGTCCATACCGCAGGCGATAGCCCGCTGGTGCGAAACTCCTGCTTTGCGCGTGCGTGGTGGTGGTCAAGCGCGCGGTGGAGTGAAGGCTCGTCTTGCCAGGCCGTGCACGTGAAGCCGCGATCGCCTGCGAAACCCGTAACGATCCCGATGAAGCCGGGCTCCTTCAGAAAGTCGGCGACGATCTCGCCCGAGTGTTCGCGAATGCGATCCCTTTCGGCCTCGTCGCGGCCCTCGATCCAGGTCAGGGCGACGATGCCGGGCGGCGCAGGATTTTCCGAAGAAGCATGCAGCGAATAGCCGAAACGCACGGCACCCAACTGATGCGGTTCCACCAGGACCTGCAGGCCGAGCTGCTCGAACATCGCACGTCTGTCGTAGAAGCGGCGCACCTTGGCGATTCCGCCATGCGCAAACTCGATGACGTCGATGCCGTCGATATGAATCTGCTTCCCCGTCGCCGGCACGCCACGCTTGATGGGGCCATCATTGGTACCGGTGAGCGTCCACTCGATATGCGCAAGCGACGCGAATGGCGAGATGCGCTTCACACCGAAATGGAAATCGGAGAACTGCGCCGCCAAGGCTGCGATCACAGCCGCCAGATCGAAGGGGGGCGCGGCAAGCGACAGCGTGGGCCCATCGTAAGTGCCGTCCGCGGCGAAGAGTGTTGCCAGCCTGTTGCCGTCATGCGCGTTCCAGGCAGCAAAATAGTCGCGAACGATTTCCTCAATGACCAGTTGTCATTCTCCTAGCGCATCGATGATCAGGCGGGCGGTTTCCGCTCCGGAAAAATTTTGCTGGCCGGTGACCAGGTTTCCGTCGCGCACGGCGAAACTGCGCCATAGACCCGACTGGATGTAGTTGGCGCCGAGCTTCTTGAGCTCGTCCTCGATGCGCCAAGGCATGACATGCTTGTCGCGGGCAAGAAGATTGGCCGACCACACCGCATTGTCGGCGAAATCCTCCTCGACATTGGCGAAGCCGGTCACCGTCTTGCCCTTGACGAGCGGCGTACCGTCGGAGAGCCGCGCATAACGCAGGACCGCTGTACCATGACAGAGCGCGGCGGCGACTTTTCCCTTCTCGTAGAATTCGACAAATTTCCTCTGCAGTGCCGGCACCTTCTCGAAGGTGAACATCGGTGCCTGACCGCCAACCACGACGATGGCGTCGAACTTGGCGACGTCGAGGTCCTGCACGCTCTTTGTTTCTTTCAACAACGCAGCAAGAGCGGGCGTCGCGATGAATCCCATGCTGATCAAGTCGGTCGAGGAATAGCCCGACGAATCGCGCGGGTCGCTCATGGCATCGGCCTCGCATCGTCCGCCATCCGGCGAGAAGATTTCGACTTCGTAACCCTGCTCGGTGAACGCCAGATAGGGATGGCTGAGTTCGCTCCACCAGAATCCCACCGGCCACCCGGTCGTGGTCGAAACGGTGGGATTGGAAAGCACGATCGCGATGCGCTTGGGCGCTTTCGGATTTACGGAATTGGGGTCCTTCAGGCTCATCATGGCCTCGTTTGTTTGCCGCGAGGTCGACGAGGTTATCCGCTTAAGCGACAGGTGAAAGACAGCTCCGATTTATTTACGATGTATTCATTGCCTCGCGAAGGAATCGAGGGGCCGACGATTCAGAGGTCGAGTTTTTCCAGCGTCTTCTCAAGATCGCCGAGTCCCGTTTTCGAAAGCCCCGGTTTTACGACCTCGATTGGATCGCGCAGATCATCGACATAGCCGAGCGCATAGGCGCCGCGGCGATAGCCGATCAGCTTCAGGAGATCGACCGGCAAGGTGCGCGCGATCTCGATCGGCACGGAAAGATACTGGTTCTCTTCCTGCCGGAGCCAGGAGAGATTGTAGGTGACGTTGATGCCGACGCGCGTCATGTCGGAGCGGTTGGCGCCGCCGCCGTGATAGATGCTGCCGGTGTAGAACAAGACTGAGCCCTTGCTCATCTCGGCCGGGATTGTGTCCTTCTCCTCGAAGCGCATCTTGTCTTCGAATTTATTGCTGCCGGGAATGACGCGGGTTGCGCCATTCTCCTCGGTGAAATCGGTCATCGCCCAGATCGTGTTGCACTGGACTTCATAGCCCTTGGGAAAGGGAAAGAAGTCGAAGGCCCATTGATCGCGATGGATCATCTGTGCCGGCTCGCCCGGACCGATGGCGATCACTTGCGTCAGGTGAAGTTGAAAACTCGCCGCGTGCGACAGGAGTTCGCCGGCCGCACCCAGGATCAGGGGATGCATCACGAGTTCGCGGCATTTGGGCGAGCGCGCCACGAGGCCGCCGGTGCGCTTGGTGCGATGGCCGGAAAAGTCGTCGGGCCCGAACGGCGTCTTGTCCATCCAAGGCTTGAGTTCGGCCGCGACCGCGTCCACCTCGGCCGGCGTCAGAATGTTATCGACGATGGCCGCGCCGTCTTCCTTGAGCGCGGCGGTGATCTCTTTTGCATCGACGGTGCGGGCGAAGTGACGAAGCGGCATGACGGACTCTTTCGAAAATACCCCGGGACAGCGTGGGGCAGAGCGCTCCCCTTGCGCAAGAGGCCCGACTACCATGGCCCACCCAAAATGAGGTGCCGCCATGGCCGAACCCCTGGTTTTGCTCGACGATCCAGCTCCCTTCGTGCGCCGGCTGACGCTCAACCGGCCGGAAAAACGCAATCCGCTTTCCAACGCCCTACGTGGCGAGCTTTACGCGGCGCTCGACGCGGCAGATCGCGACGACACGGTGCGCGTCACGATCCTGCGCGGCGCGGGGCCCTGTTTCTCCGCCGGCTACGACTTGTCGCGCGACGGGGCGCGGCAGGCATTGCCGTACCAGACCGCCGGAGGTTCGGGACAATGGGCGCGCCATGTCGTGGAAGGCTGTTTTCGCATCTGGGATCTTGCCAAGCCGGTGATCGCGCAAGTGCATGGCTGGTGCCTCGCCGGTGGATCGGAGCTCGCAACCGCGTGCGATCTCGTCTATGTCGCCGAGGACGCGCAGATCGGTTATCCGCCGGTGCGCATGATGAGCCCGCCGGACAATCAGTTTCATGCCTGGCTCTGCGGCCTTCGTCCCGCGATGGAGATGATGCTGACGGGCGACGCCGTCAGCGGCACAGAAGCCGTGCGCGTCGGTTTCGCCAACCGCGCCTTTCCGCTCGAGTTGCTCGAACGCGAGGTGCTCGCCATCGCCGAACGCATCGCCAAGATCCCGACCGACGTGCAGCAGATGAACAAGCGTTCGGTGCATCGCGCGATGGAGATCATGGGCCTGCGCGCGGCGATCCGTGCCGGAACGGAAATCCAGGCGCTGGCGCTCACCACCGAAAGCTCGCGCCAGACCTTCGCCAAATTCCGCGACGGCGTGACCAAGGGCCTCGATGCCCGCGATGCCGCCTTCAAGGACTACCGCACCAAGGAGTGAGAAAGAAAACAAAGAAGGGCCGCCCATTTTCAGGACGACCCTTCCATTGTCTTACTGCGGGGCGTGAAGCACCGCTCAGGCGTCGCACTTAAGCGGCGTTGACCTCGCAAAGGGCGAGGATCCAGGTCGCGGCTTTCGACGTCCGCAGGTAATGACAATGAGACACTGGATC